>NZ_OY764866.1:0-600000 GCF_963668515.1 uncultured Ilyobacter sp. | reverse complement strand
TGCCAGGGGATTCAATAGCACTCCTTGAAATACAAGACCGCTCAGACTAAGTGCCGCTCCAGCAATCATAGACACCGCTATCCGTGGGAGTCTCACCTCCCTAACTATAATCCATTCTGTCATACCAACTTTTTCAGGATTTAGATTAAACAATATTTCAAAAACATCTTTTACAGGGATGTTGATATACCCCATCCCGGCATATACCAAAAGAGTTACTGAGAATATAACCACCCCAGAGAGCAGCCATACTCTAAACCTTCTTTTTTCCATTTCAAACACCACTTCCTATAGAGCTTTTGCATATTATACCACAACACTATGGCTATTTACAGTATTATCCCCAGCCAGGTTCATGATTTTATATACTCTTCAGTATCTCATTCTTTTTATCTTTCAGATTTTCTCCTTTAGAATTCATAGCCCTTTTGATATGTCCGGCAAATATCTCATGTATCTCAGGCATCTCTCCCATTCCCCTCATGATTACTTCCACAGAGAATCCCTCCTTCTCAAGAGTCTCACACCACTCTCTGTTTATATCCTCTGTGGCATGGTTTCCAGCCACTATCATGAAAGGAACAAGGGTCACCTTTTTTACCCCGTTTTTTTTCAGCCGAGGAATCAGATCCTCTAAGGTGGGATATCCCTCTATAGTACCTATATAGAATTCCTCCATCTCTCTTATATTAAAAACTGTCTGTAGCATACCATAGGCAGAGTTAGAGTGATGTCTCGTTCCATGTCCTGCCAAAACAACTGCCCCCCCTATATTTTCAAACTCCTTCTTAAAAATATCGGCTATCTGTATATAGTCCTCTGCCAGAGTCAGAAGTGGGTCTCCCATTCTTATCTCCTGAAATTCATCTTTAAAATATCTGATCTCGTCCCTCAGATACTCTCCCTCTAGGCCATTTATGACATGGCTAGCCTGGACTATCACATGGGTAAATCCATCTTGCGCCATCATCCTAAGAGCTTCTTTTGGGGTATTTTTTCTAACTTCATATTTTGTATATATTCTTTTTATTATCATTCTAGAAGTATAGGCTTCTCTTACCTGAAACTCTTGAAACTTTTCAGCTATATTTTTATTTAGGAAGCCTAAAGTATTTTTTCTGACGTCATTTTTTACTGTGCCAAAGTGAACCATAAGAATACCCTTTTTCCCATTTTCACAAATATCAAAATTATTATCTGAGTAATTTTTCTTTGTCATCTAGCCCTCTACCTCCTTTTTATTCTTTTATGAAAATCTTCAACCTGTAAAGCTCAAATTATAATTACAATAACAAACACTTCTCAATTAATTATCGGCTATTATTTTGAAAATATCAAATAGTTTCTATGAGTCTGACTTCAAAATAATAACTTTTTGTCCAAATACGGCTTTTCATGCTTTTTTAAAGATTATTTTTTAAAAAAATAGAGGAAACTCCATAATTATGTTTAAAAGAAATAAGGGCAATAAAATTTTATCTATGTTTTTCGTTGAAGAGAAATCAGAAACTATTAATATAGATATAGAATAACCAAATATCTATATTTGGGAAATTTAGGAGGGAATTATTTTATGAGTAAGAAAAATGAATTCGTACATGAAATTAAGGCTCAAATACATGAATGGAGTGCTAAAATCGAAAGGTTAGAGGCAGAAATGGAAAAAGATAAGCCGGATATAAAGTCTAAACAAAAAGAATATCTGTCAACTCTTCGTGGTGAATATGATAAAGCAAAAGAAAAACTTTCAGAGGTTCAAAATTCTAGTGAAGAAGCTTGGGATGATATCAAAGATGGGGTAGAGGATTCTTGGAAGTCGATGCAGGATTCTTTTGAAAAGGCATTTTCAAGATTTAAAAAAGAAGATTAATATAATTAATAACTGCCAGAATAAGCATCAATAAAATAACCCCCAACAAATATATTTATTATTTTTAGACCCTTTAGGACTGATAAAGGGTCTTTTCATTTTTTCAAACAAAAGGTTTGGCTCTATAATATTAATGGGGGGGGTAAATTAAAAAAGCATATAAAATCTGATCTCATAAGAATTGTCTAGAGACTTACGATGGAGGTTTTGTATTCATAAAATGATACCACTAATTTACTTGGATTAGAAGGGGGTAATTTTATTCGCACGGAGCAAACTCAGAATAATTCAACTCTCTTTTTTAAAAGAATTGATAAAAGAGATCAATGTGAGTACAGATCTTCGAAGCTTCATATCCACGAATGGAGAAATATTACTCTTGCTGATCTACCCATCCATGGGAAAACTGTTAAATTTATTGTTTCCAAGAATTACGGGGTCAAAGCGAAATTAAATCTTTTAAAAGCTTTTAAACTCTTTAAAATCTCTTAAAGTGCCTATTTGCAGGATAAGCGTTAAGAAATATAATCAATTTTGCATAAAGAAAATACAATGTTTGAACGTAGCGAGTAGCCAAAAAATAACGAGTTATACGAGTATATTTTCTGGTTCTCAGAAAATTCATTTCTGAGTTTCATTACTTCTGTTGGATTTTCAAGGTTATTTAGCTTATTTTTCACAGGTCTTGATTTTTGGTTATGTCCTGACCGAAGGGAGGAAATGCCCTTGGGGTGCTTTCATCAAGGAAAAGTAACAAAATTTCAGAGAAATTCAGTAATCTAATTTTAATTATAAATAGCAGCTTAACCTAATTTTTAATACTGATGTTTTATTTTATTCCTAAATAGTATATAATCTAAAAATATATAGATTTTTTATCTCATCTGAGTTGTTTATGAAAAACTTCAGATAGATTTATTTTAAATTATAGGGGGGAATTTACATTGAATAAAAAAATAGGATTTATAGGCTGCGGAAATATGGGAGAAGCTATATTAGGGGGTATCCTCTCTTCTGGTATTTTAAAAAGTGACAATATCTGGGTATCTGAGCTAAGCAAAACCAGACTAGATGAACTTTCTGAAAAATACGGTGTGAACACTACTACCGACGGAAAAGAGGTAGTAAAAAACAGTGATATATTTATAATCGCTGTAAAACCAAATATATATCCTGCAGTTCTTGAAGATATAAAAGAACTTGTAGACAGCACAAAAACTGTAGTAACAATAGCCGCAGGAGTTACCATAGCTTCAGTGGAAAATATCATCGGGTCTGATAAAAGAATCATAAGGACTATGCCAAACACCCCGGCCCTTGTAGGAGAGGGGATGACCTCTATCTCTCCTAACGGCATGGTGAGTATAGAGGAATTGGAAGAAATCAAAATTATATTTGGAAGCTTCGGAAAATCTGAAATTTTATCAGAATACCTTATCGACAGTGTGATAGGTGTCAGCGGTTCTTCCCCGGCCTATGTGTTTATGTTTATAGAAGCCTTAGCTGACGGAGCTGTACTTCAGGGGATGCCTAGGGACAAGGCATATAAGTTTGCGGCTCAGAGTGTCCTCGGATCGGCAAAGATGGTATTAGAAACAGGAAAACATCCTGGGGTCCTTAAAGATGCAGTGTGCTCTCCAGGAGGGACAACTATAGAGGCTGTAAAAGTTCTAGAAGAAGAGGGGTTCAGAAAGGCTGTAATAAAAGCAGTAGAAGCCTGTGCAGAAAAATCAAAAAAAATGAGCAAATAAAATTTAATCACCTATATAATTTCTCTAAAGTTCTCCCTGTAAATTTACGGGGAGTTTTTTTTTACATAATGATTACATTTTTATTAATTTAAAATTAACTTTTTTTAACTTGTCTTAAAGATTAAATTATACTATAACTTTATTAATGTATTTTCTTAATATCTAATAGATTATAGGGGGGAAACAACTTGGAAAGAAATATAATTTCCCAAGAGGAATTAAAAGACTTTGAAAAAAAAATAAAAGAACAGATATCTAGGTTCAGAACCGGCAATTTTAAAAATCCCTTAATTATTATGAATACAGGGGGTACAACCTCCAATCATAAAATAAAAACTTTTATAAACAAATGTTTAAACACATTATCTCAGTATCAATCCTTTGACACGAGCTACCACCTCATACTAGCAACAGAGAAAATCGAAAATATGGAAATCTTTTCAGCAACTTCCAGAGTTGAATTTAAAAAATACATCAACTCTATTGAACCTCAAAATAAAGAGTATAACCTTCTAAATCCTATTCATTTTATAAGCACCCTAAACTTCAAACCTGATATTATTTTTATATTTAATATGTCCAGAAACAAAGACTGTCTCAATGATACCAAGGAACTTCGAGATGATTTTTTAGATATTTCCAAAAAAATAGTATGGATACTTCCTGAGGACTATGCCGATGAATTCACAAACCTTGATCCGCATATCATTAGTCAGAAAAAATATTTAGAGATAAGCACCGAATCCCAGTGGAATAAAGTCGATATTTTCCAAAGAGCATTAACACTGGCTACAAAGGCCCACAAAAATCAATGCCGAAAAGGGACAACAACCCCCTATATTGTCCACCCTGTTATGGTTTCCATGCTTTTAAGAGAAGAGGGGTGCCCAGAACACCTTATTCTCTCAGCCCTTCTCCATGACACTATAGAGGACTCTCATATCACCTATGAAGATATCAATACAAAATTTGGTAAAAAAGTGGCAACAATAGTCCTTCATCTTTCAGATAAAGATAAAAATCTTCCATGGGAGACGAGAAAACAGGGGGAGATTGACTTTTTAAAAAAGATGCCACTTCAGAAGAGATAATAGTAGCCTGTGCAGATAAGTTTCACAATATCTCATGTATCAGTGCCGACTACAAGCAGACAGGAAACCATGTATGGAAAAGATTTAATGCTCCTAAAGAAAAACAAAGATGGTATTATCAAGAACTTTTAAAGATTTTTGAGAATAATTCTGAAATACTAGAACCACTTTCACTGTATGAAAAATTCAGGAACAAAGTCTGTGAAGTTTTCCCGGAGTAAGTCTCCGGGTTTTTTCTATTGCGGCATAATAAAAAATCAATGGTGGAATTTTAACTGTTTTTTAGATATAATGTTTTTAAAAATCAAAGCTTTTGCAAGGAGACTTTATGATTCTATGGGAAATTTTCTGGTCATTTTTCAAAATAGGGGCGGTTACTTTTGGGGGAGGATACGCCATGATTCCCCTTATCGAAAAAGAGATCATTACAAATAAAAAATGGATAGATGAAGATGAACTTTTAGAAATAATAGCCATAGCCCAGATGACCCCAGGAGTCATAGCCATAAACACCGCTACATTTGTGGGAAGAAAATCTGGAGGGATAAAAGGTGCCCTAGTGGCCTCAACTGCGGTAGTTTTACCCTCTTTATTTGTCATATCCATAATAGTAACTTTTTTTTCTAAAAGTTTCGACACGGCCCTGGTGCAAAAATTCCTCACAGGAGTCAGGGCAGGTTTATTGGCTCTCATGGCAAATTCACTTCTCAGACTTTTCCGGTCTGGGGCCAATAACATAGTTGGAATAACACTTCTCATCATAACACTAACAGCGCTTATATTTTCTATTTTATCTCCCATTAATCTGATTATTTTTGGCTCTGTAACGGGTATTATGCTATACAGGTTTTTTCCTAAGTTTACTATAAAATACCTTGGTGGTGATAAAAAATGATCTACTTCACTCTGTTTTTCACATTTTTTAAAATCGGTCTTTTTACCTTTGGGGGAGGGCTGGCTATGCTCCCACTTATCCAGCAGGAACTTTTAAGAAGAAACTGGATGACTATACCAGAATTTCTAGATCTTGTATCAGTAGCCCAGATAACTCCTGGTGCTATAGGGGTAAACTCCGCTACGTATGTAGGAAATAAACTCTGTGGTTTTTGGGGAGGAGTGGTCGCCACTGCAGGGGTAATTACCCCATCTATAATTATAATCCTAATACTTTCTGCCATCCTTATAAAGCTAAAGGGGAATGTCTATAAAGATGCTTTCTTTTTCGGTATAAAACCTATCACCGTCGGCTTGATAGGTTACGCAGGGTATACCATTGCCAAAGACACATATTTTATCAAACATAAGGTCAGTATCATCCCTATACTCATTTCAATATTGGCCTTTATTATCCTCAGAAAATATAAGACAAATCCGGTTTATGTTATTTTTCTTTCGGCTATGACCGGCATGATACTTTTATAAGATTACCCTAAACAAAAAGAGTCTATACCTTTTAGCAGGTATAAACTCTTTTTATTTTTTTTTGCCCCTATACACCCCTGTCCTCAGTTCATTTATATACAACTCCAGGTCCGGTATTTTCTTATCGATGGCATACTGGACAGCTAGCTCTATATCATAGGGTACTCTAACAATAGACATGGAAAAAGTTCCCTCCTTCAGACTTTTATACCCTCCCTCTATGATTCCGTATGAGGCCAGCGTCAGTTCAAGAGGATTTCCGACACTTCCCACATTGAATATCATCTTTTGGTCAAAACACTGGGAATAAGCTCCGTGAATATCCCCGTATATTATCACATCTGAATCAACTTCAGAGTCTTCTGGAGCTTTAAAAAGTTCTTTTTTTTCATCATAACTTGCTGAGGCGTGGACCCTTTTAAGGACATCCCTAGGTGAGGCGTGACATATTCTGACTAATTTACCACTCATGTAAAACTCATGGTATAGGGGGAGATCCTTTAAATATTCTAACCTTTCTTTTCCCAGTATACCCCTGTGCCACAGTACCTCTTCAAATTTATTATCTTCCTGTTCTGATATAAAATATTCCCAGTTACCCTTGACCACTATCTCACATTTTTTCCTTATAATGTCAACTGCCTCACAAGAACCCGGACCTTTTCCTGCAAGATCCCCAAGACAAAATATCCTAGATATTTTTTTATCTCCTATATCTTTTAAAACAGCTTCCAGAGCAGGTATGTTTCCGTGAATATCTGATATGACAGCTATTTTATCCATAAGCTATCTCCTTTTGAAAATTGTTATTAAAAAAATCTGTGCTATAATCTATTATAATCTATTTTTTTTATTCTGTATATTAGAAAGAGTTTTTTAGAACCCTTATAAAAAAGTAGATGAATATTCACAATAAGTTTTACATTGTAATTTTTACTAAATAATTGTATAATACAGGGTATTTGTTATTCAAAGGAGTGTAATATGATAAAAATAGGAAAAAGACAAAAGATGAGAGTAAACAACATTGCAAGTATCGGTGCTTATATGGACGCTGAGACAGACAATCCTAAAGATAATATCCTTTTACCTAATAATGAGATTGAGAATATAGAGGTAGAGCCTGGAGACTACCTAGATGTATTTATCTACCGCGATTCTGAGGACAGGCTTATAGCCACACTTAGAAAAACCTATGCAGTTGTGGGAGCACTTTCAAAACTAGAAGTTGTAGACATAACTGAAATAGGAGCTTTTTTAGACTGGGGTCTCAATAAAGATATCCTACTTCCTAGAGGTCAGGAAGAGGGAAAATTAAAATTAGGAAATAAGTATCTCGTGGGTCTATACGAAGACAAAAAAGGAAGACTTTCTGCTACTATGCAGATTTATAAATTCCTTATGCCCTGCAGCGACTACAAGGCAAATGACCTTGTTTCAGCTACAGTCTACAGAATTCAAAAAGATATAGGGGTTTTTGTTGCGGTAGACGACAGATATTTCGGACTTATTCCAAAAAGTGAATGCTATGAAGAATATGAAGTTGGACAGGAATTAGAACTAAGAGTGATTAGAGTAAGAGAAGATGGTAAACTTGATCTTAGCCCTAGGGCACTCTTGCACCAGCAGATGGACAAAGATGCGGAAAAGCTTATTGAAAAAATGAAACTCTACAGAAATACCTTTCCGTTAAACGACAAAAGTTCACCGGAAAAAATCGAAAAAATGCTCGGCATGAGTAAAAAGGCCTTTAAAAGAGCCATGGGAAGTCTTCTGAAAAATGGTCTGGTAACAAAAACAGAAGATGGTTTTAAAGTAAAGTAATAATTGTGATATCAAATACCTTTAATATAAAAGACCGCCTGTTTACGCAGGCGGTCTTTTATATTCTCTTTATTATTTTCATATTATTTTTTATAAGTTTTTTTCCTCTGCTCATATCAAAGTATCTTATTAAATAAAAGGCAGCTATCAAGAAAAGAAAACTTATAAATATTCCGAGCTCCTCTCCTGCACCAAAAAATTGTGCTGTGAGATATCCTAATATCATAAAAAGCGGAGGCACAACGTAAAGAAAAAGTCCTACAGAATACACAGAGCTATCCTCCATCTCCAGCAAAACCCTGTCTCCAGAATCAACAGGAAAATCAGGAAGATCAACCTCTACAACAAATTCATCTTTCTTCACCTTGCATTTTCCACAGCTTCCGCACCCGCCTTTGTGAGCTGGCTTTACGTTTACATAGGCTGTATTGTCTTCTATCTTTACTATTATTCCTTCTTTTTGCATAAAAAACACCTCTTTTAAAAAACTAAAATATCTTATTTATCTTTTTTTATGTTACAGCAGTCGAGTTTTTATCCCCGGAAATTTTCATACTTAACTCTAGTTGCTACTTGAAAGAAATTCCCATAAATTACTGAATTTATCTGAATATTAGAGTCAAAAGATTTTGTCACGAATAGACACTAATAAAAGATAGGGAAATTAACACGAATAAGGACAAAAGCTTTTGGTCACAGAGAAAAGAAGAGAGTATCACGGAGGAGAGCGATATTAAAGTCAAAAGATTTTATCACGAATGAACACTAATAAAAGATAGGGAAATTAACACGAATAAGGATAAAATCTTTTGGCCACAGAGGACGCAGAGAAAAAGAGGGAGTTTCACAGAATTAAAAGCAAAACTATAAATGTTTTTTTGCGAGAGGTTTTTATCCCTTTTCCCTTGCCATTGACAAAATCAGCGTTAAGAATAACTGCAGTGAAATCCTTAGAAAAAATCGACTGTTTGAGCGTAGCGAGTTTCGAGTTTTTCTTGGATTTTCAAGGTTATTTAGCTGATTTTTCATAGGCTTGAACTTTTGGTTACTTTTCTTTCAAGAGAAAAGTAACGAATCCCGATAAATTCAATACTTTAATCTGAAATAAAGTTAGCAACTTAGGTTACTTAGAATCTTTGATTTTCTTAAAAAACTTTGAAAAAATCTCGGATTTTTTATCATCTTCAGGCTCACTGTCATCTATATCTTCTACAAATACCACAGTGTATCCCTCTTTTCTACCGTTTCTTTCAGAACTTCTTCAGATGCCGCACCTTATACCACAGCTTCTTTCTCTTCTAAACTCACCCTTACCTCACTTATACCCTCTATACCCTTTAAAACCTTGCTCACAGCATTTACACAGTGATTACACATCATTCCCTCTATTATTATTCTCTTCATATTATTTCCCTCCTGCTTATATTATTTATCTCTTTTATCAATTATACCCCCATACCCTATTCGAAGTCAATTAAATTAAGAACACTAACCTTCTAGCAAAGAAAAAAGTCTGGAATAATCCAGACTTACAAAATTTCCACGTCTGCAGATACTCTGTAGACTATATCCTTTCTTTCGATTATTATCTGGGTTTTTTCCTTTAGACTTTTATCAGATTTGATCTCTTTAAATAATTCCTTAGATGGATTTACAGCCCTAGGATTCCCAACTATTTTAAGCATGCTGAGATCACCTTTGGTATCTCCGTAGGCAAAACACTCATCTAGATTCAGATCATATTTTTCCCTAAAATAATCTATGGCCTTTATCTTATTTTCAGAATCCCACATAGGAGATATCTCTCCTGAAAATTTGCCATCCTCTGCAAAATATTTTGTCCCGCAGTAGTCATCGGCATCCCATTTTTCAGCCATTCTAGACACCAGAAAGTCCGGGCTTCCAGATATGAATATCACCTTATCCCCTTTTTCCTTATGAAATTTGATCATATTTCTCGTGTAAGTATATACCCTGTTTCCCTTTAAGTCCATAACCTGGTCTGACACAAAGTCATTATATTTTAAAGATATTCCCTTTATAGCTTCTACATAGGTATCTGCAAGTCCCATGAGATACTTGTCATAGTCACCTGTTCTTTCGTCCCACTGCTTAAAACTGTTTTTTATCCTGTCCTCATACATCTGAATATTCAAGAGTTCATATTTTATGAGTTTCTTAAAATGCTCAATAAGGAGAGAATTTCTGTATATGGTACCATCAATATCAAAAAATGCTGCTGTCATTGTGAGTCCCCCTCTATACTTCTAGTTAATATAATAGTTATGAATAAAAATGGAAATTCCTTTAAATTTATAGTGAAAATCTATCATCTATATGTTATCATTAATTAAGCTCCTTTTGGAGTATTATTTTAGAGCGGGGTGTTTTAATGAAAATAGAAGAGAGCAAAGTTGTAGTTTTGGATTTTATTCTTACTGACGAAGATGAAAATATACTAGAAGACACAAAAGAGGTTGGACCTTTTGCATATATTCAGGGCATTGGAGATTTCATTCCTAAGATAGAGGAGATCTTAGAAGGAAAAACTGAAGGGTTCCAATCAAAAATAATCGTGTCTCCTGAAGAGGGATATGGTGAATATGATGAAGAACTTATATCTGAAATGTCAAAGGAAGATTTTTCAGAATTTGAAGATATTTATGAGGGGCTAGATTTCCAGGCTGAGACAGATGAAGGACTTATGGAATTCGTTATAAAATCAATCGAAGATGACGTTGTTCTAGTAGACGGAAACCACCCTTTCGCAGGTAAAAATCTTACATTTGACCTTAAAGTAACTGAGGTAAGAGACGCTTCAGAAGAGGAATTAGAGCACGGTCACGTTCACTTCTAAATAAATGTTACAAGTTACGCAGGCTATAATCTCTATAGCCTGTTTTTTTATGCTGAATTAAACCTAAAATTCCGTTGCCTAAAAACCAGGATAAAATCTTGTTTTTTTTAATAAAAGTAAGTTTTTTAGAGGAATTGTCCCTCCTACAGAATATATTTATTATGAATACCACAAGTAAAAAAGGAGGAAATATTATGTCTGATTTCAAAAATATGTTTCAATTTACTCTATCTAGTCAGTTACTTACAATTGTCGGAGTAATTCTGATAGTTGTCGTCGGTCTCATTATTGCTTCATTTATCGCCAAAAAAGTAGGTTCTCTTATTAGCAAATCAAAGTTTATACAGGGAAAAATTTCTGAAGATAAGAAAGAACAATCACAGGTCTTCTTTAGTATCATTGTAAAGGCCATCTATTATCTAATTGTAATTTTCATCATAATTGCCGCAGCCGAGAAACTGGGATTGGGTAAATTTACGGAACCTCTCACAGGTTTCCTGAATTCTATCTTCCTGTACATGCCTAATATCCTAGGCGGAGTTTTCCTGCTTATTATCACCCTGATATTTGCAAAGTTAGGAAAATTCTTCACAGTAAAAGTTTTTGACAAGATAGAACTAGACAAAAAGCTCAAAGTGGGAGAGGGTACATCTGTAACAAAAATTTTAGGTGACGTTGTATACCTCATTATATTTCTAATATTTTTACCAGGTGTCCTTTCGGCACTAAAACTAGGCGGAATTTTAGAACCTGTCACCAATATGCTGAGCAAGCTCCTTGAACAGCTTCCAAATATCCTTGCAGCCGGAATTTTCCTAGTGCTTGGTTGGTTTATCGCCTATAAGATAAGAGATATCCTCACCGGAATCTTAGAATCTTTCAATTTAGATGAACGATTAAAAATAGACGAGAAAAAGGTATTTGAAGGAAATTTAAGTAAAATTATAGCAAATATAGTATATATTCTAATCTTAATACCTGTTATAACAGCATCTCTTGGTTATATCGGCTTACAACACATAACAGCACCTGTGGTATTGATGATAGAGGTAATATTCAGTTATCTTCCTAGAATTGCCGGAGTTGTAATCATTCTTCTTGTGGCTACTTTCTTTGCAAAACTCATAGAGGGAATAATTACAAGCCTTCTTAAAGGACTTCATTTTGATTCACACCTAGAGAGGACCGGTCTTAAAGTAAAAGAAGACTCCTGCTCGAAACTAGTAGGAAAAGCTGTAAAAATAACCATCATCTATCTTGCTGTTATACAGTCCATAGATATACTTGAATTCACCGTGCTAAAAGACCTCAGCAGCAGTCTCACCGTCCTTTTAGGAAAAATATTCCTAGGAGTACTGATAATCGTCATAGGTGTATATATCTCCACCTTTACTTCTGATATTATCAAAAGATCAGAAATAAAAAGCAAAGACTGTCTTGCGGCTCTTTCAAAAGCTTCTATTATCATATTTGTCGGAGCTATGGGACTTAGACAGATGGGAATTGCAAATGAGATCATCAACATGGCCTTCGGATTCACCATAGGGGCCATTGCAATCGCTCTAGCTATCGCCTTCGGTATAGGGGGTAGAGATATGGCTGCTAGGAAACTAGACGAATTAGATCATAAGTGGAAAGAAAAAGATGAACAGTAAGAATAAAATATAGACAAAAGAAAATGGAGCCTCTGAGTATTTTATACTTGGGGGATCCATTTTTAAATTCTTGAACTCACATTATTTTCAGCATATTTAATTTAAGCTGCCGTTTAAAGTTATGAATGAACAAATATTCGCAATAATTTTTTTATTGATGCCAATTTGTAGTAAGCTCTTTTGACTTTATATTCTAGTACATAATTTTAATCTACTTAAAAATGCCCCTAAAAACCGTAGCCACTGCTCCTGGCGAAGCCCCGCAGTCATTAAAATAACTGGACTTAAATTCCACATCCTTGGCTGAGGTGTACATACTGGACTTTTGTATTCCCAACTTTATTCTTGGGAAAACTATCTCGCTGCATTTATTTATCTCTCCGTTTATAATGAAAAGTTTGGGATTGATTACATTTATTACATTGGCAACGCCCTTTGCAAGGGTATTATCGATATATCTTAAGGCTCTTTGTCAACAATGGGGAGTTAGGAAATTCTAAGCATAAGTAATTTTCTTAAATTACTGAATTTTCTAATCCCATAAGATTGTCTTTTTATTACTTTTATTTTATCCAGTTAACTTTTTTATAGATGTTTTTCTCAAGTTTATTAAAAAACTTCTCACAATATCCAAAAACAGGATAACGCTCAAAGGTGAGTCGAAGGATAAAATTAGAGGATACCCTCTTGAAAACCTGTATAAATATTAGAGATAATAACCATGCAGAAACTGGATTACACCATCTATATGGGGCTGTATCATAAAAATTTATAAATAATAAGAGAGAGGGTGAGGATGCCATGCACTATCTAAATGAAAACAATATACTGTTATTTCTTATACAGCTTTTTATCATCTTGTCTTTGTCAAAATACTTTGGAATCTTATTAAAGAAGATAAGGCAACCTACTGTGACCGCAGATATCCTCATTGGTGTATTTCTAGGGCCCACTATCTTAGGAAAATTGTTCCCAGCATTCCAGTTAAAACTTTTTCCAGCAGATGCGATACAGCAAAACATGATAGAAACAGTAGGATGGCTTGGTTTATTTCTTTTATTGATGACTACAGGTTTAGAGATCAATTTTTCCAACGTATGGAAACAAAAAAAAGATGCCCTAAAAATATCCCTTTTCGATATTGTGATTCCTATAATAGTTTCTGTTTTTCCCATACTACTTTTACCTGACAAGTATTTGATCAGCCCTGAAAATAGACTGACATTCTCCTTTTTTGTAGCTACAATAATGACCATTAGTGCTATGCCTGTGGCAATAAGGGGCCTCCACGAATTGAATATTTTAAAAAGTGATACCGGCTTCCTCATCGTCTCAGCTTTGACTATAAACGATGTTATCGGATGGATAATCTTTACAATTATATTATCTGTTTTTACTCAGGAAAGCCTTCAAATAGATAAAATAGCATATATCATAATTTACACTTTGCTTTTTGTTTACATAGCCCTGTTCCATGTAAAGAAGATCTTAAATACCTTTCTTTTTAAAATAAGTAAACAAAGAATCGAAACCACCGCTGAGGCCCTCAGTGTGGTTGTACTTTTGGGAATAGCTTTTGGAATCATAACTATGAAAATAGGAATACACTCACTTTTTGGATTTTTCATAGCCGGAATCCTAGCAGGGGAGTCAAAATATTTTTCCCAAAAATCTAGAACCTCTATAGAGCAGATAGTTTACGCTGTTTTCGCCCCTATATTTTTTGTTAATATCGGCTTGAAAATTGATTTCCTTGAAAACTTCAATATTTTTCTGGCTATCATGATAACTACAATCGGAATTTTCGGAAGGTTTTTGGGAGCATGGACTGGATCCTTTTTTTCTAAAAAATCAAGAAATGACAGACTCATAATAAGTGTCGCCCATGTCCCAGGGGGTGAGATGCATATAGTAGTAAGTCTTTTAGCGCTAGAGTACGGATTGATCTCAAAAGAGATTTTTATAGCTATCGTTTTCGGAGCCATTTTTTCATCTATTATCATGGGGCCGTGGCTTGCATTCTTAATAAAAAGATTCAAGGATATATCTTTGAAAGAATTTTTCTCTAAAAAACTGATCATCCAGGACCTAGATGCATCCACTCCTACTGAAGCTATTGAAAAAATAGCCGCTGTGATCGCTTTTAATAAAAAAATCGACCTTGAACTAATAAAAGCAGAGGTGCTCAGCAGAGAAAACATGAGCAACACCTCTATAGAAGAGGGGATAGCTCTGCCCCATGCCAGGCTAGATATTATAGATAAACCAGTTATCACCTTTGCGTTTTCTAAAGAGGGTATATACTGGAACTCTCCAGATGGAAAAAAATCAAGATTTATATTTTTGATTTTGACCCCAAAGGACGATAATATTATCCAGCTTAAAATCATAAGGGAACTGATCACTATGATAAAAAACAGAGAGATCCAAAACAGCCTCTCTGTTCAAAATACCAGTGATTCTATGTACAAGATTTTATTGAAAAACTCATAAAAATTCTAAATTTATTTTGATTGCTATTCACTTTAATGTTATTATATGTGGTGTTTAGTGAATGATAAAAATCTGAAATTCATTGAAACAGAATACGCATAATATAAAACATAAACAAAATATTTTTTATACAAAAGGAGATAAAGAAATGGTCCTTGAGACATTTTTGGAATTATTCAATGAAAAAACACTTTTAAATTTGCTCGTTAGAACTCTCGTATTTTCAGCTGCGGTAATGCTGACTCTATTTTTTGTGAAACTTTCTAGGAAGATAATGGACCGCAACCATAGACTCAGGGAGCTTGACCCCACACAGTTTACTTTTATAAAACATTTTTTGGCAGGAATAGTTTATTTTATCGGTCTACTGTTTGCAGTCTATACCATACCTTCATTCAGAAGTTTAGTGGTTTCAATCTTTGCAGGTTCCGGTGTCCTTGCCATTATTATCGGTTTTGCCTCTCAGCAGGCCTTTTCAAACATTGTAAGTGGCATCTTTATAGCTATCTTCAAACCCTTTAGGATAGGAGACAGGGTAAAACTAATCGGTAAAGAAACCTTTGGAGTGATAGAGGATATCACCCTCAGACACACTATGATAAGAACATTTGAAAACAAAAGGATAATAGTTCCAAATTCTGTTATAAGTAATGAAATTATAGAAAACTCCAATATTATAGAAGATAAGGTGTGCAATCACATAGAAATAGGTATTAGTTATGACTCTGACGAAGACAGGGCCATCCAAATAATAAGAGAAGAAGCTATGAAACATCCAGCGTTTCTAGATAACAGAACTTTTGAAGAGATAAATGCAGGGGACCCCCCTGTGAATGTAAAAGTCGTGGGATTCGGAGACTCTTCCGTTAACCTGAAGGCTTGGGTGTGGTCCAATGACAGTTCATCTGGGTTTGTAATGAAATGTGACCTGAATAAAAGCATAAAGCAGAGATTTGATAGTGAGGGAGTAGAGATTCCTTTCCCTTACAGGACTATTGTATTTAAGAAGGGGGAAGAACAGGATAAAAATACCGGCGAAAGTGAGACATAAATGAGAATAATAATAGATGCTGATGCCTGCCCAAAAGCTGTAAAGAAAATATGCGAAGATCAGGCTGTAAAACACGGCATAGAACTGATTATGGTAGTGGATGAAGCCCATGAAATATATGGAAATTTCACTGTGATAAAGGTGGGGCAGGGTATGGATTCTGTGGATCACAAAATAATAACCACCTGTATAGAGGGTGACATCATAGTTACCCAGGACTACGGACTAGCCTCTATACTTCTTCAGAAAGCTTCAGGAGTGATACACCCAAAAGGGTTTCTTTACACCATTTTCAACATCGAGTCCCTCATGTTTCAGAGGCATATGGGCCAGAAAATAAGAAAAGCCGGGGGAAGAACCAAAGGACCAAAAAAAAGAACCGGCAATGAAGACAAAGAATTTGAAAAAATACTAATCTCGCTTCTTGAAAAAAAAACTTTAAAAAAACAGCTGTAAGCATCTTTTTACAGCTGTTTTTTATCTTTTATACTGTCTCATTAACTCAAGTTGTTACTTGATATAAGTTATGATAAATTCCTGAATTTTTTAGTGAATTTTTCTTTTCTCTTGAAAGAAAAGCATTTGGTTACTTTTCACCAATGAAAAGTAACATACCCAGCAATACTTTAATCTTCAATCAATACTAGACTGCTCTCTATAAATTGTTTAACATGTATTTTTCCAGGTTGTTTTGACTCCCCAGTTATATTTTTCATTTCTTTTCTCATCTCAGTAAAATCAAACAATTGGCTGGCATAATCTTCAAAGAGAGGATTCATAGAGTCTTCTACCCCCAAAGAAGCCATAGATTTAAACGCCTTTGTGACAACCCTTCCAATATGTTTTTTTACTGCATCTATCTGTTGAATTCCATCTTCATCATTTATTAATGCCCTATACATACATAGTCAGATTCTTGTGATTTAGACCATATAACTGCTTTAATCAATTCATCACAACCACTAGAACCGATTATACCAAGGAAATATCTATGGGTCATTTTTTGTTGCGATTAATTAACCTAAGTTGCTACCTTTATTAAATTAAAGTATTGAATTTATCAGGATTCGTTACTTTTCTCTTGAAAGAAAAGTAACCAAAAGTTCAAGCCCGTGAAAAATCAGCTAAATGCCCTCGGAAATCCAAGAAAAACTCGAAACTCGCTACGCTCAAACAGTCGATTTTTTCTAAGGATTTCACTGCAGTTATTCTTAACGCTGATTTTATCAATGGCAAGGGAAAAGGGATAAAAACCTCTCGCAAAAAAAACATTTATAGTTTTGCTTTTAATTCTGTGAAACTCTATTTTTTTCTCTGTGCCCTATGTGGCCAAAAGGTTTTATTCTTATTCGTGTTAATTTCCTTATCTTTTATTAGTGTCCATTCGTGACAAAATCTTTTGACTCTAATATTCAGATAAATTCAGTAATTTATAATAATTTTTTTTAAGTAGCAACTTGGGTTAATTATACAATTTAAGAAAGAAAAATCTCCTTTAAGTAATATCTGAAGAAGGTTTAAGACAAATTTTATTAAATTGAAAGCTTAGCTTGATAGGGATGTGCTTTCGCAGCTCTTTTAATTTTGTACGTCTTTAGGGTTAAAATGTACATCCATTTGAGGAAATGGTATTTCTATTTTTTCCCTATCAAAAACTTCTTTAGCCTTTTCAATCGAATCAAAATATACTGTCCAGTAGTCTGCAGTCTTACACCATACTCTGTAGGTTATATTTACTGAAGAATCCCCTAGTTCTTTTACCCTTATAGTAATAGGCTCATCTTTTAGAACTTTTTCGTGCGACTGGGCTATATCATTTAAAAATGAAATAGCTTTTTTAAAATCATCTCCATAGGAAATTCCAAAATTAATATCTACTCTTCTTTTATCATTTTTAGAATAATTAATCAATGAGTTATTGGAAAGTTCTCCATTGGGAATTATGATTCTTTTGTTGTCTGGAGTATTCAAAACTGTATAAAATATCTGTATCCCTTCAACAGTTCCTGAATATCCCGCTGCTTCTATATAGTGACCTATTTCAAATGGCTTAAAAATAAGGATAAGCACCCCCCCGGCAAAATTTGATAAACTCCCCTGTAGGGCTAGACCTACTGCAAAAGTGGCCGCACCTAAAATTGCTACAAGCGAGGTCATCTGGATTCCCACTATAGAGGCTGTAATTATTAGCAGAATAACATAAGATAGTGATCTTAAGAATGATACTGCAAAGGAATGTACCATGGGATCAGTCTTCCTCTTATACATTGCCTTATGAACCAGTGCCATAATTTTGTTGATAATAAATTTACCTATTAGAAAAATAACTACCGCCCCTAGCAACTTCATGAAAAGATCAGCAAAGTTACTTGTAATAAAAAGTTTCATATTTTTCATATATACCTCCCTATATTTTAATGTTATAAAGACATACATTTTTCATATAAAAATCCTTTTATTTTTCTAAAGTAAAAAAACTTCTTCAGATAAGATCTGAAGAAGTTTTTTCATTGATTTTAATTACAACTTATAAAGCAACTCTTCATAAGTTGGCATAGGCCATACTTCTTTAGAACATAAAGTTTCCAAAGTATCTGCCGCAGCTCTTATTTTATCCATAACTGGTAATATCTCTTTTCTTGCATACTGAACTTCAGCATCTAATTCTTCTGGTTTATTAGAAATTATTGTCTCTAAGACTTTTGTCTCTTTTACAAGCTTATCAACATTTTCAGCTACTGAAACAACAAGATCTTTTTGACTTTTCAACAAGCTTTCAGGTAAAAACTCTTTACTGCTGTTTATCGTCTCTGCTATTTCTTTCATGTACTTATTAGCAGCAGGAATAACTTCTGTCTCAGACATTTTTGTGATTACCTTGGCTTCAAGTTCTATTTGATTTACGTAAATTTCACTGTAAATGTTGTGTCTTGACTCTAACTCTTCTGCCGATAGAACCATGTGCTTTTCAAATACTTCTATAGTTTCTGGAGCTAAGTTATATTTTAATACGTCACTTGTAGCTTTTAAGTTTGGAAGACCTCTCTTTTCAGCCTCTGCTATCCACTCTTCTCCATAACCATTTCCGTTGAATACAACTTTTCCATGCTCAGTGTATGCTTTTGTAATGATTTGCTTTATAGCTTCGTTTTTATCTTCTGATTTTTCAAGAATATCAGCATATTCTGAAAGTACTTCTGCAACAATTGTATTTAGGATTACATTTGGACCTGAAGTAGATGCAGAAGATCCAACCATTCTAAATTCAAATTTATTTCCTGTAAAGGCAAATGGAGAAGTTCTGTTTCTGTCTGTAAGGTCTTTTGGTAATTTTGGAAGTGAATCTACTCCTATTTCTAACTTTGAAGCTTTAGCTTCGCTTTCTGGGGTTCCACCTGCTATAGTCTCTAGAATATTTGACAGAGCATCACCTAAGAAAATGGAGATTATTGCTGGAGGTGCTTCATGTCCTCCTAGTCTGTGGTCATTATTTGCACTTGCAGCAGAAAGTCTTAGAAGTGGTGCGTATCTGTCCACAGCCTCTACTACTGAACTCAAGAATACAAGGAACTGAGCGTTATCTTTAGGGTTATCTCCTGGCTCAAGTAAGTTTGCACTTTCAGTTGCTAGAGACCAGTTATTATGTTTTCCAGAACCATTTACTCCTGCAAAAGGTTTTTCATGTAAAAGAGCTACCAATCCATGTCTAACTGCTACCTTTTGGATAATATCCATAGTAAGCTGATTACTGTCAGTTGCTACGTTTGCTGTAGAGAATACAGATGCTACCTCAAATTGATTTGGTGCAACTTCATTATGCTTTGTCTTAGATGAAACTCCAATTTTCCATAGTTCAAGGTCTAGATCCTGCATGAATGTAGCTACTCTTTCTTTTATAGTACCAAAGTAGTGACCTGTAAGTTCCTGCTCTTTTGCAGAACCAGCACCTAGTAGAGTTCTACCAGTATGCATAAGGTCCAATCTTTTTTCATAGAATTCTTTCTCTACTAAGAAATACTCTTGCTCTACTCCTAAAGTTGTATATGTTTTCTCAGTTTTGGTATCTCCAAGAGCTTTTAAAACTCTTAAAGATTGTTTTTCAACAGCTGCCATAGATCTTAAAAGTGGTACTTTTTTATCTAAAGCGTGTCCCTTGTATGAAACAAAAGCTGTAGGTATATAAAGAGTTATACCAGTCTGATCCTCTCTCAAGAAGGCTGGTGATGTAGTATCCCATGCAGTATAACCTCTAGCTTCAAAAGTAGCTCTTAGTCCTCCACTTGGGAATGAAGATGCATCAGGTTCTCCTTTTATAAGCTCTTTTCCAGAAAACTCCAATATTACCGTCCCGTCTGGACCTGGATTAACAAAAGAGTCATGCTTTTCTGCTGTAATTCCTGTAAGCGGCTGGAACCAGTGAGTAAAGTGAGTCGCTCCCTTCTCTAGTGCCCAATCTTTCATGGCATTTGCGATAACTTCTGCAACATTTAACGTAAGATCTTTTTCTCCACTTTGTACTTTTTTAAACTCTTTAAAAATACTTTTAGGAACTCTTTGCTTTAATGTAGCCCCATTAAAACAGTTTGTTCCATAAACTTCAGTCAAAGGCCGCACTTTGTAGTCATTATTTTCCATAAACATTTCCCCCTCTAAATTGAAAATCATATAAAAAATGGGCAGGAATTCAAAAGAATCCTATCCCATATTTCTGCACATGTTAAATAAACCGCTTTCTCTGTAGACAGTTATCCCATAAACAGCTGTTTCATTTTTGCAGGCTGAGAATTTATCCATTGACAAACATTGGATAAGCTCAACATGTAAACTATACTCTTTTGAAAAGCAAA
The DNA here is from genome assembly GCF_963668515.1 of uncultured Ilyobacter sp. Taxonomy (NCBI): domain Bacteria; kingdom Fusobacteriati; phylum Fusobacteriota; class Fusobacteriia; order Fusobacteriales; family Fusobacteriaceae; genus Ilyobacter; species uncultured Ilyobacter sp. The sequence goes on along the minus strand of NZ_OY764866.1, from coordinate 579,139 downwards.
ATTTAGAAACTGCCACAAGAACCATCCTCCTGAAATTATTAATTCTGAACACTTTTTTAATTAAGTTCGGAAACCAGTAAAATATCACTCAAATGTATATATTGCATAAATAATATTTATATATTACTATTTATGTAGTCAATATTCAATCTTTCTTAATGAGAATAATATCACAGCTAACCTAAAAAATCAAGATTTTTTTTAAAAATAATTTTCGAGTTTTTCCCAAAAATGGATAGTTCGCCATCTATAAGTTCACTTTCCGTAATAGCACCTTCTACATAAATTTCCTCTGTTATATTAAATTTTAAATTTTTGAGATGGGTCTTAAAGTTTCTCACAATATTAATAGTGTCACCCTCTATAAATTCACCTTTTTTAATGTTAATATTAATTTTACTCTCTAAAGATTTTTCAAGCATCGTCTGGTAAATGAGGTCCACCTCATAAGAATTTTTTAATACTTTAGTGAATTTTTCATTGGGTGTTATTTTTTCCTCATTACAAATAAAGTTATATTTACCAAGAGTGTTTAGAACCTTTTGTACTTTAAATCTTTCTATTTTATTTTCTAAAGTAACAGATGCAGACAAATAACCTATATTAAACTCAAGTTTTTCACCTGAAAAAAGATTCACAAAAAACTTACAAACCTCTATTGCTCTTTTTACAGAAAGATTCTCAGATATGGAATAAGCTAAATATCTATCGGTGGATATTACCTTATTGCTATCCTTTGATACTTTCCCTTCAAATATAATCTTGCATTCTCTATTTTTAAGTTCGAAATAATTGACTCCATTGGATTTTAAAAACTTCAGGGTAAAATTTAAAAGATTAGAATCCCCACAGACAATATCAACTTTTCCTATGGTCGTTATTTTTTCTTTCCTGTTAAATTCTGGAATATTCGACCTTGATATTGGAAATTTTAAATTTTGATTGAATTCTGATTGCATTTCAAAATAGGTTTTTACAGCACCTTCAAAATCTTCTCCTATTATGATCTCTTTAAACAAAGGTTTCCTAGATTCTTCCTCCAATGAAAAAAGCCTTGGATTCTCATCATCAGCTGTTACCTGTACTTTTTTTTTACTGACAACTCTTGAGGCGTGTCAGTGGTTTCAAAAATATGCTGTTTTTCTATCAAATATTTTTTTAGCTCATTTAAAAATTCCATTTCATTCTGCTTTAACAGCTTTATCTCATTGGAATTCAACCAATTAATAGTTTCTGTATTTATAATAGAGGAAGAGGTTACAAAATAGGCGTTTGGCTTTGAATCACCTAATTTATCATATACAAAAGATAAAATCTCTCTTGTATCAGGATCTTCTAGATCATAACCAATAAATAAAAGAAGTTTTCCTTTCAGCTCACGTTTGAGATTTTCAAAAAGCGGATTATAAAGTGACAGTAATTTTAACTTTCTAAAATCCTGTTTTGTAACCAGCATCTTATCTATATGTTCAAAGTCACCATTTATTTTGTAGAGCCTAGGTAGGTTTGCTTCTATTTCAAATTCATTCTGTACATCTACTTTAAAAATATCAGATCCGTAGGAGTTTTCAATAAGAGTATCAAAATTTGTTGTTACAACTGCACTAATAAAAGGAGATTTTGGAAACAAGTAGAGAAGATCAGAGGTTGCCTTAGAATTTGAATAAGAGTTTCTCAACCTGTTAAGGAGCTTCAATTTACTTCCCGTCACGCTGTCTAGATACACCTGGCATACCTCAGCCAAGGAGTTGATGTTAGCGACCTCCAATTTTGAATACTTATCCAAGTCCTCATATATAAGTTTAGCCAGATCTCTTTTGCTGGGATAACCCATCAATTTCCCTAAAATATCTCCTATCCATAATACAATATTTTCCCCATCACGTAATCTATTTATAAAATTTGTCATAATTTTACTCCTTATAAATATTAATCATTTCTTAGCTTAGTATACCCTATTAATATCCATTGCACAACCTAAAAAAACAAAAGAAAAATAAAAGCCCCTGTCTTTTCAGACAGGGGTAATACTAGTCAAATGCCACTTTGATCACATCTTCAAAATAATCTACAAAATGAACTGTAACTCCCTCTTTTATGTAATCTGGAAGACGTTCATAATCCTTCTTATTGTCCTTTGGGATTATAAGGTTAAAAATACCAACTCTTCTTGCAGCGATTGTTTTTTCCCTTATTCCCCCTATAGGTAATACCTTCCCCGTAAGTGTCAGTTCGCCGGTCATAGCCATATCCCTTCTTACAGCTTTCCCCTTTGCGAGAGAATATAAGGCTAAGGCCATTGTTATACCTGCAGAAGGTCCGTCTTTAGGAGTTGCCCCGGCAGGAACATGAAGGTGTACGGTATTTTTGTCAAAATAGCTCCTCTCCTCTTCAGAACAGTCTTTCTCCTTGTTTAGGTAGGATCTGACATATGAGTGAGCTATTTCCGCAGATTCTTTCATGACACTTCCCAGCTGTCCAGTGAGTCTGAATCCTTTTTCTTTATTACTTATACCTGTAGCCTCTATATACAGTGTAGCTCCACCCATAGATGTCCATGCCAGTCCTAGTGTGACTCCAGGCACAGATCTCTGATAGAGTTCCTCTGTTACAAAGATTGGCTGACCTAAAAAGTCTTCAAGGTTTTTCTTGGTAATGCTTACTTTATTCACATCCCCCTCTGCTATACGAAGAGTTGTTTTCCTCATAATTTTTCTTATATTTTTTTCCAGATTCCTCACACCTGCTTCTCTGGCATACTTGTCCACCACATCTTCTATAGCTCCCTTATTGATGTTTACCTCCTGCTTTGTGAGACCGTGCTCCTTCATCTGGTTCGGGATCAAAAACCTCTTGGCTATCTCTAACTTCTCTTCCATTATATATCCAGGAAGCTGAATGACTTCCATACGGTCAAGAAGTGGTTTTGGTATAGTATCCATTGTATTTGCAGTTGTTATAAATAATATCTTGGAAAGATCATACCTAACATCTAAATAATGATCTAAAAAGTCTCTGTTTTGCTCTGGATCCAGCACTTCTAAAAGTGCAGAAGCCGGGTCTCCCTGATAACTATTCCCTATTTTGTCAATCTCATCTAGCATTATAACAGGATTTGAAGTTTCCACTCTTTTTAGGGCCTGTATTATCTTACCTGGCATAGCCCCTATATAAGTTCTTCTGTGTCCCTTTATCTCAGCCTCATCCTTCATCCCTCCTACAGAAAATCTGTAAAATTTTCTGTTCAGGGTATTGGCTATAGATTTACCTATAGAGGTTTTCCCCACTCCCGGAGGACCCACAAGGCAAAGTATAGAACCGGTTACATTCCCTGTTTTCATGATAGTACTTATAAATTCAAGTATATTTGTTTTTACATCCTGCAGACCATAATGGTCCTTATCTAATATGGTTCTAGCTTTTTTTACATCCAGTCTGTCATCAGAATATATTCCCCAAGGAAGTTCTATTATAGACTGTATATAAGACCTGGTCACATGATATTCAGGAGAGCTCTGATCGATCATTTTTAGCTTTTCAAACTGCTCTTCAACGACATTCTTAGCCTCTTCCGAAAGCTCTATCTCTGATAATCTCTCTACCAATTTCTCTATTTCAGCCTGCTTATCATCTTTTTCCATCCCCAGCTCTTTTTTTATGAGTTTTAGCTGTTCCCTGAGAAAGTAATCTTTCTGCTGTTTGCTTACCTTGTCTTCAATCTGCCTCTGAATTTTTTCCTGAAGCTGAGATATTTCTAGCTCTTTTTTCAGAAGAATCAGAAGCTTTCTGCACCTTTCCTCTAGGTTGAATTCTTCCAAAAGTTCCTGAAGTTCTCTACTTTCAATTTTTAGCATGGCTGCTATGAGATCCATCAGTATGCTAGGCTTGTCATAGGAGACCTGAGACATGAGAAGTTTCAGCTCTTCCTGCATTATAGGATTCACCTTAAATATCTCTTTTAGAGATGTCATGATAGCGAGCATGTATGCACGTACTTCATCATTGGGAGCTCCGCTCGACTCCTGGTTATATTCTACGTTCCAAGTGAGAAGTGGGGTCTCCTCTACCGTTTTTATTTTCTTAAATCTGCTTATCCCCTGTACTATTATCTGCACTGTATTTGGAGAAATAGGGGTGATCTTGTGGATTTTAACCACAGTTCCCACATCATAAAGCTTGGATTTAAAAAGATTGACTTCGTCTACTTCTTTTGTAAATACCAGTCCCATCAACCTATTTTCTTTTTCCTCCACTTTTCTTATCGCTTCAAGGAACTGTCCCCCTGAAAATGTTATAGGAATCATTATATTAGGAAAAACAGGTCTTGTTACAATGGGAAGAATTACGAGTTTTTCCGGCATTATCTCATTGACACTAACAAGTTCTGTTATGTTATTATTATCAGCCATAGTGATCTCCTCCTTTTATGTTTTTCAACTATTAGTTACAAAGTTATAATGAATTTCCTTTATATTTTATTTAGATGATTTTAAAAAAATAACTCGAGGAAAACAACTTTACTTTTGTATAAGTATATTAAAGACAAGAGATCGAGGTGAAATGTTATGGTTCTAGAACATCTGATTTTCTTTGCCAAATATATTTACTTCATAAATATATTTTTTGTAGTGGTTATAATTTTCTTTGAAAGAAAAAAGCCCGTCTATAGCTTGTTCTGGATCACAGTTCTTGTTCTGACATCCTATATTGGATTTGTTTCTTATCTGCTGTTTGGTTTAAGTTTCAGAAAAAAAAGACTGAGTAAAAAGTTCTATATGAGAAATATTTTCAGATATACCACTCCTTCTGAAAATAATGAGGCAAAAAAACTTGAAAAATGGGAACAGATGATACAGTATTTAGAGCTTACAGGGAAAAACAGATTAACTTTTTCAAACAGTATAGAAATTTTTACTGATGGGAAAAAACTTTTTCATGACATGAAAGACGAGTTAAAAAAAGCAAGCTCTTATATACACATGGAATATTTTATCTTTGACAATGATTCTTTGGGAAAAGAATTCTTTTCTATTTTAAAGGAAAAGGCAAAATCTGGTGTAGAAGTCAAACTAATATTAGACGGTGTGGGGTGCAGAAAACTTCCGTTAAAAAAAATTGAAGCACTCAGAAATTCAAAAATTGATGTGCTAGTTTTCTTCCCCTCATATTTTCCATTTATAAACCTACGGGCCAACTATAGAACTCACAGGAAAATCTGTATAGTTGATGCTAAGTTAGGATACATCGGAGGCTTTAATATCGGAAAGGACTACATCGGGAAAGGGCCCCTTGGAAACTGGAGGGACACACATATCAAAATGAACGGCGAAGTCTTAAATGAGCTTCAAAAAGAATTTTTTTCATCCTTGGATTTTATAAAAAATCAGAAGTTTTTAAGTTTTGGAAAAAAATTCCGAAGCAGGTATGATGAAAAAAAATACTTTCCTGAAAAACAAAAAATTGGGAATTCTTCCATACAGATTGTAGGAAGTGCCCCAGATTACGAATTTCACTTGATAAGAGACGCTATTCTTCATATGATAACAAAGGCAAAAAAATATATCTATATTCAGACCCCTTATTTTATACCAGATGATATTATTTTTGAAGCTTTAAAAATAGCTTCACTTTCTGGGGTAAATATAAAGATCATGATCCCCAATAAGCCCGACCACCTCATGGTCTATTGGGCAACTCACTCCTATGTAGGGGAGATGATAACTATGGGAGTGAAGTTTTACTCCTATAAAAATGGATTTCTCCACAGCAAAGTAGTCATCGTAGACGATGAGGTGGCCACAGTGGGAAGCTCAAATTTTGATTATAGAAGTTTTTATCAAAATTTTGAAATAAATGCTTTTATATATGATTTTGACACAGTGAAGAAATTAAAGGCAACATTTATAGAAGATCTGGCAGAAAGCTCATCTATAACAAAAGAAATTTACCATGACAGGAAACTCTTGGTAAAATTCAAGGAATCCATCAGCAGACTATTTTCTCCAATTCTCTAAGGGGGGTAATCTTTATGATTGAATTTGATAAATTATCAGACTATTTTAATGAATTTTATGACTTTAAGCCAAAAGACGATGCTATTTATCTTGACCTACATCTTCATACAACTGCCTCAGACGGACATAATACCTCAAAATTTTTTTTAGACTTTTTGAATGAAAAAAAACACCTCATATCCATAACAGACCATAATGAGATCAGAGGTGCAGTAAAAATAGCCGAACTTGGAGTAAAGGTAGTTCCAGGAATAGAGCTCGGATGTGAAGACGGCTTCGAACTGCTGGTTTATTTCAAAACCTTCGAAGACCTCGAAGAATTTTATATAAGGGAGGTGGAGGGAAACAAACACCCCTATAGAATGGCCAGAACCACAAAGAATGTTTTCTATTTCTTAGACATCCTCGAGGGTAGAGGCTGCCATATTTCCGTCCCACACATAAACGGGATGGCTCAGAAAAATTTCCTAAAAAATAAACATTATCTTTCTGAGGTGTTAGAAAGAGTGGACTCTCTAGAAACCTATAACCATTCTCTTTCAAAGAAGAGAAATCTCACCGCCAAAGATTTGAGAAAAAGATATAATTTAAATGCCACCTTTGGAAGTGATGCTCATATCAACAGAGAGATCCTTTCATTCTATCGATTCCTAAATATGGAAGAAAAAAAACATCATAAATTAATGGATTCTCTCTACAAGGTTCCTATGCTTTCAGGCCTTGGAAAGAAACACTTAATACATATGTTCAAGAAAAAATAAAATATTTTATAAAAAAATCAGCTGGGTATTTTCCAGCTGATTTCTATTTTAAAAGACTATTGTATTCAAAAAGATCTTTGACAGCTTCCAAATATTTATCAGCCATTATTTTATAGCCGTATTCATTTGGATGAACTGTGTCATTCATATACTTTGGTCGACCCCAAGCTTCACCCCATATATCGTCAATAAGAAAAACATTGTCCTTAGAGGAAAGTTCTTTATACATCTTATCGTATTCTTTCTTATCCTTTGACTTTATAAATGAAACTATGGATTTTTTAGGAAAAAACTTTGCTATAAAAACCACTGTTCCCCTGTCTAAAAGCCTGTCAACCATATATTCCATGTGGGATCTTGTCTTTTGACTAGATATTTTTCTGAAATAATCATTAGCTCCAAACTCTATTATAACTATGTCTGGATCAAGGCTCAATACATCCCTTTCAAATCTTTCCCTGCCCTGTGACGCTGTTTCACCTGGAACCCCCTTATTTATGATTTTTATATCTAGATAATTCTTAAGATAATCAGGATAACTTTTACCGCTGGGAGCCCCTATACCGGCAGTCAGGCTGTCTCCAAAACACACTAAAACACTCTCCCGTCCTTTTGGCAGTTCTATTTTTAATGGACTCCTATTAAAAAAAACAAAAGCCCCTAAAATGATCGTTATTAATCCGCCTATTATTAAACTTTTTTTCTCCAAACTTTCACCTCACAGATCGTTAAAAACACTGCATTTACATCTATTTTATCTTTATTCTCATCAAGTACATAAAATTTTCCCTGTCTTTCATTATTCCACTTTCAGCCCTAAACTCTATAAAAATATCCCCCCTAAATCTTGCTTAATAAATTATAGCAGATAAGGGGGAAGAGTTTTATACAATATTTATATTTTTATACTATTTCATTTTCTATCTCGGCATGCACAGGATATTTTTTCTTCCATGCTGCAATAACATATTCTCTTATATCTTCTACAATGTAATAAACAGACGGTATTAACACCAGGGTCAGTATAGTTGCAAAACTTAGACCAAATATAACCACAAAGGCCATTCCGTTGTACATCTCGTATCCTTCGCCGTTGCTTATAGCTAGAGGCACCATCCCGAGGATAGTTGTCATCGTCGTCATAAGTATCGGTCTGAGTCTTGTGACTCCAGAAGTCATTACTGCTCTAGAAATATTATCCCCTGCATCTATCCTCTGATTTATAAAATCAATGAGAACAATGGCATTATTTACCACTATACCTATTAGGAGAATTATCCCAACAAAGACCATGGCATCCAGACTTTTCCCTGTGAAATAAAGGCCAAATATAGCACCCATGGTTGATAGCGGTATAGAAAATATTATGATAAACGGAAACACAAAGGATTCAAACTGCCAAACCAATATGAAATATATGAGAAAAACTGCCACAACAAAAGTCGAAGCAAGCTGCTTAAATATAACCCCCATATCCTCGTTGTTTCCACCAGAACTATAAGTAACTCCGTCTGGAAGTCCTATTTTATTAAGCTCTGATATAATGCTCGCCTCGGCACTCTGGAGGTCTGCTCCCTTTTCAAGGTTGGCATAGAGACTCACCTTTCTCTTTTTGTCTTTTTTCTCTATCTTTGAGGGGCCTTCTACTACCACATAATCAGCCACATCAGATATTTTCACACTTTTACCATTATCTAATGTTATTCTGGAATCTAAAAGAAGCTTGCTAGACTCTCTGTATTCTTTTTTCAGCTGTACAGTGACATCAACCTCATCATTGTCGCTGTTTATAGTTATAGGAACACTACCGTTTATCTGAGCCCCTATCATTGTAGCTATATCTGACACACTGACACCATAGTATTTTGCCTTTTCTCTGTCTATTATAAACCTGCCCTCAGGCTTACCACCTTCGAGAGAAGTACTTATATCTGTCAGTCCTGAAATTTCCGATATTTTTTCTTTTAGTTGGTCAGATATTACTTCAAGTTGCTTTTCATTATCTGAATAAAGATTAAACTCAAGGTCATTTATATCAGAGGCCCCTCTCACAAAATCCGGAACTACCGTAATAGTTACATCTGGAATCCCCTGGAATTTTTTTCTAAGGTCGCTCATGATATCATACATACTCTCTTCTCTGGTAGTTTTTAAACCTGCATCTAGATTAAGCACTACGTCTTCTGTATCTCCCATGATGGAGTAATTGGTTGCATATTTTAGATCCTTTGCTTTTTCCTCTAGTATTCCTGCTATTCTGTCAGCCATTTTTATATCAGCTCCAGATGGAAGGGATGCTATTACGGCAAAATCCCCACTATCCTGAGTCGGTAGAAATCTAGCACCTAAGGTTTTTAACATGAATATAGAGGCGACAAACAGAAGTATAGCTCCTGTGACCACCAAAAATCTTCTTCTTAAGGCAAGTTTTAAAATTGTTTTATACTTTTTCTTTATAAATTTCATAACAGCCCGTTCATGGGCTATATTTGTATTTTTCTTGAGAATCTTACTGCACATCATAGGAACAAACATAACCGCTACTATGAGAGATGCAGTCAGACAGAAACTTATAGAATAAGACATGTCCCCAAACTGCTTTTTCACTATCCCTTCCTGAAACACCATGGGTAAAAATACAGCCATTGTTGTAAGAGAAGATGTTATTACAGGTAATGTCACTTCACTGGCTCCCTTTTCTGAGGCTGTGACCTTGTCCTCTTTAAACTCTGTAAGACGTCTGAATATATTATCTGTGACAACCACCGAGTCATCTACAAGCATTCCTACCCCTAGGGAAAGTCCCATTAGAGATATTATGTTGATACTTACTCCCATGGAATTTAGTAGAAAGAAGGTAAAAATTATAGACGTAGGAATGGACATAGCCACTATCATTGTCACAGAAATATTTTTTAAAAATATAAAGAGTATTATAGAGACAAGAATTATACCAGTATAGGCACTCTCTTTTACGCTGGCAATGGAATTTAGTATTGTAGTGGATGAATCATGGGCCATCTTTACCTCGGTATTTATAGGCATCGAACCCTCTTGATTTTTCAACACTTTTTTTATGGAATTTACTATCTCTACTGAATTCCCGTTATCGGTTTTTGTAACAATCAGTGCTAGGGCATCTTTACCGCTGTTTCTAAATATACTGTCTTTGTCTTTTATGGACATCTTTACATCTGCCACATCTTTTAACTTTAGAAGTTTTCCATTTGAATTTTTTAACACTATATCTGATATTTCCTCTAGAGTGGAGAGTTCTCCCTCTACTTTTATTATGTATTCTTTCTCCCCTTCTGTAAGGGTTCCTCCGGGGATATTTACATTTGCTTCAGATATAATAGTACTTATATCCTCTATACCCATATTATAGTTATCTAGTTTTTCAGGGTCCACTTCTACCAAAACTTCCTGTTCCTGTCCCCCTCTTATGAGCACCTGAGATACTCCGTCTATCCTCTCTATCAAAGGTTTAACTGTAGCATTGGCATAGGTCCTCATCTCCATGGGATCTCCCCCTACAAGCATTAAAACCATTGCAGGTATACCAGATGTTGACTGCTCCCTAATGACAGGTTCGTCTGCATCATCGGGAAGTTTTCCGCTTATCTGATTGATCTCATTTTGAATCAGAGTGATCTTAGTCTCTATATCCGTTCCGTAATCAAACTTAACCTCTATACTTGACTGCCCTACCTCAGATGTAGAGCTGTATTCGGTTATCCCGTCTATATTTGGCAGAAAATCCTCTATCTTTTTTGTTATCATGTCATTTACATCATCAGGAGTTGCTCCGTCCCAATCTATACTTATTTTCGCCATTGGGTATGATGTGCTAGGCATCATTTCCACAGGCATATTTTTAAGTCCCAGGTATCCAAAAAATATCATGGCTATCATTATCATGGTAGTTGTAGCCGGTTTTTTTATGGAAAAATTTGATAAACTCATCTGTCTAGGCCTCCTTTATTTTGTCATTATTCTTCAGAAGGTACTGTCCCTGGATTATTACTTTGTCTCCCGGCAGATAATCATCAAAGACTATCTGCTGTGAATCATCAGACGATATCCCTAGATCAACCTTATAAATGATTGCCTGCCCTTCTCTCGAAACTGCGATATAATTATACATATCTTTCAGCATTATTGCTTCTTTGGGTATAAAGAAACCCTCTACTTCTCCGCTATTGACTTCAACCTTGGAATACATCCCTTTTACCAGCTTTCCATCTTTATTATTTAGGAGGATTTTAGCCTCATATTTTTTTGTATCGCTGTCTGAGGCAGGGTTTATCTTTTCTACTGTTCCTGTTATTTCTGCCCCTATATCATCTACGTACACTTTTGCAGTACTGCCCTTTTTTATATTCTGCAGGTCTGAGGCAGCTACACCTACTCCTACCTCCATCTTGCTGGCATCTACCACTGTAAACAGGGTTTCATCTGCAGCTGTCTTTTGATATTTTTTTATGTCAAGGTCACTCACCAGACCAGATATTTTGGCCCTGACCGTAAGTTCGTCAAAATCCTGCTTGGCCTTCAGATACTGGGACTGTACTACTTTCTTGGCTCCTTCACTCTGGATAAACTGATTTTTCATAGTAAGAAAGGCATCTTCAGATATGAGCTTCTTATCAAAAAGTGTCTTATACTTTCCATATGACGTTTTGCTCGTCTCATAATCCGACTGGGCCTTCATAAACTCCCCCATGGATTCCAGATAAGCAGCCTCGGTGTCTTTGTCTTTAAGAACTAAAACAATCTCTCCCTTTTTTACAAAATCTCCGTTTTGATAATTTATCTTTGTCACATCTCCGCCGGTATCTGTTGTATGAGCCACTTCATTCAATGGAATGAGTTCCCCGTTATAGTTTTTTATATTTTCGACTTTACTTTTTTTGAGCTCCATAGTTTTTACACTTTTTAAAACCTCTTTGTTTTCCACTGGTTTTTCTTCTGATTTGCCACAGGCTGCTAATAAGATAATAATCATAATAATTAATATTTTTTTCATTTTTACCCTCCGATTATTTTATAAGATTAAGATATTCTTCATACGCTTGGTAATAGTCCATCTGGACATTGATATAATTGACCTCGGCTTCTCTCAAGTCTGATTCTGTCTGAAGATAATCTACTGTATCGATTAATCTGTTGGCATATTTTTCTCTGTCTATTTCATAGATCTCTTTTGATGTTTCATAAGATTTCTTTCTTGTATGTATGAGACTATAGAGGGTCTGTATCTCAAGATACGCTGACTTAATATTTTTTCTGAGTTCTTCTAGCTCATTATCTCTTGATATATTAGCCTTTTCTGTCTCGAGCTTTGCTCTTTGGTAAGAATCAGAAGAGCTCCCAAAGTTAAATATCTCCCATTCAAAACTAACCCCTATACGCCACTGCCAGTCCCCTGCATTAGCAGAATCCGAAAAACTGGCTTCATCAGAACTTTCATAGGCATACTCTAGGTCCACTTCTGGTAAAAATTCACTTTTAGCAGCCTTCTCTTGAAGTTTTGTTATCTCAGTATTCAGCTTGAGCTTTTTTGACTGAAGACTTTCGTTTACTGCTTTTTTCATATCATTTTCAAGATCTACTTTTTCAGGATTTATCTTCTGAAGATCTATATCCTTTAGCAGAATATCTTCCTCAAGGGATATGCCCATTAATTTTTTCAGTATAATTTTTTCTTTTTGAATATTGTTTTTTGTATTTATTATGTCGCTTTTGGTCTCATAGAGAGAGGAGTCGACCTTTAAGATCTCACTTCTGTCTATCATCCCGAGATTATAAAACTCCTTCTGCCTTTTCAGTTCCGCCTCCTTTTCACGATTGGAAGTTTCATATACTTCTAAGGTCTTTTGGAGCTGAAGTACAGTTATATATTCCTTTATAACCTCGAGTCTGGTGTCCGTCATATCTTTTTCATAGCTTATATTATAAAGTTCCCTGTTTTTTTTGGCTCCCTCTATACCGTAATATATCTCCCCGCCTGAATAGATGGGCTGGATCAGTATTATGCCGTTTTCAAAATACCCGTCGTCGTAACTGTCGTTTCTGTCCTCTGTATATCCCCCCTCTATGCTCACAGTGGGAAGGGCACCCTTAGCTGTTTCCTTGTAGAGAAGATCCTGCTGCACAGTCTCTATTTTACTGTTTTTAAGGTCACGGTTATTTTTAAAAGCCATATCCACGGCTTTTTCCAAAGTAACTTCCATACCAAAAGAACTGCATGATATTATAAGCATCATGCTCAATATTTTTTTCTTCATCCTAATCTTCTCCTTATAAAGTATCTGTATTTAACTCAAGTTGCTACTTAAAAATTCTAAATAAATTACTAAATTTATTTGAATATCAGAATCAAAAGATTTTGTCACGAATGGACACCAATAAAAGATAGGGAAATTAACACGAATTAGAAGAAAAGCTTTTGGCCACAGAGGACGCAGAGAAAAAGCAGGAGTTTCACAGAGTGAAAAGCAAAACTATAAATACTTCTTTTGCGAGAGGTTTTTTATCCCTTTTCCCTCGCCATTGACAAAATCAGCGTTAAGAATGACCGAAGTGGAATCCTTAGATAAATTCGACTGTCTGAACGAAGTGAGTTTCGAATTTATCTTGGATTTCCGAGGGCATTTAGCTGATTTTTCACGGGCTTGAACTTTTGGTTACTTTTCTTTCAAGAGAAAAGTAACTAATCCCGATAAATTCAATACTTTAACCAAAGTTAGATACAGATAGCAACTTAGTTTATTTATACAAAGTATAATAGTCCTTAGAGCCACTCTAAGGTCAATAATAAATCTTCCTGTATACTCTCAAAAATTAGATGATACATTAATGCCTTTCTTCTGTGTCATTTCCATGTCAGGCAGAGTCCTAAAATCGGATAATATAAAAGGGAGTCCCCTGAGGAACTCCCTGTAACAATTATTAAACTGTTTCACAAATGGTTCAGAAAAAATCTTATTAGAATTTCCAGCTGACACCTACATCTATGTTATTTTCCCCAAGATCATCCTGCTGTGTTATGAGTATATGACTCTGTAAGTCATAGATTCATTTACGTTGTAGTTGAATCCTGTTGAGATAGTGTAAGTGTTTTCATCAATATTGACTCCCTCGATTTCAAAAATCTCTGAATCAACATCACCTACAAAAGAAGCTTCCTGGTCTTTATTCAAGTCGGCATATTCATGTTCCCACGATCCGCCAACACACCAGACGATTTTGTCAGTAAGGTCTACATCAAACCTAAGTCCCAGTTTGCTTGTTACTGAGTCCAGACCCTGCTTTTCTACGTCAAGAGCCGCCAGCCCTATACTTCCGCTTTCTGTGAAGCTTTCTCTCTCTATTCTTGAATAGCCCACACCGATTGATGGAACCATAGTCACTCTTTCACTTAATTTTATATTCTTACTCAGGTCAGTCACGATACTCACACTATAACTGTCATAATCTGAGTTTGCCTGCAGACCCAGTGTTGTTATCTCACGGGTTACATCAAGAGTACTCCGCCCCCAGATAAGACGCCAGAATATAGTCTTTCCCAAAGTATAATTTATGTGTCATACCAAGATAAAAACTTTCTGCTTCAGAATCGCTACCATCGTCATAGTCATTTCTTGCATCATAATAATCGTAAGACACTCCCAGTGATGAATTCTCTCCTATTATCTTTTCGGTAATCCCAACGAATCCAGAAGCGTGAGTATCATATTCCATCCCCTGTTTTATCATTACTTCCGGTAGTACCAAGTATATCAAAATGCTGGATATATTTTTCCTCTCCCTCTAAAAATGAATAATTAGGACTTTGTGTGAAGGTATCTGATGAAAGCTCCGCCGTGGAATTTTTAAGTAACAGTGAAAAATTACTCTGCCTTTTTCCACTTAATGTAAGAGGGCTGCTCATCATAGAATTGATTTTCTCGGTAAACATTTTATTTGTTTTTATATGATCATCAGTCAAACTGCTATACATCTCTCCGATCGGCTCACTGACAGCTGTTTCTGCATCATTCTGCATCATCCACAGCTACATTCGATAGAGCCTCGTGTATACCCAGGTGTCCTGGGTATCCTCAAAATATCTATTATCCCAACGCTGTCAGTTATCTCCTCTCTTAGTTCATCATAAACATCTTTTGTACTTAGAGTAACTACAGTTTGAGTTCCGCTTTCATCTATATCTGTGACACTCCATCCCAGAGTCGGGTCTTTCCCAAATTACGTGTAAATTATATTCCTAGCCATTTATTGGGGCTCCACATGGAACCCCTTTTTAAATTACTACCAACATTCTGAGGATCTTTTCCCAACCTCTGATTTTTTAGTCCACTTTTTTAACATATTTTTAGAAGCAAGATAAAGAAGCTTTTGAAGAGAGTTATCCGTTGGAAAAATAGACTTTAAGCGACTAACTTTTTTGAATTGACTGTTTTACTCTCAATGATATTAGTGGTATAAATTATCTTCCCGATCTCCTGTGGGGAGTCAAAAAAATGATTCAATTCATTCCAGTTGCATATCATGATTTTAACGCTGGAGAATATTCATGGTATTCCTTATTCAATCTTTCCAGTGAATTAAAGACAGCCTCAGCATCATGTGCTCTGTAAACATCCTTGAGTTCCTGAGCAAATCTCCCTGTAATTTAGAAACCTTAATGTATTTCTGAGCCGATGCACAATACATCTCTGAATTTTTGTGTCATGGGATATTGTATTAATTGCCTCTTAGAAACCGGGTAATCCATCAACGGATGCAATGAATATATTTTTTATTCCGCATTCATCTCATTCAGCCAGAACTTGGCATTCCCATATTCCGCAAAATTTCTTTGACCCCATCAAGATTGATTCCTATAGCCGATATAAGTGTCGTCTGTTCTCCTGCTTACTGTACTGTCTGAGACATTAAAACTGTATGGATCAGAGAGATTATTGATGGTTATCCCATTGAATTTATAGCTGCTTATATAGAAATTTAAACCCTTGTTTCAATAACAATTTTTACATTTTAATACAGTCAAATATTCGTGAAGATACAAGTGTTCTATAATATTATAAATCTACAAGAAATAGGCTACGCCTAGCTCAACCCCCTTCCCCCATTCATGGGGGTTTTTTGATATAATGAACTATGGATATTAAAATTAATGATATTTTTACCAAATCTAATACTGAAAAACTTTTCAAAGAAAAACACGATTTCTTTAAACATTTTCACAAAGATCATATTGAATTCATTAAAAAATCTATTGATAACGCTAGACTTTGCTGTGATCTTTCTTATGCTAAAGCTACTTTTAAATGCCCTCTTTGTGGAGAACTTGATTATCGTCCTGTTTCATGTAAGTCTAAATTTTGTTCATCTTGTGGAAAACTCTATGCTGAAAAATGGGCTCTTAAACTTTCTCAAGATATGATCGATAAAAAACACCGACATATACTTTTTACTTTTCCTGATTTTCTATGGAAATATTTTTTATCTAAGCGCTATGGTCCAACTCTACTTTCTAACCATATCAATCAGCTTTTTAAAGAGTGGTTTAAAAAACATAAAATTAAATACTATGGTCTTGTTATTACTATCCACTCTTTTGGTAGAGACTCTTCTTTTCATACTCATTTTCACGTCATTATTTCTCTTGGTGGATTTAAAGAAGACCTTACCTGGAAAAAACTTGAATATTTTGAACCTAAATTTTTTAACCCTTCTTGGAAATTTCTGGTACTTCAGACCATCAAATCTCTTTATCCTAATTCTAAAAAAGCTATGAAAGCTATTTCTAACGCCTATTCTAAAGAGTTCTATGTTGCTTTAAAAGGTCAACCTATTAAAAAAGACCTAAAATCCATTGAATATATTGGTAGATATCTTATGCGTACTGCTATTGCAGAATACAGAATAACTTATTATGATGGTAAAAATGTAACATTTTGGTATACGGATACAGAGACGCAAAAGAAAGTTACTCTTACCCTTTCTACCATTGAGTTCATGACTAGGTTAGTTTTACATATTCATCCTAAAAACTTCAAAGCTATCCGTAGGTTTGGATTTTACGCTAGAAATATCAATAGTTTTCTTAAGGATACAATCTCTCTTTTCAAAAGGAAGTTTCTTTTTAAAAGGAAATTACCTACTTGGGCTGAACGTTTATTTGCTCAATATGGAAAGGTTAAACTTATTTGTCCAAACTATAATATTCGTATGGAATTATTCGAGTTTAGCCATAAGAAATATGGAGTTTATTCCTACAAGTAACACTTGAAACTGAATAACTATTTTTTCGCATAGTTCTAGCTATGCTTTTTGTAATTTCAATTTTTAAGCTCTCTATACTCTTCAAAACAAAACCACATAAAAGTAACCTCCTTATTAGAGAATTTTTTCCGCACTTTGTTCCAAATCCTAAATTATAGTTTCTTAGATAACAAAAAAAATTGTGCAGGATAACATATGTCAATATAATTTAATTTAAAATTCAAATTGTATTGGCAAATAAATGGCCTATGGATTGGGAATAGAGTGGGAAGATATTAAGTTAAATAAATTAATGACCTTTCTTAATATAATCCTTGAAATAGAAAGAACTATTTATCTAAATCAAACCAATTTTATATATGGTTTTATCTGCCTAAAGTTGGTATCATAGAGATTAAAAACTTTAAAAGAATAACTGAAAGTATTTGTGCAAAAGAAGAGTTTATAGGTTGAAGAAACAGATAATTTAAAAGAAATTATGAATGTATGGGGGGTACAAATAAGTTTATCATAAAATGCTATGTTCCAATTGCTTCGACTATGCATAAAGCCACAGAGTCTATTGTGCTGCAACACATTCATTTTTGTGTTAGCAGACATTGTAATTTTCAAAAAAAAGTTTTACTATAAATAAATTTGTATTCCTAAACCAGTATTTGCGAGGTATATGGGAAGCAGGACTATTCATATAATAAAAATATCAGAGAATTATCTCTGGTATTTTTTATTTCTTCCTGAAAACTCTTTTGTGCTGCGACACATATTATTTGATGTCGTCACACATTGTAATTGGTATGAAAAAACCTTAAAATAAGTCATAAGATAAAAGAGAAAATTAAATTTTAAATATATGAGGAGATGTGAGTATGTCTTATACCAAAGAAGTCATTGAACGTGTTAGAACTAGAAACAGTGGGGAGCCTGAATTTATCCAGGCTGTGGAAGAAGTATTTTTTACATTGGATCCTGTTTTGAAAAAACATCCTGAATGGGTAAAAGCGAATATCTTGGAAAGGATAACTGAGCCTGAGAGACAAATTATGTTCCGTGTTCCGTGGACTGACGATGACGGGAAGCTGCAGGTTAACCGTGGTTACCGTGTCCAGTTCAGTGGAGTTATAGGGCCTTATAAGGGCGGTCTAAGATTCCATGATTCCTTAAATCTAGGGACAGTTAAATTTTTGGGCTTCGAACAAATCTTTAAAAATTCTCTTACTGGACTCCCAATTGGAGGAGGAAAGGGAGGATCTGACTTTAGCCCTCTTGGGAAATCAGATACCGAAATTATGAGGTTTTGCCAAAGTTTCATGACTGAACTATATCGGCATATTGGGCCTGATATAGATATACCTGCGGGAGATATAGGGGTAGGGGGGAAAGAGATAGGTTATCTTTATGGACAGTACAGAAGAATAAGAGGATCTTTTGAAAACGGAACCATAACAGGAAAGGGAATTCCTTATGGAGGCTCTCATGTACGTCCTGAAGCTACAGGATATGGGATAGTTTATTTTGCAAATGAGATACTAAAGTATCAGGGAGAAAATTTTGAAGGGAAAACTGTTGCACTATCGGGATTTGGAAATGTAACCTGGGGAACATGTCTTAAAATAAGAGATCTCGGAGGGAAGGTTGTGACGATCTCAGGTCCTGACGGCTATGTATACGACCCTGAGGGTATTATAACTGACGAAAAGATCGACTATATACTTGAGATGAGATCTTCAGGAAGAGATATAGTGAAAGATTATGCAGATAAATTTGGAGTGGAATTTTTTCCAAAAGAGAAACCATGGGGAGTAGAAGTTGATATCGTTATCCCGTGTGCCACTCAAAATGAGATCAGTATAGAGGACGCAAAAAAGATAGTTAAAAATGGAGTTAAATTTATCATAGAGGGATCTAATATGCCAACTACCAATGAGGCCATTGCATATCTTCAGGAAAACAGTGTCATTGTTGGACCAGCTAAAGCTGCAAATGCTGGAGGAGTTGCAACATCAGCCCTTGAAATGTGTCAAAACTCAATGAGGATTTCTTGGAATGAAGACGAAGTAGATAAAAAACTAATGGACATCATGATCAACATCCACAATACAGCAGCTAATGCTTCTGAAAAGTATGGATTTGGATACAATCTGGTGGCCGGTGCAAATATTGCAGGCTTTGAAAAAGTTGCAAACGCTATGATATCCCAAGGGGACTATTAATAGAAACAATATATAAAGGTAACTGTTTTTATAAAAAGAAAATTTATTCTAAGAGTCTATGGCCGATATTAATTTTATAATTTAAGATAAATGGCATGAGCCATTTGGAGGTGTCGATAATGTGCAAAAAATGTATTGAAGAGGGATTGGTCACAAACTGTTCAGCCTGTATAGTAAAGTTTAAAAAAATGGCCAAGGAGCTATCTAAAGAAGTACTTGAGTCACAAAAACTGTCAGAACAGAAGCTTACAAATGGATCTCAACAAAAGGTTTCATAGAAGTCTCATGATGCCCTAGATATTAATGAATCTCAAAATAGAAAATTTAAACATTAACCACCCCTATACCTCTATACAGGAGGCATAAGGGGTGCTTTTTTATATTTTACTTATAACTGATTTTTACGATATATTGTCTCCTTTGGACACCAGCAGAGGGAAGATCTTTATTTTGAGCTTTTTTGACATTTACTTTGATTATATTAAAAGAGGGTGACCTAAAAGTAGTTTTTCTACTTAGGTCACCCTCCTTTAATATATTAACCTAAGTTGCTACTTTTATTTCAAATTAAAGTATTGAATTTACAAGCACTGTTACTTTTCTCTTGACAGAAAAGTAACCAAAAGGTCAAGAATTTTCAAACGTCTAGTGAGTAGATATTTCTTTTAACGCCTTTGTGAGCTACAGTCCTCGGTTCCCTGCTCATCCACTGGATAAGGTGTTTCATAGTCGCTGACGCTCCTTGAACTCCCTTAACTTATTCTGTAGGACGGCTGAGTGCAGGTTATTTCCTGTATAAGCTCTGCGACTTGAAAATTCAAAAGACAAAAAATGATATAAGCCTAAATTAAAAACATGTGCACAGTTATTCCTTAATTTTTGACTATTCTTAATTCTGATTTTATCGATAGTACGGGAAAAGGGATAAAAAAACCTCTCGCAAAAGAAAGCATCTATAGTTTGATTTTTACTCTGTGAAACTCCCTCTTTTTCTCTGCGTCCTCTGTGAGCAAAAGGTTTTTTTATTATTCGTGTTAATTTCTCTATCTTTTATTAGTGCCCATTCGTGACAAAATCTTTTGATTCTGATATTCAGATAAATTCAGTAGTTTGTCAGAATTTCTTTCAAGTAGCAACTTGAGTTAATTAACCTAAGTTGCTACCTTTATTAAATTAAAGTATTGAATTTATCGGGATTCGTTACTTTTCTCTTGAAAGAAAAGTAACCAAAAGTTCAAGCCTATGAAAAATCAGCTAAATAACCTTGAAAATCCAAGAAAAACTCGAAACTCGCTACGCTCAAACAGTCGATTTTTTCTAAGGATTTCACTGCGGTTATTCTTAACGCTGATTTTATCAATGGCAAGGGAAAAGAGATAAAAACCTCTCGCAAAAGAAGGTATTTATAGTTTTGGTTTTAACTCTGTGAAACTCCTGCTTTTTCTCTGCGTCCTCTGTGGCCAAAAGATTTTATCCTTATTCGTGTTAATTTCCCTATCTTTTATTAGTGTCCATTCGTGACAAAATCTTTTGATTCTAATATTCTTATAAATTCAGTAATTTGTCAGAATTTCTTTCAAGTAGCAACTTGAGTTAATTATCCCAAAGGTTTAATTTCTTTTATAAATTTTAATAATGGTAGAAAATAAGGTAGTGGAAAATTAACAGAAACAGAGAGAGGAATATTAGTAATATAGGGGTACGCAATTGGTCTGACAAGTTTTGTTTTGTTTTTTTATAAAAAAAAGCTATAATAAGTGATAAGAAAATCTTTTTTATGAAATCTAAAGATGGGTGGAGGAAACTATGAAAAAAAAGAAAACAGAGATGAGAAAGATCCTTTTAGAGAGAAGAGATCAGTTAAGTTCAACCCAAAAAGAAAATCTAGATGAAGATATATTTAAAAATTTTACAAAAAGTATTTTTTACAAAAATGCAGAAACCATTTTTATATTTGTAAGCTTTGGAAGTGAGGTAAATACTCATAAAATAATAGAAAAAGCTATAACTGACGGAAAAAATGTATGCGTTCCCAAAATAAATTCAAAAGACAAAGAGATGGAAGTATTTAAAATAGAGAGTATGAACGACCTAAAGGAGGGTTACTATGGAATACTAGAACCTTCTGAGGAAAAATCAAGAGCTGCTGTGGAGGAGATAGACTTAGTAGTGGTTCCAGGAGTGGGGTTTGATATAAACGGTTACAGAATAGGCTATGGAGGAGGATTTTATGATAAATTCTTTAGTAGTATGGAAAAAGAGATCCCTAAGGTGGCTTTAGGATATAATGTTCAGATGGTGGATGAAGTGCCAACAGAGGAGCACGATAAAAGGATAAATGGACTTATTACAGAGTCACATACCTATGTATTTGTATGCTAGGAAGAGTAGAAAAATTCTCTTCTATAAATTATACTTGTTTATAAAGATATTTTTATGAGTTCAGGAAAGAAGTATAATAAAATTTTTAAAAAAACAGGGTCTTTTATACAAGGATTCTGGAAGTATAGAGATAGTAGTAGTGAGAATGATTGCAGTCACTTAAAATAAAGAATCTGTAGGAGTTAGAGGCAATGAAAGTATCTAAATTTTAGTTATTCTTAGAGTTGAAAAAGTGCCTGAAATAAGGATTTAGAGAGAAAAAATTATTGACACACACGGTTGTTTTCTGTTATTATCAATTACAAAAGATATAAAAAACCGGGAGGAATTAACATGATGTTTAGGATAAGCAGGACGAGGAGGCAGATTACAAACCAATATAAATCGTTCTAAGTGGCTAAATTGACATCATAAATTTCTTTTGAAAAGATTAGAGAGGAGCGGCTCTCTATGAGTATACAAAAGTTGATAAAGCCGACAGTTTAAATCTGTTGGTTTTTTTTAAAAAGATGCACCGGTATTAGCCAGATAAGTTTAGGCGGATACCGGTTTTTTTTCTAACCTTTATAATCAGAATATAAATTAAGGTAAGAGAAAAAGAGGTACTGAAATCAAATCATCTAAAAGAGTATTATGCACTATATATAAATATGAAGGGGAGGAATTGTAAAATGGTGAGAGTAGGAATAATCGGAGCCACTGGCTATGCCGGACAACAGCTTGTATGGTATCTAAACATGCACAAAAATGCAGAGATAAAGTTTATGGTATCAAATAGCTATGTAGGACAGGAGTTCAGCGAAATCTATAGGAACTTTAAAAAGTTTTTAGATGACAAGCTTATAGGGGTAGAGGATGTAGAATCTAAGATAGATGAGATAGATGTTCTTTTTATGGCTCTTCCTCACGGTAAATCTGCTCCCTTTGTAAAGCTCGCTATGGACAAGGGTATAAAAGCTATAGATCTAGGTGCTGACTTTAGGCTAGATAGTGAAGAAACCTTTAAAGAGTGGTACAAAGACGATTATAAACATCCTGAATTCATAAAAGATGCAGTTTATGGTCTGCCTGAACTGAAAAGAAGAGAAGAGATAAAAAACTGCAAAATAATAGCGAATCCGGGATGTTATCCCACTGCTAGCATATTAGCTCTTGCTCCTCTATTAGATAATGACCTCATAGAGACGGATTCTATTGTGATAGATGCAAAGTCAGGAGTATCAGGAGCAGGTAGATCTGCTAAACTAGCAAGCCTCTATACAGAGTGCAATGAATCTATAAAGGCCTATGGTGTGACAACTCACAGACATACAGCAGAGATAGAGCAAGAGTTATCTAAGATAGGAGAGGAAAATATAGCTTTGACATTCACACCTCATCTTGTCCCTATGAACAGAGGAATACTTTCTGTGACTTACTCAAAGTTGAAAAAAGATACCACTGAAAAAGAGATTTATGACCTCTACAACAAGTTTTATGAAAATGAGTATTTTATAAGAGTGATAAATGACCTTCCTGAAACTAGGTTTGTAAGGGGAACAAACCTCTGTGATATCGCAGTAAGAGTGGACAAAAGGACAAATAGAGTGATAGCAATATCTGCAATAGATAACCTTATAAAAGGTGCTGCAGGACAGGCAATACAGAATATGAATATCATGTTTGGTCTTGAGGAAAACGACGGTTTAGATATTTTGGCAATGAATCCATAATTATAGGGGGGGAAATAATGAAAATATTAGAAGGAAAATCCATAACTGCTGTACAGGGTATAAAGGCAGCAGGAATAACTGCAGGAATAAAAAAGAGCGGAAGAAAAGATGTGTGCGTTGTTTACAGTGAGAAAGAAGCTGTGGGATCAGCGGTGTTTACAACAAATAAGGTAAAGGCTGCACCTCTTTTTCTAGATATGGAAAACATAAAAAATGATACTATAAGAGCCATTGTGGTAAACAGCGGAAATGCCAATGCCTGCACAGGTAAAGAGGGATACGAAAATGCTGTAAAAATGGGTAAGGTAGTAGCAGAGCATTTTGCAATTGACCCAAAAGAGGTCATCGTAGAATCTACAGGTGTTATAGGTGTTCAGCTTCCAATGGATAAAGTTATTTCAGGTATAGAAGAGGCATGCAAAGCCGTCTCAGCAGAAGGTGGACACGATGCAGCAGAAGCTATAATGACCACAGACCTTTTTTCAAAAGAGGTTGCAATAGAGATAGAAGTAGACGGAAAGCCTGTAACTATAGCAGGTATGGCAAAAGGTTCTGGGATGATTCATCCAAATATGGCAACGATGCTAGGAACTGTGGTGACAGACATAAACATTACAAAGGCTATGCTTGAAAAGGCCTTTAAGGGAAGTGTCGACGACTCTTACAATATGATCTCAGTTGACGGGGATACCAGTACAAATGATATGGTCGTAGTAATGGCAAACGGTATGGCCGAAAACAAACTTATCGAGAGTGAAGATGAAAATTTTGTTAAATTTAAGGCTGCCCTCGATTACCTAAATAAAGAGCTTGCAAAATTAATAGCAGTAGACGGAGAGGGTGCCACAAAACTTCTAGAGGTAAATGTAGTAAATGCAAAGGATGTAAAAAGTGCTAAGTCGGCAGCTAAGTCTGTAATAACTTCTAACCTTACCAAGTGTGCTTTCTTTGGTGAAGATGCAAACTGGGGAAGAATCCTGTGTGCAGTAGGATATTCTGAAGCTGATTTTGATCCTGAAAAAATTGATATTTTCCTGAAATCGAATGGAGTGTCAATACAGGTGGCTGAAAACGGAAGAGGTATGGTGTTTGATGAACTCCTTGCTTCGAAAATTCTAAAAGAAAAAGAGATAACTGTTTATATCGACATGAAAATTGGAGAAGCTGAGGCGACTGCTTGGGGATGCGACCTCAGTTATAAATATGTGGAAATAAACGGGGCATACAGAACCTAATAACTAATGTTAAGTTATTTGGCAGAAATAGTTTTATTTGATTAAAAAAAGGGGGCAACTTAATTATGTACGGAGCGCTTTACCTAGAAGACGGTACTGTGTACGAAGGCAAAGGATTTGGTTATGAGGGAGTTTCCAGTGGCGAGCTGGTTTTTAATACATCCATGACTGGTTATCAAGAGATACTGACAGACCCTTCATATGCAGGTCAGGTTATTACCATGACCTATCCACTTATCGGGAATTATGGAGTAAATGAGTCTTTTAATGAGGCGGACAGGTCTTATGCAAAGGGTATGGTTGTAAAGGCCGTATCTGAAAATCCAAGCAACTTCATGAGTGAAGGGGATTTTGATAAATTTCTGAAAAAAATGAAGATTGTAGGGGTATATGGAGTAGATACAAGGGCTGTTACCAAAAAAATAAGAGATAGTGGAGCTATGAAGTGTGTCATATCTAGCAGAAAGCTTACACAGGCTGAGATAGATGAATATATGGGAGCCATCAAGGTTGAAGACGACTGGATGAGAGAAGTTGGGACTCAGGAGGTCTACGAAGTATCGGGAGATGGGTTCAGAGTGGCTCTCATAGACTTTGGGGTAAAAGAGAATATAATAAGAAACCTGCAAAGGAGAGGCTGCCACATAACCGTATATCCATTTAATGCAACAAGTGAAGAGATTATGGCAGGAAATCCAGACGGTGTCCTTCTTAGCAACGGACCTGGAGATCCAAAACTGGCTGTAGAGGGTATAGAGGCTGCAAAAAACTTTATAGGAAAACTTCCTATGTTTGGTATCTGTCTGGGACATCAGGTGATCTCTCTGGCCGTAGGTGGGGACACCTATAAGACAAAGTTTGGACACAGGGGTGGAAATCACGGAGTTTTAGACATTGACAGGAATAAATCCTTTATCAGCTCCCAGAATCACGGCTATGCCACTGATGAAAAGAGCCTTGCAGGGACGGGTGTAAGGGTAAACTTTATAAATTTGAATGATAATACTGTAGAGGGAATAGAGCTAGAAGATCATCCGGTATTTTCTGTTCAGTTCCATCCTGAGGGGGCACCTGGACCTGAGGATACGACCTATCTTTTTGACAAGTTTATAAAGTTCATGAAGGAGAGTAAAGATGAAGCATAATATAGAAAAAGTAATGATTATAGGTTCCGGACCTATAATCATAGGACAGGCTGCAGAATTTGACTATTCCGGCACACAGGCATGCAAGGCTATAAAAGAAGAGGGCATAGAGATAGTCCTCTTAAACAGCAACCCTGCCACAATAATGACAGACAACAATATCGCCGATAAGGTTTATATAGAACCTCTCACGGTGGAAGTAGCAGAAGAGATCATAAAGAAAGAGAGACCCCAGGGAATCTTGGCAGGTTTTGGCGGACAGACAGCCTTAAATCTGGCTATGGAACTGGAAGGTCAGGGTATTCTTGAGAAATATAATGTAAAACTTCTGGGGATAAACAGTGAAGCAATAAGGAGAGCCGAGGACA
The DNA here is from genome assembly GCF_963668515.1 of uncultured Ilyobacter sp. Lineage (NCBI taxonomy): Bacteria > Fusobacteriati > Fusobacteriota > Fusobacteriia > Fusobacteriales > Fusobacteriaceae > Ilyobacter > uncultured Ilyobacter sp. The sequence goes on along the minus strand of NZ_OY764866.1, from coordinate 553,019 downwards.
GAGAAGAGTTTAAGGAGCTCCTAGAGAAACTGGGAGAGCCTGTAGCTATAAGCGGAATAGCCTCTACCATGGATGAGTGTGTAAAGTTTGCAGAGACAAACGGTTTCCCTATCATAGTCAGACCTGCCTATACCATGGGAGGAACAGGGGGAGGAATAGCCGACAACATGAAGGACTTTAAGGACATCTGTTCTAAGGGTCTTATAATGAGTCCTATAAAACAGCTTCTTCTTGAGCAGAGTGTGGCAGGCTGGAAAGAGATAGAGTATGAGGTTATGAGAGACTCTAAGGGCAACTGTATAACTGTATGTAACATGGAAAACTTTGACCCTGTGGGAATACACACAGGAGACAGTATAGTAATAGCCCCATCTCAGACTCTGACAAATTATGAATATCAGATGCTGAGACAGTCTTCTCTTAAGATAATAGACGAGCTTAAAATAGAGGGAGGGTGTAATGTACAGTTTGCCCTAGACCCTCACTCACATAATTATATAGTTATAGAGGTAAATCCCAGGGTAAGCAGATCATCTGCACTGGCTTCTAAGGCTACAGGTTATCCTATTGCAAAGATAGCTGCGAAGATAGCTTTAGGATATAATCTAGATGAACTGAAAAACTATGTGACAGGTTATTCTAGTGCCTTTTTTGAGCCGGCCCTTGACTATGTGGTTATGAAGATACCCAAATGGCCTTTTGATAAATTTAGATCGGCTTCTAAAAAACTTGGTACTCAGATGAAGGCTACGGGAGAGGTAATGGCAATCGACAGGACCTTTGAAGCCGCACTTTTAAAGGCTATAACATGCCTTGAGGGAGGACTTTCAGGTATAAATCTACCAGCATTTAACAGCCTAGGAAAAGAGGAACTAGTTGCAAAGATAAAAGAGTGTGACGATGAGAGGATCTTTGCCATAGCTCAGGCAATGAGGATAGGAGTAGGTATAGAGGAGATACATGAAGTGAGTAAGGTCGACAGATGGTTTCTAAACGGGATCAAAAATATAATTGACCTTGAAAAAGAACTTTCTGAAAATGAAATTTCTCATAAAATCCTGGAAAAGGCCGAAACTATGGGATTCACTGATGATGAGATACTAGGGCTGAGTAAGTGGAATAAATCAGAAGTAGATAAAATAAGAGAAGAAAAGGGAATGTATCCTGTTTATAAGATGGTAGATACATGCAGCGGTGAATTTGAAGCTGTTACCCCTTATTATTATTCGTGTTATGAAAAAGAAGATGAAAATATAATCTCAGATGATAAAAAAATAGTGGTTATAGGATCTGGACCTATAAGAATAGGACAGGGTGTGGAATTTGACTACTGTTCTGTACATGGTGTATGGGCTATAAAAGAAGCAGGCTACCAGTCTATTATTATAAACAACAATCCTGAAACTGTAAGTACTGACTTTGACACATCTGACAAACTTTACTTTGAGTCTCTTTATATTGATGACGTCTTAAATGTTATCCGTGAGGAAAATCCTTATGGGGTAATAGTGCAGTTTGGAGGTCAGACCTCTATAAATCTCGCAAAAAGACTTGAAGAGTCAGGGGTAAATATATTAGGTACAAAATATGAATCTATCGACCTTGCAGAAGACAGGGATAAATTCCGAAACTTCCTTGAAGGTCTTGGAATAGAAAGTCCTGAAGGCTATGCAGCAAAAAATCTGGAAGAATCTTATAAGGCTGCTGAAAAGATAGGCTACCCTGTAGTTGTGAGACCATCCTATGTAATTGGTGGTAGAGCCATGAGAGTGGTACACAACAAGGAAAGCCTTACAGAGTATATGACCCATGCCATAGATATGTCCAAAGAAACAACGATCCTTATAGATAAATATATCTACGGAACTGAGATAGAAGTGGATGCCATCTGTGACGGTGAGGATATACTTATTCCTGGAATAATGGAGCATATAGAAAAAACTGGAGTCCACTCTGGAGACAGTATAACAAGCTATCCGACTATAAGCCTAAGTGATGAAATAATAGCCGAGCTTGTGGAAAGTACAAAAAAAATAGCCGTAAATATAAAAACTTTAGGAATAATAAATATCCAGTATGTCTTTGACGGAAATAAACTCTATATAATAGAGGTAAATCCGAGAGCCTCTAGAACTGTACCGATTTTGAGTAAGGTAACAGGGGTGCCTATGGTAAAAGTGGCAGTTGAGACTATGCTAGGGGAAAAATTAAAGGACCTTGAGTATGGTACAGGTCTCAGACAAAATAAAAACTTCTATGCAGTGAAACTTCCTGTATTCTCAACGGAAAAACTCAGTGACGTAGATACTTTCCTGAGCCCTGAGATGAAATCTACAGGAGAGGTTTTAGGAGTGGATCAGGATTTTGATGTGGCTGTGTACAAGGGATTCTCTGCTGTAGGAATGAAGATACCTGTAGACGGTAAACTCTATGTATCTTTAAATGAAGTCAGCAAAGATATGGGACTTGAAACAATAAAAAATTATAAAGAGCTAGGATTTTCTGTATGTGCTTCTAAGGGGACCGCAGAATATCTCAATAAAAAGGGTATAGAGGCTGAGTATATAGAGGGTGAGGAGTTGAAAGACCTCATATCAGATGGAGTTATAAACCTCATAATAAACACACCTACAATAGGAGACGACAGAAGCAGATACGGATTTGGAATAAGAAGAAGGGCTTCTGAGTACAGGATTCCTGCCTTTACTTCCATAGATACAGCGTCTTTATTTATGAAGGCTATAGAGGTTAAAAAATCAAATAAACCTGTGACATATAATCATATGAGGTATTACCTAGGACTTTAAATCATACCTTTGAGGAGGAATATATGCAAAAACAAATAGAAAAGGCTGAGATGCTAGTAGAGGCACTCCCGTATATAAAGAAATTTGCTGGAAAAACAGTAGTTGTAAAATACGGCGGGAATGCCATGATAAATGATGAGATAAAAGATCAGGTCATGAAGGATATAGTCCTCATGAAATATGTAGGTGTTAACCCGGTGATAGTCCACGGCGGAGGACCTGCAATAAATAGTATGCTTGCAAAAATAGGTAAGGTAGCAGAGTTTAAAATGGGAAACAGAGTAACAGATGGGGAAACCATGGAAATAGTGGAGATGGTATTATCTGGAAAGGTGAATAAAGGCATAGTAGCTGGAATCAATCGGCACGGTGGGAAAGCCATAGGCCTTAGCGGCAAGGACGGCAATCTCATTTTAGCAAGAAAAAAATACCTCATGGATGGAAAAGAAAAGGTCGATATCGGCTTTGTAGGAGAGGTAAAGAAGATTAATGCCAGTATTATAGAGGATCTGCAAAAAGACGGCTTTATACCTGTAATATCAACAGTAGGTGTAGATGAGGATGGAAATACATATAATATAAATGCCGACTATGTGGCAGGAGCAATTGCAGGGGCCTTAAATGCCGACAAATTTTTATTTATGACAGATGTTCCGGGACTTCTGAGGGATATAAATGATCCTAGCAGCAAGATAAGCGTGCTGAAATATAATGAGGCAAAGGACCTTATAGAGGACGGAACAATAAGCGGGGGTATGCTTCCGAAAATCGATGCCTGCATGACTGCTTTAGACGCCGGAGCTGAAAATGTTCATATTATAGATGGAAGAGTAAAACACACGATTTTACTAGAGCTCTTTACAGACTCTGGTATAGGTACAATGATAGTAAAAGATTATAGAATAGTTAGATAGTGTCAGGGGAGGTATAATGGGAAAGAGCAATGTAATGAATACTTATAACAGATTTGAACCTACATTTGTCAGAGGTAAAGGTGTATATGCCTATGACGAAACTGGGAAGGAATATATAGATTTTGTAGCCGGGGTGGCAGTAAACTGCCTAGGTCACAGTAATCCTAAAATCGTAGAGACAATAAAAAATCAAAGTGAGACTCTGATGCATATATCAAATCTCTACTGGAATGAAAAACAGATCACTCTTGCTAAAAAACTTTCTCAGCTAGGGGATTTAGAGAAGATGTTTTTCTGTAACAGCGGGACAGAGGCAAATGAGCTGGCCCTCAAGATTGCAAGAAAATTTGGTAAAGAGTTTTCTGAAGGCAAGCACAAGATACTTTATATGAAAAATTCATTTCACGGAAGGACCATGGGAGCCCTTTCTGTAACCGGTCAGAAGAAATATCAGGATCCTTACAGACCTCTTATCGGAGGAGTAGTAGAGTGTGAGTATAACAACATAGAGGACTTTGTATCTAAGATGGATGATGATGTCTGTGGAGTGATCATGGAGGTTATTCAGGGAGAGGGAGGAATCATAAGTGCTGAAAAAGAGTTTCTTGAAAAAATAAGAGAACTCTGTGATAAGAACAACGCACTTTTGATCTTTGACGAAGTTCAATGTGGAGCAGGTAGATTAGGGACATATTTTGCATACCAAAAATTTGGAGTAGTTCCTGACATAGTTACAATGGCAAAGGGACTAGGGGGAGGCTTTCCTATAGGGGCTGTCCTTACAAGAGGTAAGGCTTCTGATACTCTTGTACCTGGAGATCACGGTGCTACCTTTGGAGGGAATCCTCTAGCGTGTGCAGTGGCAGTTACAATTATAGATGAACTTGTAGAGGGTGGAATAATAGCTGAAGTAGATCAGAAGAGTGACTATACAAGGCAGGCAATCGAAAAAATGATGGCAGAACACTCTGTAATCGAAAAAGTAAACGGAATGGGACTCCTTCTTGGGATAAAACTGAAAGAGGAGCTTGAAGCCAAAACTTATGTCGGAAAAGCTTTTGAAAAGGGACTTATGCTTGTAGGGGCAGGGAATAATGTGGTAAGACTTGTACCTCCTCTGAATGTAACCTATGAAGAACTAGACAAGGCACTTCAGATAATAAAAGAGGTGTTTGAAGAACTTTAAAATTACTAGGGGAGGCTAGATGAAACACAAACATTTTTTAAAACTACTTGATTTTGAACCTAAGGAGATACAGGAACTTCTCGATCTCTCGAAAAAGCTGAAAGAGGATAAGAAATCAGGAAAAGAAGATAAAAAACTTATGGGTAAAAATATTGCCCTTATTTTTGAAAAGGATTCTACAAGAACCAGATGTTCTTTTGAGGTGGCGGCCTATGATCAGGGAGCTCATGTGACTTATCTTGGGCCCTCTGGATCTCAGATAGGTAAAAAAGAGTCTATCAAGGATACTGCAAGGGTCCTCGGAAGAATGTTTGATGCGATAGAGTATAGGGGCTATGGACAAAAGGTGGTGGAAGAACTAGCAGAACATTCTGGAATTTCTGTCTGGAATGGTCTGACAACAGAGTTTCACCCTACTCAGATACTAGCAGATTTTATGACTATAATAGAGCACAAGGGTAAACTTCAAGGAGTTAAACTTGTGTATATGGGAGACGGAAGAAACAATATGGGTAACTCTCTCATGGTTGGAGCTGCCAAGATGGGTATGGATTTTAGGATAGTAGGTCCTAAATCTCTTTTCCCACCTCAGAAACTTATAAATCAGTGTCTGGAAATATCCAAACTAACAGGGGCCAAACTTACTTTCACAGAATCTGTGGAAGAAGGTCTAAAGGATGCAGACGCAGTATATACAGATGTGTGGGTATCTATGGGTGAGCCAGATAAGGTATGGGAGGAAAGGATAGAGTTCTTGAAACCTTATCAGGTTAATAGTGAGGCTATGTCTTATGCCAAGGAAGATGCTATATTTCTTCACTGTCTTCCTGCCTTTCATGACTTAGAAACAAGTGTAGGAAGAGATATTTTTGATAAATTTGCAATTACAGAGATGGAAGTATCAGATGAAGTTTTTGAAGGACCAAATTCAGTGGTTTTTGACCAGGCTGAAAACAGACTGCACACTATAAAAGCTGTTATGGTTGCGACTCTTGGAAAGTAGAAAAAGAAGACCCCTAGGGGTCTTCTTTTTAATGGACTGGTTAATGGACTGGTTAATGGACTGGACTCAAAGAAATTTAAAAGGAAAGGCTATCTTACTGATTCTTTTTCAATATATTTTTATTTTCACCACTTTGATATTATGAACTGGATAATATCACTCTATAATTGTCAATTCTTTTAGTTATACCCATGGAATCAAGTTTTTCTAAAAATGCCAATGCAAATTTTCTGCTTGTTTCAAGTATTTCTCTTGTTTCACCTAGGGTTATTTTTCCAGTTGCTTTAGACTTCTCTTTTATCCTCATTTCTCCCTCATTGAAAAATCCCTTCATGAAACATATGTCTTTGTCTAAGGGGATAAGAAGCCCGGTATCTATAAGAAGGGTGTGGATCTCCTCAAGACCTTTTTTATCTTGGACAAGAGTTTCAAGTTCAATATATTTTGGAGGTTTAAAGCCCTGTTCCTTATATTTTATAAGGATAATATCCTTTATTTTTTTTTGTTTCTTATTCAGTTTTATTTTAAAGTCTGAAAGATGTACGGTGTTTTCATTTACTTTGATGCTTCCTCTTTCTTCTAGAAGATCAAATACTTCATTAAAATTTTTAACTTTAAGTTTTTTAGCAAAGTATTTATTCTTAATCTCAGATTTATTTGCTCCTGGTCTTAGAGGGTTTTTTTCGTGAAAATCTTTTAGGAGTAAAGATATTTCTTTTTCAATCTTTATCATATGATTTATATGAAAGTATCTCTTGAAACCCATCTCTTTTAGACAGAATACTTTTCCATTATCAATAAGATTTTTCACTACTTTTTCTGCAATTTCAATGCCAGTAGCAATGGTTATCTCCTTTAGTGTAGGAAAGAATTCACTATTTTCAATTAACCACCTTTCTATCTTATGGTCTGAGCTTCCATTTAATAAATTAGTCAGAGAATCAATATACTCTGAGTTTTTTCTCTTTACCTTTTCCCCATTCATACTAAGTATTTTCACACTGCCTATGGTATCCATAGGGGAGAAGTTTCTAACAATACCAATATCTCCGGGAAGACCTACTACAGGACTTTCCAATAAAAGCTGAGCGAGACTTTCATCTCCTGCTGCCAGTTCGTCAATTGCAAACAGCCTTATTCTTCCGATTACCTCAGTTGTTCCCAGGTGAAGTCTTATTCTATGATTATTTTTTATATCTTTTTTTCCTTTAAGTATGTGAAGGTTTACATCAATTCTATCTGAGGTAGAAAGAGTTTCTGGAGTTCCTAGGATATCGCCTCTTTTTATATCCTTTACTTCTACTCCTCCAAGATTTAATGCACATCTGTTACCAGCTTCAAGACTCACTACGCTTTCTCCGTGGTTTTGTATCCCTCTCACTCTCACATTTTTCATCTGAGGGTATAGGGTCAGAATATCTCCTTCGTGTATCAAAGACCCCATAGAAGTACCAGTTACAACAGTTCCAAATCCCTTTACATTGAACACTCTGTCCACATGTAGCCTGAAGTATTTCTTATCTTCGGCTTCATCCTCTATTTTTTCTATCTCATTGTTCAAAAGTTTTTTTAGAGAGCCGTAGCTATTTAGATCTCTAGCATTTACTTCTAATATTTCACATCTATCTACAAAACTTCCTTTAAATTCTTCCCTAACCTCACTCTTTACCTCAGTTATTCTTTCACTAGAAACAAGGTCAGTTTTGGTTACTACCACTACTCCTCTTTTTACACCAAGAAGCTTTATCACATTAAAATGTTCTCTTGTCTGGGGCATTATACCATCGTCTGCTGCTACCACCAGCATCATAAAGTCAATACCACTTACTCCAGACACCATATTTTTTATAAACTTTTCATGCCCCGGTACATCTATAAGACCAATTTTTTTACCTGATTCCAGTGTAAGATATGTGAATCCAAGGTTTATAGTCATTCCCCTTTTTTTCTCCTCTGGCAGTATATCTGTATCTATTCCCGTGAGGTTTCTTACAAGGGTAGTTTTACCGTGATCTATGTGCCCCGCTGTACCGATTACAATATTTCTCATACCTTCACCTCTTTGAACAATCTGTCATTTAAACTTCTCATTTAGTTAATGTTTGGCTTTTCATCAATATTTTTTTGTGTGTGACTTTAGACTTTTATTATTTGTTTTTTATAATATCAACTGCTCTGTTGGCAACTGGATGTATTTCACTATCCTTAACAGCTTTAGCATCTAATATAAATTGATTATTTCTTATTATCCCCACAATATGAGGTGTACCTGATCTGAATTCTCTTTCTAGTTCCACAGGATTACCCTCTATACCCACCCCATAGCTATTTATTGTTTCTCCCGGCATAGAACCACCGCCTATCGTTGCTTCAGTTTCCACAAGTCTACACTTGACGTTGTTCTTTTGAAGGATTTCAAGTAACTTTGCCGCCCTCTCCTTCACCTTAACAGTATCCTCTAATATCATCTTAAGAGTAGGAATTTTCTCTATAGCCTCTCTCTCATTTAAATAATATCTTAAGGTTGGTTCTAGGGCTGCCAATGCCATTTTACTTACTCTTAGGGCTCTTAACAGCTGATTCTTTTTTAGCCTGTCTATATACTTTTTCTTTCCTACTATTATTCCAGCCTGAGGTCCTCCTAAAAGTTTATCTCCACTAAAGGTAATCAGATCTATTCCAGATGCTATACTTTCCTGTACCGTAGGTTCTTTTTTTAACCCGTACTTACCAAAGTCCACAAGTACACCACTTCCAAGGTCCTCCATTGTAAGGACGTTATTTTCTCTTCCTATCTCAGCAAGTTCATTATTTGTAACTTCCTTGGTGAAGCCCACAATTTTATAATTTGATGTATGAATCTTGAGGAGCATAGATGTATTTTCTGATATTGCTTCCTTATAATCTTTTGAATGAGTTCTGTTTGTTGTTCCTACCTCTACAAGTTTTGTACCTGATATTTTCATTATATCCGGGACTCTGAAAGAACCTCCGATCTCTACAAGTTCCCCTCTTGATACAACGGCTTCCCCGTCTTTTGCAAACTCATTTAAAGCCAGCATTACCGCTGCCGCATTGTTATTTGTAAGAACTGCCGCTTCAGCACCTGTAACTGTGCATATGAGTTTTTCTATATGATCATACCTGCTGCCTCTGATCCCCTCTTCAAGGTTATATTCCAGATTGTTGTATGATGTTATTACATCTACCACATTTTTGGCTGCTTTTTCAGAGATCAATGATCTTCCAAGGTTTGTATGCACCAATGTCCCTGTTGCATTTATCACATTTCTTAGATTCATCTGAGATTTTTTTTCTATGATATTTTTGATAGTTTCTACGACATCTTTTAGATGAAGCTCGGTTATAATCCCCCGTGCTATTCCCTGTCTAAAGTGGTCAATTCCGTCTCTTATTCCCTCTGTAAAATTGAAATAATCTATATTTTTAGAGAGTTCTATTATTTCAGGTATTTTTATTATTTCATCTACCTTTGGAAGTTGCTTGAATAATTCTTTTTTCAAAATTTTTTACCCCACCTTTCAAAGCCACCAAATATTGAAACTAACTTTTATATTTTTTATCTGTTTTTTATAAAATTGATAATCTTTATTTTCTAAAAATTTTACTAAAAAAGTCTCTTTTCTCTGTTGAATCGATATTACCTTCTTCAGTTTCTATGGACAACTCTCTTGCTATTATTTTTGCTGCAGTTTCTGCATATCACCTGTGAATTTCACACACTGTGTCATATGCTTCTTAGAACCAAGTTTCATATCTTTTGTGAGTATCCGACAGCAAAGAGTTTTATTATTTTTTCTGAATATATCATGAATCTCTTTGGATAGTTCCATAGTTTTTTTTACTTCTTTTCCCTTGGATTTTTGTCTTCCAAAGATAAGTCCTAAGGACATCTGGGCTCCCACAACAGCACCACAGGTACAACCTGCATTCCCCATTCCCACAGGAAATCCTGACGCCAATGCGATCACTTCATCCCCTATTTCGGGTTTAAAGACATCTTTTAAAGTTTTTATAACAACTTCTGAACAATAAAAGTCGCCATTTTTATAGTAATTTTCAGCTGTTTTTCTGATTTTTAAAATATTTATTTTATCCACTACATTTCTCTTTTTTATCAGACAAGTCTCTAACTTCGTAAGATATACACATTCAAATACAATAATACCATTTTAAAGATAATATCTCAATATTTCTAATTATCTGTATGTCATAATATTAAAAAAATTAGTAATATACAACTTAAAACCAGTAAAGCTATTCTTTAAAACTGTTGACGCTTCTGTCTGACAATGGTATACTAAATATTGAAAAAATGGAATTGGATGAGCAACTGGTGTTCTCCCCGGTCTTCAAAACCGTGTGGGCGGCGTGAGTCGTCGGTAGGTTCGATTCCTACACATTTCCGCCATACTTTTTTAATGATACAGGTGTCTAGAGAGAAACAGGCCCCTGTTATTTTATTTTTTAGATTTTTTTTCTGAATTTCCAAAAAAATGATGAACCGAGCTGGCCACACTGTAGTTTTTATCTTCACAGGAAATTAACAAAGGGAGGATTTACAGTGTCTAGAAAGCGAATCGTCATGAAAAACAATTTAGACCGAGGACCGTTGCGAGTCGAAAAAATGCCTCGGTCTGATTGGCTAAAATTTCTGATTTAAATTGACAATTCAGGAAATAAAAAAAGGGGAAATTTTTGTATTAATAAATCCTGCCTGCATAATCCACCGGCTTACTCTAGGTAAAAAAAAGAGACCCCTGAAATGGAGTCTCTCACAGTTCTATTAATTTTAAAATTACATTTCACTAAGTATCTCTTTCAATTTTTTAGCTTCTTCCTTGGACAACGTGATACCTTTTCCCATCTTCTCATGGTTTGAGTCCCAGTCCCTGATGTCTATTTTAGGAGCTCTGTTGTTCCAGGATATAAAGTTTACTTCTTTCTTCCATCCCTTTGCACCTTCACCGATTACTCCAAGATTTTCTACTATTTCAAATTTGATATCAGCCACGGTAATTCCTCCTCTTATGCTACCATCTCTTCACACATTAATTTTGCCTGTCTCAAAACAGTATCTAGAGCTTTTTCTCTGCCCTTTGGTGGATAGTCGTATTTCTTTAGAAGCCTCTTGATACTTATTCTCATAGCTGCTCTTGCACTTTCTTTCTCGTACCAATCCACCTTGAGATTGGCCTTTATAGATCGTGTAAGTTCTATCGCTATAGCTTTAAGTGTATCGCAGTTTTCCATTTCAGCAAGGATATCCTCAGTAGCCAGTGCATGATAGAAGGCTATTTCATCATCAGTCAGTCCGAGATCATTGTTTTTATTATGCATCTCCTGAAACTCTTTTGCCATTTTAACCAATTCATCAAGAACTTCCATACTTGTTATAGCCTTGTTTTTATATGCCTGGATTGATTTCTTTAGCTTTTCCGAGAATTTCTCTGACATTACAAGGTTTCTCTTAGAACTCACCCTTATATTACCGTCTATCAGCTTTCTAAGCATCTCTACGGCCAGGTTCTTATATTCCATTGATCTTATCTCTTCCAAAAATTCATCAGACAGTAGAGACATATTCGGAGCTTCAAGTCCCAGCTCTTTATATACGTCAATTACCTCTTCTGAAATTATTGTGTTTCCAAGAAGCTTGGCTATTCTTTTGTTTATCTCTTCGTCAGAAAGAGGTTTCTTGTCAGTGTCGGATTTTTCAAGCTTGTTTATACTTGCCTTTAAAGCTTTGAAATATGAAACCTCTTCATTTAATCTCTGTCCCTCTTCGGTAGATACACATAGAGCGTGGGCCTTAGCAAGGGAAATCACCTGTTTCAGGAATTCTTTCTTGCTGCCCTCTTTGTCTATATCTTTTTCCATAATATAGTTCATTCCACCCATGATTGACTTTGCTCTTGTCATTGGATTCTTACTTTTATAACCGCTGTAGTCGTAGCCGTGTAAGAGGTCCTTCACCATTTCATAGTATTCCAACATTATCTGAATAGCTCTGTCCAAGTCTATTCCAGTTGTCTTTCTATCAGAAGTAGAATACTGTTTTAAGGCTCTTTTTAGGTTTTCAGCTATACCGATATAATCTACTACCAAGCCACTATCTTTATCTTTAAATACTCTATTTACTCTAGCAATAGCCTGCATTAAGTTATGTCCAGCCATAGATTTGTCTATATACATAGTGTGCATACAAGGCACGTCAAAGCCTGTAAGCCACATATCTCTTACTATTGATATTTCAAGCTCATCATCTTCATCTTTCATCCTATTTGCAAGTTCTTCTCTGTCTTGCTTTGTAGTGAAGTGTTGCTTCCATTCCATGGAATCAGAGGCGTTATTAGTCATAATAACCTTGATTTTACCCTTTGCTTTATCATCGTGGTGCCAATCAGGTTTCAGCTCTGTTATCGCTTTGTAGAGCTCTACACAGATTCTTCTGGACATACAAACAATCATACTCTTTCCAAAAGCTGCACTTCTCCTGTTTTCCCAATGAGACACGATATCTTTTGCTATATCTCTTATTCTGGAAGGACTTCCGATGACCGCTTCCATATTAGTTATCTCTCTTTTTTTTCTCTCAGACTTGTATTCCTCCACATTTTCCATAATCTCTTCAAACTCATCATCGGCCTCATCAAGATTCATTTCAGACAGACCTAGTTTTACAAATCTATTTTCATAGTAGATTCTTACAGTGGCTCCGTCTTCTACAGCTCTTGTCATATCGTAGGTGTCTATGTAATTTCCGAATACTGCTGTTGTGGATTTGTCCTCAAAGTCTATAGGCGTTCCTGTGAACCCTATAAAGTTGGAGTTAGGAAGAGCATCTCTCAGATGTTTCGCATAACCGTATTTCATGTTTCCATCTTCATCCTGGTTGATCTCAAGTCCGTACTGGCTCCTGTGGGCCTCGTCTGCTATTACTATTATGTCATCTCTGTCTGAGATTATTTCTATACGTTCTTCACCTTTCTTGGGAGCAAACTTCTGTATAGTTGTGAATATTATTCCACCGCTTTTTACATCGAGGTATTTTCTAAGTTCGTCTTTATCATCTGCCTGTTTAGGCTTTTCCACGAGATAATCGCTGCACTTGGAAAAAGTTCCATATAGCTGGTTATCCAGATCATTCCTGTCTGTTACCACAACGATAGTAGGATTATTGAATTTCTTCATAAGCTGCCCCGTGTAGTAGGTCATAGTGAGGGATTTACCAGAACCCTGAGTATGCCATATCACACCGATCTTCCCTTTAGATGCCTTGGCTTGTTTTGTGTTTTCCAAAGCTTTTTTTACAGCGAAAAACTGATGGTACTGAGCTAGTATCTTTACCGATTCGGTTTTGGTCTTCATGAAGAGAATATAGTCCCTTGTCAGCTCTAGAAGTCTTTCCCTTGTGAGCATTCCATAAGTAAGTGTCTCCATCATCATCTGATCTGTCGGCTGTATAGTCTCTCCGTCCACACTTCTGAAACTCATGAACCTCTCAAAGTTAGAGGAAATAGTCCCTGCTTTGGCATTTATCCCGTCACTTAAGACTATGAAAGAGTTGTATTTAAAAAGTGACGGGATCTCCTCCTTGTATCTCTGTATCTGGTTGTAAGCCTCCTCTATCCCCACGTCTTCGTTTATCATGGACTTCAGCTCTATAACCACCAGAGGAATACCGTTTACAAAGAGTATGAGGTCTGGTCTTCTGTTTGTTTTCTCAATTATGGTAAATTGGTTTACTGCATGATAGGTATTATTATTGTGATTTTCAAAGTCAAAGAGGTAGATCTTCCCGTATCTCTCATTGCCTGAGTCATCCTTGTAAGGTACGTCTATACCGTCTGTTATCATCTTATGGAACTCTTCGTTGGCTCCTATCTGTGTAGGATGTGACAGGAACCTAACCTTCTTTATGGCTTCGTCCTTTGCACTTACAGGCATATCTTTGTTGATGCGGTAGACTGCTTCTCTAAGATTATCGAGGAGAAGCACCTCCTGATAGCTGCCTCTTTCCTCTGTTTCTATCCCTCCGCCGTGCCTGTGTTCATATCCCAAGTTTTCCAAGAGTTCTATATATGCTAATTCCAGTTGCTCTTCTGTGAAGTTCATAGCATTTCTCCTTTTTGTCACATATATGAATATATCATTTTTTATAGTTCAGTTTAGCCACCACATCTTCTAGATGATTTTTCCTTACTTCCCTCTTGTTATATCTTTTCATGCTATCTATAGCACTGAGGTCTATCACCTTGTCAAATAACTCCGTCTTCTTTAATTTTTCATTACCCCATTTTTCATTACATGTGACCAAGCCCATATATTCCATGTATCTTTGAAAGGTTCTTAAAAAGTTTATTCTTCCAAATTTTTTTTTAGTCTCATACTCACTTTCCCCAACTACTATTTCTAATGCCATGGGAAAAGCCTCCAGCAGCTTATCCAGATAAAAAGCATATTCTTCTCGGGTTTCCCCATATTTTCCTATTAAATAATAATTGTATGAGACTATCTCTGACAGCCTTACATTGTGTTCATGTCCGTCTAGGTATCCCCAGTTATAACCCATAGTAAATACTTGTATAACCTTTTTGAACATTTCTGCCTCATCCTTTAAGATATCCTTCCCTGCTTTTGTAAGAGAAAGCTTATTTTTTCTGATTTTAGTATACTTGCATAATCCAGCCAAAATTCTTGTAAGTTCCACTCCCCTGCTATCCAGCTCAGTTCTCAGCGTATAGCCTTCTTCCTCTATAAGGTATTCCTTTATCTCATTGTTTTCATATATCTCCTTCACATACTTGGGAGGAAGGTTTCCTATCTTGGTCAGGGTGATCTCCCCTTCCCTTTCTAGAATTCTCAGATAGTCCTTTATTGACTTAAAGATAGGAATTTGATTTCTGATATTCTCTGGTATATTCTCATGGAGCCTAACCATGCTACCAGGTTCAAAGATGCTGTTTAGCATCATCTTTATAATATTGGCTCCCATACCATCATACTCCTTTACAGGAACCACATCATAGTCAATGTCTTTTTTATCATTAAATACCAAAAGATTCTCCTCCTTATTCCCAACATTTTGAAAGCTCTTTTCCCTCTTTATCTAACTCTATAAAACTTTGTTCCGCACTTGCTACACTGCCACCTGGGTTTGTCAGGGTAGATAGAGCACCCTCCCAGAACTACCTCTCTTTTTTCCATCTGCTCTGACAACTGCGGACTATATCCAATGTCACCATATAAGATAGTCGCCACAGGTGAAAAGCCGCATACAGGGCATTTTTCAGGTTTGGACTCAACCCTTATCTTTTCTGATGCTATATTTTCTTCTGACAAAAGGTCATCTTTCATTCTTCCACCCCCTAAAACGGAACCTGTTCGATATATTTTTTCCAAGAGTTCTATATATGCTAATTCCAGTTGTTCATCTGTAAAGTTCATACTGATACCTCAGTATCAAATCAAGTTATTTTTATACGGATAGCATTTGTCTGTGAAATTTTTTTCTGAATCTAAAAATAAACTATCAAATAATTCATGATCTTTAAAGTGTTCTATTTTCATTAAATCGATTCCTATCTTATCTTTTATTTTATTCTTCAAATGATAAAATAGACTGTTTGATAAGACATCTGCTATTAATGTACATTCATTGTTTTGAACTCTAAAATCATATTCAAAACTATTCAAAAAATTTTTTTCATCTTCCGAAGTGTTTACTGATACTTTAAATCCTACTTCTCTTAAAGTTTTATCATCCCTATCATACTTTTTGAAGGTTATTGGCTTTTCATCACCTAAAGATAAATACCCTTTTACTTTTTTATTTAGAAGATCAATTAAGTGAGTGTCAATTTGATCACTCACAATATCACATTTTTTTATCCCTAATGAATCAGAAAATTTACGAGACTGTATATATATACCGAATAATAACTCTACGTGTAAAGAATTATTATGTTTAAACAAACTTTTAATTTTTTGTTCCTTATACTTATCATTATAAAATCCATTAACATATATAGCTTGATAGCTCCAGTAAATGTTATTATTTCTTATCAGATGAAAAACATCACTTCTTAGGCTTTTTTGCAATTCTGGAGCTAGATCTGTTATATGAAGTTTTTCATCAGATTTCCCTAAGTATCTGTGATAGATCTTTTCTGTTTCTTCTTTAATTTTTTTTAAATGCATTTCTTCTATAAAAATTCCTGCTACTATTCCAAATTCACCTTCATAATGCTCTTTATTATCCGAATATCCTTTAGCACCTGATTCATCTATGAAAACATTTAGTTTATTCATACTACACTCTAACCTCTCCGCTCATGAGTTTAGGTAGCAGAGCATCTCTTGTTTTTATCAAAGTTTCTATTTCTTCACCATTTTTTTGTATTTGTTTCATAAACGAAGTTGCTATATCTCCAAACTTATCTAAAATATCTTCACTAGGGATAGGTATTTCGTAAAGTTCAAGTATTTTACCACTTATTCTCTGTCTTCCAGAACTTCCATTCATATTTGCTATAGCATAATCTCTGAAATTTTTGTCCCTTGCTAGAAAATATGTAAAGGCTTTTGCAATTCTATTTTTAGATCTTAACACATTAAATTCAGTTGATCCCCAAGCCGCTTCATCTTCTTGTAAAAAATTTACAAATCCAGTTTTTCCGTTTTCTAGACATGGAGTAATTCTTGCCATAAGGGTATCCTCATTGCTAAATTTAGTCCCACTTCCCTTGAATTCTCTTTCAATTACCCCAGAGATAATACTTTGGTTTTCGGATAAAGCTTTCATGTCTACATATTTAGCTGTATCACCTTTTTTCAAAGTAACTCTAGGATTTATCTCTATAATCTCGTCTATACTCCCGACTCGCCAGCCCTTCGGTATCTCCCCTAGCTCACTCTTCACCATCTCGCCCCCGTTGTCCTTGTAGGGCACTCCCTCCTCATTGGGGAAGTTAAACTCCACAAACCACTCTTTGAAAATGGACTGTGCCATCTCCTCTAAAGTCTGATTCATCTGGTTGTTGAGCTCTATCTTGTCGTCTAGGGACTTAAGTATAGAGGCTATCTTTTGCTGCTCGTGTATAGGTGGTAAATTAACAGGATACTCTCTCATTGCTTTTAAAGACAAGTTTTTAATAGTAGTACCTGATGAGTAATTTTCAATATAATTTTTAAAATTATTGCCAGAAAGGGTATAACGAATATAATTCTTATCAACACACTCTTTAACATTGAAGTAACAAGCACTTTTTCCTAATATAACTTTTTCTCCATTATAAAAAGCTATATTTCCTAAAGTCCCATTGATAGAAACCATAATTGTACGATTCGACAATTCCTTTTTATACTTTGAATACTCTTCAAAATCTACTCTTTTAGTTTTATCTGTAAAAATAATTTTACCTTCAAATAAATTATTTCCATTTATAAAATAATATTCTCCATCGTCAGAATATTTGGGTGTACCATGTAATCCATCACCTAATTTAGTAACAACATCTTGTAGTTTAACTTCCTTCCACTCTCTATTCTTTGTTAACTGTTCACTATTAACTATCTTCCCCACTATTCCACCTCCAAGTTTTCTAGTTCTGCTTCTAGTTCCTCTACACTTGGAAGAGCAGATTTCAGTTCCTTTGGCAATACCTGAGTCAGTTCATACTCACTTACCCCTATGGGTTTTTCTATTCCCTTGAGAGAATACTCCACCACCATATCGTTTTTAGATTTGCAGATAAGTATCCCTATTGTAGGTCTGTCTACTTCTTTATTGGCCAGCTTGTCATCTACCACAGACACGTAGAAATTGAGCTTTCCAGCATACTCAGGTTTAAAGTCACCTGTTTTCAGCTCTATCACCACATAGGAGTGCAGCCTCACGTGATAAAACAAGAGATCGATATAAAACTCCTCACTGCCCACCTCTAGTTTGTACTGTCTTCCTATATAGGAGAATCCGGATCCCAGCTCCAAAAGGAACTTGGTTATATTGTCCACCAGGGCATCTTCCAGCTCTCTTTCGTTGTATCTTTCTGTAAGTGTGAGAAAGTCAAATAAATACGGATCTTTCAATGTCTGAATAGCAAGATCAGAGTGGGTATCCGGCAGTTTATCCTTAAAGTTGCTTACAGCCTTTCCCTCCCTGCCGTATAGACCCGATTCAATCTGGTGAACAAGCACATTTCTTGACCAGTTATTCTCAATGGTGTTATTTACATAAAATATTGCTTCCTCTTTTGATCTGGATTTTTGAATAATTTTAATATTATGTCCCCATGGAATTTGAAAAATATTCTCTAAAGATAATTGCGAAACATCTTGTTTCGTAAAGTCTTCATTCCAGTAAATGTACCATTTTCTCATTAATTCAATATTTCTCTTGGAAAATCCCTTCATATGAGGAAACTCCATCTTAAGCTTTTCACTTAATCTTTCTACAACTTTATCTCCCCAGTTTGAATTTCGTTGTTTCTCTACGATTCCTTTAGCTATCTCCCAGTAAAGGTTAAGCAATTCTCTATTTACTGAGATGCTTGCTTTTATCTGAGATCTATATACCTTTTCTTTTATCTCTTTTATAAAAATATGATAATCAGTTATGTCTATCACTATTCCACCTCTACCCTTGCTTTTCCAAGCTCAATCGCCTTATGCAGCTTCTCTTTCAGTACCTCTATCGGCGGAAGCTTCAGCCAGTACTCTGATATATGTATGTTTTCCTTGTCCAGGTCCATCAGCTCCACTACCTCGTTGTCCTTGCTGGCACAGAGTATGATTGCAATGGGATCTTCCTCGAAATCCTGCTTTTCATTTTTAGCAAGCCACTTGAGGTAAAGCTCCACCTGCCCCTTATACTCAGGCTTAAACTCACCCAGCTTCAGCTCTATAAGGACAAGTCTCCGCAGTTTCCTGTGATAAAACAGCAGATCTATATAGTAATCGTTGCCCCCTACCTGAATCCTCTTCTGCCTTCCCATAAATGCAAAGTCGCTTCCGAATTCTAAAATAAACCTTTCGAGTTCTACAAGAATAGCCTCTTCGAGATCTCTTTCGCTGAAATCGTGGTTAAGTTCCAGAAAGTCCAGCAGGTATGGGTCTCTTAGAAACATAGAGGTGCTCATCTTTCTGTCTCTGTGTAAACTCTCTATATCCCGTCTTATGACTTCATCTGGATTTTTCGATATGGCCGTCCTCTCAAACATCATCGAGTTTATTCTCTCTCTGAGAGTCCTCACCGACCATCCGTCGTTTTTGCACATACCTATGTAAAAATCCCTCTTTAAAGGATCATCTATCTTTATAAACTCCACAAAATGCGACCAGCTGAATAGTGCCGACAGTGTCGTCATATTCTCTTTTTCTGGAAAACAACTGTAAAATTTTATCATTCTGAGAAGGTTCCTGTAGCCAAATCCACTTCCGTATTCTATGCTTAATCTCTCACCTAGATCTTTAACAGTAGAATCTCCATACTTACCCTTTTCTCCTTTGAGAATGCTTTCCTGTATCAGTTTTCCTATTCCCCAATAAGTGTGTGTCAAAATGGAGTTAACATGAACCACTGCTTGGCTTTTTCCCTTTTCTATTATCTCCTTTATAGCACTATAATATTCAAAATTATTTTTTACCTCTGTATTGGTATCATTAACCATATTTCCCATCACTACACCTCAAACCCTATTGAAGCCAGGTTCTTTCTGATCTCCTCTTCCAGCTCCCTTGACCTTTTGAACTGCTGGGAAAGCTTTTCTGTGAGGCCTTCCATCTTTTCCTCGAATGGGATGCCGTCGTCCTCTGCATCCTCTATACCTACATACCTTCCAGGAGTAAGGATATAATCATGTCCTTTTATCTCATCAAGTGTGGCAGACTTGCAGAATCCCTTTTCATCCTCGTATTGCCCTTCTTTGTTTCTCCAAGCATGATAAGTCTCTGATATTTTCTTTATATCTGTACTCTCGTCAAGTTCTCTCAGCTTTCTGTCTTTCATTGTTCCGAGGTTTCTTGCATCTATGAAAAGAGTCTCTCCCGTTCTCTCTCTGTGTTTTGGATTTGCCTTGTTTCTGTTCAATATCCATATACACGCAGGTATTCCCGTAGTCAGAAAAAGTTTATCCGGCAGAGCGATGATACAGTCCACTATGTCATCTTCCAGCATTGCCTTTCTGATTACTCCCTCATTCGAAGTGTTAGATGACAGTGACCCGTTGGCAAGAACTATTCCAGCTGTTCCTGTGGGCTTTAGCTGATGTACCATATGCTGAATCCAGGCATAGTTTGCATTTCCCTCTGGTGGAGTTCCGTACTTCCATCTCATATCACTTTCGAGGCTTTGATGCCAGTAGTCTTTTACGTTGAAAGGTGGGTTTGCCATGATGTAGTCCATCTTCTTTGTAGCGTGCTGATTGTTGGTAAATGTATCCGCAGGCTCTTTTCCGAGATCCACCTCTATACCCCTAATTGCAAGGTTCATCTTACAGAGTTTCCAAGTAGTACCGTTGCTCTCCTGACCGAATATAGATATGTCTCCCAGTTTCCCTGAGTGTGCCTCTACAAACTTTTCCGACTGTACAAACATTCCACCAGATCCGCAGGCTGGGTCGTATACCCTTCCCTTTGTGGGCTCAAGGCATCCGACTATTGTTTTTACTATGCTTTCAGGAGTATAAAACTGTCCTCCGTTCTTTCCCTCTGAGTTGGCGAATTTTCCAAGGAAAAATTCATATACCTGTCCCAGTACATCTTCGTTCTTATGGTCCTTACTGTGAAGATTGATGCTTCCTATCATGTCAATGAGTTCTCCAAGCTTTCCCTTATCCAGGTTAGGGTTGGAAAACACCTTGTACAGTACGTTTTTAAGTTGCTCGTTCTCTTTCTCAATTTCAAACATAGCCTCGTCTATTACCTGACCTATCTCAGGAGTCTTTGCCTTGGCTACTATCTCAGCCCATCTTGCGGTTTTTGGCACCCAGAAGATATTCTCTGCTGTATATTCGTCTCTGTCCTCTTCGAAACCGTCTCCCTCTTTTTTTAGCTCCTGATATTTCAGTTCAAATTTATCACTTATATATTTCAAGAAAACCAGACCTAGCACTACATACTTATACTCTGCCGGGTCCATATTGTTTCTCAGTTTGTCACATGACTTCCATAGTATCTCTTTGAAGTTCTCCTTCTCCTTAGCTGCCATTTCATTCCTCCAGTTTATTTTTTTCTCTCAGTAAAGATTATACACCATCTCTAAGTATACATAATACCACTAATTTTTTATTTTTTTTTATATGGAGATACCTGGCTTTGCAATCCAATGAAATGAAACCAAGCCTACTTCGAGCCCCCGGGTACCTTTAGGCAAGGGTATTGTTTAAATCTAACTGCTCATTTTTGAGCAGTGCTCCTATAACAACAATGTTAATGACTGATAACCCCTACAAAATAACATGTATCCGCCCGTGGAATGGATTCAGTTTTCTGTATTTCCCACTTGGTTTGTATATGACAATAGCAGTATCATTGATATGAGCTAGAATATCAGTGAACTTAAAGGAGAACGAAACGTGAAGAATAACTCAAGGAATAAAAAGAAAATATTTAAAAAGTTTATTACCGAGAATGAGGACTTCATTAAAAAATTGATAGGCAACGACGTAGAAGAAAACAAGCAGCTTAAAGCCTTAATGAAAGGTTAAAAAGGATTTAATACTACAGACTACTCAAGGATTCTAACTATTTATGATTTTTACCAAAACTATAAGCAATACTGGAAATACTTTACTATTTGGGAAATGGAATTTTTAAATATCTTCCGGAGAAAAAAAATATCGACGCTAGGCCTCTAGAGTTAGGACAGTAATGGAATCTTTTTTGTTTTTTTTGCATAGAGCTAAAATTTTCCACCTATTTCACGTTATTTTTGGTTACATATATAACCATCTAACCCTTGTAAACACAAGACTGACGGGTTTAAAGAGTCTTAAAACTCATATAAGGCGGTCATATTTTTAAGGTTAAATCTGCAAAAAATAGAAGTTTTTTTCTATCTGAATTTATAGGAAAATAGAAGGGCATGAATGAGAAAATGGGAGGAAAAGACAACCACTACAAGGAAAAGTGATTGTCAATCTATCATAAATTTGGTTGTTGTCTGATTTAAGACTACTTTAATTTTTACATTACTCCTGCACTTTTTCACCAACACAAGTTGGTTTACTTAACCATTCAGACTTTAGGATGGGGAGACAACCACTCCGGGGAGAAGTGATTGTCAATTATGATACAGTTGTTAAAAATGTTGCCCGATTTAGAGCTACTTCAACTTTTAAATGTTTCCTTTTTTTTTATTTGTAAAAAATTAAATTTCTTTTTTTAAATAGAGTCTTTTACTTATTTCCGATTTATATTGATCTTCATTCTTTATGAAGTTATCATAAAAATTTTCTAAAGACCCTGAAAATTTAAACTTCATGTACCCTAAAAAAGGAAAGTTAAAATATCTGTATTTTGTGTTATTGATTTCTATAGTAAGACGTTTTTAAAAAAAGTCGTGATCAATCTTAGTAATATTATTTTTATTCATTCGCGGCTCCTTTTTGATAGCTTCAAACTTTATTTGAGTATATCCATACATAAGTTTATTGTCAAACTTTACATATATTTTTTTAATCAAAGAATTACAAAAGCCAAAGCTACTGAAAACCTCCATACTCTTGAACTATTTGTCTTATATTTAAGCCAATACAGCTTGCTTAATAAAATACATTTGCATATAGAAACCTAAAAAATTCCATTGACATGCCACCCTGCAAGGTGTATACATAAGAAAACTTACTTGGAGGTACTTTATGAAAATGATTATTCAAGCTTTTGGAGGGGATACAAAGGAATTTTCAAATTTACTAAAAGACATCGCTAAACAGATTGATAATGGTGAGATGAGTGGAGGTTCCTTTGAGGACGAATTCTGCTATAACTATATCCTTGAGGATGAAACTTACTACAGAAAATTTATGATTTATTCTAATGATCATGTTATCGCTGAAAAAAAAGAAAGCAAAATCCTGGGAATAACTTTCGGAAAGAATTCTCATGAAGCTTTTGAAACTTTTAATGTAAATGACGATATCAAAAATATAGTAATAAGAGAAGTAATAGGAAATCCTATCTATAAAATTGTTGAAGATAAAAAAGTTGACTAGAGTTCTTCAGAGTCTCTATACCCTTTCATTATTTACAATATATTTTCTTGAACTTTAGATCTCAATATTTTTTTACAATTGCCCTATGGATAACGTGGACAAATTACACCTAAAAATTCTATTGTTTACCAGGAATACTTGTGTCCCATCTTCTTATTTTGTCTGCAATTATATGGATTTTCTCAAGATTGGCTTCTGTATAAATACCGCCTTTATAAATCCACACTGTATCTTGAAATTAAATTTTTATTTTCTCCACCAACAGTATATACCATTCCATCACTTATGGAAACGTTAGGACGCAAAGCTATAGGGCCTATAAATGTCAGCCAGTTGCATTAGATTAAAAATAGTTTAACTGATTATTTTTTATGCATGGCTTAATCGTCATGTATTTTTTTTATATCTTATTATTGGTTTTTAAAGATAACTAGTGTTTTTTCCTATTCGTCGAACATAAAATTCTTTAAAAGGGGAAATAAAACCATGAGTAAAAATAAAGAAGCTATTATAAAAACAGTTAGTTGCTCCGACTGTGACCCCAGAATTTTAAAGAAACACGAGCAAGCTGAACTCTTAGCAGGATTTGGGCTTTGGGAACTTGACCTAAATAAAAAAATCATATATTGTTCTGCGGGTGTAGAAAAAATATATGGGTTGGAAAATGGTCCTTATCAGTATGCGAAAATTGAAAATATGGTTCTTCCAAAATATAGAGAGAGAAAGAATAAGGCTTTTAGAGACATGATTGAAAAGGGCTTGCATTATGATGTGGAATTTGAGATAAAAAAGAAAGGAAATGGAAATATTGCATCAATTCACTCTGTAGCCGAGTTCGAGCCACAAAGCAATATTGTTTCCGGGTCGATCTATGACATATCAAAACAAAAAATGGCCGAAGCTCTTATAAAAAAGAGTGAAGAAGACTATAGAAATCTGTTTCAAAACCACCACGCTGTAATGCTTATAATAGATTCAGAAACAGCAGGCATTGTGCACGCAAATTCTGCTGCGAGTAAATTTTACGGTTGGAGTCAAAGTGAGCTTTGCAATATGAAAATGACAGATATAAACACTCTTGGCAAAGAGATATCATCCAAAGTTAAATCTGCATTTGAAAAACGAGAAAAAAATTATTTTTTATTTAAGCATAGACTGTCTAACGGAGAGGTCAGAGATGTAGAGATTCACGCCGGGACTGTTATGTTTGGAGGCAAAACAAGACTTCTCTCGATTATACACGACATTACAGAACGTAGAAAAGCCGAAAAAACCATCGAACGTTTAGCGTACCACGACTCCCTAACAAATTTGCCAAATCGTAAAATGTTCATCGAAAATCTTAGTAAATCAATTTCAAATGTATCTAAGAATAACTCAAAATTTTCCCTACTCTATATAGACCTAGACAATTTTAAAAACGTCAACGATAATTACGGACATCACATGGGAGATATGTTCTTAAAAAGAGTGGTAAGGCGTTTAACGAAATCCCTTGGGGAAAGTAGTAATATCTCCCGTTTGGGTGGAGACGAATTCACTGTTATCCTAGAAGGAATTTCAGATGTTAAGGAACTATCACTTATATCCGATAAAATTTTATCAACCTTGAAACATCCCTTTAAAATCAACAATAAAGACAACTTTATTTCAGCAAGTATTGGAATTTCAATATTTCCAGATGATGGATCGAGTGTAGAAAAGCTTTTAAACAACTCAGATGCTGCAATGTACCAAGCAAAAAACAACGGAAAAGATGGCTACTGCTTTTTCTCAGAAGAGCTTAATCAAGCTATAAAACGAAAAAATGATATAAAATCTGAACTTAGAATAGCTCTTAAAAATAATGAATTAGATCTATACTATCAACCGAAAATTGATGTATCCAAAAATGAAATAGTGGGACTAGAGGCTCTGACACGTTGGATACGTGATGGGCATAACAGCATCTATCCAGATGAATTTATTCCTATAGCAGAAGAATCTGGACTGATATTTGAATTAGATAAATGGGTTCTGATGACAGCATGTAAGCAAATAGATACATGGGAAAAAGCAGGAATCAGAGGACAGAAAATTGCGGTAAATATATCTGCAGCACATTTTAAGAAAGGTAGGATACTGCAAACCGTAAAAGAAACTTTGAATCAAATTCCAATTTCTCCTAGATCCTTAGAAATAGAGATTACTGAAACTATGTTTATGGAAGATATAGACGAGGCTATTTCTATTCTTAATAATCTGAGGTCCATAGGAATAGAGATCTCAGTTGACGACTTTGGAACTGGCTACTCCTCACTTAGTTACCTTAAAAAGCTCCCCATAAACAAGGTTAAGATAGACAAAAGCTTTATATCTGATCTTACAAATGACAGCGGAAATGCTATACTTACCCAAGCAATCATAAAAATGTCGGAACTACTCAACTTAAACGTGGTCGCAGAAGGAGTGGAGTGCAAAGATCAGGTAGATATTCTCTCTGAATATGGATGCCACTGGATGCAGGGATATTACTTTGCAAAGCCAATGACAGCCAGTAAATATGAGACTTTTATTAAAGATTGGAAAAATTAAATCCTAAACTTCCAATGTTTTCTTTGTCTATAATTTAAAACTCTTTAGATAGCACTTAACTGTTTGTATTCGTTAATAGTATATTTATGACTCATAGAAAATCTCCTTTAAATGTCTCTTCACACTCACATCATATTGGAGAAATATCTATGGGTCATTTTTTGTTGCAATTAATTATACAATTTAAGAATAGAGTCTTTTTACTTATTTTCGATTTATATTGATCTTCGTTCTTTATGAAGTTATCATAAAAACTTTCTAAAGACTCTGAAAATTTAAACTTCATGTACACTAAAAGGGGTCCCGTCAGGAAAATGCCGATTTACAATGCTAAAGAATTTTTCCTGACGTGGATAGGTTACAATATGTTGGACAGTTTTCTTTGTGGCAGAGACCATTTACAATCAAGTTTAAAAAAATATTTGAAAAAATCAGAATTAAGGGTTAATATATTCATTGAGTAGACAACTCCTTGAGGTTTTTTGGTGTCGTGACCTTAATATTACCTCAAAAAGTTGTCTATTTTTAATTTTTTGCACAAGTCGAGTTACTTATTATAGAATTTTCTAATTGTTCTTGAGTTGCTAAAATACAGGTTGTTCCAGATGTTAATCCTGCAATCCATATAGCATTCCCTGCCGGACTCGCCACAACTAATGCTGTCGGCTGCAACTCCCATGGCAGCTCCCAACCTGTTAGAAGTAAAACCAACTGCTCCTATCCCGGTTCCATCTCTATAGCCTTCTTTAAGGCTCAGAGAGGCAATTTCTATTAAAAAATTAGAATAGCCCATTAAACCTTTTACATACACCATAATTCTATAGTGATAAATCAATATAAAAAACCGACGTCGACTAAAAACAAATGTCTTAAATAAATTATATAAATTAGGTAACCTAAGTTGCTACCTTGATTAAATTAAAGTAT
Source organism: uncultured Ilyobacter sp. (assembly GCF_963668515.1). NCBI lineage: Bacteria > Fusobacteriati > Fusobacteriota > Fusobacteriia > Fusobacteriales > Fusobacteriaceae > Ilyobacter > uncultured Ilyobacter sp. The sequence goes on along the minus strand of NZ_OY764866.1, from coordinate 526,371 downwards.
TGAATTTATCGGGATTCGTTACTTTTCTCTTGAAAGAAAAGTAACCAAAAGTTCAAGCCTGTGAAAAATCAGCTAAATAACCTTGAAAATCCAAGAAAAACTCGAAACTCGCTACGCTCAAACAGTCGATTTTTTCTAAGGATTTCACTGCAGTTATTCTTAACGCTGATTTTGTCAATGGCAAGGGAAAAGGGATAAAAACCTCTCGCAAAAAAAACATTTATAGTTTTGCTTTTAATTCTGTGAAACTCCCTCTTTTTCTCTGCGTCCTCTGTGGCCAAAAGATTTTATCCTTATTCGTGTTAATTTCCCTATCTTTTATTAGTGTCCATTCGTGACAAAATCTTTTGATTTTAATATTCAGATAAATTCAGTAATTTATAATAATTTTTTTTAAGTAGCAACTTGGGTTAGGTATTCAAATTCCTCCTGTGAAAATAAAGAACTTTATCAATGAGACAAATAAAAGTCATTTTTTATTCTGACAAAACTACTTTTTTCATTTGTTAAATTTATTGTGGAGGAGTAATTGCTTATTTCTGGTAATCATAAAGTAACCAGCTAACAAATTTTTTTGATCAAAACGGTAAGATCATAACAAATAAGATACCAGCTAACAAAAGTTTTAGAGAAAGTTTTAGATAATAATGTTTAAGCTACACTCACAGTAACTGAGAGGAAAACTAAGTTCTAAGAAAAAAAATTTAAAGGAGGAGGAAAATGGCAAAACCAACTAACAATTTTAAGAAACTTGCAGGAGTACCTGTGCATTATGATAGGTTATCGCCACCAAATGATTATGGAACTCGTGGAAAAGTTACAAACTTTCATGTCACAAAGGAATTTCAGAAGAATTTATCAGAGTGTTTTAAAGAGTTATGGGAGATATGCCCCTTTGGGCCAGCTGATGTAATAACCTCAGCTGGAGCATACACTGCAAAGCCAGGATTTCACGGAATGGGGAAAGCCTTTGATTTAGATGGTATCTTTTGGGAGAATAAAACTTTTATAACACTTAGATATCCTTCGGATCCAAAGTTTTATTTGGGAATAAATTCTGTTTTAAGAAAGCACTTTGGAACGGTATTGGATTATCACTATAATTCTTCCCACCGGGACCATTTTCATATTCAGGATGACGGAAAAGTTGTTGGATTTAGAAAAATTAGGTCTATTATTGTTTTTCTCCAGGCTGTTATTTCTGAAGTTTTTAATGATATAGTTGAAATAGATGGAAGGTATGGTCCCAAAACTGATGCTGCTTTAGGAAGAGTGCTTGAAAAGCTAAATATTGATGGAGATTTATCAGAGAAAGAAAATTGGCTGATTTTTTTGACAAAAATATCAGAAAAAGCTTTTGGAACCTCAGGCAGAGTTGTATCCGAGGAGGCTAGTACTCCTTTAGAACTTCTAGATGAACTATATCGTATTATAAATGAAGAGCTTGTAGATTTCGAGTCACGAAAAGTCATAGAAACTACGCTCGACCAATTTGCTGCCCATGAAGAAACTGAAAATTGGCTGAATAAATTTAGGGAATAGGGTCTTGAGGTTAAAATTTTATTTATACAAGGAGGGAGAATGAGAATTCCAAAAATTGGTGAAATTGTAACAACTAGTTATGCAATAGAATTATGTGAAGAATTTAGGTATGATTATTTAGCCAAACGTATAAAGGCAAATAAAGATGATTTTAAGGAATTGGAGTTTGACGGTGCTTCAATGGTCCATGACGAAATTTTATCAAGACTACACAATATTCCTCATTTAACTGAGATTGCTTTAAGGCATGATTTGAAATACGCATATGGTGAACTAGGAAATAAAGAGGAGAAGTTAAGAGCTGATTTAGAGTTTGCACTAGAGGTTCTTAATGACGGTGCTTCTGCAAATATAATAAAATACCGGAAAAAAGCGGTGGAATCAGAAAAGATACAGGCTGTATTGAAGGCAGGGCTATCAGCAAGCGGTAAAAGCAAAAAACCTTGGGAATTCATAGTGGTAGACGACAGTGAGAAACTGAAGAAACTGTCCCATGCAAAACCTGGAGGATCCGAAACTATATTAAAAGAGATACTTTCTGCAGGAGAAGATAGAAGAGTCCTAGCCGTATTAGCCACGGGGTATCCTGACCAGGAAAAACCTGCCTACACTGAAGAGGACATGGATTTTTCAAAGGTGTACTACAATACTTATGGGTCTTTTTACAAAGGATAAACATGAGACTTTTTTTTGCAGTCGACATACCAGAAGACATAAAGAAAAGACTGAAGCATGAAATCTGTGAGCTAGAAAAAATGAAAATCCCGTGTAAATTTGTGAAATTAAAAAATCTTCATATGACATTGCTTTTTTTAGGAGAAGTTAAGGAGGAAGAGCTGCAGGGAATTATAGAAAAAGTAGAAAAGTTTAAGTCTGCCCCCGTAGAGGTATCTATGAAAAATTTCGGTTATTTCGCCGACAAAAGAAAAAATGTAAGAATTATTTGGAAGGGGCTTTCAAAGGGGGAGAAGAGATTATCCTCGGTCAGCAAGTTCCTCATAGAGGCCAACAGAGAAATATTGGAGAAAAATGAACTCACTTCAAAGCCCTTTAAAGGACACCTCACAGTGGGTAGAATAAAAAAGTGGGACAGAAAAGTAAGCCAAAAAATTATGGAGGAAATAATAAGGCTCAATAAAATAGCAGAGAATGAAAGCTTTAGAATAGAAAATTTTCATCTATATAAGAGCACCCTTACTCCTCACGGCTCCGAGTACGAACTGATAAAAACTTTTCCATTAAAAGACAGGATTTAATCCTGTCTTTTTGCCTGTAAAGACATTTTATTCATTAGTAATATTTTTTATTTATAATAATCATTTGTATAATTTTATCATAATTACCGTAGAGGAATAACTCTCCTTACAGCATCTTCTTTGTTAAACATAATTTTTCGGTTAAACCATATAACCAAAAATGCAGTAATAACAAATAGGTAAATATCATAAGGCTGTGCATCAGGCCAAATTGGATTATTAAGAAAGAAATGGAGTAACATTGGAAGTAAAATACTTCCTTTTGACCTGTTGAATAGTGCTGTTACTATTATGCTTAATGCAATAGCACCAAAGAAAAACGGAGTAAATGACCAGGCTCCTTGAGGTGTTCCGCTCAATAAAAAGGCAGGAAGATGCCACAATCCCCAAATTATACCAAGAATAATAGATGAGCATATAGGGGTAAATTTCCGTTGGAGCAGAGGAAGCATCACACCTCTCCAGCCCAGCTCTTCAACGGGCCCTTTAATCGCAGTTAATAAAAATGCCATTAAAATAGAACTTAAAGAAGAAAATTGAAAAGGTTCTGTGAATAAATTTCCCTTTAATGCAGAACCCGCAATAAAAATAACGGGAATACCAACAATCAAAAAAATATACCAAGACTTAGTACTGCGCCAAATCAAAAGACGAGTAAAATAGTCCCGTAAACCTTTGATCCCACTATTGTAGACTACAACAAAGATGGCGGCGATTGCAGGTGAGTATACCGCTAGGAAAAATAGTGGATGTTCACCAGTTAATTCACCAAATATATTGACCATTTTATCTGTCAAAAATATATATGAACCAATAATTGTCCATGCTATTATAAAAGTAATGAGTAAAAACGGAACTAAATTGCAAATAGAAATTTGATAACTTTCTGTTTCTGAATTCTTAATCAAAATTTAACCTCCTTTATATTTTTAAAATTCTTTAGATTTTTTTTAATAGTTATATAACAAATAGTATATACTATTTGTTATGTAACTAATTTAAATAAAACGCTAAGAATGATCCGGTTTTCACTAGACCGTGTTGGTTGAAAGTTACACTTTGGTTCTATGCCTTTATTAGAGAGTTCTAGAGAAGTTATGGTGGTTTAGGCAACTTCAAAATCGTGTGGGTATATAGGATTTTCTTATGTTTTTTTATAAAAAAATACCCCTTTAGACCAGGTTAATACCAAATATGGTTCTATCTTGGTGTAAAGGGGTAATGATGTTTCGAGAATTTTTATCTTACATATTTTACTGGGACTTTTGGGCCTGGAGCTTTTATTACTATAAGTCCTAAAATCTCATCATGCTCATTTCTAACATTCATCTTCACATCAAAAGGTATTTTTAAAAGTGTTCCAGCTTCATATACTTTTGTAGCTTGATCCCCTAAAGTGATGGATAGTTTTCCCCTGACTACGGTCATGTGCACAACTGCATTTGAATAGTGTAGAGGTAACCCCTTGCCTTTAGTAAATACCATATTTATGTAGTGTATATCATCCTCTAAAATCAATTTTTCTACTACAGTTTTATCCTCCATCGACATCTTAAATACTTTTTCTATCATCGTTTTTTCCTCCTTTTTTATTTTAATATTGTTTTTTTACTGAAATTATAATCTAAAGAATTATTGAATGACAGCTATTCTCATAAACTATTTTATTCTATTAAAAGTTCCCCTCCTTGGTTGGGGACTCAATTTGTCTTTTTTTGGATATCCAAAGACCATACCATGATGTAGGGTATAAGCATCAGGAATATTTAAAAGACTTCTATATTCATCCTGTTTTTTAAAATTATTTTCAAATAATTTATTGATAAATCCAATCCAGCAGCTTCCTATACCTAAACATTCAGCTGCCAATCCCATGTTTTGACTTGCCGCCCCAAGATCGTCTATAGGGGAAAAAGCATCTTTCCTGTATGAAAGGATTATCAACAGTGGTGCATTGTAAAATGCATCATATTCTCTATTATTTGCCCACCCATGATATAAAGGATCATCAGAATTTTTGCAAGCTTCTTTGGTATCTAAATTTATTTTTTTCATTATTTCTTTATTTTCTATAATCGTAAAATGCCAGGGCTGTCTATTATGTCCGCTTGGGGCCCACATTCCAGCTTCAATAATTTTTCCTAACTCTTCTTCTGAGATCATCATTTTCTTATATGCTCTAGTTGTCCTTCTATTTTTTATTAAATCTAATATTGTCTCCATTTTTACCTCACTTTTTACTTTTATAAATAAATTCAACAATCTTTTTATAGTACACACCTAAGATATTACTATAAATATTCTAATAAGTATGTAACTAAAGTCACGCTTATTTAATTGTTTTTCGTGATAAAATAAAATTTAGTTATTAGAGATCAATTCAATGTTTGTCTTTTAATGAAAAAACACGCTTAAATAAAGGAGTCGATATGAATACAATTAATTTAGGAAAATTAAAAGATTTTTCAGGGACAGAAAAAGTATTAAAAAATACCTGTAGAATTTCTACTCAGCTTGTAAACATGGTCCTTCAGAAGGAGGTAATGTTATGAAAAGTCCTATCAAATCCATATTGCTATATACTTTTGGGAGTATATTATTTATCTTAACGGTATCTCCTGTTTTTGCCCAAGATAAAACGGCAGGATATGATATGAATTTAAATGAATTTATAAAAGAGGCTCTGAAAAATAATCATAATCTCAAGTCCCAAAAACATGGTGTCGAGGTGAGGGAGAAAGATGTGGATATAGCCCGGGGTGAAAGATTTGGAAAAATAAGTTTTGATATGTCATATAAAAATTATGATGAAGTTACTGCCGTCGGGAACAGCGTAAGTGGGGATTATGTAAAGGACGATGAAGAGTATTCTGGAGTTGTCTCTTTAGAGATTCCTCTTTATAAAGGGGGAAGCCTCATAATGAATCAAAAGGCAGCCTCTGCAGCACTGGAATCTGGTAAACTGGACTTTAGCTGGGAAAAGGATAAACTTATATATGATGTGGCTCAGAGATATTATCAAATACTTGAAACTGAGAAATTAATCAAAACAAATAATGAACATTTAAATGAACTAATTGAAGAAAAAAGAATAGTAAATGAATATATTCATGTGGGAAAGGCCATAAAAATAGACGGTTTAAAGGTAGATGTGGAGATACTCACAACAGAACAGGAGATAGAATCTCTTAAAAGTGACTTAAAAAGTAGTTATCTGTTTCTCTTTCATTTGACAGGTATACCACCTGAAAGTGCTGTAACTGTAAGAGAAGTAGATGAAGGTGATTTTAAGGATTATAAGCTTGAAGATATTTCAGCTAAAGCCCTCATTAATCGTAAAGATTATCTAAGTCTGGAGAAAGAAAAATCTCAGATGAAATATATGACTGAAGTATATAAAGGCAAAATGAAACCTGAAGTAAATCTAATAGCGAACTATACCGTGGAAGGGGACAGCGATCTGGAAACCTTTAATGACTGGAATGCTGGAGTTCAATTTAAATATTATTTCTTTCAAGGAGGAACAGCTCTATCAAAAGTGAAGCAGGCACGTATAGAGGAAGATATGTTAAATGAAAAAATCAAAGAACTTAAGTCTCGTATAAATTTAGAAGTTTGTGAAGCTTATTTTGATATGAAAACTGCTTTGGTAAATTTAAAAAGGGCTAAAAAAAGTATAAGTTATGCCGAAGAAAACCTGAGAATAGAAAAAATAAAATATGAAGCTGAAAAAAACAGAATTATTGACATTATAGATGCCCAGAATCTTCTTCTTGATGTAAAGACAGATTATTATGAAGCTGTTTATCAATATAAAATGGCAGAACTTGAAATGAGAAAAGCTTCTGGGGATATAGAATATATTTTAAAAGGAGATTCAATATGAAAAAAGACAGACAAAAATTATTTCTTATATTACCAATAATGATGATTACAATGCTCAGTACAACTATAATAAGAAAAATAGAAAATACTCCTCCTAAAATTTCTAGTGAAAAATCAGATCAAAGAGTTCCTGTAGAGGTCTTTAAGGTGGGGGAAAAAACTTTGATAAAGAGTCTAAATTATACAGGACATGTAAAACTTGATAAAGAGGTTATGATTTCTCCCAGAGTAGGGGGATTAATAAACAAGATATATGTAGACGAAGGAGACAGGGTAAAAAAAGGTGAATTACTTGCATCTCTTGATGATAAAGATTTAAAAATAAAATTGAACGTATCACAAAATGAAAAAGAAAATGCAAAAATAAAGGTAGAACAGGCAAAACTTAATCTTGAAGACAGTATAAAAGAAATTAGAATATCATCTCTGACTCTGGATAATTTAACTCTTGATAAAAAGGAAATTCACTACAAATATCTTGAGGCAAAATCAAATTTTGAGACACAAAAATCAAACTACCTGAGGGACAAGACCCTATATGAAAAAGAAGCACTTTCGAGATCCTCTTTCGAGTACAGTGAAAATTTTTATAAAGAGTCAAAATACAAGTTGGAACAGATCAAAGCTCAGGAAGAAGGGGTAAATATAGATCTTGAAAAATATAAACTTGAAATGGATCAGATAAAAATACAAAACAGAATGGCTGAAAAAAACCTGGATCAGGCAAGGGCAGATCTTGAAATTGCTTCAAATAAGTTGGAAGATGCAAAAAATCAGTGGGAATATACCAGGATAAAGGCAGAGGAAGACGGAGTCGTGCTGGATCTTTTTTCCGAGACAGGAGAAATGGTGTCTTCAGGAGAGAGACTATTTAAATTTGGAATAGATGACAGTGTAAAGATAACCTTCGGTGTGGGAAATAGAGATCTACCACTCATTAAAGAAGAGATGGAAACAGAGATTTCCATAGATTCTATTCCGGGGGAGGTGTATAGAGGGGAAATAAGTAAAATAATGCCATCTGTAAGCGGTAATTCAGGGCTTACCCTTGTAGAGGTGGAGCTAGATAATAGGGAACACTTTTTCAAAGAGGATATGTTTGCCAGAATAAGGCTGATAGTTGATAAAGCTGACAATGTTTTAACAGTTCCCAAAGAATTTATTAATATTGATAATGAAAAAAAATATATCTATGTTATTAAAGATGAAAAAGCTTTAAAAACAATTGTTACAACAGGGGTAGAATCTAATGCCATGGTTGAAATCAGTTCCGGGATAAATAAAGGTGATCTTGTAGCTTCTGGTAATCTGAGTCATCTTAGAGACGGCAGCAAGGTCCTGATCTGGCAGAATGGGGAAGGAGGGAAGGAAAATGACCTTAACTGATCTTTCAATAAAACACCTCTATACAACCCTTGCCATTACCATAGCCATTGTCCTTTTGGGGGTAAGTTCTTTTTTTACGATGAAAACGGAGCTGAATCCAGATGTGGATCCCGTGGTGGTAAGTGTATTTACAACCTATAGTGGGGTATCTTCCTCAGATATAGGGACACTTATAAATGAGCCTATTGAAGAGAAACTGGGAATTGTAGAGGGGGTTAAGAAGATTACCTCAAAAGCTATGGAAGGGAGATCAGTAGTAACTGCGGAATTTGACTATGATAAAGACCTGGATGTGGCCGCTGTGGAGGTACAAAATGTCGTTAATCTGGTGAGGGACCAGCTCCCTTCAGATATAGATGAACCTCAAATCAAAAAAATAAGTTCAGAAGATACCCCTATACTGACAATTGCAGTAAACGGTCCCTTTCCTTTGGAAGAGATGAGGACACTTGCAGATAATGAGATAAGTGACAGACTCCAACTGGTAAAGGGTGTGGCTTCTGTGGATGTTTTCGGAGGGAAGAAACGTGAAATCGAAATAAGTATAGATAAGGATAAACTTGCTGCCTTTAATATACCTCTTTCTGAGGTTGTTTCCAAAGTCAACAGTGAAAATATAGTCATTCCAGGAGGGAGGACCACAAGATCAAACACAGAACTACTTATAAGAACTCCAGCTCAATATGATTCTCTGAAACCCATGAAAAAAATAGTTATAGGAGAATCCTCAGAAGGACTTGTGTATTTGGATGAAGTAGCCGAAATAAGAGATCATTATGAGGATCAGAGGGGATCTTTTTATACCATGGGGAAAACAGAGGGTGTGGCTATCAATATAATAAAACAGCGTGATTCCAATACCATCGAAGTAATAAAAAAATCAAAAGCCACACTTAATTTTCTCAGAAAAGAATATCCTGAGGTTGATTTTGTTATTGTAGATGACCAGTCAACACTTATAGAACTTGTTGTAAACAACCTGGCTGGAAGTATATTTCAGGGGATAATTTTGACTATTTTCGTTATCTTTCTCTTTTTAAATAAATGGCGAAATACTCTGGCTGTATGTATATCAATACCTGTTACCTTTGTTTTCACCCTGGCTCTTATGAAGTTGTCAGGACTTACCCTGAATTCTACCACTATGACTGCCCTGCTTCTGTCCATAGGAATGCTGGTGGATGATTCTATTTTGGTGATAGAAAATATTACCAGACATTATGAGGAGCTGGGGAAACAGCCTTTGAAGGCTGCTCTGGAAGGGACTAATGAGGTGGGAGTGTCAAATTTAAGCGGATCTCTTACATCTATGGTAGTGGTTGTCCCAGTTATGTTTGCAGGGGGCTTTATTGAGAAGTTGTTCAGGCCAATATCCATGACACTTTTTTTTGCATGGACCGGTTCTCTTATAGTATCTCTAACTGTTATACCTATTGTGATGTCTTTGGTTTTAAAATCAGATGTCAGAAAAAAAGAGTTTAAAATATTAAAGGTCATGAACTGGGTGGGGAAAACATTTATTAAATTTTTAGATAATTCCAAAGGTAGATACCTTAAGTATCTCAAAATAGCTCTCAAATACAGGCCCGTCGTCATTGCTTTTGGGATAGGTTTACTTATCATATCCTTAAATATGATACCTCTTATAGGGATGGAGATGGTACCTGTGATGGATAGCGGGCAGATATATATTTCCATGGAAGCAGAACCAGGCTCTTCTTTAGAAAAAACCTCATGGATAACGAAACAGGTGGAGGAAAGTCTTGATGATATCAGTGAGATAGAGATGTATTCTAGTCAGATAGGAACTGATACCGAAAGCAACACCACAAGTATCACAGGGGCAAATGGTGTCCAACAGTCGTATATTTCCGTGATTCTTAGTGACAGAAATAAAAGGGAAAGATCTATATGGGATATAGAGGAGGAGATAAGGGAAAATATAAAGAAAATTCCCGGGTTGAGATCCTTTGTGGTACGAGAGCTTGGTTCTACAGCTATATCTACAACAAAGGCTCCCCTGGTGGTAAAGCTTTCAGGAGAAAATCCCGAAGTTCTGGAATATATGGCAAAGGAGCTAATACCAGAATTAAAACTTGTACCAGGTGCTGAGAACATAACCACATCTTGGACAATTGAAAATCCCGAACTACACCTAGAAATGGACAGGATAAAAATCGCCAGTTTCGGTCTTTCTACTCAAGATGTTGCCAGACAGGTGGCAGAAGCAGTGGAGGGGACAGAATTATCAAAAGATATGAAGGTTTCCAATAAAAAAGATGTGGCCATAAATTTAAGATATAAACAAGACACCAGAATCACTTTTGAAGATATCGAAGATATACAGATAGTCAATAATCAGGGGAATAGATTTCCACTTCGTGAATTTGCAGTGGTGAAGATGACAAAGGGTCAAAGTCTTGTTACAAGGGAAAATATGACAAATGTTCTGGAAATTCTGGGTTATACTAGAGGTAGGGCTTTTAACAAGGTGACCAAAGATATTGGTAAAATTTTAGAAAAATATGAGGCTCCTCAAGGATATTCAGTGGTTCTATCTGGAGAAAAAGATGATATGAAGGAATCCTTGGGAAGACTACTGACAGGTTTGGCATTGGCTATAATCTTTGTTTATCTAATTTTGGTTTCTCAGTTCAGATCTTTTTTACATCCCTTCACTATAATGCTTGCCATACCTCTGGAAATTATAGGGGTTGTAACTGGACTGCTTATAGGGGGAAAGTATCTGTCCATGCCGACCATGCTGGGGATAATTCTTCTTACTGGAATTGTAGTCAACGACTCTATTCATCTCTTGGATTTTGCCATAGAAGAGAGACAAAAGGGAAAGAGCGCAATAGAATCAATTTTAGAGGCTGCTCACCTCCGTTACAGGGCTATAATAATGACTACCGTTTCAACAGTAGCAGGGATGCTGCCATTGGCTTTGGAACTTGCAGTGGGAGCTGAAAAATATTCTTCCCTTGCTATTGCAGTCATAGGAGGGCTCTGTACTTCTACATTTCTCCTTCTTTTTATTGTGCCTGTTGTATACACATTATTTGAAGATATAAAAGATAAAAATAAAGTGGATAAAAAAATAAAAATTACTGAATAATTTTTCTCAAAAATATTAACGGTATCAATATTAATAGCCCTATAGAATGCTGGGATACAAAAATTTTGATATAAATAATTACTCCTTTATTTTTAACTTATGTTAAGATAATGATAGATCTTTATATGAAGCTCCTTTTAAGTGTTATTGTAAATACATTTTATAGGATTTTTTTATAAAAAAATTTTGTTTAAAAGGGAGAAATTATGGCTATTTTCTTGAGGAAGATTTTAAAAGACATTCCAATGTTTAATACTCTTAATGATTCTCAGATAGAATATCTTATAAAAAATTCAAAATTAAGAGAAGTAAATAAAAATCAAGTAATGCATAATCTTGGGGATAGATGTGAAAATCTTAGTATGATAATCAAGGGGACAATATGTGGAATAAAATACAGCTCTACAGGCAAAGAGCAGGTTCTTGCATATTATGAAGCACCTGAATGTTTTGGCGGGGTACTTATTTTTGACGATGAAAAATACCCGGCAAATCTTATTGCTCAGGAGAACTCCACTGTTTTAGAAATTTCTAAAAAAATTGTTTTTCAATTATTTCAGAATAAAGAATTTTTGACCTTTTTTCTAAAGGACATGAGCAAAAAGATAATTAGTCTTTCGGATATTATAGAGGTTCTAATACAGCCTACGGTAAAATCAAGAGTTGCTAAATACATTCTAAAAGAAATGGAAAAACAAGGTGGTACTGTTATCAAAATAGAAAAAAGTAAAACTTTTATAGCAAAGGAACTTGGGAGTGTAAGAGAGGTCATTTCACGTATTTTTAAAAATTTTGAAAAACAAAAAATTATAAAAAAAATTTCTTTTGATAAAGTTGAAATTTTAAATATTCCTGCACTTGAAAAAGAATTTATGAAGTGAAAATTATAAAACTCGAGTTTGTTTCAAATTTTGTATTTAGGAAAATAACAAATTTAAATATAATATACATTAGATAAGGCACTCTTCGGAGTGTCTTTTTACATATAATATTTTTTTAAAAAATTACCGAAAAAAAATAGATATTGTAACGTTGGTCACGGATAGTTGGAAGAAAATGTATTAAACTATTATTGAGTCAAGAACTCTAATAACTTTGTAAGGTAAATTTTGGAGACTAAAGATAAACCGAAAGAATATTTTTAGAAGATTTAAACAATGTTAAAAATGTTAATCTATATTAGATCAGATATGTGACTTCACGCTTGTATCCTGATAATTAATATAAACAAAATTTTAAAAAAAAGGAGAGTAATGAAATATGAGCTGTAATAATGAAAAATGTACTTGCCCTAATATCAAATGTGTCCGTCATGGTAAATGCTGTGAATGCATAAATCATCATATGGAAAATGGAGTTACTGTTTATTGTATGAAGGATAATGATCCTTCATATTGGAAAAATTCAAAAAATAGTTAAGTCTACCTTAAAATTTGAATAAACTTCCAGATTAATGTAGAATTATATTATATTTTTCTGGGAGTCTTTTATATGAAAAGAAATAATCAAATTAGACAACATACTTAAAACAAGTAGAGACATAGTAATAAAAGCTGTGGGAGTTAAAAGGAGTGAAAAAATGAATGATCTATTATTTTATTTATATATTTTAGGAATATTTTTAGTGGGCATAGGATCTTATAAAAAAATTAGAGGAACTAAAGATTTCTACGTTGCAGGGGGCAATGCTGGCGTTCTTCCCCTTACAGGTAGTTTGCTTGCTACTATATTAGGGAGTTCTGCTATCATAGGTAGTGTCAACTTTTCTACTAGAAATGGATGGGCCGGTTCATGGTTTATGATTTGTGCTGCTCTAGGTTTGGGTGTATTATATTTCCTTTTAGAAAGATTAAAAACATTTAAGGGATATAATCTACCTGAATTACTAGGCAGTTTTTATGGCATAGAAGTTAATAAGATTGCTTCATTTGTTATTCCTATTGCGTGGACAGGGATAGTAGCATCTCAAATAATGGGTGCCGCAATGATTATATCTAAGATGACGAGTATTAGCTATACAGGTGGGATTTGGCTGAGTGGCTTGGTTTTTATCGCATATACTTGTTTAGGAGGACAGTTTTCTATAATAAAAACAGATTTCATCCAATTTTTATTCATAATTTTTGGTTTACTTATTTGTTTTATCTATACAAACCTCAACTATGATTTAAAGGAAGCCTTACCGTTAATAAATAACAAATTTGGATATAAAGAATTAGTTGTTATGCTACTCACATACTCAACCACCTTCTTTGTTGGACCAGATATTTATTCTAGAATATTTTGTGCAAAGGACATAAAAACATCAAAAAAAGCGATAGTTTTATCTATTATAATTTTACTGCCCTTGGCGTATATACTATCTTCCCTAGGAATATATGCTTCAGCTCTCATTGGAGACAGACTTGTAGATTCATCACTGATTTTTTTAATAGAAGAATTTTTACCAAAATCCATGGCGGTACTTATGTATTTTTGTCTTTTATCAGCAGTGATTTCGTCAGCAGATACAACCTTATTGACAGCATCATCTATGTTGACACAAATATTTATTGGAGATTTAAAAAATATGAAAAGTATTGCCATCACAAGGGTATTTATAGTATTTTTAGGTATATTTTCAATATATATAGCCATTAAGATGCAATTTATTCTGTCTTCAATATTTTTAGCTTTTTCAGTATATTCCGGGGCATTTATTATACCAACTTTTTTAGGTATTTTAGGATACCGAGTTTCTAAAGAATATATTATTTCAGCTATTTTTGCTGGAGGAGGACTGGCATTGTTTGGGAAGATCTATGGCGGACAAAGTGGGAATATATACATCATATCTGCCTTTATTTTAAATGCTTTTATCCTATATATCCCTTGTATTTGTAAGAAAAGGAAAGAAGAGACAAGTTGCTGAAAAAAGATGTCATTTCTTTTATCTTTGAAATGACAAAAAAAGGGATGGGATTAGCGGAACTCTTAAAAATATTAAGAGTTCCAGGTTAAATTCGCACAAGTAGAGTTACAAAGAAGGAGATAATATGAAAAAATTTGATCTGGTTATTTTTGACCTTGACGGTACACTCACTGATTCCCGAGTGGGAATAACAAAATCGGTAAGTCACGCCCTTGATAAGATGGGGATAAAACCGCCGTCTTTAAAGGAGCTAGAACATTTTATAGGGCCTCCCCTAATGGACACATTTATGGGACATTATAAATTTTCCAAGAGTGATTCAGAAAAGGCGGTAGAGCTCTTTAGAGAGAGATATTCTGAAAAAGGTCTCTATGAAAATATCCCTTTTCACAATATAAACACTCTTTTGTCTAATCTAAAAAAGTCTGGGATAAAACTTGCAGTGGCTACATCTAAGCCCCAGCATTTTTCTGAAAAGATACTAGAAATATCTGCTATTCTCCACGACATAGGCATAAAGATAAGTGAGGAAAAATACAATTCATCTGCAGGAAAATACCAGGAATTAGAAGGGCCAGGTGCAGCTAAAAAACTCATAAAAGATATAGACTTACCTGAAAAAATAAAGGAAAGGGTGTATTATCTCATAGGAAATCACCACAGCTATGACAAGATAGATGGACTTGACTTTCAGATACTTGTAGAGGCTGACTTCCTTGTAAATATATACGAAGATAATATGAGTTCTGAAACTGCTGCTACTGTTAAAAAGAAATATTTTGAGACAAAGACAGGAAGAGAATATATTAGTTCACTCTATGGAGTGTAAAATAAAATCAGTCTATACCGAATCTATTTTCGGCAGAGACTGATTTTTTAATTTAACAAATATATAATCTATTTTATAAAATTGATATCAGAAAATTTTTCTTTAGTAACTACGATACCGTCTTCGTCTAGGTAGAGATATGATCCGTGATCAACTTTGACCCCGGCGATCTCAAGTGTATCCCCTATTTTACCTTGGGACTTTTTACTGCTTCTGAGAGGATAAGTTCCCACTGCTAATACCACCATTGGCATAGTTTTCAGCATATGGGTATCTCTCACAAAGCCATCTACAATTATTCCCCTCCATCCATTGTCTATGGCAAATTTACAAAGATTGTCACCTACTACTGCGCAAAAATTTCCTGTGACCTTTACTACTGCAATACGACCATTTCCTGGAGTCTGAAGTAATGTCTTCAACGTAGAGTTGTCTTCATCTAAGGAGACTGTCACAACCTCTCCGCTACAACGTGTTTCCCCTCCGTAAGATTTGAAAGACATAGGCTGGAACACCTGGATATTCTCTCTGTGGATATCACATATCTCGGCTGTTCCGTGAGTATCTAAATTTTCAGACATAATTTCCCCCTTTATAATAAATCATGAATATGCTAAAAAAAGCCTTCCCCTTTTGGCCCTTTGAAGTGTCCTACAATTCTATCAACTTTGTACCAAAAAAACAAGCTTCAAAAAACTGAAATTAGTTGACTACCCATCTAAAACATGGTAAACTTCTTTTTGAAGAATTTAGTTGTGTAGCCAACAAAAAAAGGAGGACAAGATTATGAAAGAACCCTTGGGAAGAACTGTAAAATTTTTAAATATAGAGATAAGAAAATTTTTGGATTTTTATCTCAACGAGTACCAGCTTGGGAATGGTCAGTTTGCAATTGTGATAGAGGTAAGTGAAAACAAAGGAATAAACCAGGATGCTCTGGCTCAAAAGATGGGTGTGGACAAGACAACCATTGCCAAGACTTTAAAAAAACTTGTGGAAAATGGATACATAATAAAAGAGGAAGATGAAAATGACAGGAGGTCAAAAAAAATTTACACTACTCATAAGGCAGATCTTATTTTTAAAAAGATTAAGAAACTGATTAATTTAGAGAGGCAGGTACTGACTCATGGCATTTCTCAGGAGGAAATAAAAATATTTTTAAAAGTCGTAGACTGTATGAAATCAAATATTTTGGAATATTTAGAAAATGGAGGGAGTTCAGATTGGAAAAAATAAAAAGATTAGGAGAAGAAAAGATAAATAAACTTCTGATAGAATTTTCCCTACCTGCAATAATCTCTAGTCTTGTGTTTGCACTGTACAATGTAGTGGACAGGATGTTTATCGGAAAATGTCTGGGGCCCTATGCCATGGCGGGGATCAGTATTACCTTTCCCATATTTACAATCTATATAGCAGTGGGAATGCTTGTAGGTCACGGAGGTGGAAGTATAGTTTCTCTCAGGCTTGGGCAGGGAAGAAAAGAGGAAGCCGATCATGTACTGGGAAATGTGTTTACACTCTACGGGGTATTCAGTGTTATTCTGATGACATTGGGTTACCTGCTTATGGATCGACTTATGATAATATTTGGAGCCACTGAAAATACCATTATGTATGCAAAAGACTATCTCTATATCATAAACTTTTTGGTTTTATTTGATTTCATAGCCATGGGGGTTAATAATCTTCTGAGGTCAGAAGGGAATCCAAAGTTCTCTATGATAATAATGATTGCAGGGGCTTTGACAAATGTATTTTTAGATTTTATATTTATATTTGTCCTTGACTATGGGATAAAAGGAGCTGCCATGGCAACTGCCATTGCAAATATAGTAGGATCAATAATGGTCTTATACCATTTTCTATACAGCGACAGAAGTAATATAAAGCTAAAACTAAAATATCTAAAACCTGATTTTAAAATAATAAAAGAGATCTTCTCTATCGGGATATCTCCTTTTAGCCTTCAGCTGGCCAATAGTTTGGTGGCGGTCTTTGCCAACAGGGCTCTCTTGATATACGGGGGAGATATGGCCGTAGGAGCTATGGGAGCCATTAACAGCGTATTTATGTTTCTTATGATGACTCTTTCTGGAATAATCCAGGGGGCACAGCCACTACTGGGATATAACTATGGGGCTCAAAAATATGATAGAGTGAAAAAAATACTTAATATGGCCCTTTTATACGGTATGATTATCTCACTTGTTTTGACAGCATTCATCATGAGAACGCCAGAATTTTTCATAAATCTTTTTAACAATGGAAATCATGAACTTTTGGAAATAGGGATAAAGGGAATAAGAATTTTTATGGCCTTAGCTGTATTTAATGCTATTTATGTTATAGGGGCCAATTACTTCCAGGCTGTGGGTCAGGCAAATAAATCATTGTTTTTGAATATCTTCAGACAAATAGGTTTGTTTATCCCTTTGATTATTATCCTGCCAAAATATTTTGGTCTGAACGGTATTTGGTTTGCTGCTCCAGTGAGCGATGTGATAATATTCGTGATTACAGGAGTATTTTTGCTAAAAAATAATCATAAATTAAATGAAATGGCGATCAATTATGGTCTTATGTCAATATTGGTCTTATGTCAATATAGTAGTCAACCTAACACCAATTTTTTCTGTATTTTTTCAAATTCAACAGGGGAGATATTTCCTAAGAAACTGTGTCTCCTCTCTTTATTATAAAATTCTATGTAATCAAATACCATTGCCTTCATATACCTTTTAGTTACTAAACCTTCTACATAAACCATCTCTTTCTTCAAAGAAGCATGAAAGGATTCTATTACTGCATTATCATAACAGTTCCCACGTCTACTCATAGATTGGATTAATCCTAGCTTCTTTACAAGGTTAGAGTACTCCCTACTCGAATATTGCGATCCTTGATCACTATGAACTATCAGTTCTTCCTCTGGTTCCTCCAGTAAAAATGACCTTGTTAAAGTATCTATTACTAACTCACTAGTCATGCGCTTACCTATATCGTAGGCGATAATCCTTCTAGAAAAAAGATCCATAATTGTGCTTAAATATAGCCAACCTTCGCTTGTCCAAATATATGTGATATCTGTAACCCAGACCTCATTTTTTCTACCTACCTTGAATTTTCTTTTTACAATATTTCCTGTGATATTTTCTCTTTTACTCATTTCCTTTCCTGTTTTAAACTTCTTGGTAGAATTAACTGATATATCATTTTCTTTCATTATTCTATTTATTCGTCTTTCGCTTGTTATTATGCCATATTCATCTTTGAGCTCAACCTTTAGTCTAGGGGCTCCATAGCTCCTCTTATGTCTGTTCTTTCTGACCTCTAGAATACTATCTAGAATCCCTTGATCCTTTTTCTTTCTCTCAGTAGTTTTGTTATTCTGAAACTTATTAAAACCATTTCGAGAGACTTCTAGGGCTCTACATATCTGAGATATAGAATGAACATCTCTGTGTATTTCAACGAAGATAAAGAGTTCCCTCTTAGTTATCTTTTTTTCCTTGAGAATATGGCTGTAGCCTTTTTTAAGATTTCTATATCCTCTTCTTTTTCCTTAAGGAGCTTTTTCAGTCTGATAATTTCTTTGTCTTGAGAGCTTAACTCCATGTCCTCTTTAGGACCTCCAAAGTATTTCTTCTCCCAAGCAGCAACAGTATTAGTGGTAATACCGTATTCCTTTGATAGCTCTACCTTTGTTTTTATTTTAAGGAAAGAAAGCTCAGAAATTTGCTTCTGTTTCTCCTCTGAAAATCTTGCATATTTTCTTTTTTCTTCCATCTTAGCCACTCCTAAATATATTTATTTTTTATTATATATTTTTGAGTGCTAAACTGTCTACTAAACCATCATAACACCAAAAGCTTTAATACATCAAACTGTTCTTCCACTTTCTTCCTAATTTACATTCCACT
The DNA here is from genome assembly GCF_963668515.1 of uncultured Ilyobacter sp. Classification (NCBI taxonomy): domain Bacteria; kingdom Fusobacteriati; phylum Fusobacteriota; class Fusobacteriia; order Fusobacteriales; family Fusobacteriaceae; genus Ilyobacter; species uncultured Ilyobacter sp. Next base: position 507,518 of record NZ_OY764866.1, on the reverse strand, counting down.
ATGGTTCTATTAAAAGTTGCCCTATTTTATTCTTTAATTTCTTTGTTATTTCTATTTACATTCCACTATGGTTCTATTAAAAGGATAAAATTTAGGAAAAAAAGTAGTGTATGCTTCACTATTTACATTCCACTATGGTTCTATTAAAAGCTATACCTAGAATTTTATGGATATTTTTTCCACCTTTATTTACATTCCACTATGGTTCTATTAAAAGATAAATTAGTTAATGAAATAGTAACTAATAAAAAAACATTTACATTCCACTATGGTTCTATTAAAAGGAATGTTTGATTCGCATCAACAGAAGCGTATTTTCCAGATTTACATTCCACTATGGTTCTATTAAAAGTTATATTGAGAGTGGTTTTAATGGCTCTTATAATGGTAATTTACATTCCACTATGGTTCTATTAAAAGTATTCACAGTACCTTTCCAACAGATCGAGAGAGTCAATTTACATTCCACTATGGTTCTATTAAAAGTTCGATAGTCGTTGAACCTTCTCCATTTTACAGGAGCTATTTACATTCCACTATGGTTCTATTAAAAGATTGAATCTAATATATCTTTAATACCCTCTAATTCATTTACATTCCACTATGGTTCTATTAAAAGCTTCTAGTTGTTTGAATAATCCCTTCCAACTCCTACATTTACATTCCACTATGGTTCTATTAAAAGTTGGTATCTCTGATTTTTGTAAACCGTCTACATGAAATTTACATTCCACTATGGTTCTATTAAAAGGTCATATCTATTGCATCCAATATTCTAGTTCCAACATTTACATTCCACTATGGTTCTATTAAAAGCTATAGAATCTATCTCTTTACCATCGGTAGTATAAGATTTACATTCCACTATGGTTCTATTAAAAGTTGTTCACATATCTCTGTAAAGCCAGGGAGAGCTCGATTTACATTCCACTATGGTTCTATTAAAAGCTATACTTGACCAGAGATCTATCATCTGTTTCCCGTATTTACATTCCACTATGGTTCTATTAAAAGCTTCATCTGTTTCCCCTTTGGGTTCTGGATCATCTGGATTTACATTCCACTATGGTTCTATTAAAAGTCAAAGATATACTAGGAGGATAATGAATGAAAACTACATTTACATTCCACTATGGTTCTATTAAAAGGACCTCAGCTCTCCTGTGCGTGATCGCAGCTAGAATAATTTACATTCCACTATGGTTCTATTAAAAGTTTGAGTATAATCTTGTGGAACATTTGACAAATCTTGATTTACATTCCACTATGGTTCTATTAAAAGTTATATGCTTGTGACTGAATATTCTGATGTTCTTGTATTTACATTCCACTATGGTTCTATTAAAAGGGGCAAGCACTTCAAGGAACGTAACAGATTCTTATCCATTTACATTCCACTATGGTTCTATTAAAAGATAAAAAAAATGAGGCTTGTAGCAACAGAAGAAATCGAATTTACATTCCACTATGGTTCTATTAAAAGCCGCTTATAACTAGCTTGAAATAGTTACCTTTATCTGATTTACATTCCACTATGGTTCTATTAAAAGATCCAGCTATTGTATTTGTAGAGCACTTATAACTTCCATTTACATTCCACTATGGTTCTATTAAAAGTTTCTTCTGATTCTACTAAAGCATTAGCCTTAAAAACATTTACATTCCACTATGGTTCTATTAAAAGTGAGAAAATCCACATAAAGCCATCCGTCTGTATAACTTCATTTACATTCCACTATGGTTCTATTAAAAGCTAGGTATTCCTTAAGAGTGAATTCACTAAAATCTTATTTACATTCCACTATGGTTCTATTAAAAGTGATTTTGTCTACACGTTCTTTTATCTCTCTTAGCCTATTTACATTCCACTATGGTTCTATTAAAAGTCTAGAGACTCAGTGTCCACAAAGTCTTGCCAATCCGATTTACATTCCACTATGGTTCTATTAAAAGTTGGAGTTATTTTCGACATCTTCGTATCTTGAAAATAATTTACATTCCACTATGGTTCTATTAAAAGAAAACTCCATAATCGGTCCCATCATGACTCCAAGAAGCATTTACATTCCACTATGGTTCTATTAAAAGTCAACCCACAATTCAAGCCAACTTTCAAATTTTTGAATTTACATTCCACTATGGTTCTATTAAAAGAAGTTTGATCCTATGAAATTCTATACGCATCATGTATTTACATTCCACTATGGTTCTATTAAAAGGAAAAATATCCAGAGATTCTTATGAAGTCACAAATCAATTTACATTCCACTATGGTTCTATTAAAAGACGGGAAGCCGTGGTAATTGCTATCACATAACAGAATTTACATTCCACTATGGTTCTATTAAAAGGCATGTGAAGTTTTACAGGGGCCACCCTCTTTCCTAATTTACATTCCACTATGGTTCTATTAAAAGCCTTTTGATAACAGTATTCACAATTTGCATTACATTATTTACATTCCACTATGGTTCTATTAAAAGGACAGTGTCGTTTGCTCTCTTAGCTGCTTGTAAATCCATTTACATTCCACTATGGTTCTATTAAAAGGACAGTGTCGTTTGCTCTCTTAGCTGCTTGTAAATCCATTTACATTCCACTATGGTTCTATTAAAAGTCGCAAAAGCTAAAGAACGAGAAGTTTCAGTATAACATTTACATTCCACTATGGTTCTATTAAAAGTTTTTAAAACCCCCTATCTAATTTTTTTCATACAAATTTACATTCCACTATGGTTCTATTAAAAGCAAAGGGGAAGGGTGGCACCTTATGACAAATGCCGAAATTTACATTCCACTATGGTTCTATTAAAAGTCCCGCTATTATATAAACAAAGCGCTTTCATCACATCATTTACATTCCACTATGGTTCTATTAAAAGTCCTTTTTTACCTGTGTAGTCAGGATAAGAGCCTTATTTACATTCCACTATGGTTCTATTAAAAGACATATGTTTCTTAGAAAGTGCATCTTGCTTGTATCATTTACATTCCACTATGGTTCTATTAAAAGAAGGGAAGTATCCTTATTGTAAACTCAACAGCAGAATTTACATTCCACTATGGTTCTATTAAAAGAAGTCTTTCGCACTGGTTGTATGTTGTAGTTCTCTATTTACATTCCACTATGGTTCTATTAAAAGCTCCATATCTCTCAATAAGTTCTTTTCTTACGATGAAATTTACATTCCACTATGGTTCTATTAAAAGGAATATCTGTAACCTGTCCAGGCTTGAGGATAACCTCATTTACATTCCACTATGGTTCTATTAAAAGTACATTTTAAAAATGGATTTAACGAATAAATCTACCAAATTTACATTCCACTATGGTTCTATTAAAAGTTGATTCTTCAGATGAGAATGAATTTGTACTTTTGACATTTACATTCCACTATGGTTCTATTAAAAGTACCGTTGGTAGCTATTGCACGTTCTACATTCTTTTATTTACATTCCACTATGGTTCTATTAAAAGTCTATTGTGATGAAGTTATGATAGATCTTATCCAACAATTTACATTCCACTATGGTTCTATTAAAAGATAGTATCTAATACGACTTTTAGCAGACTTAACAGCATTTACATTCCACTATGGTTCTATTAAAAGTTCAAGTCAACATACCCTCTTGCTAGAAGTTTAGCTTATTTACATTCCACTATGGTTCTATTAAAAGATCAGTATAAGATTTTAGAGCATTTTTTAAATCATTATTTACATTCCACTATGGTTCTATTAAAAGTCCTATAAGATAGCTTCGGATAACATAGAAACTGAGATTTACATTCCACTATGGTTCTATTAAAAGGCCATATTATAAACCCTATCCCCTGAACTAATAGGGATTTACATTCCACTATGGTTCTATTAAAAGTTTCAACAGAAGTTAAGTCAACATCTAAATTTTCAATATTTACATTCCACTATGGTTCTATTAAAAGTTAAATACCAAAGGGACCTCTCTCTTGAAGCTCTCGTATTTACATTCCACTATGGTTCTATTAAAAGCAAGCAGTGTCCAAAATTATATCTAAATTAAAAAAATTTACATTCCACTATGGTTCTATTAAAAGGAAAAGAAAGAAACCTTATGCTCCCTAAGATGATAGCATTTACATTCCACTATGGTTCTATTAAAAGGATCTATGATCTTTATACCGGCGAAACTTTAACTGCATTTACATTCCACTATGGTTCTATTAAAAGTATGATAAATGGGGAGAGAATGTTACTGGAGTTATATATTTACATTCCACTATGGTTCTATTAAAAGTGAAAGTGAGAATGTCGGAATATGTCTTGCAGTTAGATTTACATTCCACTATGGTTCTATTAAAAGCATAATCACCGGCTTTCAAGGACGTAGCCTCTTCCAAATTTACATTCCACTATGGTTCTATTAAAAGGACTCACTCAATGACCCACTTGTAGTAACACTGCCCCATTTACATTCCACTATGGTTCTATTAAAAGAGCATTTAATTCGTCTAGTGTAGGCAAGTCCCCTGTAATTTACATTCCACTATGGTTCTATTAAAAGTCTATAACTGTAGAAACAGGTATGCTCTGCTGGATGATTTACATTCCACTATGGTTCTATTAAAAGCTTTCAGTAGGCGTGATAGTGTTGCTAATGTCGCCATTTACATTCCACTATGGTTCTATTAAAAGTCAGGATCAATTTCTTGGCTTATAACAAATTCATTTTTATTTACATTCCACTATGGTTCTATTAAAAGTGATAAAACACATTTACACGATCTGAAAAATAAAAATTTACATTCCACTATGGTTCTATTAAAAGTTTGTAAAGGTGGCAGCAGCGTTGTTTACCTCTTCGATTTACATTCCACTATGGTTCTATTAAAAGTTTTTTTTTCTGTCTTAGACTTTTAGGTTTTGCCTTATTTACATTCCACTATGGTTCTATTAAAAGCGAGTACATAGGTTACTGGAAAGGCTTTGTTGATCTTATTTACATTCCACTATGGTTCTATTAAAAGAACTGAATTATCAGTAGTATTTAATTTTGCACCACTATTTACATTCCACTATGGTTCTATTAAAAGATTACTGCGGTTCTCTTTACGCCACATTGAACAAAATTTACATTCCACTATGGTTCTATTAAAAGGACATATTATTATTTCTGTCGTATATAGTTCCATCATTTACATTCCACTATGGTTCTATTAAAAGTGATAAAACACATTTACACGATCTGAAAAATAAAAATTTACATTCCACTATGGTTCTATTAAAAGTTTGTAAAGGTGGCAGCAGCGTTGTTTACCTCTTCGATTTACATTCCACTATGGTTCTATTAAAAGTTTTTTTTTCTGTCTTAGACTTTTAGGTTTTGCCTTATTTACATTCCACTATGGTTCTATTAAAAGCGAGTACATAGGTTACTGGAAAGGCTTTGTTGATCTTATTTACATTCCACTATGGTTCTATTAAAAGAACTGAATTATCAGTAGTATTTAATTTTGCACCACTATTTACATTCCACTATGGTTCTATTAAAAGATTACTGCGGTTCTCTTTACGCCACATTGAACAAAATTTACATTCCACTATGGTTCTATTAAAAGGACATATTATTATTTCTGTCGTATATAGTTCCATCATTTACATTCCACTATGGTTCTATTAAAAGATATTATCATTTCATCTGAAATTTCTATTGTATTGCTATTTACATTCCACTATGGTTCTATTAAAAGCCAAACTTTTTTAAACCTCTAACACCCTAAAACACTATTTACATTCCACTATGGTTCTATTAAAAGTTTCAACTTCTTTAATTGTATGAGAACTTTTTACTCTATTTACATTCCACTATGGTTCTATTAAAAGACTAACAATTGATTAACTACCTTAACTAATTCTTTATTTACATTCCACTATGGTTCTATTAAAAGAAAAACATCATCCTGCAAAAGTCCTTTTTCCTTAATAAATTTACATTCCACTATGGTTCTATTAAAAGTAAATCCATTACTGCTTCATCATATGGGTTTGTATTATTTACATTCCACTATGGTTCTATTAAAAGTGTTTTCGATTCCCGCTTTTAGTCTTTTCAATCTGATTTACATTCCACTATGGTTCTATTAAAAGTAGCACCACATCCAATTAGATATAGAACTATGGCTCAATTTACATTCCACTATGGTTCTATTAAAAGTTTTTTCGAGATCTTTGATAGTTGGGTTTGAAGCTATTTACATTCCACTATGGTTCTATTAAAAGTTCCTGATATTTTAAGCAAGAAATTCCATTTGTATTATTTACATTCCACTATGGTTCTATTAAAAGCTAAAGAAATTTTAGATATACATAAATATTTCCATTATTTACATTCCACTATGGTTCTATTAAAAGTTGCATTATTAAAACATTAATATAACTTGTTAATATTTACATTCCACTATGGTTCTATTAAAAGAAAAAGGTTGTACAATTATAATGGGTCAAAGCGGATTTACATTCCACTATGGTTCTATTAAAAGTCATCAGATATTAATCCAACTTCATAAAAGTATCCATTTACATTCCACTATGGTTCTATTAAAAGTAGCAACGCCACCTATCATATCAACTAAAGGAGTAATTGGAATTTACATTCCACTATGGTTCTATTAAAAGCTCTAATGAAAAAATAAATGTATATGGATCTTGTGCGGATTTACATTCCACTATGGTTCTATTAAAAGAACACAGGGAGCTTAACGAGGCCGCCCTGGCCTGTGATTTACATTCCACTATGGTTCTATTAAAAGTTGGATAGATGATTTTAGGACAAATTCAGAAATAACTATTTACATTCCACTATGGTTCTATTAAAAGAACGGCAGTTTCGGGATTTTCATTTAATTCCTTCATTATTTACATTCCACTATGGTTCTATTAAAAGCGGTGTTACAGATGCATCAGATGTACTTTTGAACAGATTTACATTCCACTATGGTTCTATTAAAAGACATCCCAGGGAAAAGATTTACCTTAAATCTACTTCATTTACATTCCACTATGGTTCTATTAAAAGGAAACTGTTTATCCCCTTCCATATCTTCCAATATAATTTACATTCCACTATGGTTCTATTAAAAGGTAAGATCAGAGTAAATACAAAGCTCTCTGATGCTCATTTACATTCCACTATGGTTCTATTAAAAGCAGATGTGAAGCCGTGATCTCCTACAGGAGCACCCTTATTTACATTCCACTATGGTTCTATTAAAAGTAAGGTAGCAAGGGGAGTAAACAGTCTGGTTACTACATTTACATTCCACTATGGTTCTATTAAAAGCAAAAGGATTCCAAAGAACCGACGCAGAAGCAAGCAGATTTACATTCCACTATGGTTCTATTAAAAGCGCTTCAAAGGTTATTATATCACGCTTTTTTAACTCTATTTACATTCCACTATGGTTCTATTAAAAGTTGTTATATCCTTTTTTATAAAACTTTTTTACCTGATTTACATTCCACTATGGTTCTATTAAAAGACCTCTCCGAAGTCTGCCGCCTTTGATCTCTCCTACATTTACATTCCACTATGGTTCTATTAAAAGGTGGGTTAATGTTTCCTGATTTGGATCTGGACACACATTTACATTCCACTATGGTTCTATTAAAAGACTGATAAAATAGAAAAAGAGCTTGAGAAATATTCTATTTACATTCCACTATGGTTCTATTAAAAGGTTTACAGCCTTTTTATTCACTCCTTTATCCTGTGACCATTTACATTCCACTATGGTTCTATTAAAAGTAAAATTGTCTTTCCATAATTTTTCAAGTGTTAATATATTTACATTCCACTATGGTTCTATTAAAAGTCCCCCTACATTTTGCTTTAAAACTTCTGCTAATACAGATTTACATTCCACTATGGTTCTATTAAAAGGTCGCATATAAAATCTTCATTCAGTAGATCCCTTCTGATTTACATTCCACTATGGTTCTATTAAAAGCCCTTGCTGGTCTTATATCTCCTATGACAGTGCTTAATTTACATTCCACTATGGTTCTATTAAAAGTAATTTCATCAAGTGACGAGAATTCAACTAGAATACATTTACATTCCACTATGGTTCTATTAAAAGCTATAAGTGAGCAGATATGGATAATCGTGGATAAAGTAATTTACATTCCACTATGGTTCTATTAAAAGATAAAATAGATGTGGATAATCTTTCAGATGACGAGCATTTACATTCCACTATGGTTCTATTAAAAGAGCCTGTACTGGTAAAAGATGGCATATACGAGATGAATTTACATTCCACTATGGTTCTATTAAAAGTAGGATTATACGGACTACTTCAAGATGTAGAATCTGATTTACATTCCACTATGGTTCTATTAAAAGTTAGTTATACGTGATAGTAGACCAGGGGGTTATTCGTCATTTACATTCCACTATGGTTCTATTAAAAGTGACATTCCCCAGAGTTCCAGCTTTTTATTGAGCCATTTACATTCCACTATGGTTCTATTAAAAGCCCCCTACATTTTGCTTTAAAACTTCTGCTAATACAGATTTACATTCCACTATGGTTCTATTAAAAGTCAAGCATCTAACTGGAAAATGGTGGGGTGTTACCGATTTACATTCCACTATGGTTCTATTAAAAGATATCTATCAAAAATAGACGAGATTTACATAAATTTATTTACATTCCACTATGGTTCTATTAAAAGGTATGTACTATTTCATTTTGCTTTATTCTGAATTTATTTACATTCCACTATGGTTCTATTAAAAGAATAGACGAAGTATACGAGAATCAGAAAATTCTCAATTTACATTCCACTATGGTTCTATTAAAAGTTGATTGATACTTATGAAGAAGTCGTAGTCATCTGCATTTACATTCCACTATGGTTCTATTAAAAGAAAACTAACATTTCTACCGAGTGTTTGTTAAGTGTATTTACATTCCACTATGGTTCTATTAAAAGCCGTCAAGTATACCTGAGTTCCGTAAGTCATAGACAATTTACATTCCACTATGGTTCTATTAAAAGTGAAATAAACAAGTCCAAGCCCGCCTATTTGCTGGATTTACATTCCACTATGGTTCTATTAAAAGGAAAAATCGTGAGTGGGCCATGGAATTATATAGAAAAATTTACATTCCACTATGGTTCTATTAAAAGGATTCTCTTCAGGAGAAATGAGCAGAATTATAAACATTTACATTCCACTATGGTTCTATTAAAAGCTTATAAATAAATATGATTTCAATGAATCTGTCTCCATTTACATTCCACTATGGTTCTATTAAAAGTGAGTTTGTTGGAGAAAAATAATATCAACTAAACAAATTTACATTCCACTATGGTTCTATTAAAAGTGTGATGACAATCCGTTCTTGCCTTCTTCTTATGATTTACATTCCACTATGGTTCTATTAAAAGTTTACATCTATGGGCAGGCATATAGATGTATATTGATTTACATTCCACTATGGTTCTATTAAAAGATTACTTCTACGCTTTCTATTCATCTTCGCATATGTATTTACATTCCACTATGGTTCTATTAAAAGGTATGTAATGATATGTCATATGGTCAGTATTCTAAATTTACATTCCACTATGGTTCTATTAAAAGCCTTTTCTTTTGAGAAGTTGGCATTTTTATGTTAGAAGTCCCTTTTCTGTCGACTTTATCTTAACATAAAATTTTTGTAAATAGAATATCTCCATAATAATTAATTTTTCATTTAAAACTTTATTTTTCTATTCTAAAGTAAGTATGTCGACTTAATAATAAAACCTCTTTATGTACGGTCGACATACTAAAAAAAGTTAGAAGTGCTATCATCCTCTATACCCCAAAAGTCTTTATTCAGCCATCTCTGATGACGACTCTTAAATACAATTACTGAATCCTTATCCTTTCTTATGTAATCTCCAAGTTCCCCCCTCAGTTTTTCAAGTTTCGCTCTATTTATCTCCCCTTCAAAAACCGAGTTTTGGATATGTGTAAGGTACCTTTTACAAGTCTTAAATACATTTCTCAGAACCTTCGGACCACCATTATCCAGCGTAATATCATAAACAAGTATTATATACATAATTATCACCACCATATTTTAAACCCATTATAAGGTTTTTCTCCGTTTATGTGCTTGATCAGTTTATAAGCTTCAAGTCTTATGAGATGCCTGTAAGAAACCTTCCTCTTTAGGCCCTTATGATTTATCGTAGCATTTAACCTTTCATCATATTCCTTTAATATTTTGAGTCTTCCCTTATCTTTTAGGTAATAGAAATTTGATTCTTTTTCAAAATCTTTCTCACTTATTTCATTCCTGTTCAGAAGAGAAAATATAAGTCTGTCCCCTATAAGTGGTTTAAAAATTTCCGCAATATCAAGGCTCAGTGAAAATCGTCTTGTCCCTGTCTCATGCAGAAAGCTTATAGTTGGATTCAGCTGGGTTTTATAAAGCTCGGTTAAAACCGTAGTATAAATCAAAGTATTAACAAAAGATATGAGGGTATTTATCATGTTGTCAGGGGGTCTCTTTACCCTTTTTTCAAAATTAATTTCCTGATTAACTATATCATTCCATGCAGAATAGTAAGCCCTCCTGACGTTCCCCTCTATACCCATGAGTTCCTGAACGTCTAGACAACTGTCCATCCTCTGCCTGAAATAATCAACCTCTTCTATCTTATCTCCGATCTTTCTTCCCCTCTCCTTATAATATCTCAAATTTCTGTGTATATTATATGAGGCGGCTTTTAGTATTTCTTTGGCAATTTCAATTCTCTTTTCTGGGTCTTTATAATGATCCACCTGTTTCACCAGAAGATCCCCTGAAATCAGGCTTTCTCTTGGATAAAAGCTTCCGCTGTAAAAACCGTAATAGTTGAATATATGCATCGGAATGCTGTTTTGCCCCAGGTAATTTAGGATTTTGGTGTTCATGGTGACTTCGTTGAAAATGTATATATCTCTTGTAGCTTCAATTTTAAGGTCTTTTTTTACCCCATCGCCGGCAAGCATGGTAATATTATTGTCTTTTCTTTTTAGTTCCCCGCTTTTTAAAAGATAATAGCTCATATCACTCATATTATCCCCCTTTTAAATATAGCAGTATTCATAGTATGCACAGCTCTTGCATATTTTGCTGTTTATTATATCCGGCGGATTCTTTCTGTCAACTATCTCTTTTATCTGGTTTAAAATATCTTCTATTTTTTCAACATCCCCCTCTTCAAGGAAAACATCATTTCTTATCTTAAGTTTTGGGTAATCAAGAACTCCTTTTTCCACCTCTATACCCCTCTGTTTCAGAAAATACAGATAATATTTTACCTGCCATACCGCCGCATCCTCTATACTCCTGGATTTTTTGACTTCATGTATTATTTTCCAGTCCCTTATGAAATCCACGTTTATGGTGTTGTCTATCATAACATGCTTCTTATCCCTTTTATAGGAACTCTCGTCAAGGAGCTTTCCCAAGAGGACATTCTCACTTTCATTTTCAAGGGTTATCCCCTTGGTGAAGAGCCAGAGTTTCCTTTTGCAGACAAAATAGTAATAAAACATAACTCCTGTAATTTTAGTGTTTTGATTCATAATATACCCCTTTAACCGAAGTTATCATATGCCTCATCTTTTTTATTTTCAACCTTTATTCTTTCAAAACCCCTTTCAAAATCATATTTACACTTTGTAATTTCTATTTCCTCATCACCAAATTTTATGCTATCGATTTTGTTCCTGTCATAAATTCCCACTGAAACAGTTAAACCATATATGTTATCTCTGGCCCTTATTTTTTCTAATTTTAAAGCTTCTCTTTTTTTTATATTTTCCTCTTTATTTATTTTAGGGTCATCGAGATATCTTTTTCTTAAAATTTCTAGACTTTCATCTATAATTTTCCTGTTATCTAAATCAACATATATATCATAAGGAATCACGCTATAAGACATTATATTCCTAAATATTTTCTGAATATCCTTCGAATCTTTTTCACCGATATATAAATCACCGATATATTTCTTGATTTTTTTATATTCTCTGTCAAAGTTTGAATTTTTTATATTTTCAGTTGTAAGAGTTGCTTTTATCATCTTTACTTTTTCATCTTCAGATAAAAGTCCATTAAAATTTATTATTGCTTTTTTTGATAAATTATAAATGGTTTTATCTATGAACCCCCTAGTTCCACTTTCATTGACGAATAAATTTTTATTTATTTCAGTAAAAACATAAGCATTGGGATAAGTTAACATTTTTTCTTTCTCCCCTTTACGATTAACCCTCCCAAGCCTTTGAAATAAACCGTTTAAATCATTCAACTCTGTAAAAAGGTAATCAAAATCTATATCCAGTGATGCTTCTACTATTGAAGTAGCAATCCAAATTCCATTTCCATTGACTTCTGTTTTCCCAAAATTTTGAATTTCTATTTCTTTTGAACTCCTGTCATTTCTTATAAATTTAGCATGAAGTAAATTGATATTTCTATCTTCTGATTTTAAAAGATCATAAATTTCTTGAGCTTTTTTTACAGTGTTACAAACAACTAACACTTTACCACCTTTTTCTTTAAAGTGATTTTCTATAAATAACGGATCAAGTTCTGTTTCCATAACCTGAAGATGATGTCTTATTTTTCCTTTGGTAAATTCCCCATAATTTATGCTATCGATATTGTCTTCAATATAATCTTTTACAAAAGGAGGCAATGTAGCTGTCAGAATGGCAAATTTCCCACCTAACTCTGAAATTTTTTCAAGCCCTGAGATTAGATATGCCAATAAATCTGGAGAATAAGCCTGAATTTCATCTATTACTATTTTTGAATAACTCAGAGTAGCTAATTTTAACTCAAATCCATTATATTTATATACAAAATTAAACAATTGATCAAGAGTTGATATCGTGATGGGCATGTTCAATTGCTTTCCTCTTTTTGAATACTCTAGAATTTTTTCCTCTTCAGTAATATTTTTATTCAAATAATAAGACAGGGTTTCAGAATGCAAAAGAGAGAGTCTTTGTTCTATATTTCTTTTAATAATCTTTTCTCTTACTCTGTCATATATTGCATTTATTGCCGTTCTCAACGGGAGAATAAAGAAACCTTTGTTGTCCCCTATCCATAAAAGTCCCGCCTCAGTTTTCCCCATTCCTGTATTTGCTACCACTATGATATTTTCATCTTTTTTTTCAACACAGAAATTTTGTAGTTCATTCCACTCATATCCTAATTCTTCCAGAGAATCACTCAAAAAATCATTTTCATATTCAATCTCATAACTTCCACTGGCTGAATAATCACATTTATGAAGCAGACCTTTTATAAACATTGTTTGATTATCAGTTTTATATTCTGCTATCTTTTTTAGAGCTCTTTTCCTTAATTTTTTACCTCCGAATTTTTCTATATTTTTTTCAATTAAATCTTCTTTTTCTCTTATCTCCTTAAAATTATCAACATTATGATGATGATTTAAGATTGAATAACACCCTTTATAATATTCTTCCTTACTTCGAAATTTATTTTCATCAACAAAACAAAGAGAAAGTACATTATGGGCAACCTCCTTTGTATCATCAAAGTTTATTTTCTTTTTAGAAGAAACTCTCTTTTGAAATTCATCATTTATCTTTCCGTAGTCATGATACTCACAACAAAGTTGTAAAATTTCATATTCTTCATTCCCCAAGTAACCTAAATATTTTAATCTCTCTAATTTATTTAATAAGTCATCTGTATGCTCTCTTATTGTTTTATCAGGTTTTGCCAATTTATTTAAATCAATCACCTTTGACACCTTCTTTAGTTAAAGTTAACAATATATTTTCCTTCAGAATCAAAATATACACCTTTTGATTCTTCGTCAATAGAATAATTTGATGCATATAAAACTATTTTTTTACCTTTAGAAAAATCTCTCTTTCCGGTACTGTTATCATAAACTTTATTTATCCAATACTTTGTCCCTGAAGCTGGAACACTTGATTCTCTAGTATTTAATAAAATACTCTCATTTTTAACAAGTTCATAATTTAAATATGCTGAATATTCACTTGAAATCTCAGTGTCTATTTTATCTAATAGTTCCACCACTTCACACTCTTTCACATCTACAAAATCCTCGCTTCGACCAACAGCTTTTAAATTATAAATATTTTCTTTTATGCAATCTAAAACTTCTTCATCTGCATCAATATGAATTATTAGCTTTACATTATGAAGTATTTCATAATGTTTTAATGATGTTGTTAATAACTTATATTTGGATATATGCTTAGTAAAATTTTCAAATTCAAATTCTTTAATTTTATCTTTAATTAATTCTTCTTTTTCCTTAATTTCTTTTTCTCTTATAGAAATTTTTAAAAACTCTTTTGATTTTTTATTAAAGTTTTTTTTCTTTAATTTTAAACTTTGTTTCCTTTTTTTAAAAACTTCTATTAATCCTTTAGATTTGTCTTTTTTATATTTTTTAAATTTTTGATCAAATTCTTTAATTTTTAGTTTATTTTCCTCAATATCTTTTAGACTATTCTTTTCTAAAAAAATCTTTTTACATTCATTACTTATATTTTTCCCACAATTAAATCTAATTTTAAAAATTTCAATTTCATCTTTTAAATCCTTTAATTTCCTATATTCTTCAATTAAATTTTGATTAAAAATGTCAATTGTAACTCCTTTTTTAAAACTATTCCCTTGATTTTTTTTACCTTTTGCTACTTTTATAAATGATTTAGAATAAAGATCTTTATTTACTAACTTAACTAAAGTAGCTCTATCATCTTCAAATTTATCATGAAAACAATGATCTGTATAAGCTTGTTTTGATAAAGAATCATATTTCCCTTGAACCGATATATTCATAGGTTTATATTTTCTAAAACCACAAGCATTATGTAAAGCCCCTATTACAGTAGAAAAAGGAGGCAGAGGATATGTCATTTTATTCTCCATTGTTTCTTCTTTTCTGTAGTGCGCTTTATTTTGAGTCAAAATAATTCTTAAAGCTTTCATTTTTCTACTCCATAATATTTATTTATATCTGATTCAAGTTCATCAAAAAATTGGTCCACACTTACAGGATTTAATTTCCCCATTATTTCATTCTCGTTTTTAAAGTTGTCTCCCCTTAATAAACCTACTTTATATCCCTTTGAAATTTTATATAATAAATCATCTGTTATTGCTAGATTTCCATTTTTTACACTTATTACATTTTCAAAAACATGAGTTTTTCTTTTACTCAATCCGCCCACTATGAAAATAGGTTCTGCATTATCCAGATTTCCTTTTACAATTAAATTCAAATTTTGAACTGCTTCTAGTATTGAATTTACTCTTTCAGCTTTTTCTATATTTTTAGCCTCTGCATTTTTAAAATTTTCATCTTTACCTATCATCTCCAAATCAAAAGTAATAGAATACACCCGCATAGTCTTTTCAAACTCGTAATTATATGGCATTAAACCAACTTTATTATCCCCTTTAGAGTCATTTTGAACATTCAAATCATTTTCTTTAGCAAAAGTTTTTGCAAGGTGGAGATTATTGTGAAATCTAGTCTCATTTAAAAAAGGAGCACATGAAATTGCATCTGTCAGATAAAAAGAACTGTTTCTTATGAAAGTCAATTCATCTTTCTCTACTTTAACTTTCGTATTCATATATCCACCTTCAAGTGCTCTGCAATTTGAAGCATTTAATTTTGGATTAATTTTTTTCTGAGCTGGCGCTCCATTTACCTCTACAACTAAATCATCATACATTCCACTTTGCACCATTATAGCATTTTTCAAACTTTCCCTGCTTCTTGTAGAATATATTTCTCCATTTTTATAAACCTTTTGAACAGAAGATACATTTCCAAGTCCTTCACCATAATTTGAAGTCATATATGCCAAAATTGTCAAAGTTAAAGCTTTTTTATCCATAACTATCCCCTCCCTATTTTCATTTGTTTTTCTTTTCACCTAGTGTATTTATAAATGTATAAGCTAAATTTTTATTTGTTTCAAAATCTTCAAACAGATCAATCAAAAAATCCATTCTTACCTGCGTAAATGCAGATAGGTGTAATAAAATTTCCTGGACTTTATCATAATCCTTAAGAGTTATTGCGCTTATAAGCCTTTGTTCATATGCTCTGATTTTATTCTGTTTCCCCTTTAAAACTTTCTTTACTTCTTTTGCAGAATTTATTACTGCTCCTTGTTTTTCAGTCATATATTTCTCCTCTCCATAAATTAACTCATTTATTTTTATTAACTCCGATATTATATAGTTCCTTTCATATTCTTTTAAAAATCCATCAATTAAAAAATCAAGTTTAATATTATTTAAAATGCAATCTATTACTATTTTTTCTAACTTAAGTCTATACATACTGTCTTTATCTCGATAATTATTACCCTTACTGTCTTTATTGACTTCTGCAAACGCCTTCTTTACTTTACAGGGATTAGTAACTGCTTCTAATGTCTTTCCATTAATTTTTTCTAATACTTTTACTGCCTCTCTGCGAACAAATATTGTTTCAAAATAATCTTTTTCCCTTTCTTTTTTTATTACTTCAACATCATAATCAATAAAGTTTGAGGAATTTTTTATTTTAAAAAATAATTTGCTTTGCATTGACTTTTCATCATTCATTGGGTCAGTTTTATTAGTTTTAATTAATTGATCAATCGTAAAATTATTATTTATAAAAAAGGCTTCATGTATTTTTGAATTAATTTTTGAAAAAGCAAAAGGAATAAAATCAAAATATAAATAATCTGTAGATACAAATTTTTCTGTATTCGCCATAAATGACTGAGAACCAATTTTTCTTGAAGTATCTATACTGTATCCTTTTATTCTGCAACAATCACCCCTATCTGTAAAAATTTTTCTTTCATTACAAAAATTTGAATATAAAGATTTCCCTGTTTTATAAGTCCCTTTTATTAATTCCATTCTATTATTAACTATTTGATTCTTGAGTTCTTCTTTATTATTCCCATTATATTTGTAACCTTTAAAAAAATTTTTTATTATTTTTATATTCATTTTCAATATATCATTTATAACCTTTACTTGCTCTTCTGTAGGTTCATTAATTTCTAATAAATTTTCCAATTTTTTATGGTGCATTAAATCTTTAAAATGATTTTCTACGAATAAAAAATATCTTTCTTCATTTATAAGTGAGAGTTCAAACTCTAAATAATCATCAGTAATTACATAATCTAATCCATTATAATCAAAATATTTTATTAGCCCCACTATACTTGCACTCCATCTCCAGTCAGAAGGATAAAGCTGTACCCGATTATTATCTATATTCTTCTCCAAAACATCACCCCCTATTCCATTATCTCAAGCATACCGAATCCTGCACTCTTCTTGCTTGAAAATCCAGCCTTGTAAAAATAATCAAGAAGGTACCTTTCCCCCTCCATTTCAAACATCCCCAATGTGCATGGAATATTGATATCGTAATTTCTTATGCTCACAGTCTTTGTGTTTACATCATTTATTTTAAGGTTGTCTATATCCTCCAGGACACTTTCACCAAAGATCTTTTCTAAGCTATATTTCATATTTTTTTTAATGACCTCTATACCCCCGTCATCTTTCAGAGTATAAAAACTGTCTCTGTTCCCTTCCCTCATATGCTCCCTTATAACAATGGGCGAAAAAGTTTTAAACAAGACTCTGTCCTCTTTCAGTATTTTTTCTTTGAGAAGGTTTATCCTCTGAGGGGTTATAAAGTTGTTTTTTCCCATATCAAATTTCTTGTCTTTAGACCCCAACACAGCATTATAGAAATGAAGCCCCGTCTCTGTATCATATGTGGAAAAGTTCAGAATTATCTCGTCATTCTCCAGTTCAATTTTCTCCCTCGTTATTTTGCATCTTCCCAGATATATCGAAAAAGTATAATCTTTCTCTATGTTGTCTCTGTTTTTATAGAATCTTTCATAGATTTCTTTATTATAATTTTCGAAAGATTTTTTTAAAAAAGAGATAAATTTTCTTCGATAGTCAATAGGTAATTCCTTATTGTTGATTTTGAATTGAATTGCAAATCTCAATTTAGACCCCCTTGGATACTTGAATATATTTATTCTACATAAAGATCAATTACGTAAAATTTTATAAATTCTTTTATAAATTTTTTTTAATGTTATATGATCAAAATTCATTTTAAAAATAAGGCTTACATATTTATCTGTCTTTTGTGTAAATAAAAAAACTGCTATAATGAAATGGTCCGAAGAATTTACTTTGGAAAAAAATATAGACAGAGGGATGAAATGTTAAAAAGTATAGATATATTCTGTGATATAATTGATAATTTTGGTGATATAGGGTTCGTCTACAGGCTGGCAAGGGAGGTAAAAAGAAAAGAGCAAGATATCAGGGTGAGGGTGTTTTTAAATGATGCAGAGACTTTTTCAAAAATAAATAAAAACATCAGTATAGGGAAAAAAATCCAGATGATAGAGAATATAACCTATTATGATATGAGGGAAATGAGCTCAGAGGACTACAGAAAAGCAGGGAACTCAGAGGTGGCTATAGAGGCCTATGGATGTGATATCCCAGAAGCTTATCTTGAAAACTCTTCTGGAAAATTAAAGATAATAGTAAATATAGAGTATCTAACAGGAGAAGAGTGGGCAAAAGAATACCACCTTCAAAGTTCTTATATCAATGTGAAAGGTGTAAAAAAATATTTTTACATGCCTGGATTTGAAAACTGGAGCGGCGGCTTGATTATAAATGGGCAAGATTCTCTCATAGATAGAGCCGGATTTTTTAATAATGTGATATCTTGTTATTCAGAAAAGGTATTTCCTGTTAATTCCGATCTGTCGATTGATAAGGATACTTTCATAGGGACTGTTTTTTCATATGAATATAATTTTCAGAACTTTTTGGATACTCTTGAAGACTTTAACAAAAAGGTGACTCTTTTGGTTTTCGGCGATATGAGTAAAAATGGTTTTTTGATCACGAAAAATCTAAAAACTCTTAAAAATACAAAGGTAGTATTTATGGATTACGTAGAACAGAACCTTTATGATAAAATTTTGTATAACTCAGACTTCAATCTTGTCAGAGGTGAGGAGAGTTTCTCTAGAGCCATAGTTTCAAGGGTGCCATTTCTATGGCATGCCTACTGCCAGGAAGAAAGAGAGCATTTGAATAAGGTAGAAGGTTTTTTATCATTTTTAAAAGATAAAATCCCAGAAAACTTTTATGAAAGTTATTCAAAAATAACTTATAATTATAACTGTAGAACTGAAAATCATTATAACCTTGAAGAAGAAGATTTTTACGGGTTTTTCCAAGAATTTGAAAAAAAGAAAGAAACCTTTAAATATCTATCAGATTATGTGAAAAAAAACGGAAACCTAGCAGATAAACTTCTTTGTTTTTTGAAGGAAAAGCTTTCTGAAAATGATTTTTAAATTTAAAAACGGTTGGCTTCAGAGAGGAGTTATCATCAGTCTTTTAGAATGAAATATTAGCTTTGCCAATCTTTTAAGTCTATGATACAATATATAAAAAGGAATTAGGAGGGTATAACATTGAAAACAGCACAAGAAATTTCATCTGGAAATATCATCAAAATAGGTGAAGAAGTATTTATAATTCAAAAGGCTACTTACAACAAATCAGGGAGAAACTCTGCAGTTGTAAAATTCAAAATGAAAAATCTTATTACAGGTCAAATTAAAGAAGACGTTATGAAAGCAGCTGATAAGCTTGACGATATCAGACTTGATAAAAAGACAATGCAATTCTTATATGAAGTTGGTGGAGACTACAATTTTATGGACCAGGAAACTTTTGAGCAGATCGCTCTTACAGCTGACGATCTAGGGGATGCTACGAACTATCTAAAGGAAGAGATGTTCATAGATATCTTATTATATGAAGAGAGACCTGTAGGTGTAGAGCTTCCTAACTCTGTAGAAAGAGAAGTTACTTACACAGAGCCAGGATTAAGAGGAGATACTACTGGAAAAGTTCTAAAACCTGCTACTATTGAAACTGGATATGAGTTAAGTGTGCCACTCTTTGTAAATATCGGAGATGTTATCAGAATCGATACAAGAAATGGTGAATATTTAGAGAGAGTAAACAATAAATAAAATAATTTTTACCATAAACAGGGCGTCCTTGGGGCGTCTTGTTTATATTTACACTGCTAAAATTTTCAAAAAATAAAAAATCCCAGATAATTCTGAGATTTTATTTTTAATATTTTTTTTAATCGTCAATTAGACTGCAACACCATCATATACATAGTGGTTTGTATCCTCTATAAGGTCTCTTATCTCCTGGAAAACTTCAGGCTCCTCAAATCTATAGATCTCTTCCTCTGCATCACAGTAGAGTACTGAATCTAACGCACCGTCATATACATTGTGGTTCGTATCCTCTATAAGCTCTTTCATATCTTCAAAAGCATCTGTTTTTGGTTCGAATCTGTAGATCTCTTCTACTATTTCACAGTCTTCACTAGAACCTGCACCGTCGTATACATTGTGGTTCATGTCCATTATTAATTCCTTATATTCGTAAAATACCTCAGTATCTAATATGTTTAAGTTTTTCATAAAAATCTCCCTCCTCTTTTGCGATTTCAGCATCAACCATTTAGGTTGACAATTAAAGCGCTACAAATGCATAATGAGTTTTTCATTATGCTAGTACTACTAGAAGTACTTCCCCCGTTTTTTACTTAAGTTTGGCTATTTCCCCATATTTTTGAGTATCCTTCAAATCCAGGTAATGAGGTAATCTTTTGCACATTAACCACCTCCTGTGATTTATATAAATGTTTCAATTTATTTGGTTGATGTAAAAATAACTTTTAATTTATTCTATATATGAATTATAGCTGGTTTTAAAAATAAATGCAATTATATAATATATAGCCGACCCATATATGGAATATATATAAAAATAAATAATGATGATTTCTGTTGATAAGTTGGGCACAATGGCCCAAAATTAAATAATTTATGTGGGTAAAATAAGGGGAATCGTATATAATATAAAAAAATTGCATCTATATTTGGAGGTACACGATGAACAAAAGACAGCCTGTTTTATTTATAGGTCACGGCAATCCGATGAATGCTATGTCAGACAATAGCTTTACAAAACCCCTGAAAAAAATATCTGAAACTATAGAAAAACCAGAAGCTATTCTCGTAATATCAGCCCACTGGCAGACAGGGGGTACAACTATAACTTCGTCTGATGATCCCAGGCAAATATATGATTTTTATGGTTTCCCAAAAGAACTTTCAGACTATATGATAGAAACTTTAAACAAAGAAAATATCTCAGTAATAGGAGCTGATTACTGGGGGCTTGACCACGGTTCATGGGCAATTCTGACTCATACTTACCCAGAGGGAGATATTTCTGTACTGCAGATGAGCCTAGATATGAATTTAGATGAATACTCTCATTATCAGCTAGGGAAAAAACTCTCTTTTCTGAGAGATATCAGAACCCCATTCTTGGGCTGTGGAATTTGACAGGCATATAGCAGATTCTATAAGCAGTGGCAGTCATAATAATCTTATTGATTATAGAAACGCAGGTGAGTGTGCAAAACTTTCCCTTCCCACTGATGAACATTACCTCCCTCTGCTTTATGTTGTAGCCATGCAGACAGCGGGAGAAAAAACAGAGTTTTTATATGATGAAATACATCACTCCTCTCTTTCTATGAGGTGCCTGAAAATAGGATAGGCGGATAGGGCATATATTTAGAGATATAAAGATAAATAGATAGATAAAATAGTATAGGGGGCAATATGAACAGTAAATACCTAGGATACACAATGGCATTTATAACAATATTTGTATGGGGTACGACCTATGCAATTACCAAAAATTTATTAAATTATTTTACACCTTTTGAGGTACTTTTTTTGAGATTTTTAATAGCCTATTTATTTTTGTTGGTTGTAAAACCGAGATTTAATTTTAAATTTAATTTTCAGGAAGAGAAGTTGTTTTTGTTATTAGGGCTTACAGGGGGGATGCTTTATTTTTTAGTAGAAAATATGGCACTGAAATATACTTCAGCTTCAAATGTAGGACTTATAGTATCCTCTATACCAATATTTTCATCAATAATAGCTCATTTCACCACTGAGGACGAAAAGTTTGATAAAAACCTTATTTTGGGCTTTGCCTTAGCCATAACAGGGATATTCCTAATACTTTATAATGGAAACAAAGTTCTAAAAATTAATCCTATAGGGGATGTCTTGGCTGTGGTATGCTCTATCATATGGGCTATATACTCCAACCTTCTGAGAAAGGTAGATAAAAGCTACTCTGGACTATTAGTTGTCAGAAAGACATTTTTTTACGGTCTGATTTTCATGCTGCCTGGACTTTACTTATTCAAGGTAAAAATACATTTTGAGTATCTGCTTAATAAAGATGTATCTTTTAGCATATTTTATCTTGCCTTAGTCGCTTCTTCTATCTGTTTTATAATGTGGAGCAGGTCGATAAATATAATAGGAATAATAAAGACAACTAACTTTATTTATCTGATACCTCTTGTGGCTATGATATCTTCCGTGCTTATATTAAATGAGAAAATAACTCCACTTATGGTTACAGGAGGTCTTCTAATCCTTTCTGGTGTCCTTATTAATGATAAGAAAATATCCTTTGAAAAACTATTTAAACCAAAAGCAACGACTACCCTATAAAAAAGCCAGTAAAAACAAAAAAGTTCCCTGTACTCTGTATTTTACAACAGAGTGTTGGGGAACTTTTTAATATAAATTTATTAATTTAGTTTTTTTCCTATGATATCACAGATGATCTCTCCTACCTGACTGGTAGAACCTTTACCACCCATATCAGGAGTAAGCTTCTCCCTCATCTCTAGTGATCCCTCTATAGCCTTCATCACAGTGTCTCCTAGTGACTCGTGTCCTAGGAAATCCAGCATAATTTTTATGGTCCATATCATCGCTATAGGATTGGCAAGGCCTTTCCCTGCAATCTCAGGGGCGGAACCATGTACTGGCTCAAACATGGAAGGGTATTTCCCATCTGGATTGATGTTGGCTCCTGCTGCAAACCCTAGACCACCCTGAAGAGCTGCACCTAGGTCAGTAAGAATGTCCCCGAATAAGTTTGAGGCCACAACAACATCAAAAGACTCAGGTCTTTGTATCATATACATGGCAGCAGCATCTACATGGTATTCTGCTGTTTTTATCTCTGGGTATTTTGCTTTCTTTTCCTTGAAAATCTTGTCCCAGAAAACCATGCTGTGGTTTAGAGCATTGGATTTTGTTATACTTGTAAGGTGATTCAGCTTGTTTCTTTTTTTAGCAAGATCAAAGGCATAGTCCATTACTTTTTCTGTGATCTTACGGGTAAAGACACTTGTCTGAAGAGCGATCTCTTCTTCCTTGCCTTCTCTTTCTATTCCCCCTATACCTGCATATTCTCCCTCAGTATTTTCTCTGATAAAGATCATGTCTATGTCCCCTGGTTTTTTACTCTTGATGGGACAGTCTAATTCCGAAAGAAGCTTTACAGGTCTGTAGTTGATATATTGGTCGAATCCCTGTCTTATTTTTAAAAGCAGGTCTCTCAGAGAAACGTGATCAGGCACCCCTGGGAATCCCACGGCTCCTAAAAGTATAGCGTCAAAATTTTTAAGCTTTTCAAGCCCGTCATCATCCATCATCTTACCATTCTCTAGATAATATTCGCATCCCCAGTCATACCAGGTAAAGTCAAAGGCAACCTCTCCTGTAAGTTTTGACAAGGTCTCTAGGACTTTTACTCCTTCCTTCATGACCTCTATCCCGATACCGTCTCCGGGAATTACTGCAATTTTGTATTTTTTCATTTTGTCCCCCCTATATTTTATATTAAAAGCACAATTATGGGTAATTGTGCTCTTTTTAACATTGTGTTTTATTTAAATGAATTACTGAATTTACAGGAATATTAGAGTCAAAAGATTTTGTCACGAATGGACACTAATAAAAGATAGGAAAATTAACACGAATAAGGATAAAATCTTTTGGCCACAGAGGGCACAGAGAAAAAGAGGGAGTTTCACAGAGTTAAAATTAAAACTATAAATCCCTTCTTTTGCGAGAGTTTTTTTATCCCTTTTCCCTTGCCATTGATAAAATCAGCGTTAAGAATAGTCAAAAATTAAGATAACTATGCACATGTTTTTAATTTAGGCTTATATCATTTCCTGTTTTTTGAATTTTCAAGTCGCAGGGCTTATACGGGAAAGAACCTGCACTCAGCCGTTCTACAGAATAAGTTAAGGGAGTTCAAGGAGCGACAGCGACCATGAAACACCTTATCCAGTGGATGAGCAGGGAACTGAGGACTGTAGCTCACAAAGGCGATAAAAGAAATATCTACTTCCTAGACATTTGAAAATTCTTGATTTTCTTTGGTTACTTTCTTTTATCAAGAAAAGAAAGTAACATAGGTTTTCGGATAAATTCAATAATTTACTCTAAGTTAAAAATTTTAACTTTGTTTCAGCCTAAAAGAGAATCTCTGCAAGGAAAGCGTAAAATGGTATAGTTACCACCACGAGTATAGTGGAAAGCCCAACTACTTTAGAGGCATCCTCTGGATTTTTATTGTAGTATCCGCTCAAAATGGCCACATTTGTCATTATAGGCATGGTAGTCTGCATAAAATATACCTTCTTCAAAAGAAGTGGAAGAGTTAAAAAACCATCGGCTATTTTTATCAGCACTAAGGCTATTATAGGAGCTATGATAAATTTAGAGACAAGATCCATCACTCCCTCAAAATCAGGTTTTAAAGATTTTATTCCGAGGCTGTATATAGCTGTTCCTAAGTAGAGCATGGCCAGAGGAGTGGTCATTCCTCCTATATACTTCATGTAGGTTGCCAAAAACTCAGGGACTTTTAAATCCAAAAGAATCATAATAATACCTACGAAAAAGGATATGGTAGCAGGAGTCATAAGCTTTTTAAACCCATCTTTTATGCTTCCTCCTCCACGAACACAATATACACCATAGGTCCAAAAGAAAGAGGTATTGGCGAAGTAGTACAGGAATATATAGGGTATGCTGTCGTCTCCAAATAAGGCTATATTCACCGGTAGACCTATAAATACGGTATTGGCAAAGACAAAGGAAAGCTGGAAAAGCTCCTTTCTTTTTATGAAGGAGCTGAAACTAAGCAACTTGGCTGCCAATATGAGGGTTATTAGTATTACAAAAGAGAGTCCAAGCCACTGTGTGGATTTCATCAATGCCTCTCTTGTAAAACGGCTTGTGAGGCCTAAAATTATAAGGCAAGGTAGGCACAGATTTAACACCAAATAGGAAAAAAGTTTATTGCTATGCTCTCCCAAGATGTTTTTCCTGGCAAAAAAACAACCTGTCCCCATGAGAAACATTATCAAGGTAACACTGTTTATTATTCTCTCCAAAATTATTCCCTCCTAAAAATCACTTTTGGATATTATACTATAAAAATCAATTACTGTTATTTTTTTTTGAAAGGACGTATTAATTTTGATATGTTCCGGATTCTTGTAATAATATAAAAAAGCTAGAAATTTTAGGAGAGAGACTCAGTTGATGGTTGCCAGAAATTACGAAAATTGAAAATAAAAAAATCTTTAAAAATTTTCTCTTTTATTTCTCTTTAGAATAGTATTCTTTTCTATCTTCTAGTTTGTACCCCACACCCTTTACTGTTCGTATATTTTTAGAGATACTCTTCAATTTATCCCTCAGTTTAGAGATATAAATATCCACAGACCTATCTCCTGGATAGTAGTTAGTCTGCCAAACCCTGTCTAGGATTTTCTCTCTAGACAGGACTATACCTTTGTTCTTAAGTAGCAGACGCAGAAGGTCATACTCCTTTTTAGAGAGCTCTACTTCTACCCCATCTTCAGTCACCAGATGTCTGTCATCATCTATGGTCACTGCTCCAAAGGCATATCTTTTACTCTCTCTCACCTCTCCAGAGATTAGTTTTTTTGCTCTTAATATCAGCTCTCTGGGATCAAAGGGCTTTTTCATGTAATCGTTGGCTCCTAACTCTAACCCCTCGAGGACATCCTCTATCTCAGTCTTTGCTGTAAGCATTATTATCACTGGCTCTCCATATTGATCTGGAAGATCTCTCACTATTTTTGCGAAGTTCTTTCCATCAAGGCTTGGAAGCATTATGTCCAGTATTACAAGCTCGGGTTTAAAAGTTTTCAAGATCTTAAGACCGTCTAGTCCGTCTCCTACAGATTGCACTTCATATCCATCTTTTTTAAAAAAATAATCAACTAACTGTTGTATTTCAATGTCGTCTTCTACTATAAGTACCTTCATACTTCCCCCTAGATTCCACTACTTTCTAATCCTTTTTTATCAGCTCTTTCTTTCTGATATTATCTCCACTGATGTCGTATACCAAACTTTTTCCTAGCTGCATAATTTTATCTGAAATTCTTTCATATTTTTTTGTTGAAAGAAGAATCAAATTTCCAAACTCAATATTTTCAGAATTTTCCTTCATTACTTGAATTAGTTTTTCCACAGTGTCGTCCCTTATCTCGTTCACCTCTTCATCTAGGGCAAGAATAGTGTATACCTTCGTATCATCTCTTCCTACTAAAGCTTCAGTATACATACTATACACTTCCTCTACCTTTTCTGCCACCTTCTCTACCAGATACAGATATGGCTTATGCAATTCTCCCTTTTTTTCCATCTCTCTTATAAGCTGGACGTTGTCTAAAAGCAGATCACCCATTCTTTCGAGAATCTTGGTCCCCTCTAAGGTACTCAAAAGTGACCTCAGGTCCCTTGCTGCTGGCTGAAACATAGCTATAGTTATAATGGAGTCCTCTTTTATCTTAACTTCATAACTGTTTATAATATCCTCAACCATCCTGGCTTCTCCATAAAGAACTTTTTCAAAAGATTTATTCTTCAGCATCTCCATGTTAATCCTGAGCAATCTCTCTACATTTTTAGCCATCTCAATGAAATGCTCATTTATCGAGTTTATTCTTTCGTGCAAATTTTTCATTCTTCCCCCTTAATTTCTTTCAAAATTTTAGATTAAGTTATGCAAAAATATTTTATCCAAACTTTCCTGTGATGTAGTCTTCTGTCTTCTTGTTATCAGGATTGGTAAATATCTTTTCCGTAGGTCCAAACTCTTCTAATACTCCCTGATAGAAAAATCCTGTGTACTCTGAAACTCTTGCCGCCTGCTGCATATTATGAGTTACTATTATTATGGTATAATCCTTTGCCAGCTCTCTGATCAATTTTTCTACTTTAAGAGTAGATATGGGGTCTAGAGCAGAAGTAGGCTCGTCCATAAGAAGTATCTCAGGTTCTACAGCAATGGCCCTTGCGATGCAAAGTCTCTGCTGCTGTCCTCCAGAGAGTCCAAGGGCCGACTGATGAAGCTTGTCCTTCACCTCATCCCAGAGAGCTACCGCCTTTAGACTTCCCTCTACTATCTCATCTAGCTTCTTTTTATCTCTTGTTCCGTGAAGCTTAGGCCCATATACGATATTTTCATATATTGTTTTTGGGAAAGGGTTTGGCTTTTGAAATACCATTCCTATATTTTTTCTCAGTTCAACTATATCATATTTTTTATCAAATATATCATTTTCATCTAGTTCGATAATTCCCTCATATTTTGAAATATCTATGAGATCATTCATTCTGTTGATAGATCTTAAAAACGTAGATTTACCACAGCCTGAAGGACCGATAAGGGCTGTCACCTTGTTTTTTCCCACATCCATATTTATATTATTTAACGCTTGGAAATTTCCATAGTAAAAGTTGAAATTTTTAACACTAAGTCTTATATTCTTTTCCATTTTTATTCATTACCTCCCAAAGATTACCATAACTGCCTCTGTAGATTTTATAGACCGGCTTTTATCTGAATTTTCTGAATTTATTTCTTATATATGCTCCCAAAAGGTTGAACCCCACCGTAATAAACACCAGTACAAACAGTGTCCCCATCATATTTGACTCTGGCATGTCTGGTACCTGGGTAGATATTACATAGAGATGATACGGTAGTGCCATTACCTGATCACTTAGGGACTCTGGCAGGAATGGCAGATAAAATGCTGCTGCCGTAAACATAATAGGTGCCGTCTCTCCTGCCGCTCTTGAAACACTTAATATTATTCCTGTAAGAATTCCAGGAAGTGCTGCTGGTAGCACTATTTTCCACGTCGTTTCCCACCTGGTAGCCCCTAGAGCCAGAGATGCCTCTCTCATACTTTTAGGTATGGCAAGGAGAGATTCTCTAGTTGCTGTGATTATAACTGGAAGACTCATTATTCCCAGAGTAAGAGACCCGGCCATAAGGGATCTTCCCATTCCAAGGGCCATTACAAAGAAAGCCATTCCAAATAGACCGTATACTATACTTGGTATCCCTGCGAGGTTTACTATGGTCAGATTGATTATTCTTCTTAACCAGTTATCATTTGAATATTCTACCAGATATATCCCAGTAAGGATTCCAAATGGTACTGCTGCTATTATAGTTCCTATGGTAAGAAGTATACTCCCTACTATTACTGGAAATATTCCTCCCTCCCTCATTCCGTTCTTTGGTCCCTCAGTAATAAAGGACCAAGTTATTGCTGGTACTCCCTTAAAGATAATATATGCAAATATACCCAATACAGGAAGGATGGAACATATTCCTATTACTTTTATTGTGGTTTCTATTATCTTTTTCCCGTTACCCTTTAATATACTCATTTCTCTCTCCTTAGTTAGCCTATGTTCTTTCTGGATTTATGGATAAAGTGATCTGCAACGGTGTTTGTCAGAAAACTTATTGCAAAGAGCACTATACCTAATGTAAATAGCGAGTAGTAGTGTTGATCCCCTATAGTAACCTCTCCCATCTCTGCCGCTATAGTAGCTGTCAGTGTCCTTACTGCAGTAAGAGGCCCAGCATTTAGAATCGGTGAATTACCTGTCACCATCAATACCGTCATAGTCTCTCCTATAATTCTCCCGAACCCTAACATTATCCCGGCAAATATTCCCGGAAATGCCGCCGGCAGAAGTACCTTTACTATTGTTTCAAGCTTGTTGGCTCCAATAGCCAGAGAAGCTTCTTTATAGGATTTATCAAGGGCCATAATGGCATCGTCAGCAATACTTACCATTGTAGGTATCGCCATGATAGCTAGGAGTACCCCTCCGTTTAAAGCGGTCAGACCTGAGTTCAGCCCGAAAATATCTCTTATATATTTTGAAAATACATATAGTCCAATATATCCTAGTACAACTGACGGAAGGGCTGCCATGGTTTCGATAAGTACCTTAAAAATTTCCCTTGTCTTTTTACTTGCATATTCTGATATGTATATTGCTGTAAACAAACTCAGGGGTATGGAAATTGCTAAAGCTATAATACTCACCCAAAAGCTCCCTGCTAAAAGTGGTAAAAAACCGTACAAGTCTGAAAGGGGTATCCAAGTCTTTCCTAATAAGAAATCGGTTATACTTCCCTCCCCAAAGAACTTCATTCCATTGGTGAAAACATAGAAAAATATTGAAAATACTATTAAAATATTAAATGCTGCTACACCAAATATCGTGTGCTTCATAAAGGTGTCTTTGATCTTCCTAATATCCATTTGCCTCTCCTTTATTACTGATTCAGTTTATTTTATAGTCTTATCTTACCTCTTCTGTGTAATCACACTATAAATTTTTTGTAAAAAAAATGTAAAAACTTTTACAAGGCATAAACTTCAGAATATACTTTTGGTAAAAAAACCTCCCGTACTCTTACGGGAGGTTTTAAAAGTTATTATTTTGCAGGAACAAATCCCTCATCAGCTACGATAGCTTGTCCCTCTGGTGAAAGAACAAACTCTACTATATTTGATATAACCTGGGATCTCTCAGCTGGCACATACCAGAAAAGTTCTCTCGCGATTGGATATTGCTTGCTTGCTACGTTCTCTACTGTTGGCTCTACACCATTTACAGATATAGCCTTTACAGTTTCATCCATATAAGCCATTCCTACATATCCTATAGAATTTTCATTTGTCGCAGCTTCCTGTACAATGGCTGTGTTTGACGGTAGAAAAAGAGTTTCCTCTGCATACTCTTTATTAGATTTCTTGTCTCCGCCTCTTACTACATCTTCCTTGAAATAAACGTGAGTTCCAGAAGACGAGTCTCTTGATAGAAGTATTATCTTAGCATCTTTTCCTCCTACCTCTTTCCAGTTTGTGATCTCTCCAGAGAATATCTTACCGATAACCTCTTTAGAAAGAACATTTACAGGGTTGCTAGGGTGAGTAATTACAGAAAGTCCATCCCATCCAAATACAACCTCTTCAAGTAGTCTTCCGGCTTCTTCTGCACTTTTTAACTCTTTTTCTTTTGCATTTCTAGAAGCCATGGCAATATCAGTAGTTCCATTGATCGCCGCAGCTATTCCCACTCCTGATCCTCCACCAGTTACTGCAATCCTAGCATCTTCATGGCTTTCCATGTAGGCCTCTGACAACTGCTGGGTTACATTTAGGCAGGTGTCAGATCCTGTTATCTGCACAACCTCTGATTTTACCTTGTCTTGTCCACATGCTACTAATATTAATAACGATAATCCTAAAAGCGTCTTCTTTAACATATTAAACTCCTCCTGAAACTAATTTTTTAATTTTAATATACAATAATTTTACAGCAGTTTTGTAAAAGCAATATAAAACTTCTGTAAACAACTTGTAAAAAATATTTTAAGAGTTTTCGAAAGTTTTGACTTAATATATACTTAGTTTTTCCCAGTCTCATTTCCAAAAAGTAAGACAGCCAGAGAAAATTCTCTGGCCATCGTAAATATGTATAATTTAGTTTAAGGAGCTCAATTATTCAATCTTCTTACTATTTGGCAGGTACAAATCCCTCTTTGGCAACTATTGACTGTCCTTCAGAAGATAGAGCGAATTTAACGATATTTGTAATAACCTGAGATCTTTCAGCAGGTACATACCAGAAAAGTTCTCTTGCAATTGGATAAGCTTTACTTGATACATTTGCAACAGTAGGCTCTATTCCGTTTACTCCTAGTGCCTTTGTAGTATCGTCTAAGTATCCCATTCCCACATAACCTATTGCATTTTCGTTGCTAGCTGTTTCTTGAACGATTGCCGAGTTTGAAGGTAGGAATAATGATGTATCTGAATACTCTTTCTTAGACTTCTTGTCTCCGCCTCTTACAACATCCTTCTTAAAGTATGAATGAGTTCCAGAAGATGAATCTCTAGAAAGAATTACGATTGGTGCATCTTTCCCTCCCACTTCTTTCCAGTTTGTGATCTTCCCTTCAAATATCTTTCCTATTACCTCTTTAGAGAGAGCATTGATTGGGTTGTTCTTGTTTACGATAACTCCGATTCCATCCCATCCAAATACCACTTCTTCAAGTTTTTTACCGTTTGCTTCTGCTTTTTCCATTTCAGATGATTTAGCTGATCTTGATGCCATAGCGATATCAGTAGTTCCGTTTATTGCAGCTGCGATACCTACTCCTGATCCTCCACCAGTTACTGCAATCCTTGCATCCTTGTGACCCTTCATATAAGACTCTGTTATATGCTGAGTTACATTTAGACAAGTATCCGATCCCACTACCTGCACTACTTCTGCTTTATTTTTCTTTCCAAAGCCAAAGAAAGCCGATGCCTCTTGATTAATTGTAAGTAATCCCGCTGTGACGATAAATGCTGCTATTAAAGTTCTTCTCATTTCTTAATAACCCCCTCAAATTTATTTTACAAGGGAATTATAAACAACTACTGTAAATCTGTTATCTAATTTTGGTAAAAGTTGAGTAAAAACTAATTTATTATAACTTATTACTATCTGTGGCACACTCTGAAGCCTGACCTTTGAGTATCTCTAGACCATGATGCAAGCTGCTCATTATATACTCAAGAGATTCTTTCACAGCCTTGGGGCTTCCTGGCATGTTTATTATTAGGGTATCATTTCTTATTCCAGCCACTGCCCGGGATAACATGGCCCTCTTGGTTATGGTCATAGAGTATGCCCTTATGGCCTCAGGTATTCCAGGCACCGCTTTTTCAATTACCTCAAGGGTGGCTTCTGGGGTGATATCCCGTTTAGAGAACCCTGTTCCCCCAGTTGTAAGAATGAGGTCAGCCGCTTTTGAATCACATATTTCTCTAAGGGCATGCTTTAGAAGATAGTAGTCATCAGGAAGCAAAATATTTTCTACAACCTCGAAGTTATTTTTTTCTAGAATTTCAATTATAACCTGACTGCTTTTATCCTCTCTTTCACCCCTATACCCCTTGTCACTGAGACATATAACTACAGCTTTAAACATAACTCGTCCTCCCATTTTGTAAAATCCCATCTATATTCAAACTACCGATAAACTACAAACTTTATTCATCATAGTACAAATACCTTTAAAAATCAAGTTCTACCGAACTTTAAAGAGAAGTGCCGTCCTTTGGAAAATTTTTGATTTGCACAAAATATTTATGAATAAATTTTGCATTTTTAAAAATAAAATTATTCCCTTTGGGGACAAAATAATGTTACAATATGAGCAGAAACAGTATCTTGGTACAAATAGATTATATTCAAGCTTAAATTTTTAATTGTCTCACTTCCTTATATAATAGGAAAAATACGAGAACATAATTAAGGGGGATAAATGGCAAATTACATAGTGGATACTAATATCATAATTGCAAATCCATTTTTTTTAAGAGAATTCAAAGAATGCACTGTAATGATTCCCATCTATGTTTTAGAGGAACTTGACAAACTCAAATCTAGAGAAGGAAACAGCGGTTTCAGAGCCAGGCAGTTTCTGAGAAACTTCAAGGATATAGAGGAAAGGGGAAACCTCCTGCAAGGGATAGAGCTGAAAAACGGTGTTATTTTAAAGAGCACCCTTGAAAAACCAGCAGTGGAACTCCCGGAAAATTTTGATGTCAATTATGTGGACAACAAGATTCTTTCCATAATGCTTGCCGAAGCCCATAAAAATGACATTCTCCTTACAAATGATATAAGCATGAGGATCAAGGCATCTTCAATGGGGATAAACTGCAAACATCTCGATATGTCTGACAAGCACAAATTGGATGATCTCTACAACGGGATTTTAGAGCTAAAGGTCAGCGAAGAGAGTGTAAAAAAGTTTTATTCTGAAAACGGTATAGATCCAAAGGATCTGGGTATAGAGGTTATACACCCCAACCAGTTTTTCATTGGGTACACCGACTATTCCTACAGCAAGATCATAGGAAGATACGACTTTGAAAAAGAAAAAATAGTAAAACTTCACAATGAAGATTACACAGTTTTTGGAGTCAAAGCTAAGGATGTAAGACAAAAATTTGCCCTAGAGGCTCTTTTGAATCCGAAAATACCATTTGTCTCCATCACCTCAAGACAGGGATGCGGTAAGACACTATTAGCCCTAGCCGCTGCACTAGAACAGGTAATAGAGCAAAGCATATACAGCAAGGTGATTATCGGAAAAAACACCTCTCCCATAGACAAGTGGAATTATCAGGGGTTCACCACTGGAGCCACTGAAGAAAAACTCCTGACACATTTCGGGAACTATACTACAACACTTGAAAACCTCCAAAATATCCGTGGTAAAAGAAGCAAAAGCGGAGCCGACATGCTAAATGCCCTCATAAATCAGGATAAACTGGAAATACTAGATATCTCCTCTATACTTGGGTCTAGCTTTATCGACAAAATAGTAATCATAGATGAGGCCCAGTCCTTTGATGCCCATGCCATAAGGTCTATCATCACTAGAATAGGAGACAACTGCAAGCTCATTCTAATAGGAGATATTGCCCAGCAGACAATCTCAAGGTTGGACCCGGACAAATCTGGTCTTTATGTGGCTATAGAATGGCTCAAAGAGATACCTGAGACGGCTCATATTACCCTTGACAGAGTTCACAGAAGCAGTTTTGTAGACAAGGCTAGCCGTATCTTCGATAAAAAAATGTTCGGGTAATTTTTTATAAAAAGTAGTTTTTGTATATATGCTAAATTCCCTTGTGACTATTGACTCTATAGCAAATATGTTATAATAAATAAGCACAGGGGGGAGATTAATATGAAATATATTATTGTAACAAACAATAGTAAGGTCTATAATTTTTATAAAGAAACAGATGAAATTATTCATCTGAAAGATGGTAATTTTTACGAAGTACTTACTCTTGTGAGAGAAAAGGTTCACGAGGGCCACATCCTTCTTTCTGATCCCATTTTTTCAAATATAGAATGCTGTGAAAATCCGTTTAAATCAATAGCTATATCTGTAATTACTGACCCTGAAAATGAAGAATCGGTAAAGCTTATGGAAGGAGCCATGAAGATTTCAAAAAAACTTATATGTTCGCAAAATCATAAATCTTTGCCATCTGAAATACTAGAAGAATATCGTTTTATCGACCTCAACCTAATAAGAGACGGAATCGTTGAGATCAGATAAAGACAGTAGAACATAAATTGAGACAGTTACTCTCAAATGTAGCATTAATAATGACTTCTGCATTTTCATTTAAGAGGGTGTAGGGGTCATTTTTAGAAAGGATTGTGATGAATGGAAAAAAATAATTACTACCAAAGAGCCCTTGAAAAAGTCGAATTTAAATTTATACCGGTATATTATCTGAAAACAGGAAAAATATACGGATACAAAATTATTAAAGACTTTTCAAAATTGGGATTCGAAGACAAAAATGAGATGTATGAGATGGTCTCAGAGGAAAATTATTTTGAATTTTTCATATTGAAAATAAAAGAAAAAGCGATGAAACTGGCCAAAGAAAAGGGCTATCTCAATAAAAAACTTTTTTACACCCTGAGGGTAAACTATATAAATGACAGTGAATTTCTTTTTGCAAGTATAGAGACAATGCTGAAAAAATACAATCTTAACAAAGAGAACCTATGTTTTGAATTAAAGGGCTTTAAGTCCTGGAATGATGTGGAGGAGGTCTTAGAATACAGGGATGAGGGATACGACCTTTTATTCAAAGAAACTGCAGAGGCCCCCATCAGCAAAAGTCTCATCTCATATGCCGAACCGGATATGGTGGAAATAATGAATCTAGGGGAAAAAGAACTGATAAAACTGGTAAAAAAATACGGAGGTAAGATTATATACAAAATTCCAGACGATGAACCTTATGAAAAAAAGGAACTCTTAAAACTGGGAATAAATTTCATATATAAAAAATAAAACGGGCAGAATCAATACAAGCAGTAGCGGGTGGAGTGGATTTGAAAATTTCAAATCCATTTTTTATATAAGAGAAAGCTCACAGATATCTCCGTGAGCTTTTTTTTTATATTTCACTATGAAAAGTTCTGCTTATAACCTCTTTTTGCTGCTCTAGGCTGAGAGAGTTGAAGTTTACGGCATATCCAGATACACGTATAGTTAGATTTGGATATTTCTCTGGGTGAAACATGGCGTCTTCAAGTTTTTCTTTATCTAGTACGTTTACATTGAGATGGTGGGCATTCTGGGAAAAATAACCATCTAATATAGAAGTAAGAATAGTCTTCCTGTCCTCCTCTGTCTTTCCTAGAGTTTTTGGAGGAATGCTAAAGGTACATGATATTCCGTCACGGCATGCATCATAAGGAATCTTCGCCACAGAAGTAAGGGAAGCTAAGGCCCCCTTTTTCTCCCTATTATGCATTGGGTTGGCTCCTGGTGCAAAGGGCTCTCCTTTTTTTCTGCCATCTGGAGTGGAACCTGTCTTCTTTCCATAGACCACATTGGAAGTTATGGTCAGTATAGACAGGGCATGCACTGCATTTCTATAAGTTTCGTGCTTTTTCAGATCTCCTATAAAATCTTCTGTTAATTCTGCGGCTATAGAGTCAACTCTGTCGTCATTATTTCCAAATTTTGGGAAATCTCCCTCTACATCAAAGTCTGTGATTATCCCTCTCTCATCCTTTACAGGGGTAACCTTGGCATATTTTATGGCACTTAGGGAATCAGCCACAACCGATAAACCAGCCATCCCAAAGGCCATAGACCTTTCCACCTCGGTGTCATGAAGAGCCATCTGAGTCTTCTCATAGGCGTACTTGTCATGCATAAAGTGGATAATATTCATGGTATTCACATAGAGTTCGCAGAGCCACTCTCTGTAAAGCTTCAGTCTTTTTATTACATCATCATAATTCAAAGGTTTACACTGAAAAGGCTCCATCTCCGGACCTGTCTGTTTCCCTGAAACCTCGTCTCTTCCTCCATTTAATGCCATGAGAAGTATTTTTGGCATATTACATCTGGCCCCGAAATACTGCATCTGTTTCCCTATCTTCATAGCAGATACACAACAGGCTATCCCATAGTCATCTCCGTATCTAGGTCTCATGAGGTCATCATTTTCATACTGTATAGAGTCTGTGTCCATGGATACCTTGGCACAGAACCTTTTAAAGTTTACAGGAAGGGACTCTGACCAGAGTACGGTCAGATTTGGTTCAGGTGCCGGAGCGAGGGTATAGAGGGTGTTTAAAAACCTGTAAGAACTTTTAGTTACCATTGTTCTCCCGTCGCTTCCGGTCCCCCCTATAACTTCAGTTATCCAATTGGGGTCTCCTGCAAAAAGTTCATTGTATTCTGGAGTCCTTAACTGTCTTACCATTCTAAGCTTCAGTATAAAATCATCTATTATCTCCTGAGAGGCTTTTTCTGTGAGAATTCCTCTATCTATATCCCGCTGAAAATAAATATCTAAGAATGTGCTTACCCTTCCAAGAGACATGGCGGCACCATTTTGCTCTTTTACTGATGCGAGATAGGCAAAATAAAGCCACTGAACAGCCTCTTTGGAATTTTTAGCGGGAGTCGATATATCACATCCATAAAGCTTTGCCATCTCTTTCATTTTTTTCAAAAAATCGATCTGCTTATAAAGTTCTTCGAGGAGTCGGATATTTTCCTCGGTCATTTTTTTCCGCCCGTATATTATTTTATCTTTTTTCTTTTCCTCTAAAAGGTGGTCCACTCCGTATAGGGGCACTCTTCTGTAGTCCCCTATAATCCTACCTCTTCCATAGGCATCTGGGAGCCCTGTGATTATTCCCGTACTCCTTGCTGTCTTCATAGCCTCATTGTACACCCTGAAAACACCATCATTATGGGTAGTCTTGTATGCAAAATAGTCCTCTATTTTTTGGTCAAGTTCGTATCCATAGGCCTCTACAGCCTGTCTAGTCATCTTTATTCCACCAAAGGGGTTTACACCTCTTTTTAGGGGTTTATCAGTTTGTATCCCTACTATTATCTCTTTATCTTTATCTAGATAACCAGCATCATAAGTCAGCAGTGAAGATACAGTGTCTGTGTTTATGTCCACCACACCGTTTCTTTCTAACTCCGTCTTTCTCAGTTCTTCAAATTTTTCAAAAAGTTCCCTTGTCCTTTCAGTGGGTCCGCTTAAAAATAACTCATCTCCCTCATAGGGGGTGTAGTTTTTTTGTATAAAATCCCTTACATCAATATTTTCTTGCCACTTGCCTTCTTTAAAATCACTCCATGGATCAAATTTTTTCATTCTCATCAACTCCATATTGTTTTTTATAAAAAATAGACCCCCTGAACAAATAGACTCATTCAAGTAATCTATTCGCCCAGGCGGTCGGCTTTTAGCTCTGTAATCCCTGTGGGTTTTTCCCACTATCCGCCAGTCATACAGAGTCCAAGTATTTTTTTATACAAAACAAGGGATTTTTAGAAATCTCCTTTATTTACATGATTGAATAGGCTGAAACCTTAAATATCATCATGATAGTACCCAAAACCAACAAATGAAACATATATCCGTTTTGCATAGCTTCCTCCACTTACTCAAATAACATCATTACCATTTATAAACACACTGCCATCAAACAGGTCACAACTTTTATCTTTTTAGTATTTTAACACATAATAATAAAAATTTCAATAGTCCTAAAAGGAGTATAAACAGGAAAATATTATTTTGTCTTTAGATAACCATAGAGGGACCTCACCATATTTCCCGTAGCTCCCTTTGGAAAATAATCCTTTGCCGCAGTTACAAAGGCTGTCCCGGCTATATCTATATGCATCCAAGGGATACCTTCTGAGAATTCCTCTATAAATTTTGCAGCACCGGGAGCACTTCCCCATCTCCCTCCTGAGTTTTTAAGATCAGCAATGTCTGATTTTACTAGTTCTTTATAATCATCAAATATAGGCATCCTCCATAGTTTTTCACCGAATACCTCTCCTGATTTTGCAAGTTTATTATACATAGATTCACTATTACTGAATACTCCGGTAACTGTTGTTCCCAGGGCCACAACTATGCCACCTGTAAGGGTAGCTATATCTATTACTTCACTCACTTTCTCATTTCTTATTATATAGGTAACAGCATCTGCAAGGGTCAACCTTCCCTCTGCATCTGTATTTGTTATCTCTATTGTCTTCCCTGCCATACTTCCTATAACATCTCCCGGTCTGTAGGCATTTCCCCCTATAGAGTTTTCACAGGCGGCTATTACAGCTATTATATTTTTCTCTACCTTCAGCTTAGATGCTGCACACATGGTGCCTATGACAGTGGCCGCCCCTCCCATATCAGATTTCATCTCTAGCATGCTGTCGCTAGGCTTCAGAGAAAGTCCTCCTGTATCATAGGTTAGGCCCTTCCCCACAAGTCCTGTTATTTTATCAGGATTTTTTTTATCTCCAAAATATCTCATTATAATAAGTCTAGGTCTTTTTTCTGCAGCACGTGCCACCGAAAGAAAAGCCTCCATTCCCACTTCACCGATCTCATATTCTTCTAGGACTTCTACATCAAATCCAAATTTTGATCCTAGAGTCATAGCTTCAATTGCAAGAGTCTTAGGGTAGATAACGTTTGCAGGTTCATTTACAAGGTCTCTGGTTATATTTACAGCCTCTCCTAGGACTTCTCCCTCTATAATCCCGCTCCTTGCTTCTGGATCAAAATATTCTATGATAAGGGGTTTGTCCTCTTTTTCCTTTGTTTTATATCTTTCAAACTTATAATTTATGTGGTAGGCTGCCTCTGCAATGGCATCTACATTCTTTAGCTTATCTTCCTCAGAACTTATTATAACCTCTCCAGAGAAATTCTTTAGAGCCTTGTACACTGCCGTTATTATCGCGTCTCGTGTCACCTCGTTTTCCTTCCCTACTCCTACGAGAACCATATTAATAAGATTCCCACATTCTAAAAAGCTGGCTTCTAATGTTTCTCCCATTTTACCCTTAAACTTTTTTTCATCCATAAGCTTGCTTAAAAGCACTTTATTTTCATCTGATATAAAATTACAAACTTCTACTTTATCCTCAAGATAAAGAATCACATTTTTAGAATAATTTTTTTTAAGATTTTTTACAATTTTAAAATACATAATTTCTCTCTTTCTTTTAAATTTTTTTACTGTCAATTAATGTTATACACCTATTAACAAAAAAGGGCAATTCTAACTTTTTTGTTTTTCAATTTTATAATATCTTACTGTTTCTTCACACTGTTTTTATTACTATTTATTAATTTTTTTTACAAAGTTTCATACAATTTATTCTTGACTTTTTATGCAAAAAAAAGTACAATGCACTTCGTTGTTAAGTAGTACTTAATTTTTTTCTAAAATTTTACACAGGAGGAAATAGATGAACAAAAGTTTTTTAAATACGGCAGAGTGTGCTGAAGCCGTTGTGAAATTAGCCATAAAAAAATCCCACACTAAACCTTCAAAAGTATTTCTGCTTGGATTTATGGGTGGAATCTTCATCGGACTCGCCTATGTGGCATATATAACCGTTTCCCAGACTTTAGGAGGAAATTTTGATCCAGGATTTGCAAAATTTATGGGTGCTACAGTATTCCCAGTGGGGATCATGCTTGTTCTTTTTGTAGGTGGCGACCTTTTCACAGGAAACAACCTGGCCTTTATAGGTTACTGTACAAAAGATGTCACCCTGAAAGAGGTTTTGATAAACTGGGTATCTGTATGGTTTGGTAACTTCACCGGAAGTATATTTGTAGCCTGGGTGGCCTTTATGGCTGGAATTTTCAAAAGCACCGCTATGCATGCTGCAACTGTTAGTCTTGCTGAGCATAAGGTTCACCTTACATTTACAGAGGGCCTTTTTAGTGGATTTTTATGTAATATCCTAGTGGCTTTAGGAGTATGGATGACATTTTCTGCCACAGATTCTATAGGTAAGATTTTTTCAGCTTGGTTTCCAATTATGATGTTTGCTTTATCTGGATACCAGCATGTTGTTGCAAATATGTTTGTCCTTTCCATAGCAAAAATGATAGATCCTTCAATTTATAGTGCAGGTACTGCTATCACTCACAATCTCTTTCCAGTAACAATGGGAAACCTCCTTTCGGGAGGGATATTTATTCCTATTATTTATTATACCCTTTATCTAAAAAAAGAAAAGCAGTAAAAAAACGCCATATGGCGTTTTTTTACTGCTTTTCTTTTAACTGAAATTTTTAACAGAGAAAAAGAGAATCTTTACTTTTCTTTTTTGAATCCCGGAGGCTTTGATCTAGTCTCTTGTAAATATTGCTAAAGGTATCATCCTTTTGACTTTCTGAAACTCCTGAATTTATGGTAAAGTTTACAGGTCCTGACTCTAAGTTTAAAATCTTCTTTTTTATTCTTTCTGAAATTTTTATCGCTTCATTTTCCACAGTCTCAGTCAATATAACTATAAACTTCTCATTTCCCAGATTAAAAAGTTGATCTATCTCTCTTATACTGGTATTTATTACCCTTGAAATATTTGA
This sequence comes from uncultured Ilyobacter sp., assembly GCF_963668515.1. Lineage (NCBI taxonomy): Bacteria > Fusobacteriati > Fusobacteriota > Fusobacteriia > Fusobacteriales > Fusobacteriaceae > Ilyobacter > uncultured Ilyobacter sp. Next base: position 466,551 of record NZ_OY764866.1, on the reverse strand, counting down.
AGAGATCTCTTCTACCCACAACTCGGCAACACTGTTTTTTATACTGTCTAGATTTGAAATCTTAAAAATCAAAAGAGAAAAAGGAGTTGAATATCTTTTATAACGCTCTATCTCTCTATAGACAGAATTTTTCAGCTCATCTTTTTGGTTTAAACTGTGTCTGCTTTCAAGCACCGAAAACTCTGATAGTTTTTCTGCAATGGCCTGGCTATTTTCATAGACATCAAAAGTATTTAGACCCAGACTCAGTAAATCTTTGACATTCCTCAATAATTTCAGCCATTTTTCTTTAAACACGCTTAATTTCTCTCCGTGAAGGTGGAATAAAAATATTGTTTTTTCCATATGAATTTTATTTTCTAGTACTATAGTAGATATCACTAGAATATCATTATTATCTAGAAAATTTTGCACATTTTCAAATCCCTCTATAGCTTTATCTTTCTCAATAATCATAAAGTCATCTGAAATTTTCTCTGAAAAATCATTTCTTATTAATGACCTTTTTATCTCAAGCTCTATGGGATTTTCCACCGGGTCGGAACTCTCAGAAAAAACCTCATTATCTTTGACAAATTTCACCACAGTGGTGCTGAAAACCTCTGACGGCTCCGATAGCACAAACAAAACATGTTTTAAAAACTCACTCAGACTTTCAGAAAAGAGAAGAGCATTGTTTATCTGTGATTTCATATATAAGCTCTTTTTCAAAAATATTTCTTCCTCTAGCAAAGTCTGCATATACTGATTATATTTTATGAAATAATTAATCGTCTTCAACTCACATCTCGTATTTAAAAACTCCCCATTTTCGTCATAGACACTTATACCGTTTAGGACCGCCTCTATTACAATACCATCTTTCTTTTTGAGCTTCAGGGGTAAATTTTCTATGCACCCGTAATCCCTGAGACGTGGAAACCCTTTTTTCACATGCTCTATACTTTCCTCAGGCAAAAAATCTCTGAAATATTTCCCTATAACTTCATCTTCTCTATATCCAGTTTCCTTTAGCCAGTTCTCATTGACATAAATTATCTTCCCGTCTTTTTCAAGCATCTGAAACATTGAGCTTTTAGGCTCTGCATATTTGGAATTATACTTTAGAATTTTAGAGTCCAAAGGTTCACCTCTTACTTTCATAAAAAATTTAAAATAATTAAAATATTTTATTTACTCCTATATACCGACAACTCTGTGTTTAATTTATTTACATTCCAAACTTTTTCCAAGTCAAATAAGCCTAAAATTGTTTAGTGTCAAACTTGTGTCAAATTTACCTGATAGATTTATTCTAAATATATTCAATCTACCTTTTTATTTTTTTAAAATTAATTTATATCCGCAAACTTATAATAAAAAAACCTAGGATTAACCTAGGTATAATTTATAAAATAATGTAGTAACATCAACTTTGTCATTTTACCAGCATAATCAATATTGGTCAACAAATTATATTTAATACATTCGCAGTATGTTCTCTACTTTTCCATCAGAATAGGTTTCTATTCTATATAAGTTTCCATCAACATCATATAAATATACTTCACCTTCTTCTTTACCATTTTTCCAACTTGACTTTTCACTTATATTTCCATTTTCATGGTAAAGTAATGTTATACCTTCTTGCTTACCATTTTTAAAGTTTATTTTTCCTTTTATCTTTCCGTTTTCATAGTAAATTATTGCTGTCCCTTCTAGTTTACCGTCTTTCCAATTTGATTTTCCTTCTATATTTCCATTTTCATAGTAACCTATTGTTTTACCTTCTTGTTTACCGTCTTTCCAATTTGACTCCTCACTTATTTTTCCGTTTTCATAGTAATGCGTTACCAGTCCTTCTATTTTCCCTTTTCTCCAATTTGATTTTTGCCCTATTTTTCCGTTTTCATAGTAATATATTGTTTCCCCTTCCTGCTTACCATTTTCCCAATTTGCCATTCCTTCTATATTTCCGTTCTCATAGTAAATCACCACTTCCCCTTCTTGTTTACCACCGTTCCAATTTGATTTTTCACTTATTTTTCCGTTTTTATAATAAAATATTCTTTCCCCTTCTAATTTACCGTCTTTCCAGTTTGATTTTACTTCTACCTTTCCGTTTTCATAATAGACCAGCAGCTCCCCTTCTAGCTTACCATCTCTAAAATTTGCTGTTTTATATAAAGTACCATTTTCATAATATGTTGTTACTTTTTCTGAGTAGGAAATTAAACTTAAAATCATAAATAAAAATAATATTATTTTTTTCATAAAAAAACACCTCTTTGTTTTTCTAATTCCTACCATTTAGTTATATTTTACCGTTTATTTTAAAGAGTTCCTCTTGCAATAAAAAAAAGCAGCCCTTAAGCTACTTTAAGATTTAAATATCAAGTCACCGATGTGTGAAATAAATGGTGCGGAGGGGGAGACTTGAACTCCCACGTCAAAGACACTAGATCCTAAGTCTAGCGCGTCTGCCAATTCCGCCACCCCCGCGTTGAGTGGTGCCGCTTATCGGAGTCGAACCAATCACCTACTGATTACAAGTCAGTTGCTCTACCAGATGAGCTAAAGCGGCATATCTTTTGATTTAATGGCGGGAGTGACGAGACTCGAACTCGCGACCCCCGGCGTGACAGGCCGGTGCTCTAACCAACTGAGCTACACCCCCACTAAATCATATCAAGTTTTATGGTGGTCGCAACAGGACTTGAACCTGTGACCCCCTGCTTGTAAGGCAGGTGCTCTCCCAACTGAGCTATGCGACCGTATTTTATTGGTACCCCGTAGGAGAATCGAACTCCTCTCTCCAGAGTGAAAATCTGGTGTCCTAACCGATGGACGAACGGGGCTTACTTGGAGCGGGAAACCAGGGTCGAACTGGCGACATTCAGCTTGGAAGGCTGACGCTCTACCAACTGAGCTATTCCCGCATAAAAATGGTGCCGCTTATCGGAGTCGAACCAATCACCTACTGATTACAAGTCAGTTGCTCTACCAGATGAGCTAAAGCGGCATATCTTTTGATTTAATGGCGGGAGTGACGAGACTCGAACTCGCGACCCCCGGCGTGACAGGCCGGTGCTCTAACCAACTGAGCTACACCCCCACTAATCATATCAAATTTTTATGGTGGTGAGAGAAGGATTCGAACCTTCGAAGGCGGAGCCGGCAGATTTACAGTCTGCTCCCTTTGGCCACTCGGGAATCTCACCATTTTTGGTACCCCGTAGGAGAATCGAACTCCTCTCTCCAGAGTGAAAATCTGGTGTCCTAACCGATGGACGAACGGGGCTTATAAATATGGGGTGAACGACGGGACTCGAACCCGCGACAACCAGTACCACAAACTGGCGCTCTACCAACTGAACTACGCTCACCATATGGAGCGGGAAACGAGGGTCGAACTCGCGACATTCAGCTTGGAAGGCTGACGCTCTACCAACTGAGCTATTCCCGCATACATTGTGCCCCTTAGGACAGGATTAATAATATCACAGCCAAAAAAGAATGTCAATATTTTTTTTATTTTCTAGATTCAGTGTGTTTTTTCATTAAAAATAGACCTAAATCACTGCATATTCCATCTGAAAATCCAACCCAAAACCAAATTCAAATATGTCAATTCTTCCAATTATATAACCCAAGTTGTTAGTCTTATAAATTACTGAATTTGTCTGGATATCAGAATCAAAAGATTTCGTCACGAATGAACACTAATAAAAGATAGGGAAATTAACACGAATAATAACAAAATCTTTTGGTCACAGAAGACACAGAGAAAAGAAGGAGTTGCATTGAGAAGATCAATATTAGAATCAAAAGATTTTGTCACGAATGAAAATCAATAAAAGACAGAAAAATTAACACGAATAAGGACACAACCTCTTGAACACAGAGGACGCAGAGAAAAAGCAGGAGTTTCACAGAGTGAAAATAAAAATCTTTTAATTTTCAGACTACTTTCCCCTTTAAAAAATGCCGTTAAGAAATCATCTTGTGAAATCCACTTTCATTGAAATAAGGAAGTTTACCGACTATATTTCAATAGAAAGTTAGTTCAGAAGTGATTTTAGGTATTTTTTAGGGGTGCCTTTTCTTTGGTTACTTTCTTTGGGCAAGCAAAGAAAGTAACACAGGTTTTCGGATAAATTCAATACTTTAACTAAAAATAAAGGAAATAACTTAGTTTAAACAGACAATTTCAATATGGTTTTAGGAATAATTTTTTAAGCACTTAGAGTATTTTTAACTACCTTTAAAATATATGGACATTTAAAAGATTTCATTCTAAAATACATATTAAGAATAAAAGGAGGAATTCCAAATGTTTAAAAAATCAAAAGATGAAAATTTCGACTATAAAAAAATTTTTAGATACGATAAAAAAAGTGACTCTTATATCATCGATATTTCCATAGACATATATGGTGATCTCTACAACGAGTGGGACTTCTCTCCATTTAAAAGACGTGATTTAGACAGTGATCTTATAGAATACTTAGAAGAATCCTCCTTTGAGATCCCCTTGAAACACGACCTTATTATAAACTTTTTTATGCCTGAAGAGATGAAAGACGTCGAAAAAGAGCACCGGAGTCTGATCGGTCTGAAAAACTACTTTAAATATATGCTCTTTAGGACAGAGTCTGAAATAAGACAGCATAATATCAGGGCTTTTAAATATGCCTTGATAGGTATCATCCTTGTTTCAATATCTATATTTTTTCAAAATTATATAAATAAAAATTTATACTTAGAAATCTTACCTGAAGGCTTTTATGTAGGGGGGTGGGTCTTCATATGGGAGATGTTTTCTATCATAGGCTTTCAAAATAGTGAGAGAAAACAAAAAATAAAAGAATATAAGCGACTTATTAGATCAAAACTAGACTACATCTATTATAAAGAGCCCTTTGAAAAATTTTAAAAAAGTACAATTATTTGGCATTTTCAACCGTTTACACTCCCTTTTGGACATGGTAATAATTTGACATTTTTGGGATTTTGGATTATTATTATATTAGGATTTTTTTTCTGAAAAATAAAACAAGTGATTTTAAGATAAATAATTTGTATGAATAACAACCACAAGTGTTGATATGAAGTCAAAATTTAACCTTGCTTGTATATTTGAACAAAAATAACAATTTGCAAGTCGGAAAATCTAATGGGGAGATTAATCTGAGTATAAATTACTCCGAGTGGCTATTGTTTTTATTTAAATAGAAATTGCATGACACAAAACTTGGGAACTTTTTATTTAAAGAAATAGTTTTTGGTTGGAAAAGGGGAGTTTTTATGATGGAAGTCAATTTGGTTAAGATGGCTCAAGATGGAGATCAAGAGGCAGTTGCTCAGATTTTTAACAAGTATAGGGGACTTGTTTTAATGAAGAGTAAGAATTACTTTTTAAACGGAGCTGACAGAGACGATTTATTGCAAGAGGGAATGATAGGCCTATTAAAGGCTATACGGGCCTATGATGATGGGAAAAACACATCTTTTAATACATTTGCATCTCTTTGTATAAAGAGGCAGATAATAACAGCCATAAAAAATTCTAATTCAGGTAAGCATCGCATGCTCAATCTAGCTTCCAATGGATTTTATGAAGGTGAAGAAAGTAATGTTTCATATGAACGTAAATCTTTTAACTTTTATAACCCAGAAGAGATATTTTTGGGAAAAGAAAAGTTAGAAGCTTTGAAAAAGTACTTAAACGATAATTTAAGTAAGATGGAAAACGAGATCTTTGATTATATGCTACTGGGAAACAACTATATTGAGATTGCTGAAAAAACAGGTAGAAAAATAAAATCTGTAGACAATGCTATTCAGAGAATCAAAAAGAAAGTTAAAGGATTTTTGGAAGATTATGAACTTCTGAGAAGATTGGAACTAGGGGCCCTTTAAAAGCCCCTCTTTTTTTTACCCTTCTAGCCAACCCTCTATTTCACTCATTACTCTTGAGTAAATCTTATCGTAATTAAATTTTCAAAAGGTTTTGATAACTTCTCACAGAAAATATAAGATGCTGCCATAAGGCAGCATCTTAAGATTTTTTTATCCACTTATCTATAATATCCTTGGTTTCGTTCATTATCTCTTCTAACTCTTTTCCACCGGGTTCTACTGCAGGAAAGAAATTAAGTCTCATTTTTCCTCGTTGAGGGAATGATTTTCCAAATGGCATAGCCTCATAGGCCCCGTCTATTCCAAAGGGAACAACAGGTATATTTAGCTCTTTAGAGAGTATAGCAAAAGATTTTTTAAACTCTTGAATTTCTCCGTCCCTCGTCCTTGCTCCTTCAGGAAATATTACCAGATTTTTCCCACTTTTTAAAACTTTTGCAGCTATTTGAAGAGTTTCTTTCAAATTTTTATTTATATCTACAATGACAACATTACCTCTCTTTGCTAAAAAAAGCTTCAGAGGGGTCTTAAATTGAACTACCGTTGCCAGGTAGTATGTTTTTTCAAGTTTCTTGTTTGACAATGCCTGATTGAAGGCAAATCCATCAGCTAGACTCTGATGGTTTCCTGCAAAAATACAGGGGGTGTCTGGTATGTTTTCCATCCCTGTTTTCTCAAGTTTTAAATGAAATTTAAATATCGGAGCCGTTAAAAGTTTGAATATCTTGCTAACAGCAGCAGATTTGGGGAGATCAACCTCTATATCCTTATTAAGAATAGTATTCCAGTTTATATCTCCCTCACGATATTCCCCACCCTTTTCCCTTATAAATTTGCACAGGTCCTCTATACTTCCTATATTTACAAATTCGTCCTCTTGTATCTCCACCCCAAAGGAGTTTTCTATAAATGATAATATCTCAACCAGATCTAGAGAATCAAGACCTAGATCTAGCTCTAAATGTGATTCAGGTGTCACATCCACCCCGTGATTTTCTTTCAGGTATTTTTCTATCTCCCTGTATTCATTGGTTTGGAGTTCTTCTGATACTTTTTTATCAGTTTTTTCCTCTTGTTTATCCTCAGTTCCCTCTATAAGTTCATTGAGCTTGAACCTTCTAAGCTTACCAAGTTTTGTCTTGGGGAGCTCCTCTTTTACAATTTTTATCTCCAGGATTTTACGGTACTTGGGAGCTGTTACATTGTACTTGTCTATTATCTCCCATTTTAGTGTCTCTTTAATATTGGTGATATTGGCGTTTTTTATGGCTTCAAAATCAGGATAAACAATTGCCACAAGGTGCTTGTTGTATTCTGTAACTGCCATCTCCTTTATGAGCTTGGCATCTTTCATGATCTCTATTTCTATATCTGCCGGATTTATATTCTTCCCGTTAGACAGGACTATCATCTCTTTTTTTCTGCCGATAAGATAAAGATGCCCCTCACGGAGTTCCCCTAAATCACCTGTGTGAAACCAGCCTTCAGAGTCTATTACTTGAGCGGTAGTTTCAGGTCTGTTGAGGTAGCCTTTCATCACATTGAGTCCACGTGCCAATACTTCTCCGTCGTCTGATATCTTCACCTCTACCCCCGGTATAGGTACTCCTGCAGATCCAACCCTGGCATCCTTTGGATTGTTAAATGTAATTATAGGTGAGGTCTCAGTCAGGCCGTAACCCTCTAGCATTTTAAAGCCAAGAGTAGTCAGATTCTTCATTATCGTCGGGTCTAACTTTGCCCCTCCTGAGGCCATTATTCTCATACTTCCACCAAAAGCATCATGTACTTTTTTAAATATTTTTTTTCTGAGCCACTCAATTTTTATCTTTTCGCAGGCTCTGAAAAGATAAAGGGCAGCCTTACTGCTGTTTATCTTAGCCATAATCCCTTTATGTAAAAGTTCCCATAGTCTAGGGACTCCTATCATTATGGTTATTTTATATTTCTGCAGTGCTTCCCTTATGGTCTCTGAGGATATCTCATCTACCATAACCACCATAGACCCGTTGTAGAAAGGGGCAAATAAGTTTATAACCAGAGGAAACACATGATGATATGGAAGAAGGGCAAGAAACCTGTCATTTTTGTCATAGAGCTTTATCTCTTTTAGGGCATCTAGGTTGGACATGATATTTCCCACTGTAAGCATTACACCTTTTGGATTCCCAGTTGTTCCAGAGGTATAGAGGATAACTGCCACTTCATCTTTTTCTGGAGAATTAAGAACCCAGTTTCCCACTTGGAAATTTTCAGGTATACTAATATCCTCGAATTTTATTATTCTTACTGGAGAGTCAGAAAGTCTTTTGGCCTCCACAGCTGTACCATAGTTTTTCTCAGAAGTAAAAATATATTTTGGATCGGCATCAGAGAGGACATAGGCGAGCTCCTCAGAATTATACCCTCCATCTGCATTGATAGTAACTCCGTTTTTTTCCCATATGGCAAATACAGAAAAGGCTATCTCAGGCCTGTTTTCTGAAAAGACAACCGCCCTCTTGCCTTTTTCAAGATCTAAAAGGGTGGAATAATACTTGGCACCACGTATCAGATCTTTGTAAGTATATTCTTTGTCCCTAAAAAATATGGCTGTCTTCCCATAATCCCTGACAAATTCCATATAATCCTCCTAAAATCATTATAATTAAAATCTCTTCATAAATCTTAATACGCAGTTTAAATTAATTATCTTTTTTAAAGGCTGAAATTTATACTAAATTTAACATCAAATATTTTAAAGGTTATCTACGAGATACTCCAATTCCTTCTTGTCCTTTGCAGAAAGATCATAGCCTGACTTCAGCTTTTTCAGAACCTCAGATTCACACGCACTCATAGACTTTTCCAAAACTTTTATAAGCATCCTCACATAAAAATCCATATATTAAAACCTCCATTTTTTTGTTTGTTTCAAATAAAATCATTGTAGCATAAATTTTACAAAAAAATAATAGCGTGGGGTATTATCCGCCCTCGCTATATTTCGGAAGAGATATTTTAAAAATACTTCCAATACCTTCTTCACTATAAATTTCAAGTTCTCCTCCATGAAGGTGTAGTATATGCTTTACTAGAGATAGGCCCAGCCCCACACCAGATTTTTTTACTGTTCTCACACTGTCCTCTCTGAAAAAACGCTCAGTCAGTCTTGAAATATTCTCTTTTTTTATTCCCATTCCACTATCTTCTACTACTATTTTGACCAGCTCTTCTGTTTTTTCTCCATATACCCATATAGAACCTTGTTCCTTGTTATACTTTATAGCATTGTTGATGAGGTTCATTATCGTCTGTTTTATGCTGCTGCTGTCCCCCATAACCACTTCATCCTCTATGGCAGAAAAGTCCCACTTGAGATCAATCTCTTCATCTATGGCAATTATCTCCATTATCTCACAAATCTCCCCTCCTGCTTTAGAAAGGTTTAAAGGTTCAAAGGTTGCTTTTATCCCCTGAGGATTTTTGGTAAGAGTCAGAAGGTCTCTCGTTATCCCTATCAGCCAGTCCATCTCTTCTAAGACCCTTATGAGGGTTTCCTGATATTCCTCCTTCGTCCTATCTTTGGAAAGTTCTATCTCGATCATACTCTTCATGGAGGTCATAGGTGTTTTAAGCTCATGGCTTACATTAGAGGAAAACTCCTCCATCTTCTTAAAAGAATCTTCCATGGCTTCCACTGAATGATTTAGAGTGTTTATCAGGGTGTCTATCTCGTTATTTCCATACCTTTTATTAAACCTAAGAGAGAGATCTGGAACCCTCTCTCCCTGGAGAGCCACCCCAAAATCGTCAAGCTCCCTCAGAGCATTGAAAATTTTCTCCATTGTAAAATTTATCATTGCAACAAAAAAGGCAATAAGAACCAACATTGTAATTGCCATTATATAACTGGAAAAATATCTGGTGTTGGATATATAGGATATATCCTTAACCACAAGAAGCCTGCTTCCATTGGGGAAGAGGGTATTTTCAGGAATTTCAGACATCATCAGGTGATATCTCTTGTTAGGCACTATCACCACATCAAAAACTTTTTTTTCAGCATCTGAAATTTTTTCTATTATAAGTGCAGAGTCTTCTAGACTAAAGGATTCCATATAGATGCCGTTATTATCTTTATCAACCACGAGAAAGGAAAGATCCTTTCTGAGCTCTCCCGCCTCTATCTGAGAATCAAACTCTTTATTTTCCAAAAAAGAGTTGAAATTTTTAACTTCTACAGCCAACTCCTTATCTATTTCATTCATAATCAAAAGCTGTATTGTATAGTTAAAAAGCAGTAAAATCACCACTATGGCTGCAACTGCCATGAGTGAACTGATGAGAAAAATCCTTCCTCGTAGTTTATCTTTAGAACAGACAATCTCTTTCAGACTAAAAATTAAGCTTTTAATATATATCCTACTCCTCTCACAGTGTAGATCAGCTTGTCGTCAAAATCCCTGTCTATCTTCTTTCTAAGGTGGTTTATATAAACATCTACTACGTTGGTATCAGTTAGAAAATCTATATTCCATACTTTTTCAGCTATCATAGTTCTTGTGAGCACAAGATTCTTGTTTCTAATAAAATATTCTAATAAGGAAAATTCCTTCAGGGTAAGTTCTATATCTTTCCCACCTCTCTTTACCTCTCTGTTCAAAAGATTCACTGTAAGACCCTTGGCCTCAATTATATTCTCTTTATCCTCAGAGTTTCTCCTAAGTACCGCTCTAATTCTTGCCAAAAGTTCTGCAAACACAAATGGTTTTATCAAATAGTCATCTGCCCCCGCATCTAGCCCCTCTACCTTGTCCTGAACCTGATCTTTAGCAGATAAAAGTATTATATAAGCTGGATTTTTTTCCCTTCTGAGGATTCTGCAGACCTCTAGACCATTTATCTTTGGTATCATCACATCTAGAATGACGAGATCATAATTATTTATCGATGCTAGATAGATGGCATCCTCACCATTTCCTGCAACGTCAACCTTATATCCAGCTTCAGTCAGACCTTTTTTAAGATAGGTCATTATGTTTTGTTCATCCTCAACAACCAGTATTTTCATAAAAATCACCCTTCCCCCGTAAAAATATTTTTGTTGCTTTTTTAACTTGATTTTTAAAAATTCCCCTATTTTTAAAAACTTATGTATAAATTTATTTCAAACTCCTCTATAAGGAGTAAAATCCTTTTAAAAACTCCTTCAGAGTATATAAATCATTTACGCCGCACATCTCTCTGATAGAGTGCATAGCCAGCATAGGAAGACCCAGGTCGGCAGAGTTTATATCAATATGACCGGCAGAAACTGGTCCTAGAGTACTTCCCCCTCTTTCATCAGAATGATTTACAAAGTACTGATAAGGAAGCCTGTTACTTTCAAATATATTTTTTACAACTGCACCTGAAAAAGCATCTGTTGTATAGGACTGAGCAGCACTTATTTTAACTGCGACTCCCTTATTTAACATTGGTCTGTTTGTTATATCTGTTTTTTCTCCCTTTGCAGGGTGAACTGCGTGAGCTCCGTCTACAGACACCATGAAGGATTTGTACATGGCCCTAAAAAATTCTTCTCTCTCTCCCTTATCTAAAGAAAGAATTATTCTTTCCATTATATTAAGAAGTAGGTTAGAATCTGCCCCTTGCTTTGTCCTGCTTCCTACCTCTTCGTTGTCAAAACATGCCACTATATTTATGCCCCGATGGTCAGCACATTCTAGAATAGATGCCACACCTGCATAGGTTGATGCCAGATTATCTATCTTTCCACAGGATATAAACTCTTCATTCACACCGGTTAGCATACCCTTGGTGTATTCATAGAGGAAAAGCTCCATGTCTAATATATCATCTTTTTCTATTTCATATTCTTTGCTCAAAATGTCTAAAACAAAGTTTTCATTATTGATTTTTTCATTTATAAGCGCCGCTAGAGGAAGCATATCCTTTTGTCTAGAAAGCTTTACCCCCTCGTTTACATCTCGGTTCTGGTGTATTGCAAGATTTGGTATCACCAGCAGAGGTTTGTCTATATCCACTGTAATCGACTTAGGTTCTAGTATATTCTTTCCCCTTACCATTATCCGACCAGCTATCGATAAGGGTCTGTCCATCCAGGTATTCAGTATTGGACCTCCATAAACCTCTGTATTCAGCCTCAGGTAGTTTTTCTCCGATATTGACACAGGGGAAGGTTTTATTTTAAATCCGGGAGTATCTGTGTGGTTGGTTGTAATTTTAAAAAATCTCTCCCCTTCCCCTACAGAAAAAGCAATTATTGTAGAATCATTTCGTTTTACATAATATTTTCCACCTGGAATTATATCCCATTTATTGGTAAGCTCTAGATTTTGGAACCCTTTTTCAACACAAAGCTCCTCTATACTTTTCACAACATGATATACACTCTTTCCTCTATAGCTAAAATCAATAAACTCCCTTGCCAACTGCTTTTTCAAAAAATCTCCCCCTGCTTTTTCTAAAGTTTTTTTTAGATAGCTTTACATTTTACGCCTTTAAAATAAAAAGCACATCTATCATCTATAACATATATATAATTTGTTATTTTTAATTAAATTTTTTTTTATATATTTTAATATTACTTTAATCTTTTAAAAAAAACAACTGTTTTTCTAATTGTTTTTTTCTATTTTTTTATTTTTTCTTTTAGAAGATCCAAGCTGTTTTTTTTCCTGAAAACCTTACTTTCAAAAAAGGAAAGTTGCCTTACAGATTTTTGAGTAAGGGTTCCAAAGGACACTCCCAAAAGTTTTACCCTCATGCTGTAATCCACGGATTCATTGATGCTTTCTAAAGTGTTCAGCAATACCTCCTTTGAATCCACAAGATTTTCAAGAGTTTTAGACCTGGTGATGGTTTTTCTGTTTTCAAACCTTATCTTTAAGGTCACAGTTTTACACAAAAGCCCCTTATTCAATAATCTTTCATGTGTTTTATGGAAAATGCTTTCTAGCTCCCTCTTTATCTCAATCTCTGACTCTAGAGGATATTTAAATGTGTTTTCATTTCCCACTGAATGAATTTTTCTCTTGTAGTCCACCTTCCTGTTGTCCTCTCCCAATGAAGAGCAGTAAAGAAACTCTCCCCTGGACTTTCCGAAATAAGAGATCAGTTCATAGAGAGAAAAATCATAAACATCCCGAACAAGAAAAATATTTTTCTCTGCAAGAAGCTCCTGAAATTTTTTACCCACCCCAGGTATTATTTTTATATTTTTTTCACCTATATATTCTATAAAATCCCTGCTGTTGTTGAATATACAGTATCCTCCTGGTTTTTTTACATCACTGGCAATTTTTGCAGAAAGTTTGTTGTATCCTATTCCAACAGAGCAGGTAAGACCTGTATTTTTGTATATTCCTCTTTGAAATCTCTTGGCAAAATATTCTTTTGAGGGATATTTTTTTATGACCTCTGTTATATCCACATATCCCTCATCTGAAGCTATAAACTCCACTTTTTCCGTTAGCCTCATAACAAGGGTTTTTATTTTTTTAGACACTTCCAAATATTTCCCCATGGAAACTGGAACCACTATTAGGTTGGGGCAGAGTTTTCTCGCCTCCATCACTGGCATAGCAGACCTAACCCCAAATTTTCGGGCCTCGTAGCTTGCAGTGGTTATGATACTTCCCCCTACAACCATAGGTTTCCCCTTAAGAGTAGGATTGTCCCTCATCTCAACTGAAGCATAAAATGCATCCATATCATAATGAAGTATGATTTTTTCTTTCATAGCATATCAACCCTTTTAAAATATTCTCATTATATTTTATCATAATTAAACGGGAACATATTTAATTTCCTCATAAATCTACTATAACCATATATAAATTTATAAGTATCAAAAGTAAAAACAAAGTAAATTTACAAATAAAATTGCATTTTAAGAGAATTAATAATAAGATTTAGTATAGGACTTTATTTAGGGAAGGAAATTTAATATGACTTTGAAACTATTAGATCGAAAATCAAATGAGAGCAACAGAAATTACGTGTACAGAGTTCTTTTGGATAATATAATGAGGCTTAATCTTAAGCCTGGAGAGGGGGTCAGCGAAATAGAGATATCAAAATTGTTAAATGTGAGTAGAACCCCAGTCAGAGAGGCATTTATAAAATTATCTGAAGAGCGTCTTATAGACGTCTATCCACAAAAGGGAAGTTTCATTTCGCATATTGACCTTGATCTAGTCCACGAAGGAATATTTATGAGAAAGACAATCGAAAGAGAGGTACTTCTAGAAGCTATTAGAGATTTTCCAAAAGAAGATTTAATAGAACTGAAAAAAACATTACATTTTCAAAAGGCTATAGCAGAATTTGATATTAATTTCAAAGAATTTTTTAAACTCGATAATCGATTTCATGAAATAATTTTTCGGGGTTGTAAAAAAGAGAGAATCTGGGAATCCATACAGAACATGAATGTCCACTATAATAGACTGAGATATTTAGATGTTTTAGAGCAGACCAACATAGATAAAGTTATAAAGCAGCATCAGAGTATTATTGAACATATCGAAAATAAAGATGATGTCGGTATTGACTATCTTTTAGGGACCCACCTTACCAACATAGTCCCAAAATTAGATTATTTTTCAAAAAAATATCCTGATTATTTTAAGAAATAATGTTTTAAAATGTTGCCCGCAAACGGGCAACATTTTTTAGGCAAAAAACAACATGAAAAATGGTACTGTTACAAGACTTACCACAATGGAAAGGGACACCAAATTAGTAGCTAATTTTATATCTCCTCCGCTAATCAGGGTGAATGTCAAGATATTATTCCCTATAGGGGCAAGTCCTGCAAGAAAAAGAATATTCCTGTCTATCCCGTTAAAGCTTAGAATCTTACTCAAAACTGATCCTATTATCAGACAAAATATAAGTTTAACCCCTATTATTATACAACCTAATCTCGCATTCTCAAGTCCAGGTTCAAAACATATCCCGAGGGCTATCATAATTAAAGGTCCCATAAGTTTTGAGATTTGCTCTAAAGTAATTTTTATGGATATTGGTGTATCAATATTAAAAAGATTAAAAATAATTCCAACAATTAAAGATACAATGAGGGGAGTTTTGACTATGTTTAAAAGATTTACAAACTTACTCTTGTTATTGTTACTTTCAAAAGTAAATACATAAAATACTATTGATGACATCATCAGTATATTCCCTATGTCAAAAAGTGAAATTCTAAATATCTCTTTTTCTCCATAAAAAGCTGTATAAAATGGAAAAATAAAACTCATGTTCAGTATCATCAAAGACCCTATAAAAATATTTTTTTCATAGGAATTCAATCTCAAGAATTTATATAGATAATTTCCAAGAGCATACATTATCAAATGCATAATCACTGCTGAAAGAGGATAAAATAAAAGTTGTAACGATATTTCAACCTGAGATATAGAAAGAAATACAACTGCTGGCAGTATAATATAAAATACTATCTTCAAAAGTACTTCCCCATCCTCTTTTTTTATAAAATTAAACCTTTTCAACACAAATCCTATAAACAAAAAAAGTACAATAGGCATTATTTTTAGACTTAAAATTTCAAACACAATTGCCCCCTATAAAGTTAAAGCTGCCGAATAATACAGCAGCTTTAATCTTACTAATTTACACTCCTGAATAGGCTGCGAATCCTCCATCTACAGGAATAACAGTACCGTTTACAAATCCTGATGCCCCGTCATCAACAAGCCATAATAAAGTTCCTAGAAGCTCCTCAGGAGTTCCAAATCTTCCCATTGGAGTCTGAGAAATTATCTTGTCAGCTCTAGGAGTATAATTTCCTCCATCATCTCTGAGAAGTTTAGCATTCTGATTTGTTTCAAAGAATCCAGGGGCGATTGCGTTTACTCTTATTCCCGTTCTTGAGAAATGAACTGCCAGCCACTGAGTGAAGTTTGATATTGCCGCTTTTGCCCCAGAATAAGCAGGTATTTTAGTCAGGGGAGCAAAGGCATTCATAGATGATACATTTACAATCCCTGCACTTTTTTTGTCTACCATATCTTTTCCGAAAACCTGTGTTGGAAGAAGAGTTCCTATAAAGTTTAGATTAAATACAAATTGTATCCCCTCAGGGTCTAGATCAAAGAATGTAGTTAGCTCTTTTACATCTAGATCTCCTGTTTCAAAATACTCCTTCGTTGTGGTCCCCTTAGGATGGTTTCCTCCTGCACCGTTTATTAAAATATCACAGGTTCCAAATTTTTCTTCTATTGTCTTTCTTGCTGCTTCCAGGCTTTCTACTTTTAAAACATTAGCCCCTACTCCCATAGCAGTCCCACCGTCTTTTTCTATATCTTCTGCTACTTTATTGGCAGCTTCTTCATTTAAGTCAAGGATAGCAACCTTTGCTCCGCATTTTGCCAGCGCCTCTGCAAAGGCTTTACAAAGAACTCCCCCTCCTCCGGTTACTACCGCTACCTTATCTTTCAAATCTATATTAAAAGGTACTTTCATCTTATCCTCCTACTTATCTAGTTTTTCAAGTGTTTCCCATATTCCGTTGATATACGTAGCACCTAGTGCCCTGTCATAGAGTCCATAGCCAGGCTTACCGGTTTCTCCCCATATCATCCTTCCGTGATCGGGCCTTATATACCCTTCAAAGCCGCTTTCATAATAAGCCCTTAAAATCTCCACCATGTCTAGGTCACCACATTTAGAAAGATGAGCCGCCTCTTCAAAACTTCCCTCTTCAGGACGTTTTACATTTCTTATATGAGCGAAATGGATTCTTTTTCCGAACTCTCTTATCATTGCAGGTATATCATTTTTCCCGGTAGCTCCTAGAGATCCGCTGCAGTGGGTGAGACCATTATATGGAGAATCCACAAGACTTAAAAATCTTCTCAAATTATCTGACGTTGTTATTATTCTTGGGAGTCCAAAAATTGACCAAGGTGGGTCATCCGGATGTATCGCCATTTTTACCCTCACTTCTTCTGCTACCGCTATAATCTCTTTTAAGAAATACTGAAGATTATTCCATAAGTCTTCCTCAGTAAAATCTTTATATTGGTCCAGTAAATGACCTAATCCGCCCTGTCCGTAGCTTGTATCCCATCCTGGAAGAGATAATTCTCCTGATTTTGGATTCATCTTATCTACATCACTCTTATAATAGACAAGCGCACTAGAACCATCTTCAAGTTTGTAGTCTAGATTCGATCTTGTCCAGTCAAACACCGGCATAAAGTTATAGCAAATACACTTTACTCCTGCCTGCGCAAGATTTCTGATATTAGTCTTATAATTTTCTATATATTTGTCCCTGGTAGGAAGACCTAGCTTAATATCCTCATGTACAGGTACACTTTCGATAACTTCCATTTCAAGTCCTGCATCATTTATAGTCTTTTTTAGTGCCATTATTCTTTCCAATGGCCACACTTCTCCTACAGGGATGTCATATATTGCAGTTACCACTCCTGTCATTCCAGGTATTTGTCTAATCTTTTCAAGGGTTACAGGGTCATCTTTCCCATACCATCTAAATGTCATTTTCATTGTTTATCTCCTCTTTACAAATTATATACTAGTACACCAGTTGTCTTGATATATGTAAAGAGTCATTTTTAAATGACTCTTTACATAATTTTATATTCGGGGGTTCAATCACATGATTTTTATCAAAACATCGAAGGGTTTATAAGTTTAGGTATTCCAACTGTTATCTGTGGGAAAAATGCCATAAAGAATAGCACCACTATAGCCATTAGGAAAAATGGGAGAACTCCCTTGAATGACCGCTCTATTGTAAGATCTGATATAGAGCCTGCAATCAAAAGACACAATCCATATGGCGGTGTCACAAGCCCAAGGGCAAGAGTCATCACGATAATAACTCCCAAATGAGTGGGATCTACACCCAAAGCAAGAGCCGCTGGTAAAATTACCGGCACAAACAGTATCATAGCTGGCACAGCATCCATAAATGTTCCTATGAACAGGAAGAACATTACCACAACAAACATAAACGTAGTAGCTCCCCCAGGCATCCCCAAGAAAAACTCCGCGGCCTTAGTTGATACATTGTAGTATCCCAGAAGTTCTCCTAAAGCATTTGCAGTGCAAAGGGCAAATAACGAAAGTGAACTGAGTTTTAGAGTCTCTATTATTATATGAGGTAAGTCCCTTACCTTGATAGTCTTATAGTAAAACATTCCGATCACCAATGCATATACACAGGCAAAGGCCGCTGCTTCTGTTGGCGTATAGGCCCCAGAAATAATTCCGCCTATTATGATGACCGGTGTTAGTAAAGCAAGGAAACTCTCTTTAAATAATCCAAGAACATGTTTCAAAGGTGCTTTTTCCTCTTTGCCATAGTCATTTTTCAAACTCGCAAAGTAGACTATCGCCATCATTGATATTCCTAATATAGCTCCAGGTAGTAAGCCCACAAAAAATAGAGCTCCTGTGGATACATTTGCTATCCCCGCATAAACAACCATTGTTATGCTCGGGGGAATGATACTTCCCAGAGTAGAGGATGCTGCAGTTACCCCTACGGAAATCTCTTTATCATAGCCATTATCTTCCATCTGTGGAATAAGAATTTTACCGACTCCTGCTGTATCAGCCTGAGAAGATCCTGATACTCCGGCAAATATCATAGACACCAGTATATTTGCATGTGCCAGTCCTCCTCTTATATGCCCAACTAGGGCTATACAGAGATCTATTAGCCTTTTGGAGATAGAGCCATGATTCATCAGGTTTGCTGCAAGTATAAACAGAGGTACTGCTAATAATACAAAAGACCCAAGGCCTGTAAACATTTTCATGAATACCACTATACCACTTAGACCTGGTATTAGCATTACTCCTGTAAAGGCTACTATTCCAATAACGAATGAGATAGGAACTCCAACTGCTATAAGTCCTAAAAATATCACTATTAATGTTATCTGAGTCATTATTTTACACCCCCTCTTTCTACCTTAGTTGCCTCTTTACCCATGAGTTCTCTTATATGTCCCATAATGTGATCAATGCTGTAGACCGTAGATGTAAAGCCTAATAGAGGAACACAAAGCCAAGTATATCCCATTTTAACTTCTGGTAAACTGATCCATTTGTAATTCCAGAATTTTTTAGTAATAATAACTCCATAATAGAGAATAGCTACCGAAAAAAGTAGAACCATTATCGAAATAAAAATCTTTAAAATTATTTTATTCTTCCCGCTTAATTTATCCAATACACTTGTAAAGGCAAAGTGCTGATTTTCATAGGCCATTACTCCTGCACCCATAAATACCGCCCAGGTAAAGGCATACTCACTAACTTCCCCAGTCCATGTTACCATTATCCCTGCATATCTACAGAAAACTTGTATTACTATTGCTATAAAAAATATACTTATACAAACAACCCCAACTCCTAGCTGGAGTTTTTGAATCTCTTTTGATAGTTTTGCTATCATATCATGTTCCCCCTCTGTAAAGACCGGGGGCCATTTTTCAATAGCCCTCAGGTTCCCTATGTTACTATTTTCTTGTTAATTCCAATAAATCTTCCAAACCGTTTTTCTTAGCGTATTCGTCTTGAATAGGTTTAGCAATTGCTTTAAAGGCTTTAAGATTAACCTCGTTTATCTCTCCACCGTCAGCTAATATCTTAGCCTTTGACTCATCGAGCATTTTGTACGTTACCGCTCTTTCTTCTGCTACCGAAGCTTTTGCTGCTTCTAAAATCCATTTTTGCTGTTCAGGTGTATATTTGTCGAAATTATGACCGTTCATAAGAAGAAGTCTAGTTGTGTAGTCATGAGCCGTAAGTGAAGTATATTTACCATTTGGAGTTTTATGGTGCTCTTTTAGCATCATGTTGGTATGATCATTTTCAGCTGCATCTGCTGTACCTGTGTTTAGAGCCTGGTATAACTCTTGCCATCCCACAGAGATAGGATTAGCTCCTGTTTTCTTCCAGAAGGCCTGTTGTACAGGAGAACCCTGTGCTCTGATATTAAGTCCCTTAGCATCTGACGGCTCATAAATTGGCTTTTTACCATAATAGTTTCTCACTCCTGATGAGTAGTACCCCACTACTTTAAAGTCATTATTTGTTTTTTCAGTAATTATATCCTTCATCTTGTCTCCAAACTCTCCGTCAATTACACTTTCCCAGTGATCAAAACTATCAAAGAGATAAAGAAGTGAAAGAATCTCAAATTCCTTTACGCCAGTTCCTGACATGAATCCTGGTGAAGCCACAACCATATCTACAGAATCAGTAGTCAGTTTCATAGCTAGTTCAGATTCGTTTGTCCCGAGAGTTCCAGGGAAAACTTCCGCTTTCATTGTTCCTCCCGATAACCTTTCTAATTCACTTGCAAATTTATTAAGTCCATATTGGTATGGATTATCAAGAGATGTCTGATTGTGTGCCACTCTCAGCGTTATGGGCTGCTGTACCCCAGTTTCAGATTTTTCCTTAGATCCGCACCCTGCAAAACCTAACGCTAAGGCAAGTGATAATATCCCTAGTATTTTTTTCATTTTTATTTCCTCCTTTTTTTTATTAAAGGCTATAGCCTTTTAAAAAGATTATTTACATAGATATTATTTTGTTCCAAATATCTTCCACAACTGGAATACCGTTTTCAGTGTTATCTTTCCTTGTTCTCATCTCCATTTCCCCTGGATAGAATATTTGACCATTGGGGTCAGAGGCTTCTGAAGCTTTTATGCTTTCTAATACTTCATTGATAATGTCATCTGTCATATTTATACTGTTCATCTGAGATGGATCTATCGCAATTAATACTTGAGATAGCCCATATTCATCTTCACAATTTTTCCCTATAGATGTTACTGAGTTACCACCAGATAATACTGCTGCAATTAGGTCAAGGGCAATTGACATCCCAGATCCTTTCCAGAATCCCATTGGTAATACCCTCCACGTTTTTTCTATTTCTACAGGATCTGTCGAAATTTTTCCTTCAGTGTCAAACCCTCCAGCTACAGGGAGCTGCTTTCCTTCTATCTTCGTCTGCTCTATTTTTCCGTAAGAAAACTGAGCCATGGCACAATCTATTACTACGTGCTCCTTGTTGCTTCTCGGGATGGCCATTACAAATGGATTATTTCCTATATTTCTCTCTTTTGTGCCCCAAGCTGGCATATTAGGCATGGTATTGGTCCAGCAAATACCTATCATACCCGCATCTGCAGCCTGCCATCCAAATGTTCCACCTCTCATCCAGTGATTTGTATTTTTGATTGCTACTATTCCTATTCCATTTTCTCTGGCTAATTCTATCGCTCTATTCATGGCATCCTGTGCATTTGTATTTCCCATTGCTAGATTTCCATTCCATCTTTCAAAAGAACCTATACTTGCCTCCACAGTTGCTTTGGCATCTATTTTGATATAGCCCTTATCAATGTAGGATATTACTCTTGGAAATCTGTTTACCCCATGAGAGTATATCCCATCTAAACTATTGTCAGCAAATAATCTTGCACTCCTGTTTGCAGTCTCAAGATCGTATCCTTTTTTTACCAGTATTCTTTCAAATTCTTTTACCATGTCATCATATTTTACTCTAAGCATTATTTCATTCCCTCCCTGTATTCTTTAAGTAGTTCATCTGTTATTTTCACTGTATTCATAGACTGTGCAAAACTTGCCTCACTCTTTTTCTTCCCAATGAGTTCATTCACTATTGCCTGCTGAAAAGGCATTGCTGCATGTTCAGGTTCTTCAAATTCGAAGGTTTCAACTTTTCCATTTATCTCCAAGGTAAACCTCTTCGCCGATAGTCCATCATAGGTAATTCTTCCCTTCTCTCCCACTATCTGGACTTCATTTATATTTTTGTCTGCAACATAGCACCAGGTTCCCGCTCCTACGATACCATTTTTAAATTTGAATGTAGCAACTACAGTGTCATCAACCTTATAATATCCACCTTTGTTTTCTACAAATCCTTTCATTGTCTCTATTTCTCCAAAATACATGATGAGACAGTCTAGTACATGCACTCCCATGTCTAGAAACTTACCTCCTCCAGAAATTTCAGGTATTACTCTCCAAGGGAGTCTGTCTTTATCTAGTTCACTTTCTTCTACAGGCATGATTTGGGTCACATATACATGTCTGATATCTCCTAGTACTTTTTTATCCAAAAGTTCCTTTATTTTTAGGAATTTTTCCACACCCCTTCTGTAAAATGCCACATAAACCGGTATTTTAAGTTCTTCAGAAAGGGCTTTTATTTCCAAGCAGTCCTCATAATTTGTGGCAATTGGTTTTTCCACATAGGGGATCTTTCCTGCTTTTAATATTTTTATAGCATATTCATGATGAAATTTCGGTGGAGTTGCTACATATACAGCGTTTATGTCTCTGTCCTTTAGCATTTCCTCTACGCTTTTATAAATTTTTTCTACATTATGTCTCTTAGCATAGTCTTTGGCCTGGTCAAAATCTAAATTGTATACCCCTATAAGTTTCGACCCTTGAGATTTATAGAGCCCCGGTCCACTTTTTACCTCGGTAACTGCACCGGTACCGATCATTCCCCATCTCACTTCATCTAGCATTGGTCAACCCCCTATAAAATATCTTTATTTATTTTAATAACAATTTTTCTTATTTTTGATACTCCTCCATCGTTGCAGGCTGGCCTGTGAACAATGTGTGGAAAAAATACCGCAAAGGTTCCCGGAGTCATTATCATCTCAGATTCACCATGACACTCTTCGTAAAAAAGTATGTCTCTTTCTTCATTATAGTCACCTATAGGCTTGTTTTTACCGGTGTCCACTGCAAATCCGATTCTTTCTCTTCCTGAGATCAAACACTGTACATCTATATATTTTCTATGAACTTCAGGCTTTTTATCCTCCCTACTAGCTGTCTCCAGGTCTAGAACCTGTACATACATATCTTTTCCCTGGAGTTCATAAACCCCGGCTTTTTTATTCACAAGATCTGTCTCTTTGAGGTATTTCACTGCTCTTTGTATGGCCTCTGGATATATACTCATGTCCCCAGGATTTTCTATATTTCCATAAATCATTTTTTCCCTCCCTGCCTATAAAGTAACTACAATTTTACAAACTTTACTAGGATCATTTTCTATAAGATCAAACACCCCTTGAATGTCCTCTATCTTAAATCTATGCGATATAAGTTTACCTGCATCTACTTTATTTTTTTCAAACCATTCTATCACTTCAGGAAACTTATTGGCGTGAAGTCTAGAACCTTTTATTTCTAATCCCTTTTTAGTTATGTTCAACTGGGCTATTTTAGAAGGCTCTGCGTGGAATCCTAGTAGCACAACTCTTCCCGCAGGAGATGCTACAAGAACTGCCTGTTCAAAGGTCTGTGGAATACATACTGCATCAATTACCACATTGGCTCCCTCACCACCTGTAAAATTTTCAACTGCTTTAAAAACATCCTCTTTTGCCGGACTAAATACATAATCTGCCCCAAGACTCTTGGCAATCTCTAGCCTGTATTCATTAAAATCCGATATCATACATCTTGCACCTTTTAATTTTGCCACCTGTAAAATACCGAGTCCTATAGGACCTGCCCCCATTATAAATACCGTGTCTCCTTCTCTGATATCTCCTTTGGAAGTAGACTGAGCTGCTATTGTGAAAGGCTCTATTAGGGCCCCCTCTTCCCAGGATATTTCAGGATCAAACTTAAATGCTCTGTTCTCTTTTACCACTATGTATTCCTGCATTCCGCCGTCTGTGTGTACTCCGCTTACTTCTAGGGACTGGCATACATTTGTATTTCCTGTCCTGCATGCGTAGCACTCTCCACAGCTTGTCACTGGATCGATAGCTACCCTGTCTCCTATTTTTACTTTTGTGACACTATCTCCTATACCCACTACTTCTCCTGAAAATTCATGCCCTATCACCCTAGGATATGTTGCCAGGGGGTTGGTTCCGTGATAGATATGCACATCGGATCCGCATATCCCCACAGCCTTTATTTTTACAAGAACATCATTTTTACTTTTCAGTTCCGGTTTTTCCCTATCCAAGAACTCTAATTTTTTAGCTTCTGTCACGCACAAAGCTTTCATCAAATTTCCTCCTAATTGTATTTAAAGTTTAAAATATCATTTTTCTTTTGTCTGCCACACTTGTATACTACTGTGCTTTTTCTCGAATGTCAAATTTTTTTGAACTTTTTATGGTTTTAGAGTGCTCTTTACGTACTATTTAGTTGAATATAGTTACTCAAGGAGTTGTTTTTTATAAAAAATTCTTAAATTCACTTTTCAAAATAGAGATATGGTAGTATACTTGTATGAGAAGTGTTTTTTATTTTAAAAAAATTTAGAAAATAATATGAGGAGTATATTATGGATCTCATCAGAAAAGAGAAGAAAAAAAATGAAAATAACAGAGAATTCGTCTACAGGGTCCTAAAAGAAAATATTTTAGAACTTCGTCTAAAACCAGGAGAGGGGTTAAGTGAAACTGAAGTCGCTGGAATTTTAAGTGTCAGCAGAACCCCTATAAGGGAGGCTTTCATAAAATTATCCCAGGAGGGACTTATGAACATCTATCCTCAAAGAGGTTCCTTTGTTTCACATATTGAATTAGACCTGGTGCAGGAAGGAATTTTCGCAAGAGAGATAATGGAAAGAGAAGTTTTAAAACTTGCGTGTAAAGATTTTCCTGTGGATACCCTTGAAGAGGTAAAAAAACTTTATGAATTTCAGAAAATAATCGTAGAGTTAAGTTCTGACCCCATGGAATTTTATAAGTTAGACAATAGCTTCCACAAACTTATATTTGAAGGATGTAAAAAAAACAGGATCTGGACTTTGATAGAGCAGCTGAATACCCACTATAACCGTCTAAGGGTAATTGATGCCATAGAAAAAATAAGTACAGAAACTATTTTAGAACATCACAAAACCATAATCGAAATAATTGAAAACCGTTCCGTAGAAAAAGTCGATAAGATTATCAATGAGCACCTAAAAAATGTTCTTCCAAAACTTGAGATACTCCATAAAAAATACCCAGGATACTTCCAGTAAAAATTTTTATGCATAATACAATAAGGAGAAGTTCTAATGTATCTAACAGATTATCATATACACACAAACTGGTCACACGATGGAAGAGACAGCATGGAAAAAATAGCAGAGTCAGCCATAAATAAAAATGTTCAAGAGATCTGTTTTACAGATCATTTTGAATTGACCGAAGACAGGGATAGGATAGACTATTCAAACTATCTATTGGAATATGAAAAAATCAAAAAAAAATATCATGGCAAGATAGAGTTGAGATTAGGAATAGAACTTGGAATTTTAAATGACAGGTTGGATGGATTTTCAAAAGTTGTAAACAGCTTCCCCTTTGACTATGTCCTGGCTTCAACTCACAGGGTGGATAATATCAGCCCTTCCCTGCCAAAATATTTTGATGGGATCGATAGATTAGAATCTTATCTGAAATACTTCAAATATATGCACGAGAGCATCAGACAATTTGATGATTTTGACTGCTGGGCTCATCTAGACTACATAATTAGATACGGTTCTTTCGAAAAAAAGGGATTCAGATATTTTGAAATACAGGATATTTTGGATGGAATATTGAAAAATCTAATCTCAAAGGGAAAAGGGATAGAGATAAACAGTTCTTACAGATTGAAAAACAAAAAAGAGTTCCATCCTAGCAGAGAAATATTGAAAAGGTATTTTGAGTTAGGAGGAGAGATCATCTCTTTCGGATCAGATGCCCATACAAAAGAAAACATAGCTATTTATTGGAAAGAAGCCAGAGAACTTCTTTCTTCTTTGGATCAAAATTACCTCAGCATATTTAAAAACAGAAAAGTTGATTTTATAAAAATATGATGTATAAAATATCAGTAGGCCAAAATTAATATGGGCTCCCCTTCACACTCTTTATAAAAAAAGAGGCTTAACCCTTGGGATTAGCCTCTTTTTTATGGTTTTGAATTTAGCTTACTCGTAATTCTGGATACTTCCCATTTGAATTTTTGTCTTAATATTACACCTTAAACTGTTTAATTCGGTTCCTCAGCTTTTGGGTAAACTTCTTCCTTTTCTCTGTCACTCAGTATAGAAGAAATCGTATAAGCTATTTGATTATAGCTATTATGCTCAGCACAAGCCTTATAAGAGCAAACTTTTTTCCAAGTAATCCCATCTCAAAAAGAAACATCGGGATCTTTGTGGTGGACCAGGCACCCATGAAGATTATCACATTTGAAAACTTAACGCCTTTTTTCATAAAAATCAACGCAACAGGAAATGCACCAAACAAAACAAAAGTGACTCTCAAACCTTTTATAATCTTCTATATATTATGCTAAATTTTCCACTGAGTATTATTTTTATTTTAACCTTGACAAAACTGTAGAAAAAAACTAAAATCTTATTAAACGTATTTGTATTTTTAATTCGTATATATGAACAAGGAGGAGAAATGAAAAAATTTGAAATATTAAAAAAAATCAAAGATGTAGGTGTCGTTGCTGTTATTAGAGGAGAAAATCTTGAAGAGGCTATCAATACTTCAAAGGCTTGTATAGAGGGTGGCATCCCAGCTGTTGAGGTTACCTACACAGTTCCAGGGGCTACGGAAGTTATAAAGGAATTAAAAAAGACTATCCCTTCAGAAAAACTCCTTGTTGGAGCAGGAAGTGTTCTAGACCCTGAAACTGCTAGAATCGCAATACTAGCGGGAGCGGAGTATGTAGTCTCACCTGGATTCAGCGAAGCTACTGCAAGATTATGCAACAGATATCAAGTACCATATATGCCTGGCTGCATGACCATAACTGAGATTATTACTGCTATGGAGGCAGGATGTGACATAATTAAGATGTTCCCTGGAAGTGCCTTTGGACCTTCATTTGTAAAGGCGGTAAAAGCCCCTCTGCCACAGGTAAACATAATGCCAACAGGAGGAGTTAGTCTGGAAAATGTAGACCAGTGGATAAAAAACGGAGTTATCGCAGTAGGTGTAGGTGGACAGCTCACCAATGGTTCCTTCCAAGATATCGTTTCAAAATCAAAAGAGTTCGTTAATAAAGTAAAAGTAACAAGAGAAGAGGTGAATGGATAATTATGAAAAAGAAGGTCGTTACTTTGGGAGAGATCCTTTTGAGACTTTCCCCTCCTGGAAATCAAAGATTTGTAAATTCCACTTCCTTTGAAGTAAATTACGGTGGAGCAGAGATAAATGTGGCTGTAGACCTTGCTAATCTCGGAGTTGATGCAAGACTTGTCACAAAGGCACCTGCAAATGAACTAGGGGATGCTGCCCTGCGTCACGCCAAAAGTTACGGTGTAGATACCTCTTTTGTTGCAAGAGGGGGAGAAAAAATAGGAACATATTTTCTAGAGACTGGTTTTTCTGTGAGAAGCAGCAAAGTTCTCTATGACAGAAAGTATTCTGCATTCTCAACTGTATCTAAAGACGAATTTGATATTGATGCTATCTTTGAGGGTGTCTCTCTTTTCCATGTATCTGGAATAACCCTGGCCGTTAGCCCAGAAACCCTTGAATTAGCTGAGCTTTTCATGAAAAAAGCAAAAGAGAAAGGAATAACAGTTAGTTTTGACTTTAACTACAGAAGTAAAATGTGGTCTCTAAAAGACGCATCCATAGGAATAGAAAGAGTATTAAAATATGTAGACATCGCTTTTGCAGGTTACCTGGACTTTATAAATATACTAGGGATCCCAATGGGAGAGGGGTACATCGGAGAAAACATTCTAGGATGTTATAAGACCCTTTATCCAAAAGTTATGGAAAAGTATAACTTTAAGTATATAGTTTCATCTGTGAGAAATGTGGTCTCTGCATCCAAAAATTTATACAGCGGATTCGTTTTCAACGGAAAGGATATAGAGATTTCTAAAGAATATGAAGTGGATATAATAGACAGAGTGGGAAGTGGAGATGCATTTACATCAGGATTTTTATACTCATATTTGGTAGATGCTACTGATAACTATAAAATCGAATTTGCTACTGCTTCAGCCGTCTTAAAGCACACAATCCCAGGAGATACAAATATAGTCACGAAAGAGGAAATAGAAAGACTGTTTAAGGGAATCGGTTATGATGTAGGTAGATAATCCCGTTTTAAAATTTTTATGATATAATATCTGTAAAAATTTAAGATTTGAGGTAAGAGCTATGAAGATAAACAGAACTGTTGAAAGAACCGTTGAAATATTAGAACTTTTATCAAAAGAAAAGAACGGGCTGACCGTCAAAGAGATTAGCGAGATAATGAAAATTCCAAAGACCAGTGCCTATGATATTTTGGAGACTCTGGTCCATCTGGAAATTTTAGAAAAGAATCTCGGAGAACTGAATCTATACAAAATAGGTCTAAAAAGTTTCCAGATAGGAAACAGCTATTCCAGAAATAAAGAGATCTTCAAAATTATAGACAAACCTATGCAGGAACTTGCAGAAAAAACCGGGAAAACCGTCTTTTATGCTGTGGAAAACGACGGTGAAATTGTCTATATATCAAAACATGAATCTGAGAAAGCTATTATCACCACCGCTGGGATAGGAAGCACGAATCCCATGTACTGTACCTCCCTGGGAAAAGCTATGTTGGCATTTTTTCAACCTGGAAAAATTGACAGTCTTATAAGTATGCAGTCTTTTGAAAAAAAAACTCAGCACACCCTTTCAAAAGAGGAGCTTATCAAAGAACTGACAAAAATAAGGACTATAGGATATGCCATTGATAACAGGGAGATAGAGGAGCATATGCTCTGTATAGGGGCCCCGGTCTTTGACTCTACAAAAAATGTAGTTGGAGCAGTAAGCATCTCAGGCCTTTTTTCTGAAGACAGGGACATTGACTGCGAATCTGCAGAACTTCTCAAAACTTGCTCTGAAATTTCAAGAAAATTGGGCTACTAATTTTTAAAGATAATTAAGTCAAAAATTTACGGCCATCAGATATCTCTATTTGATGGTCACTTTCCATCATTTCCTAACTTAAGTTAAATGCATAATTGTAAAAAAAATGACTTATTGGGAACTTACTTGATATAGCTTATATGAGCTTAAATATTGAAATAAGAAATCTAAAAAATATTTTCTCAATAAAGAAGGAGGCGATCAATTTGTTAAACAGAGTAATGGTGACATTAGACAATGAAGCAAAGGTTGAGCATCTAGCTAGATACGGTAAAATGATCATAGAAAATTATCCGAACGTTGAAATTGTAGGAGTCTACATCCAGCCAGCTATAGAGGAGTATTCTTATGGTGCTGGCGTAGACTATGATATCAGGGGCGGAAAAATTGATCATGAGTTGAAAATTAAAAAAGCCATGGAAACAGAAGAAAGAATAAAAGAAAAATTTTTATCTTTGTTTCAAAATTACAAATTTTATTCCAAGAATGGTGATATGTCTGAAGTTTTTCTGAATGAATTAAAACTATTTGATTTGGCGATAGTCTCTAAAACAGATAAAATAAACCACAATCTAAAAGAGATTTTAAAAAAACATCATAAACCTATTATATTAGTCCCAGATTTAGATAGATACTCTCTCGATAAAATCCTGATTGCTGATAATCAGGGTCTTGAAGTCAATAAATCTGTATTTGACTTTATAAATGCTTTTAAAAAAGTAAATGAATTTAAGGCTATTACCGTAAACATTAGCCAAGAAGCGGTAAAAGATTTAACTTTTTATCTGGAAAAGATTGAAAAAAAAATAGAATATATTTTTGAAGAAGGTCCCGTTGACGAGATTATATTGGACTGTGCCAAAGAGTTTGATATGTTAGTACTAGGAAACTTAAAACACTTATTCTTGGTGGAAAAATTAATAGGAGAAGCTGGAGTCAAAATAATAGAAAAGATAAAAAAACCAGTATTTATTGCTTAAAAAATGGATTGGTGTGTCAGATGGACCACTTTATTTTCCCACAAAAAGGGAGTGTAAAGTATTTTTGTATTTTTGAATCCTTCTCTTGATTACTAAATGATACCGTTGTATCTATGTAATTGGGGGAGGGATTTTTTTATGTCAATATTACCTAAATTTATTTTCAGGCAATTCTTTAACTCATCTATTATTATCTACAGTAAAAGGTCTGATTATGTTAATATATTTTAAAAGAGCAAATCTTTCGTGGAAATCAAAATTGTATCTTTTAGGTTAAAAAAAAAAAAGGAGCATAAAATGTCTATCATAAAAAAAATTCCTATATTATTATTAATTTTACTTTCTCTCTACACTACTTTACTTCTTAAGAAAATCCTGACAATAAAAGACCTTTCAAAGGATTCTATAATCTTTATAGAAGAAGTAAATCCTAGCAACGAATTCACCATAAAATGGATGCACTCTGTTGAGCTCCAGCCTTGGGAAGAAATTTTCAAAATTGATTCAAAGTACAATATTACTCTTGATCGAACAAGATTCAAGTCATTCGGAGCTGGAGTTCCTGACTCTGCAGGAAATAAAACTGAAATTAAAAACGGATATGTTATTTTTAGTGGAATAAATAGAAAAATTCCTGATCTTAGATACGGTGTTTCAGATTTTGCAAAGCACACCTTTTTCTTCAAAAATAAGGAACTGAAGCTCTATAAAATTGTAGAAGATGGAAATGGAATAAAAATAGCCATAGTTGAGATGAGCCTTTTTAAATACTACTTTTTAAAAATCAGAAAGACTCTTTAAGATTATCAAAATTAGAATAATAAAAAAACTACAAGCCCTCTTTTATCTAGAGGGTTTGTAGTTTATAGGAGAACTCCCAAAGATAAGGCCCTTATCTCTCGACTCTATCTCAACATGTATCATCTCTTCTGCAATATGTGTCATGTTTCTAAGGACTTCAGGAGAACACACATCCTCTATACTTATCCCCTTGGATTTTTTTAGATGGGTATAGTTTTTCCACAACCACTGCTTCACCCTTTTCACGTCAGAGGGCTTCCTCAAAATTTCAAAAATTTCATTCTTAACCTCTGCAACAACTTCCTCTCCTACATCTTGCTTAAAACTTCCTATCCTGTGCCCCAGATCCCTTGCACTTTTTTCATCAAGTTCCTGACACAGAAATTTCAAGATATGCCAAACTTCGTAGAGGTCTTTCACCTGAGTGACCTCTTGTTTTTTCAGCCAGACAAAGGCGGTGAGTCTCCTTCTCCAGTCCCACCACTTCACAGGGCTCTGAAGGTCCTGAGCAGGTATAAGGAAATATCCCCTGTTTAAAAGAAGTGCCCCAAATATCCCAGGCGGCTTCCCCAGTCTCTGGTTTTTCAGAGTAGTCCTATATACCCCGCAACTAGGGCTTCCCTCCATGAATATATAGGCGTCTACCTCTGCTCTTTCGAGGGTTTCATAGCATGCCAAAGCACCCTTTCCGAGCATAGAGGTGACATCTCTCCCCTCTCTGTTTTTAACCCTCGCATTTCCTATCCAGAAGTCTTCACCGTTTCCTCCCACGAGCCTTATGGGAGATCTAGGAACACCCATTCCACTCATTACTTCTGGGCACACAGGAGTCCAGAGATAATTTGAACGCTCTCTATGAAGGTATCCTAGCATCTCCCAGCCTTTACTGTTGTACCTCACCCTAGCTCCGTACATACATGATGACATACCAATTTTTATTTTTTCAGTATAGACATTTTCCATTTTTACCCCCTATATTTCAATATCCTAATATAACTCAATTTGCTACTTAAAGAAATTCTAATAAATTACTGAATTTACAAGAATATTAGAGTCAAAAGATTTTGTCACGAATGGACACTAATAAAAGATAAGGAAATTAACACGAATAAGGATAAAACCTTTTGGTCACAGAGAAAAGAAGAGAGTATCACGAGGAGAGCGATATTAAAGTCAAAAGATTTTATCACGAATGAACACCAATAAAAGATAGGGAAATTAACACGAATAATAACAAAATCTTTTGGTCACAGAGGACGCAGATAAAAAGAGGGAGTTTCACAGAATTAAAAGCAAAACTATAAATGTTTTTTTTTGCGAGAGGTTTTTTATCCCTTTTCCCTTGCCATTGACAAAATCAGCGTTAAGAATAGTCAAAAATTAAGATAACTATGCACATGTTTTTAATTTAGGCTTATATCATTTCCTGTTTTTTGAATTTTCAAGTCGCAGGGCTTATACAGGAAAGAACCTGCACTCAGCCGTTCTACAGAATAAGTTAAGGGAGTTCAAGGAGCGTCAGCGACTATGAAACACCTTATCCAGTGGATGAGCAGGGAACCGAGGACTGTAGCTCACAAAGGCGATAAAAGAAATATCTACTTCCTAGACATTTGAAAATTCTTGATTTTCTTTGGTTACTTTCTTTTATCAAGAAAAGAAAGTAACACAGGTTTGCGAATAAATTCAATACTTTAATTTAAAATAAAAGAGCAACTTAGATTGATATATCAAAGTTTTTCTATACCTTTTACATATTTATCCATATCAAATTTCCTTCTGAGACCCTCAAAATTCATATACCTTATCTTTCCAAATATATCCCGTTCCTTCCAGGCCCTGTCATGTTTACCAAAACACCAGGCCACCCCTGTATATGAGTTGGGGTCTCTTCCGTCTAGGAAATACTTATTATTCAGATATATAGTTCTTTCGTAGGCCTCTTTTGGAGTCTTACTCCACTCTAGGATTTTTTTGCACCAGTACATCCTCATATATCCGTGCATAAACCCAGTGATCACCATCTCTTTTTGTGCTGCATTCCAGTATATGTCATGAGTTTCGTATTTTTCCAGTTTTTCCAAGCTATATATATTTTCCCTTTTATCAGTCAGATGTTTTTCTAAAGTTTCATATGCCCATGGGTAGCTTATTCCCTCCCATTTATCATATCCTTCATTATAATATATGAAGTTGTGGGAAAGCTCCCTTCTTATTATAAGCTCCTCCAAAAAATCCTCTATACTCCCACTATTAATTTCATTTTTGACCTTCAATAATTCCAGTGCTATCTCCACAGGAGATATATTTCCAAAATGCAGATAGGGAGAAAGTTTTGATACATTATCCTCTCCGGGATCACTGTTTTTTTCGCTATAGCTATCTAGTTTTATCTCTATAAATTTCTCCAGCCTTTTCTTGGCCTCGATTTCTCCTCCGTAAAAAAAAGAAGACTTGGAAACACTCTTGTCTAGTTTCATATTTTCAAGAACCTTACCTATGTTATCTATATCTTTATTTAAATTATTCTCATAAAAACAAAACTTCTTGTTATAACCCCTATTAACCGAGTATTTTACTTTTTCAAAATCATATAAAAATTCATCTAGCTGCCTTTTGATCTTTTCCCTTATTGTCCTTGCAGCATACTCTTCTTTCTGTGATGCCTCTTCCACCGGTACCACAAGGTTGGTGTCTATCTCCACAGCCTGACATTTTATCTTTGAGCTTATTTCAGACCTCCATTTTTTCTGGATATTCATATACCCCTTATCACATATTAAAAATACTGCATCTTGGGCTGCCTTTATTATATTTTCTACCATGTCCCCGTGAAGAATATAAAATTCTATTTTCCTGGCTTCAAGGGCTTTTTTAACATCGCTCAGTCCCTCAAGCATAAAAGAGTAATGCCTCTCATTGGCATCAGGATAGCAGTCTACAAGATTAAAAACAACTATGAGAGGTTTTTTCATCCCGTTGGCTCTTATCACCCCATACTCTAGACAGTGGTTGTATCTCGTCCTCTGGCTCCCCTGCATCCAGTACAGGACATAGTCACCCTTACTTTTTATATCCTTTTCATTAATAAGTTTAAATCTTCTTTCCATTTTCCATCCCTCTTTATTTTTCCGACTACTATATTTCATATACAAAAAAATACAAAAAAATTTTTTTATATATTATTTTTTTCAATAGATTTCAATAGAGGAATTATTCAAGACTGGGAGAAAATTGATTTAGGGATAAATATATTGATGTTATTTAACTTGAGTTGCTCTTTTATTTCAAAATAAAGTATTGAATTTATCTGAATATCAGAATCAAAAGATTTTGTCACGAATGGACACTAATAAAAGATAGGAAAATTAACACGAATAAGGACAAAAGACTTTGGTCACAGAGGACGCAGAGAAAAAGAGGGAGTTTTACAGAGTTAAAACCAAACTATATATGCTTTCTTTTGCGAGAGGTTTTTATCTCTTTTCCCTTGCCATTGATAAAATCAGCGTTAAGAATAACTGCAGTGAAATCCTTAGAAAAAATCGACTGTTTGAGCGTAGCGAATAGCCAAAAAATAACGAGTGATACGAGTATATTTTCTGGTTCTCAGAAACTTGTTTTCTGAGTTTCCTTATTGCTATTGGATTTCCAAGGGCATTTAGCTGATTTTTCACGGGCTTGAACTTTTGGTTACTTTTCTTTCAAGAGAAAAGTAACGACTTCTTATAAATTCAGCAATTCATAAAATTTTCTTCCAAGTAGCAATTTGAGTTATTTATCGAAATAAAAAAGGAGGCTTTGTAATGAAAGAGAAATACCATGAGATCATATGTATCATCGACAGGTCTGGGTCTATGGAGGCCATAAAGAGTGATGCTATAGGTGGATTCAACAGTTTTATTGAGGGGCAAAGAAAGTTTGACGGTGAAGCGGCTCTCACACTTGTACTTTTCAATGATGACTACAAGATTGTCTACGATAGAAAGGATCTTCAGACTGTACCATTTTTAAATGATACCACCTATGTCCCGGGTGGGACAACTGCCATGTTAGACGCCATAGGGAGAACCATAGACAGCGTCGGCGAGCGGCTAAGTGATACTCCCGAGGAAGACAGGCCTGAAAAAGTGATTGTCTCAATTCTTACAGACGGACTTGAAAATGACAGTAAAGAATACACCTATGAGCAGATAGGATCTAGGATCAAACGACAAAAGGAAAGATATAATTGGGACTTCATATTTTTGGCCGCCAATCAGGATGCTGTGGCATCTGCTAAAATGATCTCGATAGATGAGGACGATGCCGTGGATTTTGAGGCCACTCCTGAGGGAATAACCGATGCACTGTATTCCTTGAATGAGATGATGTATAACAAAAGGATGAAATAAAGTATAGAGGCAGGTCCCTTCTTTTGAGAGCCTGCCTTTATTGAGTAATTAGAAGCGTATGTTGTTTTCTTTTAGGAGGATAAGCTCTCTTTATAATTATCCAATTAATTTTTTATGTCATTATTTTTCCTGTTTTAACTTCCTTAAAATAAGAGTATTACCCATTTATCCAAATGATAGATACTATCCTAAAGGAGAGTAAGGTTGTAAATAAAGGAATTCATAAGGATAATTTAAAATGAAAAGATGCCTTTCTTTTACTCATATTCGGATCAATTTATAAAAAAATACTTCAAAAATTTATTTTATGTAACATTATTGGTAAAACTGGATAATTCTGTTACGTTTTTTATAGAGATGAGGCTGCTAGAAAGTTTATAAGGTTAATCCAAGGGAGTATATCCTAGAGATATGCTATATTTTATAGTAAACTATCTAGATAGGAAATTGATAGGAGTCTTGAAATTAGATCAGTTTCTTAGACAATCGGCAATTAAATATAAAAACAGACCCTCAGAATATTTACTCTAGAGAGTCTGCCGGTTTATTCAGTAATTAAGTTTTGGAAAATACACCAAAGTCTTACATTATCTATAAATGCTATTTACACATGTTATAAACTTTAATAATCTCTTCCTTCGTAACTGGTCTTGGACCTGTAGTTGTGTTAGGTTCAGAACCTGGGAACATTCTAACTACATCATCAGCCATTTTTTCAAACTGATCCTCTGGGATGTTAACATCAGAAAGAGTTAAATAAGACTCTGTAGACTTTAGCCATTCTACAACCTTACCAGAAAGCATTTTTGCAGCTTTCAAATCATCCTGCTCTGTTACATCAAAACATCTTCTTGCTAGTTTGGCCCATCTGTGAGGTAACACGTCAGCCATTAATTCAAGGTAAGGTGGTATAACTATAGTCATTCCTCTCCCATGAGGTAAATCATAAATAGCACTTAAAGGCATCTCTATCGAGTGCATTGGGATAGATCCCGTTCTTCCGAGTGCCTGAATCCCAGACCATCCAAATATGGAACACAGAGCTAATTGACCTCTAACCTCAGTATCGGCAAGATTATTAATAATTTTATCAAAATTTTCCTTCAACGTGAGGATCATCCCTTCTGTCATCCTATCTGCAAACTCAGATTCTGCATGACTAGATAAATAATGTTCAATTAAGTGAGAAAAGATATCTACACAGCTATCTTTGGTAATACTCAAAGGAACAGAGGTTAGAAGTTCAGGATCAACGATGGCTACTTTAGGAAATCTGTAAGGAGATCTTGAGAAACTTTTTTCATTTGTTTCAGCATTAGTTAAAACTCCACCGGCATTACACTCAGAACCAGAAGCAGAAATTGTAGGAATAGATACAATTGGGTAGGCTCCTGTATATTCTCTAGGTACTCTATCTCCTAGGACAACGTAGTCCCATGCTTTTCCTCCAGAAAAACTAGTGGCAGCTATATATTTAGAACCATCAATAACGCTTCCTCCACCAAGGGCAATAACAAGGTCACATTTTTCAGCTTTAAATTTCTCAATGGCCTTATCTATAGTTTGAGCTCTCGGATTAGGCTCGATTCCTGTAAATGTTACAAACTCTATTCCAGCATTTTTTAATGAAGTCTCAACAGTATCTATAATTGAATCTAAAAATCCACCTCTTGCATAAGTTGCAATCATAGCTTTTTTTCCATGAGTTTTTGCTATCTCACCAACTTCATTGATTCTACCTTCACCATAAGCTAGTTCTGTAGGAAAATTCCAATTAAAATTATTCACATTAACACCCCTTTATAAATTTTATAATCAATATGTAATAAAACAAGGTAATATAAATTATATCCTTTTCTAGATAATAATCATTAATATCTATTAATAGAACTTTGCACCACCCCGAAACATCATACCTTTATACCAAATTCTAACTCTAAAACCCTTTGAAGTCAATAAAAAGTTTTTAAAAAAAACAAACGCCCAGTTAAAGATAATACCTTTGCGCAATGCATTAAGCTTTTATATTGCTATATAACAAGTCCGCTGCAGAGTCAGAATTTATCTGTTTTTCTTTTATTTAGATTTCTCAAAAATATCAATTGCAGCTTCAGCTACAGCCATGTCTTCAGCTACAGATCCACCACTAACACCTACTCCTCCAATAACTTCACCATCCACTATGATAGGAAGTCCTCCTCCAAAGGTAATAATTCTACCATTGTTAGTAAGATTCAAACCGAAAAGGTCATTTTCAGGTTTTACTATACTGGTCAAAACATGAGTCCCTTTTTTTACAGCAGCTGCAGTAAAGGCTTTATCTGTTGCTATTCCTACACTGGTAAAGAAAGCATCCTCCATTCTCTGGATATACAATACATTTCCCCCTGCATCTACAACAGTAAATACAAAAGATTTTCCTATCTCTTCACATTTTTCAAGAGCCCTATCGCCCATTAATTTAGCAGCTTTTAGTGTAAGTTTTTTTGTATTTTTTACAAACATATTATCCTCCCAAAAATTTTAAAAATCAAAAACCCTTAAGCCACTTTAACTCCGCTCTTCTTATAGGCCGAAACTATAGAAATAATGGCTAATATAATAAATACAACTGTTATCGGTCTTGTGTATAGAAAACTATAACTTCCTTCATACATCAATATTGATTTTCTTAAGTTAGTCTCTGCCATCGGTCCAAGGATTATAGATAAAACAATTGGTGATTGAGGGATTCCCACTTTTATCATGAAGTACCCTAAAATTCCAAATGTAATAGCCACAAATACATCAAACATACTATTATTAAGTGAGTATGAACCAATTATTGATAAGAATATGATTAGTGGAACAATTATATTTTTAGGTATCTCACAAACTCTACTGAAAAGTTTAATTCCAATAAGACCAAAGATTAACATAAAGATATTCCCCATAAACATTGCACTGAACAGTCCGTAAACAACATCAGGGTTTTGTTGAAACAGAAGTGGTCCCGGTGCAAGCCCCTGTACAACCAATGCTCCCAACAAGATAGCTGCAACAGCATCTCCAGGAACTCCCAATGTTAATAAAGGTACTAAAGCTCCACCTGTAACCCCGTTGTTTCCGGCTTCTGGAGCAGCGATTCCTTCAAGGATTCCTGTACCAAATTTTTCAGGATGTTTTGAGGTTCTCTTCGCTTCATTATAACAAACAAATGCAGATATATCTGCTCCAGCTCCAGGTATTGAACCAATAAATGTACCCAGAATGGCAGATTTAATCATCGTAGGCGCCACCCGAATAAGCTCTTTCATAGAAACGTACTCTTTTTTAAAAATTACAACTTCACACTTTTCTTCAGATTTTCCTAGTGCTTCCATTTGGAAAAGAGCCTCTGAGATTGCAAATAATCCTATGAGAACGGGAATTACTGAGAATCCATTAAGTAGATTCAGCGAACCAAATGTAAATCTCGGATAACTTGTAATTGGATCCATTCCAAAGGTTGCTATTATAAGTCCAAAAAATCCTGCTAATATACCTTTTAAAATATTTTTTGATGAAACACTTGCTATGATCGTAAGTCCAAAAACTGCAAGTGCAAAGTACTCTGGTGCACTGAATCTAAGTGCAAATTTTGCAAGGTATGGTGATACAGTCATCAACATAATTGTACTTATTAGTCCTCCCACAAATGAAGCAATTGCCGACATACTAAGGGCCTTTGTTGCCTCTCCTTTTTGGACGAGGGAATATCCGTCATATACTGTCGCCGCTGCTGCCGGTGTTCCCGGTGTTTTCAGTAGTATCGCAGCGATAGAACCACCATAAATAGCTCCGATATAAATTCCTAACAATAGTACAAGTCCCTGTGTAGCTTCCATTCCAAATGTAAATGGAAGAAGTATAGCAACTCCCATTGTTGCAGTTAGACCTGGAAGCGACCCTATTACAATCCCTCCAAGTACCCCAAGTATCAAAAATAACATTACACTAGGTTCAAATACAGTCTGAAAACCGCCTAAAATTAAACTAAACATAATTATTCTCCTTTTATTAATTCATTATTCTAAAATTAAAGTTTCTACATCAAAAGTCCTGTAGGAAGACTGATTAAGAATATGCTTCCAAATATAAAGTAGATTACTAATGAAAAAATAACTGAAACAGCTATTTTTGTTACTAATTTCTTTACTCTGAAAATATGAAGAAATACATAACAGAAAATAATTGTACTTACTAAGTAACCGAATACCATTATTGAAACTGCATACGCCAAGATAAGTCCCATTCCAAGCAAAGGTTTTTTAATATCACTATTAAAAACATCACTCACTTTTGAAGTTAAGCTCTCATCCTTTACAGTGGATACAATCAATAAAACTGATAAGATAATTGTTGCAGCTGCAATCAATTTTGGGAAAAAACCTGCCCCTAGTCCTGCATCTACAATTAAAGTTTGTTTAAAACCAATGGCCTGAATAAATATAAAAATACTAAAAATAATAAAGATAATACCTGTTACAATATTTATTTTTTTCATACCTGACTCCTTCTTTTATTTATTGTCTCTTTATAAATTCCTATTGTAAAATTATTTTCAATGTTATTCTTATTAAATAAATCTTTAAGTTTATAACAGATTAAGCTAATAGCAGATGAATAAATCAAATGCTATTAGCTTAAAGTTTGAGTGAAACCAGACTAAAAAGTTTCACTTTTTTAAAACTTCCAACTTCATAAGTCTAACAGTTAGAAGAGATATTCCAGTCTATTAAGTTTTTCCTAATTTAAAGCATCTACAATTTTTTGGATAGTTTTTTCATCTTTTTTAACAAAGTTAGTAAACTCTTCTGCATTCATGTATCTTATTGAAGTATTTGATTTAGCCATTATACTTTTGAATTGAGGATCATTAACTGCTTTATCAATTGCTTCTGATAATTTTTGTTTAATCTCGTCTGGAGTTCCTTTAGGTACACCAATTCCTCTCCATGTTCCTGAAGTAATGTCAAACCCTTGCTCTTTTAAAGTAGGAACGTCTTTTAATTCAGGGTATCTTTCTGAATCCATAAGTCCAATTGGTCTTAATTGACCTGATTTAATTTGAGAAATTGCCTCACCTGGAGTTACTATGGTGAAATCAGTATGTCCGCCAAGCACTGCAGGAATTGCTTCAGCAGCTCCATTAAATGGAACGTGATTAAATTTA
Source organism: uncultured Ilyobacter sp. (assembly GCF_963668515.1). Taxonomy (NCBI): domain Bacteria; kingdom Fusobacteriati; phylum Fusobacteriota; class Fusobacteriia; order Fusobacteriales; family Fusobacteriaceae; genus Ilyobacter; species uncultured Ilyobacter sp. The sequence continues at coordinate 426,314 of NZ_OY764866.1, read as the reverse complement.
ATATCTTGATCAATTTCAATTCCTAATACATAGAAATTCGGTTTAGCTGTACTTGCCATTTTAACTTTTCCAGGATTTTCTCTTGCATCATCAAAAAGATCCTTTGCTGTTTTATATTTAGAATCATCTTTAACAAGAATAATTGCAGGTTCAAGATTAATAAGTGCTAATAGGTCAAAATCATCTGATTTAATTTGAGCAAGACCCATAAGTGGTAGAGATACTATCTCTCTTGTAACAACTGTAAGAGTATATCCATCAGCTTTTGCTTTTGCACCAGTTGTCATACCGACCGCACCAGATCCACCTGTTCTGTTATTAACAACCACGGGTTTACCAATATACTTTTCCATAGAGTTCGCAAGTGTTCTTCCAACAGTATCTGTTCCTCCACCGGCACCGAACGGCACTATCATCTCGATATTCTTCTCAGGGAATCCCTCGGCAGCATCCTTTTTACCGCAACCTACAAAAGCAATAGATTGAATTAATAAAACAACTAATACAAGTACTGATGACAATTTTTTCATTTTAATTCCTCCTTAAGTTCTTGATTAAACATCATACCTTTCAATAATAATGTTAACCCCAAACTGTTCAAAAGTCAACAAAAAGTTTTAAAAAAACACAAATACACCTTAAAAGGTGTTACCTTTGAGGTGTCGGAGATCAAAAGATGATACTTTGAACCGTTTCATTTTAAATTGACAGGTCTTTCAAAGGCTAGCCCATAAAGATCGGCTTATCTACCTCTTTTATTATTTTGACCCCAGGCTTCCCAGTTACTCTTTCAAAAATAAATGATTGTTGCAAGTCTCCCATCAAGAGCAGGTCGTACCTATTAGAGTATTCCAAAATAACATTGGTTACATCCCCTTCTTCATAAAAACACTCTATATTTCTACCTGCTTTGTTAAAATAAATATTGAGGTTTTTCCTGTCTTCCTCCCGGACATTTACTGAAATTGAATCAATAGTCTTTACTTTTTCAAACATCCCCATAAAACCAAACAGGGATTTATAGGACTCAAAACGGTGGTCATTTGCCAATAATATTTTTTCAAATGAATAACTTTCCAAGTTAGGCACAAATATAACTGGTCTGTAATGATTTTTAAAAAGAATTTTTAATTCATGATCTATATTTTTAGGTTTTGATATTATAAGGATATCAAATAATTTCAATTCTTCTAATAATACTTCAGAAAGGTCTCCTGACCGAATATAAAATTCGCCGTTCCCCATGATAGATAAAAATCTTTCTTTAATTTTTTTCTCTTTTTTTTCTTCCGCTTCTTTTTCAAAATCAATTATCTTTTCAATATGTTCCCTATCGGCAGAAGTCGGATCGTAACCTTTTAAATGATCATATTTCATTACCCCCTCTACCGGCTTTACAAATAATCCTACAACTTCTATATCACTGTACTTTTCCTGAATAACTTTGGCATATCTGGTTAAATATTCAACTTCCTCTTCATTCTCAAATCTCACTAACATCCTATTGAACAACTTAATCACACATCCTTTCCTATAAAAAAGCAGATAAATCATACCGAAAAATAACAAGAACTTTATTCAGAGTATTTACACTTTAATATTCGGTTAATTTAATGAAACACCTCCTGTTTTATTTAAGATATTACTTTTTTATACAAAACTTACAGATCAAAAAAATAATCAAAGCCCCGGTAAAAGATGATATCCTTTACCGGGGCTTTGATGGAAAAACAATTTTTAACTATATATTTTATCACTTTAAAACTGCCATACTTTCTAAAAAACTGGACTCCTCATAAGATACAGCAAGTTTTTTATTTTTAGTTTCAATTGCCTTAAAAAGTTTTTCATGGTGAACACATTTTTCTTCTAGGGGGATTTCAGAATACTGTTCCCTTGAAAATTCTTTTAGAATCGAATACAGTATATTACTCATGAGATAAAGGGTCTTATTCCCACTTCCTCTAGCAATGGTCTTATGAAACTCCATATCAAACTCAATAAACCTCTCCCTGTCATTTACCGAATCTATCATTTTCATGTGAAGACTTTTTAACTCATTAAGATCCTTGGGAAGCATATTATCTATAAAGAGTTCTATAGCCAAAATATCTAGCTGCATTCTGCACTGTAGAATCTCATAGTATGAAGTCTCACTAAAAGCAATCAGTGGCAAAAATGTATTGAGCAAGCTCTCACTATCAATTATATTTACATAAGTTCCATCTCCAGGTTTTTTCTCCAACATGTTAAGGCCCACTAGTTTTTCCACCGCTGACCTGATAGATGAACGGCTCACTCCTATCTCCTTTTCCAAGATCTTTTCAGAACTAATTTTATCTCCAGGTCTCCACTCCCTAGTAAGGATTTTTCTCTCTATATATTCAAGTGCCAGTACCGAAGGTTTTTTCTTCAAGATGATGCCCTCCTTTCGTCTATTTTATTGATCTATAAAAAGATTTAAAAACTCTTCAAAAATTCCACCTAACTATTTTAATACAAGAAATTAAAAAATAATCGAGAGAAGATTGATACAGATAAAGATATTTATACTATCAATTTTAAAAAAAATCAACTTTAATTTCAAATATAAAACCCAAAAGATCAAGAAGTTTCCGACCTAAAAATCTGATTTTTTACAAAAACCACTTCTACATCAATATCAAAATTCATCTTTTACAGGCCAAGTTATAAGGTTTTTTTATAACTATTACCCCTTAATATTTAGCATAAAAACCTAGGATTATAAAAATAATTTGGTATAAAAACAGAAATAAAAGATATAATATTAAGGAGATGATTATTTTTTTGAAAAGGAGTAAAAAGTGAGAGAAAAAAAAAGAGAGAAAAAAATAGAAAAAACAATACTTTTGATTTTGTTCATCACAAGCTCTATGTATATAATCTATAGCTTAGAAACACAGTGGAAAAAAGACAAATCAGCCTATTTAGAAGAAGCAAATAAATTTAAAACTAAATCTTTTAATGAAATATCTAGAGTAATTTCATTTTTGACATATGTTCCTCAAAAGTATGATAAAGAACGTGCTATAGCTGAAATTTCCTATAAAGAGGAGGTTGATCCTCTGGCGATGTTTACCATACAGCAGAAATTAAAATCAGACTATTTTATATTCAGTAAAAACAACAGTAATTTAGCCATACTAGATAAGAAAAATAAAAATGTGATAGGACCCTATGACACCTTTGAATTGGACGATTTTATAGAGGAAAATAATTTACCTGAAAATATTTATGAGGTAAAAGGTTATAAATCCAAGGGGAAATATTTTTTCGTAAAACCCAGTTTAAGAAAAAATATTTACTATGTTTTAACCATAAATGATGACTTTTTCCAATTAAATGCAGAAGATAAAAGATTTGGAAAATGGTATTTTATATATGATGGTAATTTGATAAATACAGATGAAAAAACTGATAGTAATGAAATTCTAAAATTAGTAAAATCAAATGAAGAATTAGAAAATAATATACAAATTTACTATAAAGAAGCAGAGACCCCAGAACAAAATAAAGTAACCAGGCTTTTAAAAGATATATTTTTATATTTATCTTTAAATTTAATATTTTTAACTATATTAACTAAAGTTTTGGTCAGTATCGCCTATAAACCCATTATGAAAATGATGAGTAATTTTGGATATGAAAAGAATAAGGAAGACGATATTATAAGTTCTATGAATAGAGTTTATAGCAAATTGAAAACAGAAAATGAATTATTAAGGGAGATTAATAAAAAAACAGTTAAATATATCAGAAATAAAGGGCTGGTAGATTTTTTTAAGGGAATAATAAAATTTAAAGATTTAGATAATTCAGTTAAAAACAATACTGAAACCTATAAAGTTTTCTTAGGACACACAGAAATAAATGATTATTCTGATGAAGAGGCCATATCCTTTAAACAGGAAATAGGAAAATTCACTGAAGAGAAAAATGGGTTATTTTTATTGATCGATAAAGACCTTATAGCTTTACTTGTCCCAAGTGACAAATTAAACAGAGAGAGGATAAGAGTTTTACTTGATGATTTAGAGAGTAAATACGATATGGAGATAAATGGATTTTTAAGTAAAAAAGGATATAAAATAGAAGAATTATATAACCAATACAACGGTTTTATGAAATTTTTGGACTATAAATTCCAGTTGAGGGAGAAAAAAATTATATCTGAAGATGATATTAATGAAAATTCAAAAGATTATTATTATCCTATAGGGGTAGAGCAAAGACTCATAAACAATATTATTGATAAGAGAATCGATGATGTAAATAAAATATATGATGATATCTTTTATGAGAATTTTGAACAAAGAAAAATATCCAGTGTTAGATTTGAAAAACTAAAAATATTGATAAGCAATACAATCAGAAGAATACAGGAAAGTATGCCACCGGAAAAACGAATAAGCGAACACCTATTCAGTGCTGTAATCGAATCTGAGTCGGTGGATATATTGAGAAATAATGTCGATAAATCTATTAATTCTTTACTAGAAACTTTACCAAAACCAAAGGATAATACAAATAAGATTATCAACGATAAAATAGACGAATTTATAAAATTAAACTACGCAAAGGATATCTCCCTGCTAGATTTTGCAGAATATATGGGTGTAACACTCCAATACGCCAGTAACTTGTATAAGAAAATTAAAAATGAAACTTTTAATAAATCTTTAAGGAAATACAGAATAGAAAAATCCATAGAGTTATACAATGCTGACAACACATTAAAAATAAAAGATTTGAGTTTGATGGTAGGATATACCAACACAATGACCTTTATTAATAATTTTAAAAGGGAAAAAGGACTACCTCCAGGTAAATTTTTTGTAAATAAAAATTAAATATACGTAAAAAGGGATAGCGTATTTTTAATCTTAATTTTAATATATACATTTTTAAGTTAATAAAAATAGGTTCTCGAGGGTATAGAAGTAAAATTCTATATCCTTTTTTTATTGGTTTAAAAATTAGATATTTAATTTTGTATGTATTAAGAGTAAGCTTATTGTATAGAAATAAATCACATTGGTTATTTTTAACAGGTAGTCTCACATTATATGATGAAAATCAGGAGGTAGTGAAAATGTCGGTAGATATCAGTGTAATAATAGTTTATTTTGGTTTCCTAATTTCAATAGGATATTTCTTTAGAAAATTTGCCTCAAATTCCACAGGTGATTATTTTGCTGGTGGAGGAAAAATGTTGTGGTGGATGGTTGGATCAACAGCTTTTATGACACAGTTCAGTGCCTGGACATTTACAGGAGCGGCAGGAAAAGCTTTTACAGATGGATGGACAATAACAATTTTATTCTTTGCCAATGCAGTGGGTTATTTGATGAATTACCTGTTTTTCGCGGAAAGATTTAGACAGTTGAGAGTCGTTACTCCTATGGAGGCAATAAAACTGAGATTCGGAAAAGTTAACGAGCAAGTTTTTACATGGATGAATATAATTCCAAGTGTATTAAGTGCAGCAATATGGCTAAATGGTTTAGCAATATTTGTAGCAGCAGTATTCAAGATTCCTATGACTTATACTATTATGGCTACAGGTGGAGTAGTTTTACTAATGTCACTGACAGGGGGAGCCTGGGCAGTTATTGCATCAGATTTTATGCAGATGGTGACTATAATGGCAGTTACAGTAATTTCAACTATAGTGGCAATCGTTAAAGGTGGTGGAATTACTCAATTATTACACGATGGAATGCCAATGCGTCCAATAGTGGGAACAGGAGTTAACCATTTTTCACTCTTTGTAGTGTGGATTGTATTTATAATGTTAAAACAGTTCTTTGGAACTAACAGTATTATTGGGGGAGCCTATAGATATTTCGCAGCAAAAGATTCAAAAAATGCTAAAAAAGCAGCAGGATTAGCCTGTATATTGATGGCCATAGGACCATTGGTATGGTTTTTCCCAGCTTGGTATGTTGCGGGACATTATCCTGATATAAGCACATGGGGATTAGAAAACTTAGGTGGAAAAGTAAGAGATGCCGCATATCTGATATTTGTAAGAAATGAGATGCCAGTTGGTATGGTTGGGTTGATGATGGCAGCTATATTCTCGGCAACTATGTCCTCTATGGATTCGGCACTAAATAGAAATGCAGGAATTGTAGTTAAGAATTTTTACTTGTCAGTTTTAAAACCTGAAGCTGATGATAAAGAATTACTAAAAGTAGGAAAATGGCTAACACTACTCTTTGGACTTTTAATAATTGGAGTATCATTGGTTTTAGCATCATTAAAGAATTTAAGTTTATTTAATGCAACGATGTATATCGGTTCATTGGTGGCATTCCCAATGTTGGTCCCTTCATTATTAGGATTCTTTGTTAAGAAAACTCCAGACTGGGCACCATGGGCAACTATAGCAGTAGGAATAGTCGTTTCCTATGTAGCTGGGGTAATGCTAACTCCTGAGATAGTAGAAAAAACTCTAGGTTTATCAGTTCCTTTCTCAGGAAGAGAAGCATCAGATCTAAAAGTGGTCTTAGGAATAGCTGGACACATATTTATAACTGGAGGATTTTTCCTAACAACACAATTATTCTTTAAAGGGTATAAAACAGAAAAAAGAGAAGAGGAAGTAAAGCTATTCTTTGGAAATATGGAAACAGAAGTCGTCTCTTGTGATATAGAATGTGCAGAAATAGACTGTGACCAAAGAACTATTTTAGGTAAACTAATAATGACATTTGCAGGTGGAATAGCCTTGTTATCATTGGTTCCTAATCCAATATATGGAAGATTAGTATTCTTAGCAATAGCAGGAATAGTATTTACAGTAGGTTATACACTGAATAAAGCTGCAGGACCTAAGAAAGTTAAAGAGACAAAACCAACAGAAGAAACAAAACCAGAGGGCGAAGTGGTTGTTTAAAAATAACTGTGAATAAAAAATTAAATGCTTGGGAGTGAAAATTTTGAATAGAAAGTATTTATTTATAGAACAAGATATAGAAACACTGAGAAAAAAAATAAAAAATACTGACAATGGATTCTTTAAAAGGCTGTATGAACAATGTAGATTATATTCAGCTGCTCAACTTACAGAGGAACACCCAAAGGGAAGCTCCACCTTCATGGGCATGGCAGCAGCCAATTTATCGCTGGCCTATATACTGACTAAGCAAGATCATTATTTAGAAGAGGCCAAAAGGTGGATATTGACCGGATGTAAATATCCTCACTGGGGTCACGCTCATCTAGTGGATGTTGACTTAAGTGCCTCATGGCTAATGTTTGGTTATTCAGTTGCCTATGACTGGATCAAAGATGACTTGAAAGAAGAAGAAAGAACCTTGATCAAAGACAAATTAATTTTACAAGGGGAAAGAATGTATGATTTTGCCGTGAAAACAAAGGGAGAAGGCTGGAGTACAGCCTTCTGGCAAAATCATAACTGGATAAACCTAACAGGACAGGCAGCAGCAGGTTATGCCCTAGGCGAAGAGTGTGAACACTCTAAGGTGTGGACTGAATATGCCAAAGAGAACTTTAAAATAGTATATGATGTAATGGCTGATGACGGAAGTGATTATGAGGGTGTTGTTTACTGGAGATACGGAGCTATGTGGTTGCTCATGTACGCTCACCTGTTAAAAGAAAGAGAAGGCTTTAATTACTTTGAACATAGCGGATTTTTACAAAACACTTTCTACTATAGACTATACCAAGCAGCCCCTAATCTAGAGGAGATAATAAACTACGGGGATTGCCATGACAGAAGAAGTGGACATTCAGCAGCAATGTATTATAAGTTTGCCGCTGAATATAACAATGGTCATGCTCAGAAATTGGCAAATATAGTAAGAAGTGAATTTTTATTTAGAGAGCAGTATGAATCAGGTGTGAAACCCGGGATCTTGCCTGAAGCGTGGCTTGAGCTTATTTGGTCTGATCTAACTGTTGAAGAACAAGAATTTGATAACCTGCCTCTAGTTAAATACTGGGATGATCTAGGTCTTGTGGTAATGAGATCTGGTTGGGAAAAAGATGCCATTCATTTTTCTATCAAAAGCGGAACTCCCGGTGGAAAGAAACAGTGGGAGAGATCGTGGAAAATGGACAGAGAACTGGGATGGAAGACAAGGGGACTGAGCCATCAACACCCAGACAATAACAGTTTTATCTTAAACGCCTTTGATGCTTTCTTGGCAGTGGATGAAGGTTACAACAGGACGGTAAAAGCCAGTGAACACAATATTGTAATAGTAGACGGAAAGGGCTATGAACACGAAGGTGGAAACAACATATGGAAGGAGACTCAGTATGAAACAAGGGCAAAAATGGATTTTGCTTCGGAAAATGGAATCACCCTCGCCTGCGGAGAAGCTGCCAAGATGTATGCTAAAGAATTACAGTTAAAAGAATACTTTAGAAATGTAATTTACACAGAAAACGGACATTTCTACATACTAGACCAATTGAAGTCAGAAAAAGAGCATATGTACAGCTGGCTTATGAATTCCGATACTGTATTTAAAAAAGCAGGAGAAGATAGATATCTTATCGAAAACGGCCCAGCTAAACTAGAGGTGTTTACACTTTACCCAGAGAACAAATCGGTTTCTTCTAAAGAAACCAATATAAGAGCAATAATGACAACACAAGAGCCAGATAAATACAGAGAGACCAAAATGAAGACAATGGTAATAGAAAACAGAGAAAAATCTAAAGATATGTATTTTTTCAACATATTAAAACCTCAGAGAACATTTGGCGAGGAAGAAATCACTGTGTCTAAGTTTATAGAGAAGGACTGTTTCGGATCTATCATAGAAGCCAAAACTTATAGAGAAACATTTTTGTTTAATCCTTTAAAGAAAGAGGTTGAGCTAGGAGATATAAAAACAGATGCAAAATGGGTTGTAATAGTCGAAACAGAAAATAAAGTATCTAAATTTGGGATGAATAATGGATCTACTTTAATTTTCAAAGGAGAAAAGTTGGCAGATGGGAATAAAACAGAAAATTTATTTTTAAAAAAATAAAGTTAGGAGATTAAGATTATGGACTACAGTAATATAGAAAAATTAAAAAGTGGCATGTTAGAAAATAAGTATCAAGAGATGCTGCAACATATGGGTGCTGAAGTCACAATTTTCTCAGATAAATTTAATGATGACTACAATAAAATGAGTGAATGGGGCCACATGTATTTTTGTGAAGAAGATGGAGCCATATTAGATTTTAATTTGGAAAAACCTCATACACATATCTGTACAGTTTGTGAAACAGAATATAAAAGTAAACAGCTAGACAATGTGTGGGTTTATTTTTATAGAGGAAAGGCTATACAAACGGCACTTAATGCAGCAGTTGTATATAAGGCGACAAAAGAGAAAAAATATCTAGAATATGTAGAAAAAATAATCGGTTACTATGCAAGGCATTATACAGATTTTGCAGTTCACTCAAAAGATGCAGCAGTAGAAATTACCACAACAGGTAAGTTAGGCTATGCAAGGATAATGCCTCAGGAATTAAACGAGGCTGTAATTGTTGTTAAGATTGCCAGAATCATGGAAATATTAAAAGAGGATCTTTCAGAGGAATTTAAAGAATCAGTAAGAATGATGTTTAGAGAGGCATTTCAAATACTGGCTCCTCAGGTAAACAAGGTCCACAACAAGCCATGCTGGTCTGTCTGTGCAATAGGATCCATGGGTTTTGTAATCCAAGATGAAGAGATGATTGATTTTGCCTTTAACAGTGAATTTAATATAAACAGGCAGCTGACAGAGGGGGTAACATCAGGAATATGGTATGAAGGGTCAATGTACTATAGTTTCTTTACATTAGAGGGGATAGCAGATCTATTGTTGTTTGCCAAAACTTATGAGTATGAAGCCCCCATTGTGGAGACAACAGTAGAGTTGATGCTAAAAACTGCCTATGACTATGCTTTTGACAACTTAATCTTTCCTAACCCCAATGACGGTTGGCCAGACATCAACTTAAAGACATTCTCATTTTTATATCACCTGGGATACAAGATATTTGGAGAAGAAAAAATGGGAGCTTTACTTAGAAAGATTGAAAAATCAGATCTAGTGAGAAGAGATCCCCAGCTGGCTAAACCTTACTACTATAACAATGAAATTTCATTGGAGGAGCTGTTGTTCAACAATGACTTTGATATGAATGGTGCCATTTCTGAAAAATCAGACACATCTAATTTTGAAAGTTCAAATGTAGGTATCTTAAAAAATGACAATGTAAACGTATTTATAAAATACGGTCACCAGGCGAGAAGCCATGCCCATGCTGACAAGATGAACTTAGAGCTTACACTAGGGGGAGACCTTATAAGCAGGGATATATCAAACTCTGGATATGTGTCTAGACTCTGCAATGAATGGCATAGGGTAACTGCAGCTCACAATACAGTAGCTGTCAACGGAAAGAGTCATACCTCTATATCCACAGGAAACATTTTAGAATTTAATGAAACAACCTGTCACGTAAGATCTGAAGATCTATACGAGGGTGCAATAGCTGATGTTAATTTTGAAAGAAAGGTCCAATTAACAGAAGATGGATTTAATGATCTATTTATAGTGGAGACTAAAGATGGTAAAACATTGGATTGGTTCTTCCACCTTGAATCTACTGTAGAGTTCATGAGTGATTTAGAAACTACCGATTCAGAATTGGGATACTATGAAGACGGGTACCAGCACATAACCAATGTCAGGGAAGTAAAAACTAAAGGCAATACTGCTCTTTTAGACTTTAAAGTAAATAAGGTTGAATTTACAGTGGAGTTGGATCTGACTCACAAGAGGTTAATACTGTGTGATACTGTAGACAACCCAGTGGACAAAAAAAGAACTTCTATAATTTTACGAAGTAACAGAGCAAATGATATCTTTACTGCAAAGTGGAGGATAAAAAATTAATTTTAACAACAATTGAAATGGGGGTAAAAAATGGATAAGAATTTTATCATAAATAAAGATGTGGAACTAGAAGTATTAAAAAAGGGGTTGTCTAGAAAGATACTGGCATACAGCGACGAGATCATGATGGTGGAGGTAAACTTTACAGCTGGTGTAGAATTTGGAGAGCTGCATGCCCACCCAGATCACGAACAAGTTACTTACATCAAGTCAGGAAAATTTAAATTCACAATCGGCGATGAAACTAAGGTGGTAACTGCTGGGGACTGTGTATATATGGAAAAGAATATCTTGCATGGAGCAGAGTGTCTAGAGTCAGGGGTCCTATTAGACACATTTACACCTATGAGAAAAGATTTTTTATAAATAGGTGGTAATAATAGGCAGATTTATTGTTATCGTTAAATTTTGAATATATTTAGGAGGGAAAAGATGTCAAAAATAGCATTAATAACTGGAGCTACAGGAGGAATAGGATTTCAAGTGGCAAAAAGACTAGGGAAGGACGGCTACACCGTTGTGTTAAACGGTATAGAGGATGACATGGGAGCAAAGAGAGTAAAAGAACTAGAAGCAGAGGGGATCAAAGCTGAGTATTACGGTTTCGATGTGACAAAGGAAGAGGAGGTCACTGCTAACATCAATACCATCGGAAATAAGTATGGAAAAATCGATGTATTGGTTAACAATGCAGGAGGACTGGGAGGAAGATCCAAATTTGAAGAGATGACTACTGATTTTTATAGGTTCGTTATGGCTTTAAACCTTGATTCTGCTTTTTTTGCTTCAAGGGCGGCAATACCTTTTTTAAAGAAAGGAGAAAATCCTTCAATCATTAACTTCACTTCAATTGCTGGTTGGAATGCCGGTGGTCCAGGAGCTGGTATCTACGGTGTTTCAAAAGCAGGAGTACAAGCATTAACTAGGGCTATGGCAAAGGATTTGGCAGCAGAGGGAATCAGAGTAAATGCAGTCTCCCCTGGAACCATCGATACCCCTTTCCATGATCAAATTAGAAACACCAAACCAGAGGTATTCGCCTCTTGGAAAAACAATATATTATTAGGAAGATTGGGAAAACCTGAAGAAGTAGCGTCAGTTATCTCATTCTTAGCTGGAAAGGATGCATCATTCCTTACAGGGGAAACTATCCAAATCACAGGTGGACAAGGGTTTGGAATTTAATAATAAGTAAAAAAATCCAAATACAAATTATGAAAATTTGTATTTGGATTTAATTTTTAAACAGAAGATTTTTCAAATTAAATATTGAGCTTTTAGCATCTTACGAGGTTAAGAAAATTTCTAAATAGGGAGTATTTTGATGAAACAAGTAAAAATGAGTGATGTTGCCAAAAAAGCAGGAGTATCTCTTAGTACGGTTTCTCAGTATATGAATTGCAGATACGAATATATGTCTGGCGAAACAAGAGAGAAAATAAAAAGTGTAATGGAAGAGTTGAATTATGTCCCAAATTCAATTGCTAGAAGTCTAGCAACAGCTAAAACCAAAACTATCGGTGTGGTTGTGGGTAATATTACTGGTTATTTCACCAGTAGTGTAGTTAGAGGTGTCGAGGATTATTGTAAAAAAAATGGCTTCAGTATCATAATATATAATACCGATCATGATATAGAACTTGAACAAAAATCTATAAATATTTTAAAGATGCTAAGAGTCGACGGAATTCTAATAGTCCCGTCTGGAAAAAATAACGAAATGATAAATCAGGAGAGCAGCAGCGGTATGCCTATTGTTCAAATGTATATGGAATATGACGATCTGAATATAAGTACAGTAATATCAAATTACAGAGAGAGTGCCTATGACGCAACGGAATATTTTATAAATTTGGGACATAAAAATATAGCAATAATAACACAAGAGTATGAAAATACTCGCTCTAGGTATGACAGAATCTTAGGCTATAAAGATGCTCTAATAAATAACGGTCTTTCTTTTAATGAGGACTTGATACACATCTGGGATGTATCTCCCGATATGAATCTTTTATTTGAGAAAATATCCAAAAATAAAAATTTACCAACTGCAATTTTTGTAATGCATTCAGCCATAACAATCAACTTGCTAAAACACTTTAAACTTAAAAATATAAATATACCTGAGGACTTTTCAATCATCGGTTTTGATGAAATACCCAACGCCGATCTGATGAAGACACCTATTACTGTTGTAAAACAACCTACATATGAAATAGGACAAAAATCAGCTGAATTAATATTAGAAAAAATAAACAATAAAAATGAAGTTGAGAATAAAAAAATAGTAATTCCCTGTCAATTAAAAATAAGAGAATCATGTAAAAAATATAATAAAATCAAAAGTTAAAGAGATATCTATATTTTTTTTATTATTTTACTAAAGCGCTTTATGAGATAAAAAATTATTTTTTAGAACTAGTATAATTATAATATTTAAAAACAAGGGGGAGAAAAATGATATTGGATAAATTTAATCTAGAAGGTAAAGCGGCAATTGTTACAGGATGTAGTAGAGGACTCGGACAGGGTATGGCAGTTGGTTTGGCAGAAGCTGGGGCGGATATTATAGGGGTTGGGCATTCAATAGCTGTAGAAACAAAAGAAAGAATAGAAGCACTAGGCAGAAAATTTCATCATATTGAAGCTGATCTGATGAAAACTGATAAAATAAACACCATTGTATCTGAAACAATAGACGTATTTGGCCGTATTGATATTTTAGTCAATAATGCCGGAATAATCAGACGTGATGATTCTCTAGATTTCACTGAAAAAGATTGGGACGATGTTATGAACCTTAATATTAAAACGCTCTTCTTTTTATCCCAAGCTGTAGCCAAACAATTTATTAAACAAGGTAGCGGAGGTAGAATTATCAATATAGCTTCAATGTTGTCTTTCCAGGGAGGAATCAGGGTGCCATCTTACACCGCATCAAAATCCGGAGTCAAAGGAATTACAATGCTAATGGCAAACGAATGGGCAAAACACGGCATCAATGTCAATGCAATTGCTCCAGGATACATGGCTACTGAAAACACCAAGGATCTACAAAATGATCCTCAAAGATCAAAGGAAATACTATCACGTATTCCCGCTAATCGTTGGGGGACACCAGAAGACTTAGCAGGTGCATGTGTATTTTTAGCAAGTGATAATGCAAAGTATATCAACGGTTACACAATTGCAGTTGACGGAGGATGGCTTGCTAGATAATAATCAAAATTAAGAATAAGCTGAGAACAAAAATAATAAGGAGATCTGATTTATGAAAAATTATTTGTTGATAAACAACAAGCTTGAGCAATTACTTGACGAAAAACTTACTGTCAGAAAAACTCACCTAACAAGGCTACTAGAACAGTGTAAGTGGTATGAAGGTCAAAAACTTTCTGCTGAACACCCACCTACAAGTATCACATATATGGGGATGGCAGCAGCTAACCTGAGTTTAGCTTATTTGCTAACAAAACAAGAACATTACCTAACAGAGGCTAAAAGATGGCTATTTACAGCATGCCGTTATGAATGCTGGGGTTATGGTTTTTTAGTAGATGTCGATCTGAGTGCTTCATGGTTACTGTTTGGATTTGGCTTGACTTACAATTGGATTGCTGAATATTTAAGCCCTGAAGAAAAGCAAGAAGTGCTTGATAAACTGATTTTACAAGGTAACAAAATGTTTAATTACGGTGAAGAAAATAGGGGAAATTGCTGGTCAACAAATTACTGGCAAAATCACAACTGGATTAATTATACAGGTTTATTGACAACGGCCTATGCCATCGCTCCTGAATATAAAGGAGCAAAAAACTGGATTGATGTAGTTAAAGACAACTTTGAAAAGGTATTCAAGTGGATGCCAGAAGATGGCAGTGATTATGAGGGTACAGGTTATTGGAGATATGCAATAAATTTCTTGTTGACTACAGCTGATCTTATAAAAGAAAATGAAGGTGTAGATTATTTTGACACCCCGTTTATGAAAAATACTTTTTATTACAGACTTTATCAATCAGCCCCTAACTGGGAAGAAAATATTAATTTTTCAGATGTTCATGACAGAAAAAGCTCACACTCTATATCAGCCTACTATAAAATAGCTAGCGAATACAATAACGGACACGCTCAGTGGATAGGTAACTTGGTAAAGAACAAATTTTTATTTAGGGAAGCCTATGAAAGCAAGCTTTTTCCAGGTATTATGCCTGAAGCTTTCTTGGAATATATTTGGTATAACAAAGATGTTTACGAGGAAGAGCCAAACAATCTCCCTCTAACCAGGTATTTCGCAGATTTAGGACTTGCTGTCATCCGTTCATCTTGGGATCGAGATGCAATGCATTTTTCCATTAAGTCCAGTGCTCCAGGGGGACATAAACAATGGGAAAAATCATGGGATTTAGACACTGAAAAAGGATGGCGAACAAGGAGTCTGACTCATTATCACGTGGATTTTAACAGCTTTATCCTCATGAGTCACGACAGTCCCCTAGCCATAGACGAAGGATTCCATCGTACTTCAAGGGCGAAAGTACACAATATAATAACAGTAGATGGAACTGGATGTGTTGGAGAAAAAATCTGGGATGAAGGTACCTTAGAAGATTCTGAAAGATTTGATCTGAACTGCAAGGGTGTATACAACGTTTGGAGAGATGTAAAGAGAGAGGCGATAGCAGAAGTCGAAGATTATAAGAGTGAGGGTGGGTATACATATTATATAGCAGAATCTAGCAAACTTTATTACCCGGAAATGGCATTGACTCGTAATGCTCGTATGGTTCTATACAGTGAAATGGGATATATTATCATGATGGATGAACTCAAGAGTGAAAAAGAACATAAATATACTTGGCGGCTCCATGGAGAACAGTTTGCTAAAAAGGTAGAGGGGATAAATGTCTATAGAGTAAAGAACGGAAAGGGTTCTTTGAATATTTATCCTGTTATGCCGGATAACCTGGAATGCCGTATAGAAGAGACAGTCATTCGTGAAATAATGACTCCACAAAGACCAGATGATATCAGAGAAATTAAGTTAAAAACACTTTGTATAGAAAATCAAGATAAAGAAAAGAATGTTCATTTTCTTAATGTACTGCAAACAGAATCAAGTTTTTCAGATGAGTTATTAGAAGTTAAACCTATTAAAGATGAGAATTTTTTAGGTATTGAAATTAAAAAAGGTAATAAAATTGAGCAATTTATATATTCAGATAAGAGTAATATAGATTATGACGGTATAAGATCAGATGCAAAATGGATTTCAATCGTCAAAGAAAATGATGAAGTTGTAAAATATGCAGTCTGTCAAGGTACTTCTCTTCAGGTCAACGACCTAAATATATTTGAAAATGAAAATCCAAGCAACCAATTTTATGAAATTAAATAAAAATAAAACTTAAGGTGGTTCAATGAAAGATAAATTGTTAGAACGTAGAGATTTGATCTTGAACGGTAACCTTTGGCAAGCCATTCTTCTACTGGCGGTACCGGTAGCAGTCAATGACTTTGTGCGTGCCATGTATAACCTGATTGATACTTTTTTTGTTTCAAATATCGGTAGCATGGAGATTGCTGCAATAACTTTTGTAGGCCCTTTGAACATGCTTGTCAGATCAATCAGTATGGGGTTATCTGTAGCTGGCACAAATCTCATAGCTAGAGAAATAGGTAGAAAAGAATACGATAAAGCTAAAAATATAGCTATGCAGTTATTTACTATCTCCACAACCATTGGGATTGTAGTAGCGTTAGTGTGTTTTAGATTTTCAAAAGAAATTTTAGTTGCTGCCTCAGCGACTGGAAGTATCATGGATATTTCCAATCTTTATTTTCGGTTAACAGTGCTTAGCTCGCCTTTTATATTCATCAATTCAGCATATGTTGCTTTGAAAGGGGCGAATGGTGATACACTAAGGGCCATGAATGTTAACTTAGTGGCTATGAGTATTAAAATAGTATTAACTTATATTTTTATTTTTTACTTTAATATGGGTATTAAAAGCTTAGCCCTCTCTACTATTGTTGGGACGATGTTTACAACTTGTTATGCAATATATGATGTCTTCATAAAAAAGACAATGATGAGGTTATCACTCAAATATCTTAAGTTCAGCAAAAAGGTAATCGTCTCTTTGCTCTTAATTGGGATTCCTATTATCATTGAAAAATCATCAATATCTTTTAGTTTTATTGTAGTAAATAAATATGTTATCGATTTTGGCGAAAAAGTATTGGCAGGTTATGGTATTACCAATCGAATCAATTCTCTCTTCTTTTCAGCTGTTGCAGGTTTTGGGACAGGACTAGCCCCTATCATCAGTCAAAATCTGGGAGCAGGTCAAGAGAAACGTGCAAAAGACGGCATTAAGAAAACATATTTAATGGCACTGGGAATATCTCTCTTTATAATAAGCATTGTACTTCCTTTAAAATATCCACTGGCAGAAGTGTTTTCTAACGGTGACAGTGCCGTGCTATATCATACAGTGAACGCAATCAGTGTCTACTCGATATCCGTTATCCCCTGGGCAATATTCCAAGTTACCAATGGGATATTCCAGGGAACAGGTCATACAAAATATAATATGCTCATAAGTATAATGAGAATTTATTGTTTTAGGCTGCCATTGATTATTGCATTTACAAAATTTACCGATATGTCAGAATACAGCATTTGGTATGGAATGCTTGTAAGCAATATTTTGACAGGTATTTTTGCAATGGCTCTATATTATATCAATTGCAAGGAGCTTAGATTGATTGGTGAGAACTATCTTCAGAAGGAGGGTGTTTAATGAGATTTATTAAGAAAAAAGATGGTATAGGGGAGTGTTCTGTTGGAAGGGGGAGCTCTTAAAAATAACTTTTTGAAAAAATAAAAAGTAGATCAAATCTCAATGTACAGGTATAATTAAACATTAAAAAAACATACCTAGGGAGAATTATAATGAATAGAATAATAAAAAATTTAATTATAGGTTTATCATTAATAACCGTATTGGTCGGCTGTGAATCTGACAAAACTAAAACTGCAAAAATAAAATCTCCAAAACAATTAGAAGGAACTTTAATAACTAAAGAACCACTAGATTTAACAATCCATATGCATTTTAGAAATAAATATGTGTATGATCCAAATGGTCCCGTTGGAAAAAAAGCTTTTGATCTGACTAACATCAGATTAACTGAGACAGCTTCAGAAATAGAAACAGATAGTAACGAAATGTTTAACTTGATGATGGCCTCTGGTAAACTTCCTGATATCGTCGGAGGAAATGATAGAAAAAATGATTTTATAAGATACGGAATGGAGGGAAAACTTGTTCCTTTAGACGATTTAATCGATCAGTATGCTCCACACATTAAAAAATTTTTTGATGATCATCCAAATGTAAAAGAATCAATAAAAGCTCCAGACGGGCATATTTACTACATTCCGTACATTGTTGATGGAACAGCCGCCAGGGGATACTGGATAAGAGAGGACTGGCTAGATAAATTAGGATTGAAAGAACCTCAAACAGTTGATGAATTTTATAAAACATTAATAGCTTTTAGGGATAAAGATCCTAACGGAAATGGATTAAAGGATGAAGTGCCTTTATTTTTTAGGCAGTGGGAAGAGATTATGAGACTTACCACGATGTGGGGAGCTAGAACTAGTGGTACAGACACATATCTATCACTCTATGAAAAAAATGGAAAAATAATATCCGGGCTGGTTCAGCCTGAATTTAAAGAGGGAATGAAACATATAATTCAATGGTATAAAGAAAAATTAATCGACCCTGAAGTTTTTACAAGGGGTTCAAAATCAAGAGAAATATTGTTTAGAAAAAATATCGGTGGAGCCACTAGAGATTGGTTTGCAAGCACCGGCGGATTTAACAAAACCTTAACTGATACTATTCCTGGTTTTAATCTCCAACCTATTGCTCCCCCGATAGGAACGAATGGTAAAAGGATAGAAGAAAGTATGCGAGCAGCCGTAAAACCTGATGGATGGGCAATAACATATGAAAATAACCATCAAATAGAAACTATGAAATATTTTGATTTCTACTTTACATCTGAAGGAAGGAGGTTAGCCAATTTTGGTTTAGAAGGTCTACATTACACAATGAAAAATGGAAAACCTGTATTTAACGATAATATACTAAATGCTGATAAAGCTGTTAACCAAATATTATGGGAAGATGGAGCACAAATTCCTATTGGATTCCAGATGGATTATGAGTATGAAAAACAATGGACAAATGAAGATGCCTTAAAAGGTGTAAAAATGTACACGGAAAATAATTATATCTTGGAAGAATTTGTAGAGCCAACATTAACACCAGAAGATAGAAAAATTTATGATCTATACTGGAGTATTATTACCCCCTATATGACTGAATCAATTCAAAATTGGGTATTAAAAGGAGTCGATATAGACAAAGAGTGGCCTGAGTACATTGAAAATTTAAATCGAATGGGATTAGGTGAAGTGTTGACAGTAATGCAAGAAGCTTATGAAAGAAGAAAAAAACAGCAAGAAAAAACAAAGTTAAGTTTTAAATAAATTAAAAGTCTCTATTTGTTTAAAATAGGTAATTCAATGGTCTTTCTAAGACCGTCGGCATTAAATATGGAATCAGACCCTCAGAATATTTACTTTAGAGAGTCTGCCGGTTTATTCAGTAATTAAGTTTTGGAGAACACACAAAACGTGTTGCATTACCTCAAAAAATAAAAAATTGCACCTCACTTAATTCTCGGAAAACATTGTAAGTTGCAATTTTTTAATTTTTAATATAATTTCTAATTACCGTTTTTTTTACTAGCTTTGAGATTAATTTTTCTCACTTCTTACTAAAAAAATTACTGTCAATGCTGTCGATAAGATTGTTCCTAGAACTTCTTCCATTTTGTACACCTCCTAATTTATTTATGTACTGATTATAACAACTTATCTTAATAAACTCAAGGATTGCAAGTAGTTCAATTTTGATCAAAACAGCCTTTTTATTGATCATATCTATACTATATAAAAATAGAGTCATAAACAGTTGTTAAAGAATAGAACGTTTTGTATTTCTGTAAATATAATTGAATCATAAGTGTCTTCACATAAATAAGAACGGGTATTTTCATAATTGGAAAAGCATATTGCAAAAAGAAATAATATTGATCACATTTATTAAAAAAAATTTTATAAAAAAAGATATAAATATAAAGAGACCTCCTAATGGAGGCCAATATGTTAGAGGTTATATTTGGCTTACTGTTTTGAATATATGCCAAAACAAGAAGTAATTTAAAATTAACAAATTATAGATCAGCTTCTTTTTTCACCTCCCTTTTCTCAACTCCATAAATAACATCCATTACCTTTTGGGTTAATGGCATACAATAATGTATGATAGTTCCCATTAAAAACGAATTAAATATTGTTCCCAATCCCAAATTAGAAAAATCTTTTAATTTAAAACCTATTATTACAGCAATTGTTAGCGCAGAAATATCAACTATTGTTTTTGCCTTTTGATAAGAAAACTTCGTAGTATCAACAATAGAAAAAACAAAAGTTTCAGTGTGATTTTTAGGAAGACCTGTAACAAAAGTGATAGCACAACCCACTCCTATTACAATAAGACCAAACACAAGAAAAAGTATTCTATCTGTAAAAGAGTTTGTCTCTCTAAAGGGCTCTAAGTAAAAATAAAATAAATCAATAAGTTTTCCCATAACTATGGATGTAATAAAAGCTTTATAATTAATAAATTCCCTCTTTAGCATAGCTGCGACTATCAATAATATTAATGCAATCGTAATTACCCAAGTTCCAATACTGATTCCAGTTAGCTTATATAAATTTTCAGGCAGTGCATCCCATCCGCCAGCTCCTAAGTCGCTAATCAATGTAAGTGTGACTCCTAAGGACATGAATATTACTCCAAATAAATAATAAATATATTTTTTAATCAATTTATCCTCCTTTATATACTTTAAACTCATTTTAGTAAGAGAAGCTTTAAAGTCTAAAAAAAACTTGGCAACTCTTTAAGGTGATTATCAAAACCTCACCCCAAGAATTGCCGTTAGTCATAAAGAGTATAATTAAATTTATTCTAAATTTTTTCTATGTTTGATTACATATACTGACTTAAGTCATCACTCAGTCTCTTAGCCACTTCTGATGCATCCATTTCCCAGTGTTTAGAACTAACTAATTCAACAGACCACCAATTTTTATAGCCTGAAGCTTTTATAGCATCAGAATATTCCTTTAGAGGAATGTCTGCTTCACCAAAATAATAACCTCTTAGTTTTGTTTCATCCCACACTGCGTCAGCTTCGCCTTTTTTCCCGTCACAGAAGTGGATATTATATATTAAAGATGGGTCCATTTTTGCTACTTCTTCTGGAGTTGTTTCTCCTGCAGCCCAGAAATGCCAAGTGTCAACAACCATTCCCAGGTTATCTTTCCCTACCCTTTCAATTAGAGCCACCCCTCTTTTTAGAGACCTGAAGGGAGACCATGCTACTGCTTCAAGTTGGAATGAAACACCATGTTTTGCACCGATATCACAAATTTTCTTAACATTACTTGAAGTTATATCTAATATCTCTTCCCATGTTTTATCATTCAACTCAACCAAAGGAACAAGCTGTATATATTTACACCCTATTATTTCAGCAACTTCTGAATATCTCTTGGCTTGCTCTAACATTTTTTTCAAGGCTTCTGGTCTAGGACTTTCTATGTGACAAATGTCATTGATAGAAATGGCTGTTAGATTTTTCTCTTTTAATGCCTGCGACAGATCTTCTGCTTTAAACCCCTGATCTAAATAATCATCTAGTTTAGACGCCACAATTTCCACACCTTTAAAACCAGCTTCATGAGCTACAGTCAATGAAGTCATCAAGTTACATCCATTAACAGATTTTGTATGTAATGCTTTTTTCATTATTATCCACTCCCAAAATTTATTTTTTATTTGGCCAAATTACAGCATCTGGTTCAGCAGGCCATAGATGCTCTTCAACATAAGTTGGTGTAATGTAAGGGTTGTTTTCTAAGTGTCTTATGGCAAAAATGAAATACATCCCGTATCCAGGCGCAGCAACCTGAGGGTGATCCACATTAGGTGGAACTAAAAGAGTGTCGTTTTCTTGTAATAAGAATCCTTCATCTCCTAATTTGATAAGTCCAAACCCCCCCTTATTTCCTGGAGTGAATTTATAGAAATAAATCTCTGGTTGTTCATGATGGTGGGAAGGGAATCCAGCCCATTTTCCAGGATAGTGCATGTCTTCGCCAAGCATCAGATTAGATTCTGGATCTATTGAATAGTCTAAAATTGTTTTGGTAATTCTCTTCCCAGTATCATTCATTACCCCTTCGCCTCTAGTCTCAACAACAACGTCCTCTGGATAACGTATTAGAGATCTGTTCAGTTTTTCATTCTCTGATTTGAAAATAGCAATCTCAGTGTCATCACTTAAACACTCTATAGCGATATTAGTATCTTTACAAAGTTGAACCGTTGTAGGATCAAAGTCATAGAAATTTTCTCTTGTTAAAACTTCTGATTTATCATCAAAAGTTACTTTTATCTCTCCATATACTAATAAATAGGCTCTTTCTAAAGCTTCATTATTGGAATAAGTGTCTCCTTTTTTCATTTTTAACATCTCAAAATCCATTAAATAATCTCTATGAGGACCATCTATTCTCACAATACTATTAACCCCGTTAATAAATTCTCCTGGTTGTTTAATTTTCATAATTCCTCCTGTAAATACTTGTATTCATATATAAGTGATATAAGTCTCTATACTTTTTTCTTATATTTTACGACATTAGTTAAATTTTCATATTCTTCAAGCTTAGTATCTGTAATAATCATCTCTGGAGTTTCAATATCAGAAATTTTATACGGAGATACAAGATTGAATTTGGAACTGTCTGCAATCAGGTACCAGATCTGAGAGTTTTTTAAAATAGCAGATATAATCTTTTTACTTGCTTCAGTACTAAATGAAACACCAAAATTTAAGTCTATCCCTGAGCAGCTTGTAATAGCTTTATTTATATTATACGATTTTAATTGCTCACCAATATCTGAACTATATGTGAAAAAGTTATGCTCATGAGTAATAACTTCTCCACCAATTAAAATTAAAGTATTGCATTTGTCCTTTAGGTAAGGAATGGCTTCGATATTATTTGTGATAACAGATATATTACAATCATCTGGGATTTGTTTTGCCATTGAAACACAGGTATAACCTGATCCTAAGAAGATCGTGTCACCATTTTTTATGTAATTCCAAGCAAGTTTTGCTAGAGCATCTTTTTTTCTATTTGTAAAAGTTGTTTCATCAGTGTTGCCCTTATCACGTACTACCTCAACTTTTTTCAAGACAGCACCACCATGAGTTTTTATAGCGATTCCATCTTTTGCTAATTTTCTTAAATCTTTTCTTATTGTTACATCACTAACATTTAAAATTTTGACTAAATTATTTACCTGGACTTTTTCTTTTTCATAAAGTATTTCCATAATTTTTTCTAATCTTTGTACTGCAAACATAAAATCACCTTATCTTTAAATTTACTAACAAATTATGTACAATATAATTATACTCTATGATCTAGAAACATTATAAATTCAGTAATAATCGTAGTGTATTTTATATTGTAATTACTTTATCTCAGATATTTTAACTGGTCTCTTTTCTTTCACAGATAAAGTGGCGGCCATAGCTATCTTTACAGGCTGCAATCCATCAAAACCAACAACAGGAACCCCAGTGTCGTCAACAATAGCCTTAATAAATTGTTTTATCTCTTCAACAAAAGAACCCATATATCTCTCTAAGAAAAAGTAAAGAGGTTTTTCTGACTGTATAGAATCTTCATTCCTTATTATGGTAGTTGTTGCCGTATCATTTTTTATTTCTACAGAACCTTTAGATCCGAACACTTCCATTCTTTGATCATAGCCATAAACCGCCTGTCTGCTATTATCAATAACTGCAATGGCACCATTTTCAAACTTTAAAGTAGTAACAGCAGTATCAATATCACCGATCTTACCAATTTCCGGATCAATTAAACAATCTCCAACCGCATAAACTTCTTCTACTTCACTTCCAGCTTGAAATCTGGCCATATCAAAATCATGTATAGCTAGATCAAAAAACATACCTCCAGATCCCTTTAGATACTCTATTGGTGCAGGTTTAGGATCTCTAGATGTAATTTTAATTATTTGTGGAGTACCAATTTTACCTTCTTTAATAACTTCATTCACTCTAGCATAGTTGTGATCAAATCTCCTGTTAAAACCAACTTGATATTTTACACCTGATTTTTCTACAACATCAAGAGTTTTATATATTCTTTCAAGGTTGTAATCAATTGGTTTTTCACAGAATATATGCTTACCAGCATTGGCTGCTTCTATTGAAATAGGCGAATGCGTATCTGTTGATGAACAAATAAGTACGGCATCAATTTCTGGGTCTTCAAGAATTTTTCTGTAATCATCATATGCATTAGGTATCCCCAATGAATCAGCGACATCTTGAACATAATTCATAGAGATATCTGAAATTGCTTTTACTTCTGCTTCTGGAACATGATAAAGTATACTCTCTGCATGGACTTTCCCTATTCTTCCTGCCCCTATAATACCCACCTTTAATTTTCTCATGGTTAACTCCTTTTTATAGTGATTATTTAATATTATAAGCCTGTTTTCTCTGTTATAAACTTTCTTGCTTTTATAGCATATTCAAGTGGATCCGCCTTAGCAGGATCTTGTTCTGCTTCAATAACTATCCATCCTGCGTAGTTACTAGCACTTATAATTTCAAAGATAGAGTCCCAATCAACCATATCTCCATCACCTGGAACAGTGTAAATACCAGCTTTTACCGCTTGTAAAAAGCTTAACTTTTCATCTTTTACACTTTGTAGTACTTCACTTCGGACATCTTTGAAATGAATATGAACAACTCTGTCGATATATTTTTTTAGAACTTCTGCCGCAGATTCTCCAGCAAATGTAGCATGACCTGTATCAAATAGTGCACCAACTAACTCTGGATCTGTCATATTCATCAGTTTATCAAATTCAGCTAGTGACTGAACACCTGTCCCCATATGATAATGATAACCTATCTTCATCCCCTTTGATTTGGCAATTTCACCCATTTTATTGAGACCTTGAGCTATCTTTTCAAATTCTTCCTCAGTTAAAACAGGGGCATCATCAAACATTTTTTTATCTATATCACACTGAATAGTCTTACCTGTTTCACATACACCAACAACTTTTGCTCCTAAAGCTTTTAGGAAATTTGTAGTTTTTTCAAAGGCTTCTAGTGTTTCTGACTCAGGTTTAGTTGTGAATTCACAACTAAACCATTGGTTACATATCTGCATCCCTCTGATATCACATGCTTTTGAAAGTTTATCTACATCAGTTGGATATTTATTCCCGATCTCGCTACCTGAAAATCCAGCCAGAGCCATTTCGCTTAAACACTGCTGAAAAGTTAATTCTCCTCCTAATTCAGGCAAATCATCATTTGTCCAGTTTATAGGCGCACACCCTAATTTTATAAAATGCTTTGTTAAATCCATTTTGCTATTTGTATTTATCATTCAATCCCCCTCTTATTAAATTTTTAATCTGATAAACATGATTCAACAACAACTTTATTCATATTAATATTGTCTAGCTTTTTTAAGTGTTTCTTTTAATCCTTTAGCTGTTTCTTCCACCTCTTTCTTTTTAGCTACTTCAGCACATCCGAAGCTCCAGAAAGTCTCATAGTGGTGAGTCATTGTTTTTGGAAGTACTTTGATGTCTATTAAAGTAGATACTGTTTGTTTTTTAGAGTCTTCTACAGCTGCTTTCAGCTCGTCTAGGTTTTTAACTGTGTATCCAACAGCTCCGTATGATCTAGCGTTCATTGCGAAGTCTACAGGAACTAGCGACCCATCAAGTTTTCCAGTTTCAGGGTTTCTACGTCTGAACTCAGTTCCGAAACTTCCCATTCCAGCCCCCATTTGAAGGTTGTTGATACATCCGAAAGCCATGTTGTCAAACATAATTACGTTGATTTTCTTACCTTCTTGGATAGATGTAGGTAGTTCTGAATGAAGCATCATGTATGATCCGTCTCCAACCATTGCATATACTTCTTGTTCTGGTGCAGCTAGTTTTGCTCCAAGTGCTGCAGGAACTTCATAGCCCATACAAGAGTATCCGTATTCCATGTTGTATACGTTGGGAGTTTTACATTTCCACATTCTTCCAAGGTCAGCTGGAAGACTTCCTGCTGCTGCAACTACGATTGCATCATCATCTAGAAGGTCATTTAGAGTCCCTAAAACTTCTGTAACAGTCAGGCAAGATCCTGTTTGTTCCGCTACTTCTTTTAGTACGTGGTCTAATTGTCCTGGATTTTCAGGAACAAATTCTTCAGGGCAGTATTTTACTGCTGCAAGTCTTTGCCATTCAGTTTCCCATTTTTCTTTAACTTCGTCTACTTCGCTTGCATATCCGGATTTATATCCGATTTTTTCAAGTTCAGCAGAAAGTGCTTCTAGTCCTACTTTTGCATCGGCAACAACTTTTACTGCATCAAGTTTGTATGCATCATAACAGTTTATGTTGATTTGAAGTACTTCTTTATCTGCGAAAAGCCATTTAGATCCTGTTACGAAATCGTTGAATTTTGTACCCACACCTATGATAAGGTCACAATTTTGTGCAATTACGTTTGCTGATTCTGTTCCAGTTACACCTATAGTTCCAAGGTTGTATTTGTCGTCCCAAGTATTTCCACTTTTTCCTGCTTGAGTTTCAGCGTATGGGATGTCAAATTTTTCAGCAAAATCTTTTAATGCAGCTGCAGCTTCAGAGTATCTTACCCCACCACCAGCTATTAACAAAGGTTTTTTCTTGTCTTTCATAAGTTCAACTGCATCTTTTAACATTTCTGCAGTTGCAGGAGTTCTCTCGATTCTATGAACTCTTTTTTGGAAAAAGCTCTCTGGATAATCGAACGCTTCACCTTGTACGTCTTGAGGAAGAGAAAGTGTAACAGCCCCAGTGTCAGCAGGATCGACAAGTACCCTGATTGCATTTATAGCAGCTGTCATAAGTTGCTCTGGTCTGTTGATTCTGTCCCAGTATTTTGATACAGATTTGAATGCATCATTTGTAGTTATGCTTAGGTCACTTGACTGCTCAACCTGTTGTAATACAGGGTCAGGCTGTCTAGTTGCAAAAGTATCTCCTGGAAGCAAAAGTACAGGGATTCTGTTTGCAGTTGCAGTTGCTGCTGCTGTTACCATGTTAGCCGCACCTGGACCTACTGATGAAGTACAAGCATATATTTGTTTTCTGTGAGTTTGTTTGGCGAACCCGATTGCAGCTTGTGCCATTCCTTGTTCATTTCTACCTTGGTGAACTATCATGTCACCTTCATATTCTTCTAAAGCTTGACCTAATCCAACCACGTTTCCGTGTCCGAATATAGTAAAAAACCCTTTTATGAATTTTTCTTGCTTACCGTTGAACTCTACATATTGATTATCTAAAAATTTAACTAAAGCCTGAGCTGTGGTAAGTTTAATAGTTTTCAATGTTGTATACCTCCTAATATTTTATTTTATTCTATAGTATTTTTTTTAATTTCAAAAAAAAATATAAATTTTCTTTTTTTGAAATGCCTCCATTTTTGGTTTCAGTTTTCGTTTTGATTCGTTTTGGTTCGTTTCAATGTTCGTTTTGGTTCCTGGTTCAACTTTTTAATCATATTACAACCAGTTTCTTAACTTGTCAATAGAAGAACTCAAAATAAATAAAAGTATTTTTTTTAGACCAAAAGTTACTATAACCGAACATAAGCGATCATAAATTTATACTTGACAAAACTTTTTTTTGAAACTAGACTCTAGTAACGATAAAAAAAATTATGAAAAAAAAGGAGGGAAACGGAACCAAAAGAAACTAAACGGAATTTATGTGGGACTTTTTTTTACTTAAAATATTTTAAAGATTTTTCAACTAAAAAACAACATAACTCAAGGAGGGATTAAATGAAAAAAGTAATATCATTAGTTTTACTGGTAACTGTAATAATGGGGTCATTAATCGGGTGTGGCAAGAAAGAGGAAGCTACAGGGTCTAAAAAAATTGTTTTAGGTATAGCGTCAAACGATTATTCTCAAAAATGGATGACTTATCTTAATGAAAGAACAAAAACACGTGCTGAAGAACTCGGGATAGAAACAATATTTACAGATGCTAAAAATGACTCAGCTATTCAGTTAGCTAACGTAGAGAACCTAATTGTCCAAGGTGTAGATGCCATACTTATAGTTATGGTAGATCCTACTGCTCCTGAACCAATTATTAACGCGTGTAAAGATGCTGGAATTCCTTTGATCGGAGTAAATAGAAACTATCAAGGTGCAGAAGTATTCGTCGGTTCAGATGCAAAATCTGGAGGAATCATGCAGATGGAATATATGGCTGACCTATTAGAAAATAAAGGTAACATTGGATTACTACTCGGAACCTTAGGTCAAGACGACACTATCCTTAGAACCGAAGGAAATAAAGAGGTTATAAATAAATACGAAGGTTTAAACATAGCATTAGAAGAAGTAGGACTATGGGACAGAGCTAAAGGTATGGAAATCACTGAAAACTGGCTTCAATCAGGAGTTAAAATAGATGCAATAGTTGCGAATAATGATGAAATGGCAATAGGTGCAATCAGAGCTCTTGAGGGAGCTGGAATCAAAGATATGCCTGTTGCAGCTATTGACGGAACTATCGATGCATTGGAATATGTAAAAAATGGATTAATGGATATCTCTTTATTCTACAGTCCATTCCTCACAGCTGAAATATCTGTTGATGCTGCACTTAAAAAATTAAAGGGTGAAGCAGTAGATACATTTGTAGAAGTACCATTTCAGCCTGTAACAGCAGAAAATGTTGATGAATATATAGCAATTTGGGAATAAAAGGAGCTAAAATATGAGTTCAGAATTTCTTCTTGAGATGAAAAATGTAACCAAAACCTTTCCAGGAGTCAAAGCTCTTGATGGAGTACATTTGAAAGTTAGAAAGGGAACAGTTCATGGCCTTATGGGTGAAAATGGAGCTGGGAAGTCAACTCTTATGAAAATAATAAACGGTATTTACAGACCAGATAGCGGAGAGATATACTTCAAGGGCGAGAAAGTTGATTTTAAAAATACCAAAGATTCTTTAGATGCTGGAATTGCAATGATACATCAGGAATTAAGCCCTATACCGGATATGACTGTTGCAGAAAATATATTTTTAGGAAGAGAACCTTCTAAATTTGGAATAGTTGACGAAAAAGAATTATACAGAATGACGCAGGAACTGCTTGAAGAATTGCACATCAAGCTCAATCCTTATAAAAAGATGCGTGAATTATCAACTGCATATACTCAATTAGTTGAGATTGCAAAAGCAATATCTTATAATGCCGACCTTATTATAATGGATGAGTCCACTTCGGCTATCACAGAAAAAGAAGTAGCCCAATTATTTGAAATGATAAGAAAGCTCAAATCTAAAGGTGTAGCAATCATATATATAACTCATAAAATGGATGAGGTTTTTCAAATCACAGATGAATGTACCACCTTTAGAGATGGAAAATATATTGGTACCGGTCTTTCTGATGAACTAACCGAACAGGAAATAATTAAGATGCTTGTAGGTCGTGAAGTCAATAATGTGTTTCCAAAAGTAGATGTGGAAGAATTTGGGGAAACCTTGTTAGAAGTTAAAGATTTAACGCATAAAACTTTATTTAAAAATATTAATTTTTCCATAAAATCCGGGGAAATTATAGGATTTGCAGGTTTGATGGGTGCAGGAAGATCCGAAGTTATGGAAACTATATTCGGAATAAGAGAACCTGTCTCTGGAGAAGTATATATCAGGGGGGAAAAAGTTAATATTAAATCCCCCAGAGACGCTATGGATCTAAAGATAGGAATGTTAACTGAAGATAGAAAGGGAACAGGTTTGTTTCTTCCCCTTTCTGTGGCAGACAATACAATTATGCCGGATAATACCACTTATAAGACAAGTGCCGGTCTTTTAAACGAAAAGAAAGTTAGAGTAAATTGTGAGTTACAAAGAAAAAAACTTAGAATAAAGACACCTAGTATAGATCAGTTAGTTTGTAATCTAAGTGGTGGAAACCAACAAAAAGTATTGATAGGGCGTTGGCTGCTTATGGATCCAGATATCCTAATAATAGACGAGCCCACCAGGGGAATAGATGTAGGAGCAAAATCTGAAATACATGCACTTATGAGTGAATTAGCTGCTCAAGGAAAGGCGATAATAATGGTGTCTTCAGAATTACCTGAAATATTAGGAATGAGCGATAGAGTATTAGTTATGCACGAAGGAAAAATAACAGGTGAATTAAGTAGAGAAGAAGCCACACAGGAAAATATAATGGCATTAGCTGTAAAGTAATATTAAATGATCCAAAGGATTTATTATATCGAGTAAATCCTTTGGATATAAAATGTTTTCGCAATAACTAATTAAAATTCTATAAACAAAATTTGTAGGAGGAATCAAATGAATGAAAAAATCTTAGAATTACCTAAGTCGAAAGAAGGATTTCTTTCAAAAGAAAAACTAAATGATTATTCAAAACGATATGGAATGGTGTTAATTTTACTTTTGATGGTCATAGGAGTCAGTTCAATTAAACCAGTATTTTTAAAATCTGCAAATATTATAAACATTTTCAAACAGGTTGCAGTAATTGGAACATTAGCCTATGGAGTCACCTTAATTATAATTACAGAAGGTATCGATCTGTCATCAGGATCAGTTGTTGCACTGGTAGGAGTTGTAAGTGCAAGTTTTGCCACCATGGGCGGAAATGTATTTATCGCAGTATTAGCCGGGTTATTTGCAGGAGCTCTTTGCGGAGCATTAAATGGAGTAGTCATTGCTAAAACTGGAATCCCTCCATTTATAGTAACTTTGGGAATGATGACTATAGCTAGAGGAGCAGCATTGTTATATTCTGGAGGAAAGCCTATTGGTCATATAAATCCAAGCTTCCTCTATATCGGAGCAGGGAAAATCGGATGGCTACCAGTATGTGTTTTAATATTCTTATCAATGGGATTATTATCTCACGTAATACTGAGAAAAACTAAATTTGGTAAAGCTATCTATGCAATAGGTGGTAATGAAAAGGCTGCATTAATTTGTGGACTAAATGTAAAAAAAGTAAAAATCATAATATATACATATGCAGGTATTATGTCAGCAATAGGTGGATTAATGCTTACTGCACGTGTTAGTTCTGGAAACCCTACTGCAGGATTGTCATATGAATTAGATGCTATCGCATCAGTAGTTATCGGTGGAACAAGCTTGAGTGGTGGATCTGGATTTATTTCTGGAACTATCATTGGAGCATTAATAATAGGAGTTTTAAATAATGGCTTAATGCTATTAGGAGTGTCTCCATATTGGCAGCAAATTATTAAAGGTTTAATCATTGTAGGAGCTGTAGTTTTAGACGCAAGTAGAAATAAAAAAGCTTCTTAAAAAGTTGTTTTGGTATCAAATTATAAATATTATAAAATAAAATATAGTAGGAGAGATATTATGAGTGAAATCATATTTCAAAAAGATAGAAAGTTAGATATAATCGCAATCGGTAGAATAGGAGTGGACCTGAACCCAAATGAGTTTAACAGACCCTTGGAAGAAACTGAAAGTTTTACAAGAACAGTAGGTGGATCACCAGCTAATATAGCTGTGGCAACATCAAAATATGGAGTGAAAACTGGTTTCATAGGAAAAATCGCAGACGATTCCTTTGGAAAATACATTGTTAACTATTTTAAATCTAAAAATATTGATACAGAGGGTTTAATTGTAGATGAAAACAATCATAAAACTGGATTAGCATTCGTTGAGATTAAGAGTCCTAAGGAAAGCAATGTCATCATGTATAGATCCGATGCCGTTGATTTAAAACTTGAAATGAATGAAGTTTCAGAAGAGTACATTAAAAATTCTAAAGCCATTGTGGTTTCAGGAACTGCATTAGCTGCATCACCATCTAGAGAAGCTGTATTATTAGCACTAAAATACGCCAAGAAACATAAGACGATCGTATTCTTTGATGTTGATTACAGACCTTATACATGGAATTCTTTAGATGAAACGTCATTATACTGCAGTCTAGCTGCCGAAAAGTGTGATGTTATAATAGGAACAAGAGAGGAATTTGACGTCTTAGAAGGGGTTGACCTGCCAGGAAATAAAGATGATGATAAGACTGCTAAATACTGGTTAAATAATTCATCAAAATTAGTGATTGTAAAAAGGGGAAGTGACGGCTCTACAGCATACTTGAAAAACGGCGATAAAAAACTAGGAGAAGTATTCCCGGTTAAGCCACTGAAGACACAAGGAGCAGGAGACTCATATGCTGGTGGCGTTATCAGTAGCATGATTAAGGGTAAAAGTATAGAGGAGGCCATGCAATACGGTGCTGGAGCTGCTGCTATTGTAGTTCAGGAAAATAGTTGCTCCGAAGCTATGCCTACCGAAGAAGAAATAAACCATTTTATAACAAATTATAAAAAGGAGGCATTAAATGCTAGTCAATCTTAATGATATTATGAAAAAAGCCATTAATGAGAATCGTATTATTCCTGGTTTTAATGTCTTTGGTTACGAGGATGCTAAAATGGTTATTGAAGTTGCTGAATCGTTAAATGCTCCGGTGATTTTAATGACAAATAGGGATGCTGCAAATTTTATGGATGTAAAATATTATGGAGCTTTATATGGAAAAATGGCCAATGAATCTTCAGCACCTGTATGCATCCACTTAGATCATGGTAAAACAAAATCAGAAATTGTAGCAGCTATACAAGCTAATTATTCCTCGGTAATGTACGACGGTTCTAGCCTCCCTTTGGAAGAAAATATAAAAATTTCTAAAGAGATCAGTGAATTTTGTAAGGCATGTAATGTTTCTTTCGAAGTTGAAGTTGGATGTGTTGCATATAACAACCCTGAGATAAAAGTTGATGAAAAATTAACGGAACCTGAAGAGGTTTTAGAAATGTATGAAGAAGCAGGTGTAGATTGTGTCGCAGTAGCTGTAGGAAACGTTCATAGAATGGAAGAGAAAAATGGAATTATTGATTTTGAAAGACTGTTGGAAATTAAAAATCTTAACTCAGTTCCACTAGTTATACATGGATCGACTGGAATATCAGACGAACAACTAATTAAAATGCGTTATTATGGTATTGGAAAAATGAATATAGGAACCGCTGTTAGAATGGCATTTGGAAATACATTGAGAGATTTCCTTAGAGATAACCCTAATACCTTTGACAGAATTGAGCTTGTTCAAAAACCAATGAAAGAAATGCGTAGAGTTATTGAAGAAAAGTATAAACTACTAGGCTGGGGATAAAAATAATTCTATTATAAGTATTTTTATTCCATTGAGTCCCTCTCTTAATTATTAAATGATACTGAGGTATCGATGTAATTAAGAGGGGGGCTTTTTATTACCATATCACCAAAAGAACCTGTTAGAAATTTTGTTGGAGAAGGGAAATTTTTAACAAACATCAGTTAGACAGCTCCAAATCGGAAGATGATATCCTTTCAGTCTATGGGAAAAGAATTATACCTGATCTAATAGACAGGAAACCTATGAAATTAGTTTGTCTGCAGAAAGTATTAGCAGGATAACTGATAATTACTTCCTCTGATTTGGTAATGACAGCTCAGACCTCCTGATACTCTATATCTCTTCATTTTCCTTGATGCAATATACTGTCTGTGAAAGAGGGAAATAGTATTGTTAAAAAGGCTTCCTATTTTATCTTAAAAGTTATTTTAAAATTAAGAAAAGAAATTTTAGAAGTAAACTTAGAGGAGAATGAACTCTCTAAAATTCTGGTTATCAGTAGATAATGTTCTAATAGCCTCTGTAGATAGCCTAAGAGAATTTTAGAAGCTATTCCTAGGTTATAAGTTATGATTTGTGTTAATTGATCTAAAGAAGAAATAGGATAGGATTTTAATAAGAGACTGAAATCAGATTCTTGGACAACTGACAACTAAACATGAAAACAGACTCTCAGAATATTTATTCTCGAGAGTCTGCTGATTTATTAAGTAACTAAGAAAAAGGTATTACGTTGCCTAAAAGAGTGTCGATACCTATACAATTTTTGAGATGAATTTGCTTTTAGAACTATTATAAAAAAGCAAGACCTAAAGATATCACTAATCCAGTATAGAATAGAACCATCAAGCAATATCCCATAATATCTTTTGCTCCTAAACCTGCTATACCTAATGCAGGTAATGCCCAGAATGGCTGAATCATATTTGTCCAAGCATCTCCCCAAGCTATTGCCATCCCTGTTTTAGCTGCACTCACACCTAGCTGTGCACCTGCCGGCATCATTATAGGTGCCTGAACAGCCCATTGTCCTCCTCCACTTGGAACAAAGAAGTTAACAAGACCTGCACTAAAGAATGTGAAAACAGGGAAGGTCGTTTGAGTTGATATGTTTACAAAGAAGTTTGACATAGCTGCAGCTATAGAAGTACCATTTGGCCCTACGAAGGTCATAATTCCCATTATACCACCGTAAAAAGGAAATTGAAGGATTATTCCACCTGTACTCTTAGCAGCAGAATTTACAGCATTAACAACATTTATAGGTGTCCCGTGCAAAATAATAGCTGTAAACAAAAATATGTAATTAACAATGTTTAAGTTGAGACTGAAACCATTTTTTATAAAATATGAGAATATATATACATAACCCATAGCTCCTAGCATATAGTTTATCGCAACTGAGCTTTCTAACTTTTGGGCAGGTGTAATTGTCTTTATATCCAGTTTTGCTTTGGGCTGTTCATCATTCAAAAGATCTAATGAAACTAATTTAGTATCTTTTTCACTTGGATTCATTGAACCCAACAGAAAAGGTACTGTAAATAATATTATTGCAAATATTACTATATTCATTGTTGAAAATATTGTCATATTTGTAGGAACAGCCTCTGAAAGGGCTCCTCCAGTTTGAGCAAGAAGGTTCCCACCTGAAGCTAATTTTAGTGGAATAGAACCAGACAGTCCAGCATGCCATACTACGAAACCAGAATAGGCAGCAGCTATCAATAATGGATAATCCACAGTCTTTACTTTTTTAGCAACTTCTTTTGCAAGAATTGCTCCTATTACTAAACCAAACCCCCAGTTTATAAAGCAAGCTATCAAAGAAATGAAATTTACAACAACTATAGCTTGAATTTTATTTTTTGGAATAGAAGCTATTCTACCTAATATTTTTTTAAAAGCAGGTGCTGTTGCCAAAATAGTTCCTGTTACAAGTACCAGTGCCATCTGCATTGAAAAAGAGAGTAAACTCCACAGTCCCTTACTCCACGCTTCGATAATTGCTAAAGGTGAAGACCGAGTCACAAATAATGCCATAACAAACACTATAAAGGTCAAAATTATAGCAAATATAAATGGATCTGGAAGATATTTTTGCATTATTCCCACAGAAAATTTTGTCATTTTGTTAAATATTTTTTTCATTGTTCCTCCCCTTATGCTATCTTTAATTTTAATTTGAATAACTCTGTGTTTATGAAAATTTTCGACTATTTTTAGTAAGCAAGTATTTGCTTGCATAAAGTGTAAAAAATAAATCAGTACTAAAAAAACGCATTTTTTTTGTTAATCGGCCGTATAAACAAATTCGTAAACAGGTGAATTATTTTACTTGATAAGTTATACCATATTTTTTTTATATTTACAAAAAATAAATTAAAAAAATCACTATCAATATTTAAAAATATAATATCCTTTGTCACAGAGCTATTTTTAGAGTATAATAGTTAAAATTAAATTTTTAAATTATAGAAGGGTGGTAAGTCAGTTGACAATAGAAGATAAAATTTTAAAAACTTCTTTGGAACTTTTTTCAAAATATGGTTATTCAGGAGTCACTACTAAAAAAATAGCTATGGAGTCTGGAGTGAATGAAGTCACGATTTTCAGAAAATTTGAGAGTAAGAGTAAACTCTTTCAAGAGGTTATAACAAACTTTTCAGTTGAAGGGAATATAATAAATAAGCTTAAAAATGATCTTACTGGCATCATCGAAAAAGATTTATTGATCTTTGCAGAAGATTTTTATAATTTTTTACTTAATAACCAACTTTTTTACAAACTTCAGATAAAACAAATAGATGAAGAATCCAGTAAATTTACTAATTCACTTAAATATAAAAATTATTTTAGAGATTATCTCAGTGAAAAAAAAGAAAATGGAGAGTTTACAGGTAATCCTGAGATAGTTGCCGTCTCTATTATTTCTATTGTAATGGGAATATTCACCTTCAAAATTTTCAACAAAGAAATATTAGAGAATCTAAATATAAAAAATATTCTTGAGGAAGAAGTAAAAAAAATTATTAAAATGTATGTTGCTTAATTTTTTCAAACTATTTATAAATACTAATTACTTTAATTTTTTTAGACTTTGATAATCATAAAACTTATTTTTCAGGTATTTTGAAATTTTATTAAATTCTTTAGAACGACACATTGGCTAGATTTATATAAAGTTATGATGTTTTTTAATAATAAATATATTTTATGGCGACAAATAGACAATTTATCATAAATATTAAGATATTATATGTTTAGTCTGAATTTTGTATGTCGCATTATGTAGTTTACTTAAAATATATTTTTCACAATTCCAACAAAATTATTTTTTATATATTAATAAAAACAAGGAACATAAAAATAAATATTCATATTTCAACCAAATTTATGATGGAAATTAGCTTTAAACTTATATTTCAGAGGATTCCTCTCTTAGTTTAGAGTTAGTTAATTTAAAGAACGTAGTATTCTCAGTAATTCTAGTTGCACGAAACATCAGTCATTCAATTAAAAAAAAATAAAAAAAATAATTCTGCACTTGACAGAAAATAAAAAGTTGTAATATACTCTATTATAAAATTATAGTTTCTCAGTTTCTCAAGAGAGATATTTTTTTAAAATTTTTGCAAGCAAACACTTGCAAAGTGAAAAATTGTTCATAAATAAATTTTCTGAGAACATTTTTTTTGCCCGTTGAGTAAGCAAGTACTTGCACAACGGGTAGTGTTTAATAAAAAAATTATAAATAGGGAAACAGAAAGGAGAAAAAATGTCAAAAGTAGTTTTAGCTAAAGAAGCCATAAGTCATATTAAAGACGGTATGAGTATAATGGTCGGGGGATTTATGGTACAAGGGACACCTGAAACTCTTATTGATGCTATGGTGGAATGTGGGGCAAAAGATTTGACTATAATCTGTAATGATGCCGGCTATCCAGATAAGGGAGTAGGAAAATTAATATCCAACGGACAGGTAAAAAAACTTATCGCATCCCATATTGGACTGAATCCAATGGCCGGAGAACTGATGAATGAAGGAAAAATAGAAGTGGTATTAGTCCCTCAGGGAACACTTGTAGAACAGATCAGGTCAGGCGGAGCAGGTCTAGGAGGAGTTCTCACTCCCACAGGTTTAGGTACTATTGTGGAAGAAGGGAAAAAAATTCTGGAAATTCAGGGAGAAAAATATCTTCTTGAAGAAGCACTCAAAGCAGATGTGGCTCTCATTGGCGGATCTATTGTAGATAAAAAAGGAAACATTGTATATAGATATACGACTCAAAACTTTAACAGGGTTATGGCTACTGCTGCAGGCCTAGTTTTAGTAGGAGCGAAAGAAATTGTTGAACCTGGAACAATACCTGTTGATAATGTTATGACACCACACCTATTTGTTGATTATATTGTGAAGGAAGGAGAATAATAATGAGTCTAGATGTAAAAGGAAGAATTGCCAAAAGAGTTGCCCAAGAACTTTCTTCAGGAGATGTAGTGAACTTGGGTATAGGCTTACCTACACTTGTGGGAAACTATATAGCTGATGATGTCGAGGTTATATTTCAGTCTGAAAATGGACTTATAGGTCTGGGACCAGAGCCTGATGAAGCTAATGTAGATTTGGATCTTACCAATGCCGGAGGACAACCAGTAACAATATTTGAACATGGGGCAACATTTGACAGTGCTACTTCCTTTGGCATTATTCGTGGAGGACATGTAGATGTGACAGTGTTGGGATCTCTTCAGGTAGATGAAGAAGGAAACCTTGCAAACTGGATCATTCCTGGTAAAAAAGTACCTGGAATGGGTGGAGCAATGGATCTAGTTGTTGGAGCTAAAAAAGTAATCATTGCAATGACGCATACAGCCAGAGGAAAAGCAAAGATTTTAGAAAAATGTACCCTTCCTTTTACAGCTGTAAAACAGGTAAATATGATTATCACAGAGCTGGGAGTAATGGAAGTAACTCCTGAAGGACTGCTTCTAAAGGAAATAGCTCCAGATGCCACGGTGGAAGAGATCCAAGATCTAACAGAGGCAAAACTTATAATAAATAACGACTTAAAAATAATGAAGTTTTAAAAAATAAATTTTAAATATGATATTAAAGTTTTCTTTGGTCAATAAAAATTATACTTGAATTAAAAGATATGGATTAAATGAAAATTATATAAAAGGAGACTATAAATATGAAAAAAGTATATGTAATAAGTGCAAAGAGGACAGCTGTTGGTTCTTTTCTTGGAGGCCTAAGCAGCGTCTCGCCAGCTGAACTTGGAGGAGCAGTAATAAGAAATATAATCGAAGAGTCGGGAATCGATCCTAAAAACCTTGACGAAGTTGTAATTGGAAATGTCCTCCCTGCAGGGCACGGTCAAGGAATAGGGAGACAGGCTGCAGTAGCAGGAGGAGTTCCCTATGAAGTTCCAGCTTATTCGCTAAACATTATCTGTGGAAGCGGAATGAAGTCTGTAATCTCAGCTTATAGCAACATTAAATCAGGGGAAGCCAATCTTATCATTGCAGGTGGAACTGAGTCTATGTCTCAGGCAGGTTTCGTACTTCCTGCAGCAGTAAGAGGCGGTCACAAGATGGCTGATATAAAAATGATCGATCACATGATAAAAGATGCTCTGACAGATTCTTTCAATGACTATCATATGGGAATAACAGCTGAAAATATTGTTGAGAAGTATGGTCTTACAAGAGATGCTCAAGATAAATTTGCAATGGAATCTCAAAAGAGAGCAATTGCAGCAGTAGACTCTGGAAGATTTAAAGACGAGATTGTTCCTGTAGAAGTTAAAACAAGAAAGGGAACAGTTATTGTAGATCAGGATGAACATCCAAATAGAAAAACAACTCCAGAAATTCTTGCGAAATTAAGACCGGCCTTTAAAAAAGACGGTAGTGTAACTGCAGGTAATGCATCGGGTCTAAATGATGGAGCAAGTATGCTACTTCTTGCCTCTGAAGAAGCTGTGGAAAAACATAATCTTAAACCCATTGCTGAAATAATATCTACAGGTCAGGGAGGAGTGGATCCTTCTATAATGGGAATGGGACCTGTTCCTGCCATAAACAATGCACTTAGTAAATTAGAAATGAAGCTTGAAGATATAGAGCTTTTGGAACTAAATGAAGCCTTCGCAGCCCAGTCTTTAGGTGTAATGACCGAACTGTCAAAACAGCACGATGTTTCACTTGAATGGTTCTCAGAAAGAACAAATGTGAATGGAGGAGCCATAGCAATAGGACACCCTGTAGGAGCATCTGGAAATAGAATTACAACTACTCTTATTCATGAGATGATAAAGAGAGATGTGAGTGTTGGGCTGGCCTCTCTGTGTATAGGGGGGGGAATGGGAACTGCTCTAATAATAAAAAGAGTATAGTATTTTTAGGGAGAGCATCCCATTTAAATATTTAATTTTCATTGCATGGTTTAAAAATATTTATACCATACTGACTGCAGATTTTATATCTGCAGTCAGTATAATAAGGTTTCCCAATCATATGAATGATTTTAATTTTTTTTATAAATTTAAGTGAATAAAATGTCAATGTAAGGTTTAGCGACCAAAGAATATTTAGTATTAAAAAAGTCTTAAAGACTATTCAAAAAAATAAAAATTTTAATAGTCACTGTGAATGAATTCACTTGTTGCAATGACAAACATATTTTAACGAAATAAATGTTTCATACTTGATTATCGATTTAAAAACTATGAGTTTTTAAAAATAAAATATCAATATAAAAAGGAGAGATATATGAGATTAGAAGACAAAGTCTGTATAGTTACTGGTGGGGCAAAAGGTATCGGTTTTGAGATGGCTAAGTTGTTTGCAAGTGAAGGAGCAAAAGTAATAGCCGCTGATATGTCTGATCTTGATTATTCATTGGAAAACGTAGAAGGGTATAAGCTCAATGTAGCTAATCCTACTCAGTGTGAAGAATTATTTAACTATGCTTCTGAAAAATATGGAAAAATTGACGTATTGGTAAACAATGCCGGGATAACAAGAGATGCTCTTACACATAAAATAACAGATGATATGTGGGACATTGTAATAGATGTCAACCTCAAGGGTGTCTTTAATCTAACAAAACATGTAGGACCATACATGATGAAACAAGGAAATGGATCAATTATAAATATCTCCTCTGTAGTTGGAGAATATGGAAATATAGGTCAGGCTAATTATTCTGCAACGAAAGCTGGAGTAATAGGACTTGCTAAAACATGGGCAAAGGAATTTGCCAGAAAGGGAGCCGCAGTAAGAGCTAATGCAATAGCCCCTGGATACGTTATGACAGATATATTAAAGACTGTTCCTCAGCCTCTTTTAGACGATTTTGCTAAACTTACAATGCTTGGAAGATTAGGTCAACCTGAGGAGATTGCCAAAGCTGCACTTTT
This sequence comes from uncultured Ilyobacter sp., assembly GCF_963668515.1. Classification (NCBI taxonomy): domain Bacteria; kingdom Fusobacteriati; phylum Fusobacteriota; class Fusobacteriia; order Fusobacteriales; family Fusobacteriaceae; genus Ilyobacter; species uncultured Ilyobacter sp. The sequence goes on along the minus strand of NZ_OY764866.1, from coordinate 385,381 downwards.
CCTTGCCAGTGATGATTCAAGTTATGTAACAGGGCATGTTTTAAGTGTTAATGGTGGAATGAGACTTTAGATAATATTTAAAAGGAGATCAATTATGAAATATTCAGAACTAAAACTTGGAATGAAAAGCAGTATAACTAAAACTATAACTGAAACAGATGTAATTCTTTATTCTGGAATAAGTTTAGATACAAATCCTGCACATCTAAATGAGGAATACGCTAAAAATACAATGTTTAAAAAAAGAATTGCACACGGAATGCTGACTGCCGGTCTTATATCAGCAGTCCTTGGTACAAAGCTTCCTGGAGAAGGAAGTATTTATATGGGACAGGAATTAAAATTTAAAGCACCTGTTTATATGGGAGATACAATTACTGCTGAAGCTGAAATTATAGAGCTTATCGATGAGAAAAATCAAATATTATTGAAAACAACATGTACTAATCAAGATGGGAAAGTAGTAATAGACGGAACAGCCAGAATAATGAAAAAATAATATATTTCAATTAAAAAACAACTTGATTATGAGGAGTGAAAAATATGAATTTCGAGTTACCTAAGACGCATGTGCTTTTTAGACAAATGATCAGAGAATTTGTTGAAAACGAAGTAAAGCCAATAGCTGCTGACATAGATGAAGAAGAGAGATTTCCAATTGAAACTGTAAAAAAAATGAATGAGATAGGACTTATGGGAATACCTGTACCAAAAGAATACGGCGGTGCCGGTGGTGATAACCTTATGTATGCAATGGCAGTAGAGGAACTTTCAAAAGCTTGTGCGACTACCGGTGTAATAGTGTCGGCTCATACTTCCCTTGGTATGGCTCCAATTTTAGAGTTTGGAACAGATGCTCAAAAGAAAAAATATTTACCTAAGATGACAACAGGAGAATGGTTAGGAGCCTTTGGTCTTACTGAACCAAATGCAGGAACTGATGCAGCAGGTCAACAGACAACAGCTCATTTTGATGAAAAAACCAATGAGTGGGTATTAAATGGTTCTAAAATATTTATAACAAATGCAGGATATGCCCATGTATATATAATATTTGCCATGACAGATAAATCAAAGGGTTTAAAAGGAATAACAGCATTTATTTTAGAGGCAGATACTCCAGGATTTAGCGTAGGTAAAAAAGAGAAAAAACTGGGAATAAAAGGTTCTGCAACTTGTGAATTAATTATGGAAGATTGCAGAATTCCAAAGGAAAACTTATTGAGAGCTATCGGAAAAGGATTTAAAATAGCTATGATGACTCTTGATGGTGGAAGAATCGGTATTGCATCTCAGGCGCTTGGAATTTCCCAGGGAGCTCTAGATGAAAGTATCAATTACGTAAAAGAAAGAAAACAATTTGGAAGAAGTATAGCAGTATTTCAAAATACACAATTTCAACTTGCAGATATGCATACAAAAACTAAAGCAGCAAGAATGCTAGTGTATAGTGCTGCATGTAAAAAATCAAGCAAAAAGCCATATTCACAAGATGCAGCTATGGCCAAGTTGTTGGCTGCAGAAACAGCTATGGAAGTGACAACTAAAGCTGTACAACTCCACGGAGGATATGGATATACCAGAGAATATCCTGTAGAAAGAATGATGAGAGATGCAAAAATAACTGAAATATACGAGGGAACATCTGAAGTACAAAAGATGGTAATTTCAGCCGGACTTCTTAAATAAAATAAATAACAAAATTTTTGAATTATGTTAAAAAAAGGAGATAATGATGAAAATAGTAGTTTGTGTAAAACAGGTGCCTGATACTACAGAGATCAGATTAGACCCTGTAACTGGAACACTAATAAGAGATGGAGTACCTAGTATTATTAATCCTGATGATAAAGCTGGACTAGAAGAGGCTTTAAAGCTTAAAGATAAATTTGGAGCTCATGTTACTGCAATTACAATGGGTCCCCCTCAAGCGCAAGAAGCCTTGAGAGAAACTCTGGCAATGGGTGCAGACAGAGCAATATTACTTACAGATAGAAAATTTGCAGGAGCAGATACTTTAGCTACTTCTAATGCCCTTGCCGCTGCAATAAAAGAACTTGACTATGATATGATCATAGCCGGAAGACAGGCTATAGACGGAGATACTGCTCAGGTTGGTCCACAAATTGCAGAACATCTTGGAATGCCACAGGTATCCTATGTAAAAGATATAGAGTGTGATGAAAACAAGACTTTAACAATAAAAAGAGCTGTAGAAGATGGATATTATCTTCTTCAAGTTAAAATGCCTTGCCTTGTTACAGTATTGACTGAGGCAAATAAGCCTAGATATATGTCTGTAAAAGGTATCGTTGAAGCCTATGACACAGATGTAGAGGTATGGGATACTACAAATATTACTGTAGACCTTGAAAAACTAGGATTAAAGGGTTCCCCTACAAAGGTAAGGAAGTCATTTACAAAAGGAGCAAAACAAGCTGGAAAGGTTTATGAATTAGAACCTAAAGAAGCGGCAAAGTTGATCGTAGAAAAACTCAAAGAGAGCTTTGTTATCTAAATTAAATAAAATAAAAAAAGGAGAAAAATAAGATGAATTTAGATGATTATAGAGGAATCTTAGTATTTGCAGAGCAAAGAGAAGGAGAGATCCAGAATGTGGGACTCGAACTTCTAGGAAAAGCAAAAGAACTGGCTTCTGAAATAAACGAAGAGGTTACGGCGATTCTACTTGGATATCAAGTGGAACATTTATCTAAAGAATTGATTTCATATGGAGCTGACAAAGTTGTTGTGGTAGATGATGAAGGACTAAAGTTTTATGATACAGAAGCTTACGCGCAGGCTTTTTCATCAGTTATAGAGGATAAAAAACCTGAAATCGTTTTGGTAGGAGCTACAACTATAGGAAGAGACCTTGGTCCAAGAGTCTCTGCAAGGGTTGTTACTGGACTTACTGCTGACTGTACAAAACTTGAGATTTCAGAAGATAGAGAACTCCTTATGACAAGACCTGCTTTTGGTGGAAATTTAATGGCTACAATAATCTGCCCTGATCATAGACCACAGATGTCAACAGTAAGACCTGGAGTAATGCAAAAATTCTCAAAAGATGAGGCTAGAACAGGTGAAGTTGAAAAATTTGATGTGGAATTTGATAAGTCGAAAATGAAGGTAAAAATAATTGAAATAATAAAAGAAGAAAAAGAGAAAATAGATATTACAGAAGCCAATGTTCTAATTTCTGGAGGAAGAGGAGTCGGAAGTGCCGATAACTTCAAAAAACTAGAGGGACTTGCAGAAGAGATAGGGGGAACTGTATCTGCATCGAGAGCAATTATAGATTCAGGTTGGATAGATCACGACAGACAGGTTGGACAAACAGGTAAAACAGTAAGACCTGATATTTATTTTGCACTAGGAATTTCAGGAGCAATACAACACGTGGCTGGAATGGAAGAATCAGAGTATATAATAGCTATAAATAAGGATAAGGGAGCTCCTATATTTAATATTTCAGATTTAGGAATTGTAGGAGATGTGTCAAAAATAGTTCCTATGATCACGGAAGAAATAAAGTTGTTGAAAAGTCAAAAATCATAATAAATAAGGGTTAGGGTCTTTACCAAATTACGTGTAAATTATATTCCTACCTATTCACAGGGGTTCTAGCTGGAGCCCCTTTTAAAATTTAATAATCCATATTCTACTTAGTTTAAAAATACTACTTTTAAACATCCAGAATCTAAAAATATAGGCATAACTTTTTCCTAGCAATCCCAAAGTTAAATTTGTTAGAACTTTGATAAAAATTGTGGTAGTGTAAATATTTTTGTGTTTTTGTGTTCTTCTCTTGATTACTGATGATACTGTTGTATCTATGTAATTAAGGGAGGGATTTTTTTAGAGAAGGAAACTTTAAATTTATTAAGGATATCGAAGAAGCTTTAGAAGCTGAAATTGAAGAAGAGCTTGGATATTCCAAGTATGATTTAGCCAACAAATCCACTACTAACTCTAGAAATGGTAAGTATAAGAAAACTGTTAAATCAAGCGCTGGCAACATTGATCTCCTTGTTCCCAGAGATAGAGAAGGTGCATATCAGCCTAAGATTGTTGAAAAAAATCAAAGAGACATCTCTAAATTGGAAGATAATATTCTATCGCTTTATGGAAAGGGAATGAGTACTAGGGATATCAGCTCTCATGTTCAGGATATCTATGGATTTGAAGTGTCTGCAGAGAGTGTTAGTAGAATAACAGATAAACTAATTCCTCTTATTCAGGAATGGCAGAGCAGACCTCTTGATCCTGTATATCCATTCATTTTCCTTGATGCAGTCCATTATTCTGTAAAGGAGGAGAATAGGATTGTTAAAAAGGCTGCTATGTTGTCCTAGGCGTTATTTTAGAAGGAAGAAAAGAAATTTTAGGAATATATATAGGTGAGAATGAAACCTCAAAATTCTGGTTATCGGTAATGACTGATCTTAAAAACAGAGGGGTTAAAGATATCCTCATAGCTTCTGTTGATGGTCTGAATGGATTTGATAATGCTATTCTGAGTATATTTCCACAAGCTCAGATCCAGAGGTGCATAGTTCACCAAATAAGGAATACTATAAAATATGTGAGCTACAAAGACAGGAAATCTTTTGCGTATGACTTAAAATCTATTTACACCGCCCCCAGTGAAGAAGCAAGACTAATCGCTCTTAATACTATCAAGGATTCTTGGAAATTAAAATATCCATACGCTCTGAGGAGCTGGAAGGTGAACTGGATGAAACCCTTGGATATTCTAAATATGAAAGGGCTAATAAGACAGAAAACTCTAGAAATGGATATAACCAGAAGAAAGTAAAGACCAGTCTTGGAGAGGTTGAACTTGATATTCCAAGAGATAGAGAGGGCAGTTTTGAGCCTGCTGTTATTCCTAAATATTCACGTGATATTTCAGATATTGAAGATAAAATAATATCCATGTATGGGCGTGGCATGTCCACTACAGATACAAATAATCATCTTGAGGAAATTTATGGTATGAGCTTCTCTTCCACGCTAATTAAGTAGGATAACTGATAAAGTGATGGATGAAGCCAAGCAATGGAAATCAAGACCATTAAAAGCATATTATTCCTTTGTTTTTCTAGATGCAACTCATTTTAATTGGGAAGGTAATAAATAAAGCAGCTTACACAATTGTAGGAATTGATCTAGAAGGGAAGAAAGATATATTAAGTATTACAGTTGGAGAAAATGAAAGTTCTAAGTTCTGGTTAAAGGAAATAGATATTCTCAGATCTAGAGGCGCAGAAGAAATATTCATTGCATCCGTTGATGGATTACCTGGTTTCAAAGAGGTAATTAATACAATATACCCTGATACAAAGGTTCAGAGATGTATTGTGCATCAGATCAGAAATACCTTAAGATTTCTAAATTACAAAGAGAGGAAACTCTTTGCTCAGGAACTTAAAGATGTTTACAGAGAGCATGACGCTGAAGCTGGCTTTAGTTCACTGGAAAGACTGAATAAAGAATACCCTGAATATTCTCCAGCGCTAAAATCATGATATAACAACTGGAATGAATTGAGTCACTTCTTTGAGTACACACAGGAGATCAGGAAGATAATTTATATCACGAATACCATTGAGAATATAAACAGTCAATTCAAAAAAGTTAGCCGCTCTAAGTCTATTTTCTCAACGGATGACTCTCTTCAAAAGGTTCTTTATCTGGCTTCTAAAAACATGTTAAAAAAGTGGACTCAAAAGATTAGAGGATGGGAAAAGATACTCCGAATGTTGGTAGTAGTTTATCCTGAAAAAATGGATAAATATTTAATTTAAAAAGGTGATCCAGCTGGATCACCTATAAATAACTAGGAATATAATTTACACGTAATTTGGGAAAGACCCCTAATTTTCTTTTTTATAGAAATACTAATAACCCACTAATTACCGTTCCAGCTAGTATTGCTACCATCAAACAGTACCCCATAATATCTTTAACATCAAGTCCAGCAATTGCAAGTATTGGTAATGCCCAAAATGGTTGTATTTGATTTGTCCAAGAATCTCCCCAAGCCAATGCCATCGCAACTTTTGATACATTTGCTCCAACTTTAACAGCAGCCGGTATCATAATTGGTCCCTGAACTGCCCATTGACCTCCACCAGATGGCACAAATAAATTAACCAGACCAGCACTCCAAAAGGTATAGAGTGGAAATGTTTGAGCTGTAGAAATGGAAACAAACATATTTGACATCATTACAGCTAAACCTGAACTTTTCATTATTCCCATTATTCCAGCATAGAACGGAAAAAGAAGAGCAATTCCGCCACATGTTTTAATAGCATCATTAATAGAATTAACATAATTTATGGGAGTTTTATGAGCAAGGAGACCCAAAATTAGGAATATAAATATTACAATATTTAAATTAAGCTTGAGTCCATTTTTTAAAAAATACATAATTATATACATTAAACCAGGAATAGAAATAATTAAAGTAAGAAAGCTGCTATTATTTAATTTTGATGCAGGTGTATCCAAAATTTCTTTGGAAAAAAGTTTTACTTCTGGTTCTTTTATTTTTTCAAAATCAACTTCTATTACTGCTTCTCCATATTTTGGAGCCATTACTCTGTATAATAAAGGTATGGAAACAAATAATGTTAATGTAATAACAATATTCCATGAACTATATAAAGTCTGAGATACAGGGACTATTCCAATGACATCCTCTAAAAAATGTCCCTTGGTTGCAATAGCAAGAGGAATTGAAGTAGATGGTCCTCTAACTATATTACCACTATAAGCGGCTGCAATAAGAATAGGATAATGTATACCTTTTCCACTATTCTGAACGGCTATTTCTTTAGCAATAAGAGCACCTGCAATTAGTCCAAATCCCCAATTGAGATATCCACATGCATAAGAAACAGCACAAGTAAACATAATCGCTTGTACAGGTGTTTTAGGAATAAGAGCCAGTTTTTTAAGCATATTTCCAACAACGGGTGACTTAGCCAAAGCATAGCCTGTTATCAAAATAAATACCATTTGCATCGTAAATTTTAATAAACTAAAGTAACCATTATACCAAAAATCAAGCATTTCAACTGGTCCAAAATCAGTATAAAAAATTCCTAGAAAAAACACTATAGCAGTCAGTATCAATGCAAAAACAAAAGGATTTGGCAAGTATTTTTTAACCATTTTTACTAGCACATCAGTTAATTTTTTAATCATTTTATTCTCCTTTTTAATGATTTATTTAATTATGAAACCTAATTTAATTCTTATTATAGATTTTAATGCCAGATTTAATTAGTAAAATTTCATTTGTTTCTAAAGTATTTAAGAAACTCCCAGTATTTCTTTAGCTTCTTCTTTAGTTGCTATCTCCCTACCTAGGGCATTTGCTATTTTAACAACTTGCTCTACAAGTAAATAATTACTTGCCATTGAACCATCTTTCATTTTAACTACATCTTCCATTCCGGTTCTTACATGCCCACCCATAAGGATTGAAGCCGTTAGCATCTCCACCTGTGAACTTCCAATACCACTCACAGAAAAAGTACTCTTTGGAGGTAAACTTTCTATTAAAAATAATAAGTTCTTAAGAGTCCCCGGTAAAGATCCAGGTACATTCATGACTAAGTCAAAATGAAGGGGACCGTCTAAAATTCCTTTTTTTTCAAGTCTTATTGCGTTAGCTATCATGGCACTGTCAAATACCTCTATCTCAGGTTTTATTCCATTTGATTTCATTTTATCTGCTAGTTCTTTTATTAGTTGTGGTGAATTACTATTCATACTCGTTGCAAAATTTGATGATCCAGTAGATAGGGACGCCATTTCAGTATCAAGGTCTAACATTTGACCTCTCCACTCTGCATCACTTTTTCCTCCTCTAGCACCCGTTGAAACTTGAGTAATTACATCAATATTTTCTTTTTTAATTTGTTCTAATAATTTTTTATATATTTCCCTATCACATGTTGGATTTCCATTCTCATCTCTAACGTGCAAATGTACCAAAGATACTCCTAATTTTTGGCATTTTTTTACATCAGCAACAATTTCCTCTACTGTTATAGGCGTGTTTGGATTGATTTCCTTTGTTGGTACGTTTCCCGTAGGCGCAAGTGTAATTATTAACTTTTCCATAATCATCTCCTTTTTTATAAATTTAAACAAATAAAAAAAGCCAATACAAAAAATCACTTTTTTGCACTGGCTTCCAATTACTTTAGCAATACTGGGTTACAATATTACAATAATTAAAACAGTTAGTTTAAATTAAATTATTTTGTTTTTTCCAATCCTTGTATTTGCCGTGTGTCTCTTTTAAAGATGTACATATTGCCTTTTGAGCAAGACCAAAATACCTAGTTTTAATTTTATTCAAGAGTTTCTCCAAAGGTTCTTCATCAAGATTAAATCCTACAATTAAGTATTTCAAAAAACTTCTTGTTTCTTGGGTCAAAAGTGTACAACTTATGTCAACAACAACGCCTGTTGATGGCTCAATAAATAATCCACATCCAACATGCTCAAGCGCATGACTTGCAGGTGTGTTATTTGGCAATTTAGAATATGAAATAAAATACACTACTTCGTCACTATATTTAACTTTTCCCATACCAGAATATTACAATTAAATTAAAAAAAAATCAAGTTTTTTTATATTAGAACAACAATATTTTATTCACATATTTAACTCGACTTGTGCAAATTTAAGCAGGAACTCTAAATTCTTCGTAGAGTTCCTCTAACTTTGCTCCAGATAAAGTTGGATAGGCTACAATATGTTGGACAGTTTTCTTAAGGTCATGTAAAATAAAATATAAAACCAAAAGGAGAATAATCATGACCATGTCAAACCAGAAGAGAAAACGTCGTACCTACACAGATGAATTTAAAAATCAATTAGTTCTATTGCATCTAAATGGAAAGCGTAAATGTGATATTGTAAGAGAATATGATCTCTCAACCTCACTACTAAACAAATGGATCAATCAATCTGAAACTAGTGGTTATTTTAGTGAAAAAGATAATCGTACCCCTGAAGAACAAGAACTTATTGAACTTCGTAAGCGAAATAAGCAACTTGAAATGGAGAATGATATTTTAAAGCAGGCGGCGCTGATTTTAGGACGAAAGTAAATGTGATTAAAAATAATATTCACAAATACTCTGTATCAGCAATGTGCCAAGTCCTTGGGATTTCTAGAAGTATGTATTATTACAAGTCTAAAATTAAAAATAACACCTTTCTTTTAATAGAACTAATCAAAGATATTTTTGAAGAGAGTAGAAGAAACTATGGAACTAGAAGAATAAAATTTGAACTTTTTAAACTGGGACATAAAGTTTCCAGAAGACGTATAAGTTCAATCATGAAACAAAAGGAATTGGTATCAAAATATACAATTGCAAATTTTAAGCCACATCACGACAAAGTCAATGAAGAAGAGTTGGCTAATTTAGTTGAGCGTAATTTTAACAAAAAAGATCATCTACAAGTTGTAGTTAGCGATTTAACCTACGTCAGGGTAGGTAAGGCCTGGAATTTATATCTGTGTCTTAATAGATCTTTTTAACAGAGAAATCATAGGTTATAGCTCTGGAAAAAACAAAGATGCCCAGTTGGTAGCAAGAGCTTTTTCAAAAGTGAAGGGAAACCTACAAAAGGTTAAAATTTTCCATACGGACCGTGGAAATGAATTTAATAATCAATTAATAAAAAGAACGCTAGAAACCTTTAATATTAAGCGCTCTTTAAGCATGAAAGGGTGTCCATATGATAATGCAGTGGCAGAAGCCACCTTCAAAACCATAAAGACAGAATTTATAAATGGAATTTATTTTGATTCCTTAGAAGAATTAAATTATGAATTATTAGATTATGTTAACTGGTTTAACAACCACAGAATCCACTCTTCTCTTGGTTATCAAACGCCTGTAGAGTACAGAGTGAATAACCTTAAAAAAGTTGTCTAAAAAAGTGTTGCCATTCCAAGTCCTTTCATAGACATAAGAAATGACTTCTCTTTTTCGCTTAACTTTTAACTTATCTATTAATTCTCCCAAGTTTTCTGATACTTTATTCTTAAACCTCTTTAAATCCAAGAAATCATAGAGCAAATATAGTAGCTCCCAGAATCTTTTTATCGCTTTTAAACTACGCATTTCATAATTATCTAAACCTAGTCTTTCTTTTTGATACCTAAAACTGACTTCAATTTCCCATCTATGACCGTAATATTCTATTATCCTTTTAGAACTCAAAGACACATCAGTACTCACTAGATAAAATGGAGATTTACTACTGTCAAATTTATCTATCCAACTCATTAAAACAACTATATTTTCTATTCCCTTTACAGCCCCTTCATATCTATAAACATAATGAGTTCTTCCCTTAACGGTAACGACATTAAGGTCTTCCTCTTTCAATGTTTTAGCATATTCACTCAGTTTTGCTCTGATTCCATTTGGATAAAAAATCCTATTGGATTTTATTCCACTAATAACTTGAAATCCTAACTGTTGAGTTTTATTAATGAATCCCGCTGAAGTATACCAGCTATCTGTCAATACATAGCTTTTTCTTTCTAGTTGAATATCTATCCCTTTTAATGTATCAAGTGCTAAATCGATCTTAGTTTTAAAAGAACGTTTTTGTTCTGCGCCTGATTCTTCAGAAAGGTAAGTTTTAAAATCCAAAGGTAAAGATAGGCCATTGGAATGACCATGCAAAGACACTATACAATGAGACCATTCATTCTTGTTAGAAACATGAGAATAGTTAAACTTCAACCCTTCTATATTTTTAGAAGAAGTTTTCTTGCTGGAAAGTGTGTCATCAATAGAAAAGAAAAATGGGTTCTTAGATCCAGCCATAGCCATTTCATTGAGAGCGGTCTTTTTTCTAGCATAATTAAGATTTTTCTCATCCCATGGAGAATATAGAAGAAATTTATTAAAAGAACTTCTATCCCTTGTATTTAAAGAATTTCTCCAGATATTTGAAAGGGTCTTTTTCCCACCAGAGTTAATAATACCATCAACAAAATTGAAAAGATGTTTTCTTTGTGGCAGAGACCATTTACAATCAAGTTTAAAAAAATATTTGAAAAAATCAGAATTAAGGGTTAATATATTCATTGAGTAGACAACTCCTTGAGGTTTTTTGGTGTCGTGACCTTAATATTACCTCAAAAAGTTGTCTATTTTTAATTTTTTGCACAAGTCGAGTTATTAAGAATTATCGTAAAAAATTATAAATTTTTTAAACAAGTCCATTTTAAGTCCAAAATAAAAAAGCAGACCTCTAAAGATCTGCTCTAACTATTATAAGTACTGGTGCCACCTGCCGGAGTCGAACCGGCGACCTCTACCTTACCATGGTATTGCTCTACCTACTGAGCTAAGGCGGCATAACGCTGCAGCAAAATTATATCATCACTTCTTAAAGATTGTCAACTTTTTTTATCTTTAACAGGATTTTTTAAAAATATTTATCTGATAAAAAATATCAAATTTATAGAGGCTGACCTTTAAAGTCAGCCTCTATACTTTCTTACTTAATCCCTACAGATGTTCATATCCTTTGCCACTCTTGCCACAGTCTCTGATACCACCTTTACAACTCTCTTATCAAATGGATCAGGAATTATATAGTCGTCTCTTAACTCTGACTCCTCTATTACGTTGGCAAGGGCTATTGCTGCCGCCATCTTCATCTCTTCAGTTATTTTTTTTGCCTTTGCATCTAGAGCACCTCTAAAAAGCCCTGGGAATGCAAGAACATTATTAACCTGGTTAGGGAAATCAGACCTTCCTGTCCCCACTATCCTGGCTCCCGCTGCTAATGCCTCATCAGGCATGATCTCCGGTGTAGGATTTGCCATGGCAAAGATTATTGAATCCGCATTCATCGTCTTGATCATTTCAGGCTTAAGTATCCCTGGAGCCGATACCCCTATAAATATATCTGCACCCTTTACTGCATCTCCAAGCCCACCTTTTAGGTTTTCTTTGTTGGTGATATTAGAGAGCTCTTTAGAAAGGAAATCATATTCTCTGTCAGCATCATCTCTTGCTATTATTCCGTCTTTATCCACTGCTATTATATTATTTACATTCAATTCTCTGATCATCTTAATGATCGAGCTTCCTGCTGCACCTGCACCGCACACCACCACATTGGCATCCTTCAACTCTTTTTTCAATAATTTATAAGAGTTCATTATAGCTGCCGTCACTATGATTGCAGTCCCGTGCTGGTCATCATGAAATACAGGTATGTCTAGCTCTTCTTTTAGCCTAGTCTCTATCTCCACACATCTTGGCGCAGATATATCCTCTAGGTTGATACCACCAAAGCTTGGTGCCAAAAGCTTGCACGTTCTTATTATCTCCTCTGTGTCCTGAGTATCAAGGCAGATGGGAAAAGAATCCACCCCCGCAAACTCTTTTAAGAGGATAGACTTCCCCTCCATTACAGGCAGAGCAGCTTCAGGTCCTATGTTTCCAAGACCCAGTACTGCAGATCCGTCACTTATTACCGCCACCATATTTCCTTTAGATGTATATTTGTAAACGTCTTCCTTGTTTTCCTGAATTTTTCTGCAGGGTTCTGCAACTCCTGGAGAATATGCAAGACTAAGTTCCTCTCTGTTAGTTACTTTTACTTTTGATATTACCTCTATTTTACCCTTATTTTCTTCATGCAGCTTCAAAGATTTTTCATAAACTGTTGACATGACGACCTCCTAGTAATTATTTTCTATATTCAGCTTGTCCTGTTTCATATTGGTCATTTCCGTAGGTATCATTTATAACAATAACAGGAAAATCTTCCACTTCAAGTTTTCTTATTGCTTCTGATCCAAGATCTTCATAGGCTATTACTTCAGCTTTTTTGATACACTTTGCTATCAGAGCAGCGGCTCCACCTGTGGCAGCAAAGTAAACCCCTTTATTTCTTACACAGGCATCTTTTACCTCCTGAGATCTTCCCCCTTTACCTATCATTCCTTTTAATCCCTGATCCAAAAGAGTCGGGGCAAAGGGATCCATTCTGTAACTTGTTGTAGGTCCAGCACTTCCAATAGGATTCCCTGGCTTAGCAGGAGTCGGTCCCACATAATATATAATCTGACCTTTTACATCAAAAGGTAATTCTTTTCCTTCTTCTACTAGCTTCACAAGTCTAGCATGAGCTGCATCTCTTGCAGTATAAATTGTACCTGTTATTTGTACTATATCTCCTGACTTTAGTTTTTCTGTATCTTCCGCCGTTAAAGGTGTTGTTAACTTAATCATTCTTTCCCTCCAAATTTCAATGATATATTATAGGATTACTTCTTTATGCCTAGCTGCATGACAGTTTATATTTACAGCGACTGGAAGTGATGCTATATGACATGGATAGCTGTTTACTTTTACTGTAAGGGCTGTTACTTTTCCTCCTAGACCTAATGGCCCAACTCCAGTGTTGTTTATAAGCTCAAGAAGTTCCTCTTCCAATTTTGCATTTATAGGATCTGGGCTTTTATCATTAAGATCTCTCATCAGTGCCTCTTTGGCTATAAGAGCAGCTTTTTCAAAAGTTCCTCCCAGACCCACACCTACTACCATTGGAGGGCAAGGATTTCCTCCACCGGCTTTGATAGCCTCAATTATGATATTCTTTACTCCCTCTACACCTGCTGCAGGAGCAAGCATTTTTACATAACTCATATTTTCACTTCCTCCACCTTTAGGAGCCACGATAATTTTTACCTTATCTGATCCAGGTACAAGTTTAGTGTGAATAATTGCAGGAGTATTATCCTTTGTATTTACTCTATCAAGAGGGTGTCTTACTGCAGACTTTCTGAGGTATCCCTCTTCATAACCTTTTCTCACACCGGCGTTGATAGCCTCATAGATATCCCCGGTTATTTTTACTTCTGTACCCACTTCCAAAAAAACAACTGCCAGTCCTGTGTCTTGGCACATAGGTACCTTGTCATCGGCAGCGATACCATCATTTGTAATTATCTGTTCTAGGATGTTCTTTCCTACAGGAGATTCTTCTTTCTCCAAGGCTTCTTTGATTTTTCCCATTACATCCTTGCCGATAAAGTAGTTGGCCTCTATACAGAGTCTTGCCACTTCTTCTGTCACTTTTGCCAAATCAAGTTCTTTCACATTAACCACCCTTTTTTAATATTTTTTATACTACCAAGGTATCTCTTAAATTGAACCATTTACTCTATATCCCTTGTTACATATTTAGATTATAACTTTTATTGTCGATTCTTAAAAATTGATAAATACAATCTTCAACAAATTTATCATTTATGAGTTATATTCGGCGACAAATAATTCTAAAACAAAATATTTAAGTTAACCTAAGTTGCTACCTTTATTAAATTAAAGTATTGAATTTATCGGGATTCGTTACTTTTCTCTTGAAAGAAAAGTAACCAAAAGTTCAAGCCTGTGAAAAATCAGCTAAATAACCTTGAAAATCCAAGAAAAACTCGAAACTCGCTATGCTCAAACAGTCGATTTTTTCTAAGGATTTCACTGCGGTTATTCTTAACGCTGATTTTATCAATGGCAAGGGAAAAGAGATAAAAACCTCTCGCAAAAAAAAGCATTTATAGTTTTGGTTTTAACTCTGTGAGACTCATTCTTTTTCTCTGCGTCCTCTGTGGCCAAAAGCTTTTGTCCTTATTCGTGTTAATTTCCCTATCTTTTATTAGTGTCCATTCGTGACAAAATCTTTTGATTTTAATATTCAGATAAATTCAGTAATTTATAAGAATTTTTTTTAAGTAGCAACTTGGGTTAAGTTAAAAAAACATTTTAATCCCACATATTGAACTTTAACATAAAAAACAGTATCAATGCCACTTTATTTAATTAAATTAATCTTTAATAATTATAATAATCCTGTTTCTTATATAAAATTCTAAAAAAATCACAAAAAAAATACGTCCCACTCTCTGTACCTTACGCAACAAAGAGAGTAAAACGATTTGTCGTCTGAAAAGGCGTGAAAAAAGTTTTTCCACAGCTTAAAAGACCTGTCATTTACTCCTATTTCCATAAAAAATAATAATCCTTAATAATAATATAACTTTAAAAATCCAAAGATGCAACTTAAATGAAATAAATATAATTTTTAGTTTAAAAATATTTTTCCTAAACAAAGAGATTCTTGATATTTTCGTAGTATAATTTAGAGAATCGATTTTATTCGTCTTGTTTTTATCGAATTTTTTTAGGAGGAATACAATTGAAAAAATTAATTTACCTTATAATTTTTACACTATCATCTTTACCTTCAATATCTGCTGTACCCATAATAATAAAAGACTCTAAGGGGAAAATAACATATGAAAAAGACCAAAAGGGAAATATCATAAAAAATGATTTTTTCAACTTTAAATATGATGATTTGGGAAGGGTTATTTTTCTGGATGACGGGGATATCACGATGACCTATGCTTATAAGGACAATCCAGACAACAGCACTGATGTGACTGTTGTCATGAGGGAAAAATCAAACAGGAGGGATTTGTCCTATAAAATCATAAAAAAAGAAACCCCCACCAAGAGAATAGAAGAGATTCACGGTCTTACTGTGGCCTTTCATTCTGGAACCTCTCAGAACAATCTCCTTTTCTCCAAAGAAACACTCTTAGACGAAGAGGGAAAGCCCTTTGAAATTTTAGAGAAAGAATATGTAAGGCGGATAGGAAAAGACCCGACTCTTTATTTCATGAAATATCCAATAATAAGAAGATTCACCAGGAAGGTCCCCACCAGGAAGGGAGGATGGTCTGAGATAAGCTATACCACAAACGAGGAAGGGTATTACAGCGTAAGAAAAGGCAAAAACTTTGTAAACTATACCACAGAAGCTGTCTACAGACCTCAGAGTTTTATCGATGGTAACGGTATAGGGGTTACAGTCAAGGTCTACAATCCAAAAGGAAGGTTAGATTTTGTTGAAAACAGTGGAAGAGGATTTTTATACAATTATTTTTACAGTGGAAAGAATGAAGAAAGACATATAGAAAAACTAGAAATAGTAAACAGCGGGACAGTGCTAGAAACACTTTATTACACTTATCCTATTGGATACACCGACCCCGAAAAAAACCCAACTCCTAAAACTGAGGTTGTAGAAAGAGAGGATACCTCAGAAGAAAATGAAACTGTTTCAGTTTTGGAGGATTTTAAAAGTATCGACCTTTCGGAAAATACTTCCCTTACAGAAATAGTTGAAGACCCCCAGTCACCTATTTATAAAAAAGAAGTCAGATTTAAAAGATACAGGCAATAATAACACCTGTAAAGACAAATTCCCTACTTATTCAGTGGTAAAATACACCATATTAGACATAAAGTAAATTTTGTTATTATTCTAGATAATTTATTTTAGTAAACTTTTATTTTATTTTTTAAAGAAGGAGATTATTATTTTTTACAGAACTTTATATTGTGGAGGATTTTTTTGGGGTTTTAGATTTTTTCAAAGTAGAGGTGTAAGATATGTTGATTGAAAACAGAAAAATACCTGAATTAATTAGAAATTCCTGTGAAATTATAGACAATCTCAATAAACAGTTCGGAGAAATAACCAAAGATGAAGAGTGGAAAGAGGAATATGGATACTGGTTAAAAGAAACCGAAAAGTATGGTCTCTGGTTCGGAATGCACTTTGGTGTATGGAATTCTTTTGGTTTCCCACTATGTTTTACTATCAACCTAAAAGAAAGCGACGATTTCAGTAAAATTAAGCTCATACTTGACGCTCAAGGTTATAAAAGTCATCTTTATAAATTTGGAGGCAATTATCACGAATTGGTAGTCCCAGTTAGAAAAACTCATTTTAAAAATCCAAAAATAGAAAATGAAATAGGAGAAGTCATACTGGAAATAAAAGAAATTTTGAAAAAAAATATAACCTAAATAAAAAATAAAAACAATTCAGCCTTCAAGATATCAGACTCTTGAGTGTTAAACTTCAATTTTAGTAACCAGACTTCTATAATACAATAAAAGCAGAGGGACAATGGTCCCTCTGCTTTACAGTTTCTCTATTGGAATAATTTTAACAGGATAACCTCTGATAAATCTCATAATTTATCCATTGTAAATACCTATAAAATTATTTATTCTCGTCAAGTTTTAGTATATGTCCAAGTTTGGTCTTCTTGGTCTTGAGGTATCTCAGATTATTCTCATTTGAGTCTACCTCTATTGACTTTCTTTTATTAACCTTTACTCCATACTTTTCAAGACCATTTACTTTTCTCAGGTTATTTGTCATGACTCTCACAGATTTCACCTCTAGAGCCTTTAACATCTGAGAAGCGACAGCATAATCTCTGAGATCAGCCTCAAATCCTAACTGTTCATTTGCCTCTACCGTATCTAGACCCTTATCCTGAAGTGCATAAGCTTTTATCTTATTAAGAAGTCCGATCCCTCTTCCTTCTTGTCTCAGATACAGGATGATCCCCGATCCCTCTTCATCAATTCTCTTCATAGCAGCCTTCAGTTGAAGTCCGCAGTCACATCTCATTGACCCTAATATATCTCCTGTAAAACATTCTGAATGTATTCTTATTAGGACATCTTCCTTACCTTTTACATCTCCTTTTACAAGAGCAATATGTTCCTTACCATCCAATTTATTATCAAAGGCAATTATCTCAAAATTTCCGGCAATTGTAGGCATAGTTGCTGTGGCATAGACTTCCATTAACACATCATGCTCTTTTCTGTATTTTATGAGGTCCTCTATGGAGATTATTTTAAGGTCGTGCTCTTTTGCAAATTCTTTCAGGTCCATAAGTCTTGCCATTGTTCCGTCATCTTTTAATATCTCACAGATAACTCCCACAGGCTTTAGACCCGCAAGTCTAGCAAGGTCCACAGCAGCTTCTGTGTGCCCAGGTCTCACCAGAACCCCTCCTTCTCTTGCCACCAATGGGAAAAGGTGTCCCGGTCTTTTAAAATCCCATGGCCCCTTGCTTTCATCTACAAGGTCAGTTATAGTTTTTACTCTGTCTGCTACAGAGATCCCTGTAGTGGTTCCTTCTGCAGAATCTACCGAGACAGTAAATGCCGTCCCGTGGGAATCTGTATTTCTGTTTACCATTTGAGGAAGGTGCAGCTGATCTGCCCTCTCTTTTGTCATAGGTACACATGTGAGACCTCTGGCATGTTTAGCCATAAAGTTTATACTCTCATAACTTACTTTTTCTCCGGCGATAATAATATCGCCTTCATTTTCACGGTTTTCATCATCCACTACAATTACCATTTTTCCGGCCTTTATATCCTCTATAGCTTCATCTATTCTATCTAGCATAGTAATTCATCTCCCGTTTTTAAAAAAATCCGTTTTCAAAAAGGAATTTTTCATCGATTCCCTTCTTCTTTTTCTCCTCTTTACTGTTATCAAAATGTAAAAGCCTTTCCACATACTTTCCTATAAGATCAGTTTCAACGTTGATATAATCTCCGATTCTTTTATATCCCAGGGTTATCATCTCTTGAGTATGCGGTATGAGTGACACACTTATACTTTCCTTTGTGAAATCAACAATTGTGAGACTGGCTCCATCAAGGGTTATCCTACCCTTTTCAACCACATATTTCATGAGTCTAGATTCTACGCTGATCTCATATATTTTTGCAATACCTTCCTGTTTTATGGCGATTATTTTCCCCTCGCAGTCCACGTCTCCTGTAACAAGGTGGCCTCCCAGGGGAGTTGCAAGTGTCAGGGATTTTTCAAGATTTACCTTTGATCCACTTTTGAGCCTTTTCAGGTTCGTCCTCTTTACTGTTTCAAACATACAGTCTGCTGTAAAATAATTATCTCCTAACTCTACAGCCGTCAGGCAGGTACCGTTTGTTGCTATACTGTCGCCTATCTTGGCGCCTTCAAGTACTTTTTTGCATCTTATTTTTATCTTTAGGGATTTTTCTCCTCTTGCAACAGAGATCACTTCCCCCATCTCTTCTACTAGTCCTGTAAAAATTTGGGTCACCCCCTTTTTTAATCCTTATAAAATTCCACTGAAATATTATTTCCGTATTGATTAAATTTAACATTTTTCAATTCAAAGGCTTCCTCTATACTGTCAAATGAAAATCCCTTTATAAAAGGTATCCCCTCTTGATCTCCCAATATTTTAGGGGCTATAAATATCTCTCCTCCATCTATTTCATTCTCTCCAAATGCCTTGGATATAAGATAGCTCCCCCCTTCAAGGAGAACAGAATCTATCTTAAATTCACCGATTTTTTTCAGGATATCATTTACTTTAAATTCATTTCCAGGAAGCCAGGCAAAACGAACACCCTTCGCTTCTAAAAGTGATACTTTTTCTGAATTTTTGTTTTTTTCAGAGGTCACTATTATGCTCTTCCCATCTTTCATAGTTACAAAATTTGAATCAAGAGAAACAATGAGCTTAGGGTCTATTACTATCCTAAAGGGATCGTTTCCACCTTCTATTCTTACATTGAGCCTTGGGTTATCCATTATAAGGGTGTTCGCTCCTACCATTATTCCCATAAAACGATGTCTCAGCCTCTGCACCTTCTCTCTTGAGATCTCATTGGTTATCCATTTGGAACTTCCTGTTCTAGCAGCTATCTTCCCGTCTAGGGTAATAGCACATTTCAGAAACAGAAAGGGTTTTTCCGTGGTTATGTACTTCATGAATACCCTGTTCAGTTCTAGGGCTTCTTTTTTCATCAGGCCCACTTCCACCTCTATACCGGCTTTTTCTAGAAGCTTCACTCCTCTTCCTGCCACGAGGGGATTGGGGTCAAGACAGGCTATCACACATTTTTTTATACCCATCTCTATTATTTTTTCAGCACATGGAGGAGTTTTCCCGTGGTGAGAGCAGGGCTCTAGGGTCACGTATATCGTGGCGCCGCGACACTCAGACCCCGCCTCATTCAAGGCATAGACCTCAGCATGAGGACCCCCATACTCTTTATGATATCCCTTCCCTATTATCATTCCGTCCTTTACCACCACGGCTCCTACCATAGGGTTTGGGTTCACATTTCCCTCTCCTCTTGATGCAAGTTCTAGAGACGTCTCCATGTATTTTTTATCCATAGTTTACATCCCCTTTAAAAGGTTTACCATTTCGATGGCAGATACTCCTGCATCAAATCCTTTGTTTCCAGCCTTTGTACCGGCTCTTTCGATACATTCCTCTATTGTATTAGTTGTGAGCACTCCAAATATTACAGGGATACCTGTTTCTAGAGACACTGACGCCACTCCCTTTGAAACCTCTGAACACACATAATCAAAGTGTGGAGTCGCTCCTCTTATTACTGCTCCAAGTGTAATTACAGCGTCATATTTCCCGGATCTTGCCATTTTTTGAGCCACTAGCGGCATTTCAAAGGCACCTGGAACCCATGCCAGATCTATATCTTCCTCAGAAACTTCATGCCTTTTTAAGGCGTCTAAAGCTCCCCCTATTAATTTAGACGAAACAAATTCATTGAATCTTCCTGCTATAATTCCAACTTTTAGACCTTTTCCTGTGAAATTTCCCTCAATAACTCTCATAATTCCTCCTTATTTTTCCATTTATAATAAATTAAAAAGCCCGGATAAACTCCGGGCATAGTTCTTACTAGGATTAGACTTAAATTAGCCGTAAAAAATACAGCCATGTAGATCTCCTTCTCCCATCCAGACTTTACTGTCGGTTCTGGAATTACACCAGATCAAGGCCCTATGGCCTTCGCGGACTGTCACCGCCGGTCGGGAATTTCACCCTGCCCTGAAGATTTCTGTATTTACTATTTTCACAACTAGTATAACTCCTTTTTACTTGTTTTGTCAACTCCTGCAAAAAATATAAAAACCTAATATTACAATCTTTCAAAATGCTTACTGTATTTTAGACCTCTTTGTAAATGTTAATATCTCTGCTTTTTCTGAGTTCTTTTACCTTTGCCCCTATTTTTTTAAAATGTTCACTTTGAAAATGATCTTGGAGACAGTCCATATCTTCCCATTTTTCTATAAAGGTAAAGACTCCTCCGTTTTCTATGTCTTCATAAAGAATGTACTCTATGCACCCTTTCTCCTTCCTGGTCTCATCTATGAGTTCTCTGGTAAGGTTTTTAAACTCATCTGTCTTGCCCTCTTTCAAAATTGATTTTGCTACCACTGTTATCATTTGTTCCTCCCCTGTAAATTTATTTCAATTGAATAAAAACAAAATAATAAAAAATAAAGGAATATCTTATCTCCCTTTGTAAAGTTATTATAAGAAAGAGATATTAAAGTTTTCAAAACGGATTTAGTTTCTCAGATTTTAAAAATTCCAGTTTACCCTAGAGAATCCTTTAGGGAGAAATCATAAATTTATTTTTATTTGAAATCTGGGATATACTAAAGATTCTATTAATTTTTTTAAGATTTAATAGGAGTTGATGATGTCAAAAATATTGAAGATGAGGTTTAACTCTTGAGACAATTGAATATTGAAAAAAATCAAAAAGACAAAGCTATCGGAGTAATTGTTATGAGTTAGCAGTTTATCTTTTAGCTGCTGTACTAAGAAACAAAATCAAAAGTGTTTCATTTTAAAAAGAGCTTTAACTCTTTTTGATAAGAATTTTTCAAGGTCGGCTAAAAAGCCGGCCTTTTCTATATACTTTAAAATTCAGATTTTCCTTTAGTACGTATCTCTTCGCCTTCAAAGAGTTTTCCTTCGGCCATTCTTGCGAATAAAAACATAATAATAATTGAAAATATGTATATATAACTGCCATTTGTAATCAATTCCATTTTAATCCCTCCATTCACTACTCATTCTAACATTTTTTAATATTTTTTATACCAAAATCCAGAAATTATCAATTTATTTTAAAGTTTTGAATGAATCAGTTTCTTTCCATAGTAAAAATAGTTATATACTCAACTTGTGCAAAAAAAGTTTTAAGTTACAACTTAATAAATACATTCTATAAAGTAATACTCCAAAGAACTAAAAGTCTGAATATATAGTCTATAAATGTAGAGTATAGCATTTTTAAGCATCTATTATTAAAATTATATTAAATTTGCACAAGTAGAGCCAATAGTAGATTTACTACTATTTTTATAGTAAAATATAAGTAATCCAATAAAAAGTTAATATAAAGGAGTGATATACTTTGGTTAGTCTACCTATACATGATCCTGTGTTGATATTTGCTATTGTTATGTCTAGCGTGCTTATAGCACCACTGTTTGCTCAAAAATTAAAACTTCCAGGGATAGTAGGTCTTATTGCAGCAGGCCTCATAGTAGGGCCGCATACCTTCGGAATATTGGAAAATGATCGAACCATAGAGTTACTAGGGACAATAGGGCTCTTGTATATCATGTTTGAAGCTGGTCTCGAAATAAACCTCGGGGAGGTAAAAAAAAATAAACATCACAGTATATTGTTTGGACTGCTGACATTTTCTGTTCCTTTGGTTATGGGAATTTTTAGTGGAGTCTATATCTTAAAAATGAATTTAATGGCATCAGTGCTCATGGCCAGTCTCTTCTCATCTCACACTCTAATAAGTTTTCCCATAGTGAGCAAACTGGGATTATCTAAAAAGAGCTCTGTATCAACAACCATAGGCGCTACTATTATAACTGATACTTTGGCATTTTTAGTAATGATTGTTGTCATAGCGTCCAACCAGGGAAACCTAGGGGTTTACTTCTGGATAAAATTATTTACTTTCAGTACCCTCTATGTTGTATTGACAGGATTATATCTTCCGAGAATGACAAGGTGGTTTTTTAGAAACTACTCTTCAGAGTCTGGAGTTGAGGAGTATGTTTTTGTAATAGCTGTGTTGTTTATATTGGCACATCTGTCCCACATTATCGGTTTAGAGCCCGTTATAGGGGCTTTTTTGGCGGGACTTGTATTAAACACTCTTATACCTGAAAAAAGTACCCTGATGAACAGGGTGCAATTTGTAGGAAGTTCTATGTTTATTCCATTTTTCTTGATATCTGTGGGAATGATAATAGACGTGAGCCATTTCTTTACAGGGACCGGAGCACTGAAAATATCTCTGACAATGATTATAGTTGCTATACTGTCTAAGTATCTGGCAGCAGTGGGGTTTGGAAATACTGTAAAGCTTAAAAAATCAGAGACAAACTTAATGTTTGCAATGAGTGTAAACCAGGCTGCGGCTACACTGGCAGTTGTGATGATAGGATATAGAGTTGGGATATTCAATGAAGATATTTTGACTGGAGCTATAATGATGATAGTTTCCACTTGTTTTTTGGGTACTATTTTTACAGAAAAATATGCGAAAGAAGTGATGTTGGAGAATCAGACCAATTACGAAGTTTCAGATACTGTAAAAACAGATAGAATACTTATACCTATTGGTGGTGTAAATGATTATTTGAAAAACTTAATAGAGTTTGCCTTTTTAATAAAGAAAAAGGGAAGCCATGAGCCTTTATATCCACTGACGGTTGCTATAGATGGTCAAGATGTGGATAGGCAGATTTTAGAAGGTGAGGGGGTCCTCACCAAGGTGGTTACCCATGCAAATTCATTGCAAAAGAGTGTCATCCCTCTCAATCGAATAGATATTAATGTGTCCAATGCCATAGCAAAAGTTATTAAAGAATACAGGATTTCTAAGGTTATTATAAATTGGAATAAAATAAAAAAAAGCAACAACAGAGTGTTTAGCAAAGTAATCGATCAGTCGGTGAAAAAAAGTAATGAAACCATGTACATCACAAGGATAATACATCCTGTAGGGATAACAGAAAATATTTTTTTAATGGTCCCACCGTTAATTAACAGGCAGAGTGGCTTTGTTGATGAATTTTATTCCATAATTAAGATGGCCCTATCAATAAACTCCAAATTGATAATAATATCAGATGAATCGACAAAAGGGGAATTACAAAAAATAATCGTTAAAAATAAATCTAATCTTAACTATGAATTTAAGACTTTAAATAGCTGGAAAGTTATTGAAGAAAACCTGGCAGAGGTAATAAAGGATAATGACATGATTATTCAGATGATGGCAAAGCAGGGGCAGCTGGCATGGCGCCTCACTTTTGACAGGTTGCCAAATAAACTGGGGGAAAGATTTGGAAACAACAATATTATAGCCGTCTATCCTTCGTGTAATTCAAACAGCGACGAAGAATTTTCCTATGAGAAGACCAAGGGGGATATCTCCATTATTAGAAGATTACCAAAAAATAATTTTATGTTTAATTTTTCTGAAAATAATCCTGAAAAATTGTTAAAAATAATCGCAGATAAATTTTCAGATGAAAGAGAAAGCCGGGAAGTATATGAAGATTTGAAAGATGTACTTAAAAAATATCCGGTAGAACTAACACGGGAAACGCTTCTTATTCATACCTATACGAAATCTATCGGTGATTATCAAGTATATATTGCAACAAATAAAAATAATTTTATAGTGGAGAATGTAAAATCAAGTCCTAAGATTATCATAGTACTTTTGTCGCCAAAATCAGACCCAACGAACAGACACTTAAAGGTTCTTTCTGAAATTGTGAAAATAGTTACCGATAAAAAAATGCTTTCAGATATACTGGGTTCTTACAGTTATTCAGAATTTTTAGAAAGAATAAAGCAAAGATAAAAAAAAAAGAATTTTGCATAAAAATTTCATATCAGATGGTAATTTTATTAAGAAAACAGGAATAAGGTAGCAGGTGATCATTGTTTTAAAACACAAGGTTTTGTTATCTTGTGTTTTTTTATTATTAGGAAAATAGCAGAGTGCAAAACACACAAATCCCCAATTCCCCAATAATTTATTGAAAAATAAAAGGAATAGGTGTAGAATACTGATTATTTAAATTTTCAATAATTGGAGGAATGAAGGGTGAAAGCTGTGGCTTTAAAAAGAATAAAATCAAATAGTGATTTTAAAATAGGAATGAAAAGTGCCGGTCCTATTTTCATGGGATATTTCCCCATTGCCGTAACATTTGGGCTGATCATAAAATCTGCAGGTTTGCCTGGTTACATGGCTCTAATTATGTCTATGAGTAATTTTACGGGGGCTACCCAATTTATCTCTGCCACCATGCTTCTTTCAGGAGCATCTCTTTGGAATATTCTTCTGACGACATTTATGATAAATGCCAGATATTTTCTTATGTCCTTATGTGTCGCCAACAAGCTGCCAAAGGGAATAAGTACGAGACTCAAAGGAATACTTGCCTTTGGAATAACAGATGAGGTCTTCGTCTTAGCTATGACAAAGGAGGAGCCCAACATCAATTTTATATTGGGCTCACAGCTCATATCATGGCTTGGCTGGGTTGGAGGGACACTTGTAGGGATAGTTGCAGCTGACTTCCTGCCAGATTCCATATTAGCCAGTACTGGCATAGCCATATATATCATGTTTCTCGGGCTTATCCTACCAGCTGTAAAAAATTCAAAAGAAATTGCAGTTATTACCTTACTGGGGATGCTGATAAGTTCCATTTTCTTTTATATTCCCATTCTGAAAGACCTTGTGGGAAACTGGAGAGTTATCATAGCTATAATACTCACAGCGGCAATAGGGGCACTGATTTTTCCTGTAAAGGAGGATGAAAATGGAAATTAAATTTTTGATGGTAATCCTAGGAAGTATGTTCATAAATTATTTTTTAAGGGCCGTCCCTGTTCTTTGCCATACAGGAAAGAAACCAGGTAGATTTTTAAAATCATTTTTAGAATATATCCCCTTTGCTGCAATAGGAGCTCTTTTGTTTCCTGATGTACTTTATTCTACAGATACCATGTGGATATCTGTTGCAGGGCTAATGTTTGCAGGGGGGCTTATTCTTCTCAAGAAAAATATGCTTTTGGTTGTGTCAGCTACAATTTTCTTGGTCTATATTTTAAACATAGTTAAGCCATGAGAGTTTTGTTTGACGTATTTCAAAATTTCATGCTGTCCCATTTAATAACAGTTAAAAAATCATAGGGACTTTACTCTTCTGAGTCAAAATCTGTAATCCCTCTGAAAATAACCTATCAATAGGCTTAGCCAACAATATAAAAAGAGGTGTAAGAGTTTTAGAAACTGTTCCTTTAATTCTTTACTCTGTACACCTCTTGGTCTATTTATAGATCAGCTAACCCTTCAAATAATAAAATTTCAGTTTATATCCCTATATCTTGCTTTATCTCATCCTGATTTTTAAATATAAGCACCCGTCTTGCAAAAGGAATCTCTATGCCTTCATTATCAAATTCATCTTTTATCGTGTTTCTGAGTTCATAAGCCACATTGAAATGATGCCCAGGCCTCACCTTTGTAAAGGTTCTTATGAGAAGTTCCGATTCTCCAAACTCTTTAATCCCCTGAACCACAAGTTCCTCTAGTACACTGGAGTTGTTATCCTTAATTTTTTTCCCTACATTTGTCAGAACACTAAATACATGTTTGAGATCGCTGTCATAAGCGACACCTACTTCTACCACGGCAAAAGTATACCCCTTGGAATAATTTTCCACGCCATTTATCTGTCCGTTTCTCAGTATATGAAGCTGTCCGTTAGGATCTCTTATTTTGGTAGTTCTGAGAAATACCGATTCCACTATCCCTCTGGCTGAACCAGTCTCTATGTAATCCCCAACCAAAAATATACTCTCAAAGAGAATAAATATTCCTGCAACTATATCATTGATAAGAGACTGGGCCCCCATACCTATCACCAGACCAAAAATACCAGCACCGGCAAGTATGGGCAATGGATTTATATTCAGAGCTCTCAGCATGAGCACAAATGCAATAAAATATATTATACTCTGCAATATGGACTTAGTTATAGGTACAAGAGTCTGTCTCTGCTTGTTCAAAATCTGATTTTCAGATTTTACCATATATTTATCAACAAAAAATTTCAAAAGTTCTACAATAACACGGGTTATAAAGAATATACCTATTATTTGTACGATAGACGTTCCAAAGGGAACAAATCTTTCAAAAAAACTAATCTGCAGCATGGCCAGAGAAGTAACCCATATATAAATAACATATTCCAAGCATCTTCTAAATAGCGGCAGTAAATTATTGAGCCTGTTGTACCACCCCACATAATCTTCACGATACCAGTATCTTTTACTGAGATCTTCTAGACTGTCTACAACTGCTGTAGCTGCTTTTGTAAATAATATCCCCCCTGAAATAATTAGGTATATTTTCAAAAGAACGTACATATTGTTTAAAAAAACCTCTGGAAAAAACATTAGATTCATAGCGTATATTACAACTAGAAATTTTATAGAATTTTTTATGATTGTATGCAGTCTGAGAAAAAAACTGTCTATGGTTTCATTATTTGAGCTTATATTTTTATATTCTTTTGCAGCAGCCTGTGCCTTGTTCAATATTTTTGAGATTATTTTGATTAAATAATTAGCCCCTATACATACCAGTACCAATTTTACCGACCCTATCAGAATTTCAATCCAAAATTTGTTGGGAATTTTAGATGCCAGGTGCAGAACATTTTCGTAAATACCGATTTTTTTATAGAATAGATATCCATTATATCCCATTAAGAGTACAAAAATAGAAATATAGCTGTATATTAAAAATCTTTTTATTTTTTTCAAGATGATTTTAGAATGCTCTTTATATTTTTTTAAAAAGGGTATGTAATCTATTTTCCTAAATAAAACCCTAAAAATAATATACACAAGTAAAAATAATACGCTCAGGGTTATTATTTCTCCAACTATAAAAATAATATCCTTTAAAAAAAATTCAAATGGTTTTAGTATCTCCATTATATTCACCTCATTTTTATTGAAAAGTGTTAATCAAAATAATGTCAGCTCATATTGACTTCTTTATACTCAATGATATACTTGAAATCTAGATCCAATCCTACTTTTTTAAAAAATCACCAACCCAAACTATCATCACTATAAAAAAGATAATAAAAAAAAACAGCTCCGAAAAGCTGTTTTAAATTCTAGTTGGTGCGGAGGGGGAGACTTGAACTCCCACGTCAAAGACACTAGATCCTAAGTCTAGCGCGTCTGCCAATTCCGCCACCCCCGCGTTTGAGTGGTGCGTCACACAGGGATCGAACCTGTGACAACACGATTAAAAGTCGTGTGCTCTACCAACTGAGCTAGTGACGCATATTATTATCATACCTGTAAATTTGGTCGCTTTCTTTATTGAAACAACAGATATGATAATATCATAACTCTATAACTTTGTCAAAAGTTTTTTTATGGTTTCACAAAAATATGAAATCTAAAGCTTATTTAAGTTTATCATAAAAGTATTTCAGAAGGTTGGGAAGATCCTTAGCCACATAGTTCCAAGAATGAGACTCCCCCCTATAGAGGTGGGCATTATAGTTAAATCCATACTTCTTCAGCCTCCCTACAACGTCTATCCACTGCTGCAGCATGAGATATGGCTCCTTGTCCTCGTCCCCTACACTGAGATAAAAATACTTGTCCTTCAACTTATGAGGATTTTTTCTGCCGTAAGCTTTTATGAGAGAGTAAGGATCCTGTTTTATTATTTGATGGCCCCAGGAACCAAAAACCTGCACAAAATGACGGCCGTCACCTTCTCCAAAAATAAACTGGGGCACATACAACATTCTTATTGCCCTCATTACTCTCCTGTTAACGGCTAGCCTTATAAGACTTATGGCCCCTGCAAAACTTCCTGCAGCCTTAAACTCCTCTATATTCCTTAAGGCAATCTTTAAGGCTCCGTGACCTCCCATTGAAAATCCTGCTATCCCAATACTTCCAACTGGATATTCTGATCTTATTTTAGGAAGAAGTTCTTTCATAAAATAACTCTCATAATCATGTGATTTCCTTTTTATAAAATCAGCATACCAGCTCTCTCCGTTATAACCAGAATCAGGCATGACCAAAATCATCTCACCTATTTTCCCACGATGCAGGAGTCCTTCATAATTTTCTATGATTTTGGCTCTCTCAAGCCAGTCATCTGCACTGTCCCTTATGCCATGCAAAAGAAATACACAGGGATATTTTTTTTCTTTTAGTATCCTCGGGGACATGACAATATATCTCATATCCTCCCCTGTACAGAAACTTTTTATATATCTTACTCTTATTTTTATATCCTTGCTAAAAGGAAGAGCCTCTGACTCCCATTCCCATTCTACCATTTTTTCTCGGTACCATACCCCTGGAAAGGTAAGGGTTTTATCTATTTTTCTTTTTATTTTTTTCTCACTGGTTCCTGTCATCAGATAAAAAATCAAAAGAAACAGTGTTACCCCCCATATAAAACCAAACATATATTTCACCCTTCTAAAGATATTCTAAAAAATTATACCAAAAACAGTTTAAAAAGTAAAATTATAGTAATCATATACTTCAAATAATCCAGTAATTAAAAGTTTATAGGGTATTTTTGCTTCTAATCACCGTATTTTTATCCAAAATTAAAGTCCAATATCTGTTCTAAAATACGACCTTAATTTAGATAACTGCCTGATCTAATTACAATAAAAGATGCCGGTTAACCGGCATCTTTTATTATAATTCTCTTTCTAAAATTCAGCACTTTTAGGTGTTCTCGGGAAAGGAATTACGTCTCTTATATTAGTCATTCCAGTTATGTACATCATCATTCTTTCAAATCCTAGCCCAAATCCTGAGTGAGGAAAACTTCCATATCTTCTCAAATCTGTGTAAAAAGTGTAGTCCTCTTTATTAAGATCCATTTCCTCCATTCTTTTTTCTAGTAGGGAAAGATTGTCCTCTCTCTGAGACCCACCTATAATCTCCCCTATACCTGGAGCTAGCAGATCCATTGCCCTTACAGTCTTATCATCTTCGTTCATTTTCATATAAAACGCTTTTATATCCTTTGGATAATCAGTTACAAATATAGGCTTTTTAAAGTGTTCCTCAGCTAAGTATCTCTCATGCTCACTCTGAAGGTCGATCCCCCATTCCACAGGGAAATCAAATTTCTTCCCGCAATTTTCAAGAATATCTATCGCCTCAGTATAAGTAACTCTTCCAAAATCATTGTTCAGTACATTGTTTAGTTTTTCAAATAAGCCTTTCTCTATAAAGCTGTTGAAAAACTCCATTTCTTCAGGACATTCATCCATTACATACTTAATAACATATTTTACCATGGCCTCTGCAAGCTCCATGTTTACTCCGAGGTCTCCGAAAGCTACCTCAGGTTCGATCATCCAGAATTCAGAAGCGTGTCTTGATGTATTTGAGTTTTCGGCTCTGAAAGTGGGTCCAAAAGTATATACATTCCTAAAAGCGGCACAGTAGGTCTCCACATTCAGTTGCCCGCTTACAGTGAGATTAGTCTCTTTCCCAAAAAAATCTTTTGCTTCGTCTATGGAACCATCTTCAGTTTTAGGAACATTTTCCAAATCTAATGTTGTAACTCTAAACATCTCTCCTGCACCTTCACAGTCTGCCCCTGTGATAATCGGAGTGTGTACATATACAAAATCGTTCTCTTGAAAAAATTTATGAATCGCATAAGCTAGAACCGATCTGACTCTAAATACTGCAGAAAATGTATTTGTCCTGGGTCTAAGATGAGCAATAGTTCTCAAAAACTCAAAAGAGTGTCTTTTATTTTGAAGTGGGAAATCAAGGTCGGCCTTTTGAAATATCTCCACATCACTTGCTAAAATCTCTATAGACTGTCCCTTCCCCTGAGATTCTACAAGTTTACCCTTAACAACAAGAGTAGATGAAATAGATGCCTTTGAAATTTCCTCAAAATTATCGAGTTCACTTTCAAATACTACCTGAATCCCTTTAAAAAAAGACCCGTCATTTATTTCAATAAATCCAAATTTCTTTTGAGACCTTATTTTTTTTACCCATCCTGATATAACAACTTCTTTTCCGAGAAAATTTTCAGTTTCTCTATAGAGTTTCTTTACTAAAGTTTTTTCCATCTCATCCTCCAATGCATTTTTAATATATTTCTGTTTCTGATTGTATTTCTTTAAGTTTTCACTCTAGATTGGTTTGTTGTTTTAATTTTTATATTTAGGTTCATTCTCGTCCACTATTTTTATATTATCCAAGTGACCTTTGACCTGTGCCTTAAATTTCTCAAGGTACATATTTCTGTATTTTTGTCTGTCTATTTTTTCTTCCTCTGTCAATTCTCTTTTTTTTGCTTCTCCAGCATAATAATTGACCTTTTTTATAATATCTTTCATGTCCATAATTATTCCTCCATTCCATATAAAAAAGCTCTTTGCGAGTATACGCAAAGAGCTCAGCTTTCCCAGTATAAAATCCAAGAAAGTACGGAGATACTTACACGAGCACTCGATACCTTTTGCTCTGACGCGGCAATTACGTCCATACCTACTAATCTTTCAAAGATTTTCAGATGGCGGCTCCAAGGTGTTCTTCACTAGAGACTTCGTTACCGGACTCACACCATAACCGGCTCGCTCAAACTACTTCCTAAAGTTACTCTCCTCTTCATGGCCTTTATTTATATAGGGTAATTATACTTTAGGGTAAACTTCTTTGTCAAGGGTTACTTTCCACTGTCACCATAGTTTGATAATACTCTTGCACTAGGGTCGTCTACGTTACATCCTTCCCACTCTTTATTTGGCATCCAAAAATCTTTTATTAACTCCGCTTTACCTGGGAAGAATTCTTCAAAGGTATCTCTGTATAGGAGTGATTCTTTTGTAAATGGAGTCCCGTAAGCATATTTTTCTTTTGCCTTTTCAACATCTTCATCAGAGTACTTCTCCTCAGCAAATGCCTTGATACAGTCAACTAGTGAATGTCCTACAGCGTCACTGAAGGCCGCTTTTTCTCTGTATAAAATGTCGTTTGGAAGGTAGTCTCCACCTTCAAAAGCCTTTCTTAGAAGGTATTTACCTTTGTTGTATGTATTTAATTTTTTTTCAGGATTGATCCCCATTACATAATCTACAAAATCTAAGTCTCCAAAAGGAACTCTGGCCTCTAGAGAGTTTGCTGAGATACATCTGTCAGCTCTTAGTACGTCGTACATGTAGATCTCTCTAAGTCTTTTTTCTGCTTCTTTCTGGAACTCTTCTCCACTTGGTGCAAAGTCAGTATATTTATATCCAAATATTTCGTCACTGATTTCACCTGTTAATAGAACTTTGATATTAGTGTTTTCTCTTATATATTTACAAACAAGATACATTCCCATACTTGCTCTTATAGTTGTTATATCCCAAGTTTCAAGACAGTATATCACATGTTTTAAGTTATCTAAAACATCTTTCTCACTGATAGTTACCTCTGTATGCTCTGTTCCTAGATACTCGGCTACCTCTTTGGCATATTTAAGATCTATAGGATCCTTTTCCATTCCTATGGCAAAAGTCTTTAAAGGTTTTTCAAGATTTCTCTGAGCAATTGCACAAACTAAACTCGAATCTAAACCTCCACTTAATAGGTATCCAACTGGTGCGTCAGAATCTAATCTCTTTATTATTCCTGCTTCAAGCCTTTCTTTTATCCCTTCTGTTATCTCTTCAAGATCTCCGTCGATGAATTTCGTATACTTTGTCATGTCTCTATAGCATACGAATTCTCCACCTTTATAATAATGTCCTGGAGGAAAGGCAGCTACATCTTCACAGAAGTCAATTAAGCTTTTTACCTCACTTGCAAAGGCTATCTCTTTTGTAGCTTTGGAATAACCGTAAAAAAGTGGTCTTATACCTATCGGATCTCTAGCTGCTATTACTTCATCGGCTTCGGCATCATACATAACCATAGCATATTCTGCATCTAGATATTTAAACATCTCTACACCCATCTCTTTATACAAAGGGATCAGTACTTCGCAGTCGCTTTCTGAGTGGAATTTATATTTATCTTGAAGGTCCTCTTTTATTTTTCTAAAGTTGTATATCTCACCATTACATATGGCAATGCTTCCGTCTAGCATAAAAGGCTGCATTCCGCTATTGCTAAGATCCATTATTGATAACCTGTGGAATCCCCATACACCTTTGTCTTTTAATATCTCTGTAGAGTCAGGTCCTCTATACACAATTCTCTCAAAACTTTTCTCAAATCCTAATAATTCCGCTTCTTTCCCTGAATAATACATGATTCCACACATAATTTACCCCCTATTTTTGATAACTTATTTTTTATAAAAAAAGCTCTTCGCATACATGTGCAAAGAGCCTTAACTTCCTTCAAACGGAAATTTCAATTGAAATTTCAAGAAAGTACGGAGCTGCTTTTATATGCACTCGATACCTTTTGCTTTAACGCAGCAATTACGTCCACGCCTACTAATCTCTACAGACTTTCAGATGGCGGCTCCAAGGTGTTCTTCACTAAAGGCTTCGTTACCGGACTCACACCATAACCGGCTCGCTTAAACTACTTCCTAGAGTTACTCTCCTCTTCTTAGCTTTTGTAAATTATTCTTTTTTTAATAAAAAAAACTCTTTGCACACATATACAAAGAGCTTTACCTTCCTTCAAATGGAAATTTCAATTGAAATTTCAAGAAAGTACGGAGCTGCTTTTATACGCACTCGATACCTTTTGCTTTAACGCAGCAATTACGTCCACGCCTACTAATCTCTACAGACTTTCAGATGGCGGCTCCAAGGTGTTCTTCACTAAAGGCTTCGTTGCCGGACTCACACCATAACCGGCTCGCTTAAACTACTTCCCTAAGTTACTCTCCTCTTCTTAGCTTTTGTAAATTATTCTTTTTAAGTTAGAGTTATTATACACAGTATTTATATCATTGTCAAATACTATTTTAAATTATTCAGATAATAATTCTCTTATATTTTTTACCAATCATATGCTTAACTTCACTTGACTTTAATAGTTGATATAACCTTTTTATCTGCTTTTTTTTCTTGCTTTTATATTTTCCAGCAAGAACATTTATGTATTTCTCATTGTATTCTTCCAGATATAGTGAGTTTTCAAGAGAATCATCATCTCTTTGAAAAATCTCATTTTCCTTTGCAATTATTGCATCTGCCTGTTCCATTACTCTTAGCAGATATTTGGGACTGATTTCTAAAAGCCTTATATTTCTGGGGTTTTCCAAAATTTGATATTCGTCATTCAACCTTATTAGACCCGTAGTTTCTAGAAGTTTTAGAGCTCGAACCTTATCGCTTTCAATGTTTGGAATTGCGATGACAATATTTTTAAACTCTTTTATGCTGCTATATTTTTTTGAATATATCCCCATTCTTTCAAAATATATATCCCCATAGGAAACAATATTGGTGTTGTGTTCGGTATTATATAAATTTAAAAAATCTTTATTTTGGGAATAATTTACATCTATGACATCCTCTAAAAGATCGATATTAGCCTGAATATAGTCTGAGTAGTGCACGATTTCAAGCTCAAATTCTTCATCTTTAAAATTATTCTTTATAAAGTTAAAAATTTCTGAATTAGAGTTAGAAGCAACTCCTACCCTCAGAGTTGTTTTACTTTCATCATCTTTAAAAAATAAAAATTTGGCACTAGAAACAGTAAAAAACAAAATAAAAATTCCTAAAAAAGTTGTTTTTTTCATAAAGTCACCTCTAGTTATTATAACATAATTATTAAAAAAATTAAGAGTTAACTTTAGTGTTTTAGAAAAAATACATATCTTTAAAAAATTATTTATACCTAACTTTTTATATAAATGAAATTTTACTAATAAGCTCCGTATTTTTCAAGTAGATTTTTTTTATTGACATTTAATACTATTCCCAGTGCGGCAAAAACAGTTATCAGCGAACTCCCTCCGTAACTGAATATCGGAAATGGGATTCCAGTAACTGGCATCAGCCCTGTCACAACAAATGAATTAATCAAAAGCTGCGTAAAAATAAGACTTGCCATTCCAGCCACAAGGTACTTTGCGAAATAATCTCTTGATTCGGCAGCGATAGTCATAGACAGGCTAAATATAGTATAAAATAAAATCATTATTAACAGAACTCCTGCAAAGCCCCACTCCTCACCTAAAGAAGCTAATATGAAATCTGTATGTATCTCTGGAAGATAGCTGTATTTTTGGACACCGTTAGCATATCCCTTGCCGAATATCCCCCCGCTTCCCATTGCTATCAGAGATTGTCCCACTTGGTATCCTACATCATTTCCATACTTACCTTGTAATAAACCGTCGAGGTAGCTCTTGATTCTCTTCACCCTATATCCTAACCCTTGGGTATCGTTTATAAAATAATTGACATAGCCTAAACCTGATACAAGTGATACCGATGCAACACCTATAAAACCTGCTACTATTTTTTTGGATATTTTAGACAGAAAAAGCATAAAAAATAGTATTGATGTATAATGAATTACCGTTCCCAGGTCACCTTGCATTATTATTAAAAAAATAAATAAAAAGTATATAGGCACTGTGTTTATTATTATTTCACCATTTTTAAAATCCTTTTTTTCACCATTTTCAAACAATTTTGCCAAAATTACTATATAAGGAATTTTCAAAAATTCAGCTGGCTGTACACTAAAGGGGCCTAATCTTATCCATCCTATGGCTCCATTTATCACAGGAACTAATTTGGGAGCAACCTTGGCTCCTATTAAAACAGCCAACAAAAGGAGTATAGAAATTATGAGGGCAAATCTTATTGTTGGCTTTTTTTTATAAAAAGTATAGGGGATCTTATTCGTTATCACAAATGTCACTATAGCAACAACAAACCAGATAAAATGCTTTACTAAAAACTGGAAAGATGAACCACCTCTATAACTGTAGGTCGCCGAGTAGAAACTAGCACTCACTATATTTAAAAGACTTATACCAATAAAAATTCCCAGACATATCCATATTACAAGCCTTCTGGCCTTATTTTTTTTTATTTCTTTATCCATACTCAGTCTTTTCTCTAGAGACATTTTTTCATAATACATACTTTGCTTTTCTATTTTCATCTATTCACACTCCAGTCAGGAATTTTTTATGTAATTATACCATAAATTAATATGTCGCAAAGTTTTCTTAAAAAGTAATTTTTTTTACAACTTTTTATAATTCTTTTAAAAAGTCCAAAAAATAAAAAAATGGCGCTTCCAGCTGGACTCGAACCAGCGACAACGCGATTAACAGTCGCGCGCTCTACCAACTGAGCTATGGAAGCACATATATAAAAGCTTGGCAAGTACCTATCCTCCCGGAGGGCTGCCCCTCAAGTACTTTCAGCGTATGCAGGCTTAACTTCTGGGTTCGGAATGTGACCAGGTGTACCCCTACAGCTATTCTCACCAAGCTGTTATCTAACTATCAATTCTGCGCATGAAATAATCCACACTCAAATTAACATAAGATATCATATTTTATTGTCTGCCATGGGCATTCAAAACTATATAGTAGATTTAGGTTAAGACTTCGACATATTAGTATTGGTCAGCTAAAAACCTCACGGTCCTTACACCCCCAACCTATCAACCTCCTGGTCTCGAAGGTGTCTTAGTTCATATAGAACAGAGTACTTATCTCAAAGCTGGCTTCCCGCTTAGATGCTTTCAGCGGTTATCCGTTCCAAACGTGACTACCCAGCTGTGCCACTGGCGTGACAACTGGTACATCAGAGGTTTGTCCATCCCGGTCCTCTCGTACTAAGGACAGATCTTTTCAATACTCTTGCGCCTGCAGTGGATAGGGACCGAACTGTCTCACGACGTT
Organism: uncultured Ilyobacter sp.; assembly: GCF_963668515.1. Lineage (NCBI taxonomy): Bacteria > Fusobacteriati > Fusobacteriota > Fusobacteriia > Fusobacteriales > Fusobacteriaceae > Ilyobacter > uncultured Ilyobacter sp. The sequence continues at coordinate 348,619 of NZ_OY764866.1, read as the reverse complement.
CTGAACCCAGCTCACGTACCGCTTTAATGGGCGAACAGCCCAACCCTTGGGACCTTCTCCAGCCCCAGGATGCGATGAGCCGACATCGAGGTGCCAAACTTTGCCGTCGATATGGACTCTCGGGCAAAATCAGCCTGTTATCCCCAGAGTAGCTTTTATCCGTTGAGCGACGACCCTTCCATTCGGAATCGCCGGATCACTATGTCCTGCTTTCGCACCTGCTCGACCTGTCAGTCTCGCAGTCAAGCTCCCTTATGCCATTGCACTCTTCGGTTGATTTCCATCCAACCTGAGGGAACCTTTGAACGCCTCCGTTACTCTTTCGGAGGCGACCGCCCCAGTCAAACTGCCCACCTAGCACTGTCTCCATGGCTACAAACCACAGATTAGAATTCCAAAATTACGTGGTTGGTATTCCACCAGCGACTCACACACAGCTAGCGCCATGTCTTCATAGTCTCCCAACTATCCTATACACGTAATGCCAAAACCCAATACCAAGCTACAGTAAAGCTTCATGGGGTCTTTCCGTCCTACTGCAGGTAACCGGTATCTTCACCGGTAGTACAATTTCACCAGGCCTCCCGCCAAGACAGCTCTCAAGTCATTACACCATTCGTGCAGGTCGGAACTTACCCGACAAGGAATTTCGCTACCTTAGGACCGTTATAGTTACGGCCGCCGTTCACCGGGGCTTCAATTCGGAGCTCTCACTCCTCCTCTTAACCTTCCGGCACTGGGCAGGTGTCAGCCCATATACATCGCCTTTCAGCTTAGCATAGACCTGTGTTTTTGCTAAACAGTTGCTTGAGACTTTTCACTGCGGCCACCAATCGCTCAAGTTCGCTTGTAACTATCACAATCAGCGGCACCCCTTCTCCCGAAGTTACGGGGCCATTTTGCAGAGTTCCTTAGCGAGAGTTAGCCTGTACGCCTTAGGTTTCTCACCCTGAACACCTGTGTCGGTTTCGGGTACGGGCGGTTATAATTTAACGTTTAGAAGCTTTTCTCGGCAGCGTGGGATTTGCGCCTTCGTCCGAAGACTCCGCGTAACACCTCAGATCTAACCTGGCGGATTTTCCTACCAAGTCACCCTACATGCTTGCACATGGACAACCGTCGCCATGCGCGCATACCCTTCTGCGTCCCTCCATCACAAACTATAACCGGCGCAGGAATATTAACCTGCTTTCCATTCGCCTACGCAATCTAGCCTCGGCTTAGGTCCCGGCTTACCCAGGGAAGACAAACTTTACCCTGGAACCCTTGTTCTTCCGGCGAGGGGGATTCTCGCCCCCTTTCTCGCTACTCATTCCTGCATTCTCACTTCTGATACCTCCAGGGTCCCTTATCAGTTCCCCTTCAACGGCCTACAGAACGCTCTCCTACCAATCCAACTTAAAAGTTGAATTCCACGACTTCGGTTTATAGCTTAGCCCCGTTACATTGTCGGCGCAGAGACTCTCGACCAGTGAGCTATTACGCACTCTTTAAAGGTATGGCTGCTTCTAAGCCAACCTCCTGGTTGTTACAGAATCTCCACCTCCTTTCCCACTTAGCTATAATTAGGGACCTTAGTCGGTGGTCTGGGCTGTTTCCCTTTTGACCATGGATCTTAGTACCCATAGTCTCACTCCTAAGCTCTAGAACTATGGTATTCGGAGTTTGATTGATTTCGGTAAGCGGTACGCCCCCTAGACCATTCAGTGCTCTACCCCCATAGTTGAACGCTTAAGGCTGCACCTAAATGCATTTCGGAGAGAACGAGCTATCTCCTGGTTCGATTGGCTTTTCACCCCTATACCTACCTCATCCCCCGGCTTTTCAACGACGGTGGGTTCGGACCTCCACTGTGTCTTACCACAGCTTCATCCTGGACAGGCATAGATCACCAGGTTTCGCGTCTACGACCAGCGACTGTATCGCCCTATTCAGACTCGGTTTCCCTACGGCTCCGTTATACTTAACCTTGCCACTGATCGTAACTCGCAGGATCATTCTCCAAAAGGCACGCCATCAGTCCGAAGACCTCTGACCGCTTGTAAGCACACGGTTTCAGGTTCTATTTCACTCCCCTCCCGGGGTTCTTTTCACCTTTCCCTCACGGTACTATTCACTATCGGTTAACAAGAGTATTTAGCCTTACGAGATATGGTCCTCGCGGATTCACACAGGGTTTCACGTGTCCCGTGCTACTCGGGATAGAACACACAACTTAAAGAGTTTACCTGTACGGGGCTATCACCCGCTACGGCGGAACTTTCCAATTCCTTCCAGTTACGTCTTTAAAATTGCCGGATACCTTGTAGTTCTCCTGGCGTTCTTCCCACTACCCCAATACAGCAACGGCTACATCCTTGACACTGTATTGGTTTAGGCTCTTCCCCGTTCGCTCGCCGCTACTTAGGGAATCGTTTTTACTTTCTCTTCCTCGGGTTACTTAGATGTTTCAGTTCACCCACTTACCTCTTTCGCGCTAGATCTTCAATCTAGCAGGTTGCCCCATTGGGAAATCTGCGGATCAATGCTCAATTGCAGCTAACCACAGCTTATCGCAGCTTATCACGTCCTTCATCGGCTCTTGTTACCTAGGCATTCTCCGTGTGCCCTTAATATCTTAACCTAAATTGTTCATCAGCTAACTCTCTTTCTTGACAAATTTTACTTCAAATGAAATAAATTCATTCTCGGAAATTTCGTCAGAAAAAAAATTAAATGTTGATTTCTCTACTATATAGTTTCCAATGTCCATGCTGGTAATGGTGACCACGTTCACTTGCGTTCACCTGGCCTTTTTGTCAATAGTTGCTTACGCGCCTTTGACAAAAGGACAATACCAAATAAATAGAGAAGGTTGTCTGTGCTCCTTAGAAAGGAGGTGATCCATCCGCACGTTCCCGTACGGATACCTTGTTACGACTTCACCCCAATCGCTAATCACACCTTAGGAACATCCCTCCCGTAAACGGGTTAGGCCTGCTACTTCAGGTGCAACCAACTCTCGTGGTGTGACGGGCGGTGTGTACAAGACCCGAGAACGTATTCACCGCGACATTGCTGATTCGCGATTACTAGCGATTCCAACTTCACGCAGTCGAGTTGCAGACTGCGATCCGAACTAAGAACAACTTTCTGAGATTGGCTCCCCCTCGCGGGATCGCGACCCTCTGTATTGTCCATTGTAGCACGTGTGTAGCCCAGCCCATAAGGGGCATGATGACTTGACGTCATCCCCACCTTCCTCCTGCTCGTCGCAGGCAGTCTCGCATGAGTCCCCAACTTAATGATGGTAACATACGATAGGGGTTGCGCTCGTTGCGGGACTTAACCCAACATCTCACGACACGAGCTGACGACAGCCATGCACCACCTGTCACCAAGTTCCTCCGAAAAGGCACCTAAGCATCTCTGCTTAGTTCTTGGGATGTCAAGGGCTGGTAAGGTTCCTCGCGTTGCGTCGAATTAAACCACATGCTCCACCGCTTGTGCGGGTCCCCGTCAATTCCTTTGAGTTTCATACTTGCGTACGTACTCCCCAGGCGGATCACTTATCGCGTTAGCTTGAGCACGGAGGTTCGACCCCCCACACTTAGTGATCATCGTTTACGGCGTGGACTACCGGGGTATCTAATCCCGTTTGCTCCCCACGCTTTCGCGCTTTAGCGTCAGTATTCATCCAGTGAGCTGGCTTCCCCATCGGCATTCCTACAAATATCTACGAATTTCACCTCTACACTTGTAGTTCCGCCCACCTCTCTGATACTCTAGCCTTCCAGTTTCCAACGCAATACGGAGTTGAGCCCCGCATTTTCACATCAGACTTAAAAGGCCGCCTAGACGCGCTTTACGCCCAATAATTCCGGATAACGCTTGCGACATACGTATTACCGCGGCTGCTGGCACGTATTTAGCCGTCGCTTCTTCTGGTGGTACCGTCACTTTCTTCTTCCCACCTGAAAGCACTTTACGATCCGAAGACCTTCATCGTGCACACAGAATTGCTGGATCAGACTTTTAGTCCATTGTCCAATATTCCCCACTGCTGCCTCCCGTAGGAGTAAGGGCCGTGTCTCAGTCCCCTTGTGGCCGATCACCCTCTCAGGCCGGCTACCCATCATCGTCTTGGTAGGCCGTTACCCTACCAACTAACTAATGGGACGCAAAGCTCTCCTCTAGCGCATATAGCCTTTCATAGTTCCGCGATGCCGCAGTTCCATAATATCCGGTATTAGCTGTCGTTTCCAACAGTTGTCCCAGTCTAGAGGGCAAGTTCTTTACGCGTTACTCACCCGTCCGCCACCGTACTATCACCCGAAGGTGAATTCCAGTCGACTTGCATGTGTTAAGCATTCTGTCAGCGTTCATCCTGAGCCAGGATCAAACTCTTCATTCAAAAAGTTTATTTAAATCTCTTACGAGATTATCAACACCTAACTGTGTCCAAATCTTGTTTGGACTTCTTTGTCATCTATGATGACGATTTTGACTTCCTTCTCTATTTAATTGCTAATGTCCTTTTGTTTTTCCCTGTGCAGCTCTCTCGTGCACAAGGAGTATAATATCACAGTTGAAAACATGCGTCAACAGTTTTTTTAATTTTTTCACCCGTTTTTAATTATGCCCTAAATCTTGTATAAATATCAAGAAAATTAATAACTTTTATTTTTAAATTCAATTTTCTTAACCTCTAATTTTCCTTATCCTAAATAAACCCTTAAAAAGATTATTTAAAAACTTTCAAAGGAATATTTCAAATTAAATGTATTAATTATTAATATCGAAATTAAAATTAATAACTGAATTGGAGGGATATATGTGTTTCAAAAACAAATCATGATGAGAAAAGTAATGTACTCACTCATACCCATTTTTATTCTGTCCATTTATTTATACGGACTCAAAGCTTTAGGCTTAATTGTTGTTTCTTTTTTCTTTGGAATAGTCACCGAATATCTTTTCCTCAAAAAAAGAAATAAAAAAATAACCGAAGCTGTTCTTGTGACATGTGCCTTATATTCCCTATCCATGCCACCGGGAATTCCTCTTTGGATTGCTGCTGTTGGGATAATATTCGGAGTCTCTATGGGGAAAATGGCTTACGGTGGTTTTGGGCGCAATATATTTAACCCAGCTATTACAGGGAGACTTTTCATATATATAGCTTTCCCCAACATGGTAAATAAATGGCTTATCCCTGGTAATTTTGGACTAACAGATGGAACCGCTGGTGCAACCCCCCTTGAAATTTTAAGAAACGGAGGAATTCCAAAGATAACAGATCTTCTTTTGGGGACTAGGCCTGGTTCACTAGGTGAAAGTTCTGGAATCCTAATACTGGTTGCTTCACTGTATCTCCTCTACACCAAAACGGCCAGCTGGAGATCTATGGGAGCAACTTTGACCGGTTATTTTATGGTTCAAGCACTTTTATTCTACTTTAACTTAGGCGCTAACCCCCTATACGGTATTTTTTCGGGAAGCCTCCTCTTTATATCGGTATTCATGGTAACTGATCCGGTTTCATCCCCTAAAAAAAATAATTCTCTTTTTGCCTATGGTCTCCTAATAGGTATGTCCGTTGCTCTTATAAGAACTTTTTCCCTTTTCCCAGAGGGAACTAGTTTCGCAATTCTCCTAGGAAATACATTTGCACCTTTAATGGATGAAATTATAGGGAAAGCAAAGGTCAGAGAGGTGAAGTCATGAAAAAAGATTCTCTTGTATATACAGTGATCTTTAGCTTTACCATTACGTTTGTTTTTGTTTTTATTCTTGCTGTAGCCCACAAGGGAACAGCTGAAATGGTAAAGAAATATCAAAAAATTTCTGAAGCGAAAGCCTATCTGTCTGCCTCAGGTATAAAATTAAACCCTGATGAAGATCCAGAGGTGAAATTTTCTGAAATTTTTGGGAGTGATTTCAAGGATAAGGAAGTATTAACTGCCAAGGTAGGAAATGAAAATATTTTCCTTTCAAGATTTTCAGGAAAAGGCCTCTGGGGAACTATCTCTGGTGTCATTGCCGTCAATAGTAACATCGATAAAATAATTGGAATAGAGATCACATCTCATTCTGAAACTCCAGGTTTAGGTGGGAGGATAGAAGAATCTTGGTTTTTAAATCAGTTTAAAGATGAAAAAGTTCCAGACAATATACAAATAGTCATGGGAACCGGCAGAGGTGATACTATTTCTGATAATGGCCTAGTTGACGGGATAACTGGAGCCACAAGAACCAGCGAATCAGTTGAAAATATAATCAATAACAAACTTTTACAGTTGAGAAATTTAAAAAGGAGGGGGGAGATTTGAATACCGCTAAAAATTTGGCCAAGGAAAATATGTGGAGCAATAACCCTGTTTTTGTTCAGATATTGGGTATCTGCTCTACCCTCGCAGTTACCAACAATCTCACCAATACCTTCATTATGACTGTGTCGGTTATTTTTGTGACTGCTTTCAGTAATTTATCAGTTTCAACTCTAAAAAATTATATCCCCAGAAAGGTGAGAATGATCGTCCAGACTCTTATTATCGCATTTTTCGTAATAATAGTAGATATAATGCTGAGAGCTTATCTTCCAGATATAAGCAAAGCTCTCGGGCCATATGTAGGTCTAATTATTACCAATTGTATTATAATGGGCCGGGCTGAAGCTTTTGCCCAGTCAAACCCTCCCCTTATCTCTTTTTGGGATGGTATAACTTCTGGTATAGGTTATATGTGGGTACTTATGATCGTAGCTTTTTTTCGTGAGCTTTTGGGATTTGGAACCTTGTTTGGAATACAAATCTTAAGCAGTGAATTTACCCCTTGGACTATTATGGTAATGGCTCCTAGTGCATTTTTTATCCTTGGTATTCTCATATGGGTAGTCAAGACAAATATGATGAGACAGGATGAAAAAAAAGAAATTCCCCTAAAACAAACTAATTAAAAGTGGAGGAAAAAAATGACACCTGATATACATCCTTTTACCCTTCTTTTGGCTTCTATCTTCACAAGTAATATACTCCTAGCAAATTTCCTTGGCATGTGTTCCTTTATATCAATATCAAAGGATATGACATCATCAAACGGTCTCGGCATGGCGGTCACAGGAGTTCTTACTCTTACTTCTATGATAAACTGGATCATTTTAAAATATATCTTAATTCCATTGGACCTTCTTTATTTGAGGTTTATCGTTTTTATAGTAGTCATTGCAGCTACAGTACAAATTCTTGAGATGGTCATAGACCGTCTTTCTCCTAGCCTCTATATTGCCTTGGGAATATTCCTCCCTCTGATTACTGTAAACTGTGCCATCCTGGGAGTTTCTCTGTTTATTGAGATAAGAAATTACAACTTCATTCAGACAGCTTCCTATGCTTTTGGTTCAGGATTAGGCTGGTGGCTGGCTATAATGGCCCTTTCAGCAATACAAAAGAAAACAAAAAACTCACCTGTTCCTGCAGGTCTTGAGGGCCCTGGCATTACTTTGGTCACAATAGGATTTATGGCAATGGCATTTATAGGTTTTTCTGGAATGCTTATCGTACAATAGGGAGGTATTTTCATGGATTTTCTAATTGCTCCTTTGATTGTCTCGGCAATAGCCGGTGGATTGGCAGCCCTTATATCCGCAGTGGATAAGGTGGTCAATAACTACGGAGATGTCAAAATTGACATAAACAACGGAAAGAAAGAACTTGAAATAAAAGGCGGTGAATCCCTTCTCTCATCTTTGTCTTCAGAAGGTATATACCTTCCCTCTGCTTGTGGAGGACGGGGAAGCTGTGGAGCTTGCAAATGCCAGATTGAAACAGATGTAGGACCCATTCTCCCCACTGAATTTCCATACCTTTCAGATGAAGAAAGGGCAAATAACACTAGATTGGCATGTCAGATAAAAATAAAAAAAGATCTCAACATTCTGATCCCTGAAGAACTTTTTAATGTAAAGCAGTTCACAGGAAGTGTTTTGAGTATAAAGGACGTAACTCACGATATAAAGGAAGTCCTTGTGGATATAGGAGAGGAAACTATCGAGTTTACTTCTGGAATGTATATACAGCTTATTGTCCCTCCCTACGGAAAAATAAAAGACTATAATCAAAGAGCCTATTCAATCTCTTCTAAACCTTCTAATAAAAACCAAATTGAGATGCTCATAAGATTGGTCCCAGGCGGTATTGCCACAACATGGGTTCATAACTTTCTAAAAGAAGGGGACAAAATAGAGCTTATAGGTCCCTTCGGTGAATTTCAGAGGCAGGAAACCGATGCTGCAATGATCTGTATTGCAGGAGGGTCTGGCATGGCCCCCTTTAAATCTATTTTGTATGATATGTTTGAAAAAGGTGAAACAGAAAGGGAAGTTTGGTACTTTTTTGGAGCTCGGACTTTAAAAGATCTTTTTTATTTAAAGGAGATGAGGGAGCTAGAAACAAAGTGGAAAAACTTTCACTTTATTCCTGCACTGTCTGAACCTCAGGAAGATGAAGAATGGACTGGTGAAACTGGTCTCATAACAGATATTTTGGATAAATATCTGCAAGAAAAAACATCTCATATAGAAAACAAAGAGGCTTATCTCTGTGGAAGTCCAGGAATGATAAATGCCTGTATTGAAGTTTTTAACAGCAACGGAATCTCTGAAGATAAAATTTATTATGATAAATTTGCATAGTAAGGAGGAGTTTTAGAATGAAAATGACCCCGTATATGATAAAGGCCCAGTCAAATATGCTCCCTGGAAAAATAGCAGCCGAAGGATTTTTAGGAGATGAGAAATTAAATCTCAATGAAATAATAACGAGAGATGAAGGTGAGATGATAAGACTCGGGATGAAATTTCAAACTGTAGCCGATCTCTTGAGAGGTTTTATGCTGAAGGGAGGACATGCTCTAGGAGAACCTGTTACCATAGAAAATAAATGGATTGTACAGACTATAGAGGCTAGGGGAAACCTTCCCTGTCCTTTTGAAGATGGAATATTTGAAAAAGTAACTGTGCAGTTAAAACTTATCTCCTCTGAAGAAACTATTGCCTACACAGACCTTTCATTACACCTTTTAGAAAAACATCACTTTCTACAGGGAAAGGGATCACCTTTCAGGATTGAACCAATGAAACTTAAAAGAATTCTCTGTCAATAAACAAAGAGGGTGACCCAAGTAGAAAAACTACTTGTGGGGCACCCTCTTTGTTTTTATTAATCTCCAAAACATATCCCTACCGACCTTCCAGTATGCACTAAATAAGAGTTTTTTCCCACAAATTTATAATTTGATATGGCTTCCTCGATAGGTACAGATGTTATTTTAGAATTTTTTACCGACACCATCTTACCATACTCCTTATTTAGAACCAGTTCAAAGGCCTTTACACCAAACTCAGTGGCAAGAACCCTGTCAAAGGCCACAGGTGTCCCACCTCTCTGAAGATGACCTAGTACAGTAACTCTTATATCTTCTTCACATCCTGCTTTTTTCAGTTCATCTGCCAGTTTATAAGCTACACCACCTAGCATGGGGTTTTCATAACCGACCTCGCTGCTTTTTCTGCTGTATACCTCCCCACCGACTTTTTTGGCTCCTTCTGATATGACAATGAGTGCAAATCCCTTTCCATTGTCAAATCTTTCCCTGAGCCTTTTTACAATTTTATCTGGATCATATGGTATTTCAGGTATAATACACACATCTGCTCCTCCTCCTACAGAGGAGTGAAGGGCTATCCAACCTGCATCCCTTCCCATAACTTCCATTATAAGCACCCTGTTATGACTCGCAGCCGTTGTTACAAGCTTATCCACCGATTCTGTGGCAATCTGCACAGCAGTCTGAAAGCCAAATGTATAATCTGTAGAGAAAAGGTCATTGTCAATAGTCTTTGGAACTCCTACTATGTTCAGCCCTTTTTTATAAAGTTCATATGATATCTTTTGTGAACCATCCCCCCCTATACTTATTACCGCCTCTATACCTAGCTCCTTGATTTTTTCAATCATCTTATCTGATCTGTCCTCAGTTGTCCATGTCCCATCTTCTTTTTTTACAGGCCATGCGAAGGGGCCTCCTTTGTTTGTCGTCCCTATTATAGTTCCTCCCCTGAAATGTATCCCTGCAACAGCTTTCTTGTCTAAGATAACTATCTCTTCAGGCTCTTTTAAAACTCCATTAAAGGACTGTATGCTACCAACCACTTCCCAATCTTTTTCCTGGGACGCCCTTTTTACAATGGCTCTTATTACTGCATTGAGCCCGGGACAATCTCCCCCACCAGTAACTACCAACACTCTTTTTTTCATAATCATTCAGCTCCTCATTGACTTCCGATAAAAACTCTTTTTTATTTACTTCCCCAAAAACTGAAGCTCCTCCAAAAATAGTTGAAATTCAAATGAAAGTATCTATGACTTTATATACACCAAATGACTATTTATCCTATTTTTTATTGTTTATGACAAGATTTTATAGTAAAATATTTTTATAGCTTGTCTTTTAAAACCAAGAAAATTTATTTTATCTATAGGGGGATTATATGACTTTCTCAACTCTTTTTTTTATCTCCGTAGGTCTAGCGATGGACGCCTTTGCTGTCTCTCTTACTGAAGGAATGGCCTTGAAGAAAAACCATATAAATCATATTTTTAGAGTTGCTTTTGTCTTCGGGATTTTCCAGGCTCTTATGCCTCTTTTAGGATGGTTTATAGGGGGATTATTTTATGACAAGATTTCAAAATATGAACATTGGGTCGCCTTTGGACTTCTGGCTTTTGTTGGGATAAAAATGCTCCTAGAAGCCAGGGAAAATCAAAACTGTGAAACTAAAGGAAAATGTGATGTTTCTTCAAATATTATACTACTAGGTATAGCAACCAGTATTGATGCCTTAGCAGTAGGGTTTTCATTTTCTCTTCTTCCAGGATTAAATATCTATTCTACAATTTTTGTCATTGGAATTGTCACCTTTATTATCTCCTCTGCTGGTGTATACATGGGAAGTAAAGCTGGACAATTTTTGGGCTACAAGGCCGAATATGCGGGGGGCTTTATCTTAATCGGAATGGGATGTAAAATATTATTCGAACACATAGCATGAGATCGACTGCCTCTGAAGGGCAGTTTTTTTACGCTTTTCAATATAGAATTCCAAAGGAAAAACCTTCTTTTAACGGTATAGATCACATATCTAATTTATTTTAGGAGGTTATTAAGGATGGAATTTGAAAAATTATTAAAAGAAAGAAGATCTGCAACTTTTTTTGATAAAAATAAAGAGCTTGCTGATAATCTTATAAAGGAAATTATAGATCTGGCAACCTTAGCTCCATCAGCATTCAACACCCAGCCATGGGAGGTAATAATAGTAAAATCCACAGAAGCCCGGAAAGAACTATATGAAAAAGCATGCAATCAGCCAAAAGTTTTAGAGGCTCCCGTTACTATTGCTATAATAGGCAAAAAAAATGGATACAAAAGGGATAATCCCATATGGGATGAAAAAATAAAAAATAAAATTCTAGACAATGAATCTCTAAAGGCTTATATGGATATGTGTGAAAATACCATTTATAACAGTGATATCAAAAAAAATGCCTATGCTGTGAGAAATGCCTCTTTATTTGCCATGACACTTATGCTTGTAGCAAAATCTAAAGGGGTGTCTACCCATCCTATGATAGGTTTCAGCGAAGAGGCTGTAAAAGAACTTTATTCTATCTCTGAAGATAAGGTTGTGGTAATGCTTATTTCAATGGGATACTTCAATGAAGAAAAAAAACTTTTTCCAAGAGAGAAGAGATTCTCTTTCGACAAAATTTCAAAAGTATACTAAAAATATCTTCACCCAAATAAAGAGGACCTGGAAAATTTCAGGTCCTCTTCTATCTATTTTTAGTTTCAAATTTTTAATTTTTTCCAAAAACTTTTCTCATCAGTTTCTGTAACATCTATCCTCTCTGTCTGATCGCCATACTCTACACCAACAGAAGACTCCTCTGAAATTTCAACCATTCTTTATTCAATGTTTGGATCGATAGCATCAGTTTCCCCAGATAGGTTTTCATTATCAGATTTTTCTACCTTAAACTTCTTTTCAACTGATCTTAGGAATCTTGGAATGAAACTTTCTTTTTTTTCTTTGGTTTCTTTCTCTTTTACAGCATAAATTTTTTCAAGTTCCGCTCTATACTGTGCTGCCTGTCCACCAAATTCTTCAGGATTTTTAATGGGATATTTTTTTAGATTTGGAAATCCCTCATCAAGGATACTATTCCACTTTTCTATATCATCTTTATATAAAGAAAGTAAAAAATCAATATCTCCAGTAAATTTTATCTCCTTTATTATATCTCCGTACTCCAATTTTTTCATTATTTCAAAATCTTTATCAGCCACATACTCTCCAAAAATTGTATGTTTTCCATTAAGCCAATCTGCCGGGTAAAGAGTTAGGAAGTATTGTGATCCTCCTGTTCCTGGGCCTGCATTGGCCATCGCCAGCATCCCCTGCTGGTAGAAATCAAGCCAACCTACTATCTCGTCTGGTATAGTGTAGCCAGGTCCTCCTGTTCCTGTCTCAGTTGGATCTCCAGCTTGCACGATAAAGTTGTCCACTGCCCTGTGGATTTTATTGTTGTCATAGTAGCCTCTCTGGGCAAGATTTATAAAGTTTACAACTGTAACCGGTGCCGCCTCAGGATAAAGATAAAAATTTATCTCTCCCTGGCTGGTTACAAAAGTGGCTCTTATATCATTATATTTCACTGCATTCATTTCATTATCCATTTTTTTCAAATATGAGCACCCACTCATCAAAAATACTGCCATTACAAGGGCTGTAAATGTAAATAATCTTTTCATCTCGTACTTTTCCTCCCTTAAACTCCTTTGATTTTAATTTATTATACAACATTTCATAATAAATATAAATTTTTTTAATAAATCTACGATTTTTAGACGAAAATGTCTAAAAAAAAGTTTTAAACTCCACTATTTATTAAAGATTTAATTTTTATAGTTCCTCAACTAAAAAATTATAGGCTCCATCTACATCCACTACAAGTCCAAAAGCTCCCAATATTATTAGATAATAGATACGCAAATTTATCTTAAAGTTTTTTATAATGAATTAGTCAGCCTAAAAAAATATCTCCTAGCTTCATATTTTCCACCTGAGGACTTTTTATTTATTTCTTTTAATGGTAGAATAGTTCTGTTACTTTTTTATATCTATAACTTGTGTGGCATAAAAATCATATGATTTTAAATATAAACTGTAACCATAATTACCCTTTAGGGAGGACTTATAATGATTATAAGATACGTTGAAGATAGAGATGCTGAGAGCATAGCAAAGATATACAACTATTACGTTGAAAATACAGCCTTTACGGGTGACGAAACTCCTTTTTCTGTAGATCACATGAAAAATAGAATTAAAGATATTTCAAAAGACTATCCCTGGCTTGTCTTAGAAGAAAATTCTGAAATACTAGGTTATATCTATCTCAATCAGTGGAGATTCAGAAGTGCCTACAGACATTCTGCAGAACTTTCGGTATATATTCGAAACGGTGTAAGAACTAACGGCCTTGGATCAAAACTCTTTAGCTCTTTATTAAAAGAATTAAAGAAAAAAAACTTGCATACTATAATAAGTGCCATTGTGCTTCCCAACAATGCCAGCATCAGTCTTCATGAAAAGTTTGGATTCAAAAAAGTAGCACATTTCAAGGAAGTGGGATACAAATTTGAAAAATGGCTAGACCTAGGATACTGGGAACTTATTTTATAACTCTTTTTTCTGGTCTTTCTGAAATCACCTTTAATAAATCTGTAAACTTACTGTAATAAATTAATTTAAATTTACTATGATATAAATTTTCAAAATAAAAACCCCCCTAGAAACTACTAATCTAAGGGGTTTTTTCAATATGTAAAAACCCCTCAGGAAATTTCCTGAGAGGCAAATTATTAATAATATTTAGGAAGATCAGGAAAAGTTCTTTCTAGTGTTTCATTGAGTTGATTTAAAGTTTCCTTATTTTTCTCAATATACTCTTCTACATCTCCTGTTATGACTATAGTTTTTATTTTATCTCCTTGAGTTATAGCATCTACAACTTTTTGATCCTCTTCGCTGACTAGTTCACCGAAAATACTGTGCTTATAATTCAACCAAGGTGTTTCAACGTGGGTGATGAAAAACTGTGATCCGTTTGTGTTAGGACCTGCATTTGCCATGGCAAGAATTCCCTTTTTATCAAAAACTACGCCCTCTTTAAATTCATCTCTAAAGTTGTATCCAGGACCTCCTGAACCGGTACCAGTAGGGTCTCCACCTTGTACCATAAAGTCATTTATAACTCTATGAAATTTCAGACCATCGTAATAACCTCTTTTAGATAAATTTACAAAATTTAAAACTGTCACCGGAGTTACTTGAGGGAAGAGTTTAATGTTGATATCTCCCTTATCTGTTTTTATACAAGCTTGTAAGTTAATGTTTTCCACTATTTCTACCTCCTGATCGAATTGGACGACTTTTCCTAAAAGTCCTTTATTTCTAAAACTATAAACCGCCACAGTTATTAACATGGCTAATACTATCCATTTAAACACCTAACCATCTCCATTCTATCATATATGATAAATTTTTTAAATTACTTTATAACGTCTTTATAAGCTTTTAAAAGTTCATCTTTAGAAATTGTTCCAAAAATTTCAATAGACCATTTTTTTTCAAGTTTTTCATTTATTTTAACCATTTTATCGTGTAGTTTCATTATCTTCTCGGATAATTTATTGTACGAACTTCTTATCTCAGGAAGCTTCGTCAATATTTGCATCTGTTCATCTTCTTGAATAGCCTCAGACAGTTCAGTTTCAAGTTTTAATTCTTTATCCAAAATTTCATTGGCTTCCTGCAAAAGAATGGACTTTTTTTTCCCTAATTCTGCCAGCTCATACTTGTAGAGATTTTCAACTGCTTCAGATCCAGAGTTTCCCCTATACTTTTTCCTTTTTAGAATTTCAGAATTGATAAAGTCCTCTGAAAGATCATTCTCTTTCATAATTTCATAAATATATTTTTCTATACTTTCAAAATCATAATCCTTTATATTTTCACCTGGATCTGTAGAAAAAGCTCCATAGAGTTTTTCATATTTAGGAAGTACTTCTTTTTCTAGAGTATTCACACCCTCATAATCTTCGAGTTCCCTGTACTTTCTTATTTCATCATCTATTTTTTTTAAGACTTTCAACACTACCTCAAGTCCTATATCTTTAAAGTCATTGTATTTCACGTATTCTCCCTTCTATAAAATAAAAATATTTTTTCTAATTTTTAAGTGATTACAAACTATAATTAATTTAGTTGTAGATGAAAACTTAATAAGCTCATTTTTAAAATTGCCATCCTCTTTAAATTATAATTTACTCTTGACATATAAAAATACCGGCCCCTATAGACCGGTATACATTATACACTAAGCCTCTTTATTTTTTCAATAAGGTTTTCTATATCTACTTCCTTATTATAATCCACGTCATAAATTTTAAAATCAAAATACCCATCAGATGTTTCAGGAACAACGAGCTTTGGATTTTCACTGCCGTTAAAATAATCATAAACTACAACTATTGTCCCGCTTTTGCCCATCTTATCTGTAAACCCTTTAAATTTTATCGCTCTCTCTTTTTGAATGTTAAGAGATTTTTTTATAAAGGTTTCTCCCCTTTTATCATCTATGATGTCGAGTAACTTATGGAAGGCAGGACATAATCTTACACCAAAAATAGGATTAAGATTTCCCTTTGGAACAAAATGAACAACGGACATGAGATCACCTCTATTACTTTAAAAATCTATAGTCGTCATTTTCTATAAATTCTTTCAGTTTTTCAAAATACTTTTTAACTTCATCAGGAACTTTTTTCTTTACAGAAAAATTAAAACCGTTGGTACTGTACTTAATTATAACCTTCTCAGATTTATCGACCTTTTTGACCTCTTTTAAGAGGTTTCTAAGCTCATCTCTGTTTAGATCTTTATAGTCGGCAACTACCTGGGCAGCATCCCTCTTATCTCTTAAAATAATTACCAGCTTATTTAAAATTTCAGCCTTATCGGCTCCCAAATCCTCTATTATTTCAGTAATTTCTTTTGGATAAGTTATTGCGTTTTTTATTCTGTAAAAAGTCTTTTTGCTTATATGGTATTCTTTTAAAATTTCTTCTATTTTTTTGTCTTTTTTAGCGGCTTCTCTATTAAATTTATAAGACTGCTCTAAAATACTCAAATTTTTTCTCTGGATATTTTCATCGACAGATACAGAATCTAAGAGCTCGTAGGGAGTTTCTTTATCAAAAATAACAACTCTGTCCTTGCCTTTTACCGAACCTCCATCACTATATATTTCACTTATTGCTCTAGCCCTTCTCAGTCCGCTTACAAGTCTGTATTTGCCTTTTTCTCTTTCCTGTAGGTATATGATATTCAGAAGTCCTATTTTAGATATACTCTCTTTTAGCTCTTCTAGTTCTAGGTCCTCAGATGTCAGGGCCAGCCTATTTATAAAAGTAACATCTTCAAAATCTATCTCTTCTATAAGCTTTGGCTGCATATGAACAAGACGCCCGTACTGTTTTATTATCTGCTCTTTCTTTTCTTCAAAGTTTTCTTTTTTTTTCTCCCTGTTAAGAAGAGGATTATTCCCCAATCTATTAGCAACCATACTAACTTTCCTCTCTTTTAAGAATTTCCTTACATAGACCAAGGTAGTCTTTTGCACCATTACTTCTAGATGCATAGTCAAATATGCTTGCTCCATAGGAAGAAGCCTCTGTTACTTTCACATTTCTTCTAATTGTTGTATTAAACATTCTTTCACCAAAAAATTCCTTTAGTTGGTCAATAACCTCGTTATGAAGTTTTATTCTACCATCTACCATTGTTGCGAATACTCCACCTATTTCTAGTTCTTCGTTCATTCTTTGAGTGATTAGATCTATGGTGTCCATGAGCTCCACAATTCCTTCTAATGCATAAAATTCAGTTTGAACCGGTATATACACTTTTTGAGATGCAATAAGAGCATTGAATGTAAGGTTGTCAAGACTCGGAGGGCAATCAATGATAACATAGTCATACCCATAGACCTCTTTTAGTATCTCCTTAAGTAGATTTTCTCTTCCTGGAACTCCGCCTAGCTCTAAGTTAACTTTGGACATTTTGATGTTTGTCGGAAGTACATCTACCCCTTCTTTGTTAATCATTACATCGCTTAAACCTAAATTCTGTAGTCCAAATGCCCTGTCTTTCATCAGATCATAAATGGTGTATTCAAGTCCTCTTTTATCAATTCCCACCCCCGAGGTCAAGTTTCCCTGAGGATCAAAATCAATTAGAAGTACTTTTTTCCCTAATTTCTTGAGCCCGAAGCTTATGTTCTGAGCCGAAGTTGTTTTTGCTACTCCACCTTTTTGGTTTAAAATCGAAATAACCTTCATTTCCTACTTCACCTGCCACTTTTTATATGGTATTCATCTTAATATATTAACACACTTTAAATCAATTTAAAAGTAAAAGCCCCTATAAAAATAGCAAAAGAAAGAAGCTTTAAAAGCTTCTTTCCTCTAAAATTTAATATTTATATAAGGCTATGCTCCGGCATTTCCCTTTAAATCTAAACTATATAAAATTTTTGCCATAAATGAAATATCTTTAAACTCTATAAAACTTAAATGTTTTTTTTAGGGGGTCTAGCTCCAAAATACTGATATAAATAACATTTTATTCCACCATTATAAAGTTTTCTATTTTTTGTGGATTTCTTCTCAAAAGCTCTCTCAAATTGTTCATAGGAAGTTATTACATAATATGACCATTTAGGAAACCTCATTCTGCATACATCCCCTAGTATTCCATACAGTTTATTTACTGATTTGTCATCTAGAAGTCTCTCCCCATAAGGGGGATTTGTTATTATTGATCCGTATTCTGAAGGTGATTCAATTTCTAAAAGGTGTTTTTTTTCAAATAAAATATCATCCTCTATACCTGCCAAAACTGAATTCCTTTTAGCCGTTTCTATGGCCTCTTCATCTATATCCGATCCATATATCCTCACTTCCTTATCGTGATCTTCACACGAGTAGGCTTCGTCCCTTACATCTATCCATCTGTTTTTTTCAATAATATCCCACTCTTCCGAAACAAATTTTCTATTTGATCCTGGCGCTATATTTCTCGCTATCATTGCCGCCTCTATAGGAATTGTACCTGTCCCACACATGGGGTCTAAAAGAGAGAGTTCTCCACCCTTCCATCTAGATATCTTTACAAGGGCAGCTGCAAGGGTTTCTTTCATAGGAGCTTGATTTATCTCCGCTCTATATCCTCTCTTATGGAGGCCCTCGCCGCTTGTGTCCATCATGACTATGAATTTGTCTTTATTTCCCTGTACCTTTATTTTATAAACTGCTCCATCTTCGCTAAAATAATCTTTTTTATATTTTTCTTTCATTTTTTCCACTATAGCTTTTTTAGTTATCCTCTGAATATCCGATTTTGAATAAAGCTTGCTGTTAACGGAACTTACCCAGCTCACAGGAAATTCTCCCTTTTCTGGTAAAATCTCATCCCAGTTGAGTTTTTTTACATTCTCAAAAAGCTGTTCAAAAGTAAATGCCTCGAATTCTCCCATTTTTAAAAATACCCTGTCTGCACATCTCAGCCATATATTTGCCTTTGGAATATCATCTATTTTGCCATCAAATTCAACTCTCCCATTAAAGGTTTGTACATTCTTAAATCCAAGATCTTTTACTTCCTGGGCCACTATACTTTCTATTCCCATTGCAGCTGATGCTATCAAGGTTATTGTATCCATAATAAAACTCCTTCTCAAATTTAATTTTCTCCTCATTTTATAGAAAAAAACAACATGTGTCAATAAATAGAAAAAGCTGATGTAGGGGTACATCAGCTTTTCAAAAGGGGTTTTTACGGGAGAATCTATAAGCTATATTCCTATAAAATTTATTTTTCCTTTTTAATTTTTTATAAATTTTATAAGCTTATTTTTAGATTCTAAAAATTGCCTTCGATTGCAGATGAAACTTTCCATAAATTAACCCAAGTTGTTACTTAAAAAAAATTATTATAAATTACTAAATTTATCTGAATATCAGAATCAAAAGATTTTGTCACGAATGGACACTAATAAAAGATAGGGAAATTAACACGAATAATAAAAAAACCTTTTGGTCACAGAGGACGCAGAGAAAAAGCAGGAGTTTTACAAAGTTAAAACCAAACTATATATGCGTTCTTTTGCGAGAGTTTTTTTATCCCTTTTCCCTTGCCATTGATAAAATCAGCGTTAAGAATAACCGCAGTGAAATCCTTAGAAAAAATCGACTGTCTGAGCGCAGCGAGTAGCCAAAAAATAACGAGTGATACGAGTATATTTTCTGGTTCTCAGAAACTTGTTTTCTGAGTTTCCTTATTGCTATTGGATTTTCAAGGTTATTTAGCTGATTTTTCACAGGCTTGAACTTTTCTGAGAGATAAGGAACAGATTTCTGTGACCATATCTCTCGACTCTGGAAAATTTTTTCAGAGTTTCCCTAAACTTCTTTCAAGAGAAAAGTAACGAATCCCGATAAATTCAATACTTTAATTTAATAAAGGTAGCAACTTAGGTTATTTAATAGATTTAAGTGCTTGATCCAAATCTTCTATTAAATCTTCAACATCTTCAATTCCTACTGAAATTCGTACTTGACCATCAAAGATATTAACTTTGCATCTTTCTTCTAGAGTCATGTCAAAGTGACTCATAGTTGGAGAATGTTGAATTAATGAATCTACATTTCCAAGACTTGTTGCAAGACTAAATACTTTTACTGAATTCATTACGGTTCTACATGAATCAATTCCACCTTTTATATCAACACTCATCATTGCTCCAAAATCTTTCATTTGTTTTTTAGCAGTCTCATGACTTTCATGGGACGGTAAACCTGGATAGTATACCTTGTCCACCATTGGGTGATTATCAAGGAATTCAGCAACTTTCATTGCATTAGAGCAATGTTTTTCCATTCTAACACCCAACGTTTTCATCCCTTGCATAATTGTCCATGCTGCAAATGGATCCAAAACAGATCCAAAACACTGAAGATACGGCATTTTAGCTCTATCAATTAATTCTTTACTTCCTGCAAGAACTCCTGCAGTTACCGTTCCATGTCCACAAAGATATTTTGTTGCACTGTGTACAACCATATCAGCACCTAAAACAATTGGATTTTGTAGATATGGCGATGCAAATGTACTATCCACAACAAGCTTTACGTCTTCATGTTTTTTCGTTACTTTTGAAACAGCTTCTATATCACTTATTTTAAGAGTTGGATTTGCTGGTGTTTCTACATATACAAGTACGGTATTAGGCTTAATTGCTGCTTCTATAGCCTCAGGGTTTGTTGTATCTACAATAGTATATGCGACACCAAGAGATGGTAATATTTTTGTAAATAAGGCAAATGTACATCCATAAATAACATCACCAAAAATAACATGATCTCCGGTCTTTACTAATGACATTACGGCTAGTGTTATCGCTCCTAAACCTGAAGCAGATGCTACGGCCGCTTCTGCATGTTCTAAATGAGCCACCTTTCTTTCAAATTCGTCAACTGTTGGGTTTCCAAATCTACTATATACAAATCCTTGATCAATATTCTGATTTAATCTTACAGCTTCGTCAAAATTTGGAAGTACAAATGTAGAAGTTTGATATAACGGACTCACATGAGAACCTGTTACCGGGTCATGTTTTTGTTGTGCATGAAGTAAATCTGTATTAATTTTCATATTTAAACACTCCTTTTAATTTAAAATTATTTATATGTATAAATTATGCTACCTATTGATTATTTTTATTTCTGTATATTAATATATGATCTTCAAAGGCTTTTATACAGCTATCTAAATCCCCTTGTCTTAAATATTTTATTATTGCATAATGCTCTTTTGCAGTATTTTCTAGATTTCCTGCTAATTTTGTATCTATAATCATAACTAGTTGTAACTGAGTATATAAAGTTGATAAAATCCTTATTCTCCTTTTGCTTCCAGATTTATTCCAAATATATCTATGAAATTCCATGTCTTTTTTATTTAAATTCATGATTTTTGTTGATAATTCACCTTCTTTTTTAGCTAATTCAACCATTTCATCAATAATTTTTATTAGGTTTTGAAAATCCTCTTCTGTTAATTTTTTTTCATTAATTAATATTTCAAAAACGCTAGTCTCTATTAATAACCTTATGTCATAAATTTCTTTTATATCTTCCGTCGTAAATTCATTTACATAATTACCTTTTCTTGGTATAAATTTAATTAATTCTTGATTTTGCAGTAATTTTATTCCTTCCCTCACTGGTGCTCTACTTATATTTAATTCATTAGCTATTTCCTGTTCTAAAATATGGTGTCCTTTCTTATACTCACCTGTAAAAATTTTTTGTTTAATAAACTCTACAACTTTATCACTGAGATTTTCATGAAAAAATTTACTTTTGATTATCATGTTTCCGCTCCTAATTATAATAATGTATAATTTCTATTTTAAAATAGATTATTTTTGTAATTATCCTTTAAATACTTTCTAATAAACTTCCATAACCAGATATCTTTTCCTTAATTCCTGTCATACAAAGACAATGCCAAAATGTAGCCTGGACAGCAGATATAACTGGCTTACCTAAATCTTTTTCTAAAGCTTCTAAAATAGGTATACTTCTAATACCTGTACATAATATAGCCACTGCCTCTGCATCGTCAGTATTTGCATCTTTAGCTAATTTGTAAATAACTTCCAATTTTTGTCTATCAATCTCAGAATCGTTTATTAACCCTAACCCACAAATATTTGTAACCTTAAATCCATATTCTTCTAAATATATTTTAGCTCGCATATTTACATCATTAGTATATGGAGTTGCTAATGCCACTTTTTTTACATTTAGATTTCTTAATGCCGCAACAACAGCTGAAGATGTAGTTGTACAAGGTACTCCCCCTGAAGCTTTTTCCATTTTTTTTATCAATTCCTCATCATACTTAGCCCCACCTATGAAGCTACCACTAGTACATCCTAATGCAATTATATCCACTGGTGCTTTACATAATAATTTAGTAGCATTGATTGTCCTGTCACCTAGTTTAGATAATTCATTTTCATTAACATCATCTAATAAAACTCTTGTTGTATATGTAGATACTCCCATTGGAGACATCTCATAAAACTCCGGCTCCATTATCCATCCGCCACAGGGATAAATAAGTCCTACTTTTGCTATTTCTCCGTATAAAAAATCTTTCATTTAATCTTCCTCCATAAAATTACACTAAAATAAGTGATTATAGTATAGTAATTTTATATTTATCGGTCAGTATTACCGATTCTAAATTAAAGGGTTATTTCTCATTTTCAAATTTCTCTACATCCTTAATCAATAAATCTAATATTTTTTTACCTTTTTCTCCTACCTCATTTACATAAACATCTCTAACTGGTATGCTTGCTTCTTTAAAAGAAGCCCTTTCTCCATCTGAAAGATCAACAATTTTTATATCGTTTATCTCTTTAATTTTTTCTAATCTTTCTGTATTTAAATTCTCTTGAACTTCAAAAATATATTTGTTTAGTTCTGGTACTATGCTCTCAACCATTTCTTTATCAGAATCCCCTAATGTATCCCAAAAATCAGGATTCACACAAAAAGTACCAACAAAAGTGTTTTGTTTAGACATCATTAAATATTTTTGCACTTCATAAAACTTCATTTCCTCTATAGCAAAGATAGGATTAACTTGTCCATCAATCATATTTAATTGTAAGCTACTATAAACCTCCATATAAGGTATTGGTGTAGGATTAGCACCATATGCTTCATATCCTGCTGATATCATAGGAGACGCCATGGTTCTTATTTTAAAACCTTTAAAATCATCAATACTTGTTAAAGGTTTATTCCCAGTCCACATTTGAAATCCCTCTGTAAACCAATCTAATACTTTAATGCCCTTCTTTAAATAAATATTATTGAGTTCATCTTTAGCTGCACCCTCTGTCATTACCTTTTGATTTACATTCATATCATCAGATAAAAGAAACTGTAGTGAAAATACTTGATTTTCTGGAATTATTGTTGCCACTGCACCAGGATTATTGATAGCAAAGTCTACACCTCCATCTTGAAGGAGCTCAACTTGAGTAACACCGTCTCCTAATTGCCCCACTGGATAGACCTCTACTTTAATTTTTCCGGCTGATTTTTCTTCAATAAGCTCTTTAAATTTATTCGCATAGACATCTTGTACGCTACCAACTACTTCTTCATGTGTTATCCTCCAAGTAACTGGCTTACCTGAAGAAGCCTCATTATTTGCAGAACCACTATCACTGCACCCAAAAAGTGAAAGAGTTAATATCACAATTAACATAAACAAAGATATTTTTTTTATCATTATTTACTCCCCCTTGTATTATCTCGTATAGCACTTGCTAAACGGATTTATTTATTTGATATTACTAATGATTTAACTAAGAAAAAACTAAATCTCTGAAGAATAGTGCAATTCCTGGAAAGAATATCATAATAATTGAAATTACCACTAATATAAAAATATATGGTGGAGTTTTTCTTATTACTTCCAGGTATGGTTTCTCAAACACCGCACAGGCTGTAAAAATATCGCACCCAAATGGTGGTGTTGCTGAACCTATTGCTGACTGCAATGTGATAAGTATACCTAAATGTATAGGATCAATACCTGCAGCCATAGCTAGCGGATAAAAGATCGGTGTTAAGATAATAATTACTACAATCGGATCTACAAACATACAACCAACGAAATAAAATATAGTTACTGTTAATAAAATTCTTAATGGTGATGGACTTCCTCCCAAGAGCACAGAAGTCATCATTTGAGGAATCTTCGCATAAGAAATTAACCATGAGAACGCTTGTCCTCCACCTACTAGAATAAAAACAGCTGCAGTAACTAAACCAGTGGATAAAGCAATATTATATAATTCTTTTATCTTTATAGCTTTGTATACCACAACTTCCAAAATTACTGCGTATAACACAGAGGCTGCCGCAGCTTCAGTTGGGCTGAAAATACCTGAATAAATTCCCCCAATAATTATTACTGGAAATCCCAAAGGTAGTAATGCTTTTTTAGTTGCTCTCATCTTTTCTTTAATACTTGCTTTGGGGGTTCTTGGAATATTATTCTTTCTGGCAAAAATATAACTATAGATTGAAAAACAAACTAAAAGAACTAGTCCAGGTCCAATCCCTGCTATAAACAATTCCCCTACTGAAGCTCCTGTAACCACAGCGTACATGATCATTCCTATACTTGGTGGAATCAGTAATGCAATATCACTGGCATTAATTATTAAGGCCATAGCATCACTATCATCGTAGCCCATTTTCAATAATTTCTGGCGCATAGGTTTTCCAATTGCTACCACTGTTGCTTGAGTTGAACCTGAAATTGCCCCAAACAATGTGCAAGCAGTTGCAGTGGTAATTGCCATGCCCCCATGTATATGGCCAACAAATTTTTCGACAAAATCTAGTAATCTATTTGCTGTTTTACCAGCACACATAATATCTGCTGCAAATATAAACATCGGTACTGCTAAAAGAACGAAAGGTTGAACTCCGGCTATTAGTTGTTGGATTAACAGTGTCGCATTAATATTTGGAAAATATATTAGTGTAACTGCTAAGGGTGACACAATCATAGACATTAACATTGGGAAACCCAATAACAATAAAACTATCATAATTCCAATCAGTGTTACTATCATCTTACTCTCCTCCTTTATTAGGATTAGCGAATAAATTTGCTTAAATTGTATACTTAATAACCACTTATAAGCTCTTCATCACCTATTTTTTTCTCTGTTCCTATATAAACGTCTTTTTCTTTTATATTTAATATGAAATTTATTAAGTATTGAATTCCTGACAAGAAAAACCCAAATACAACTACAGAAGTTATTTTATACATTGGAAGTCTCATTGAAGGGGTTACTCTTCCTATAGAGTATATTTTCACTGTGTACAATAAAGATAAATAACTTAAGTAAAACATTGTGATAGAAGTGATTAAAGACATAATTAATATTAATATCTTCTGATTCTTTTGGGACAATGTGTCAAAGAAAGCTGACATTCTAATATGTCTTCCTACTCTTGCCGCATGACTAGTTCCTACAAAGGTAATTGCTATTACAAGTATTTGTCCCACTTCCTCAGCCCATGTCCAACTTTTATTAAACAAAGTTCTACTAATAACATTTCCAATTAAGGTTATAGCCATAAAAATAATTCCATAACTTAATATTACTTCTTCAATTTTACGGGTAAAATTATTTACCTTTTTAATAAAATTCATATTATAGCTCCTTTCTAATGGCTAAATTTTATACTATTCCTAGCATTACTTGTTTATTCTTTAACAAATAACTTACGAGGAAAATTAGCTAAAGTTTCACATCCATTTTCTGTAACAACTAGCGCTTCACTAATTGATACTCCAAAATCATCAAAATACATACCTGGTATACAGTGTAATGTCATATTAGGTTTTAAAATAGTTTTATCTCCTGGTCTTAAACTTATTGTATGCTCACCCCAATCTGGTGGATAGTTAAGACCCATAGAATATCCTATACGTGATTCTTTTTCTATACCATACTTACCTATAGTCTTTCTCCAGGCTAATTCTACCTCTTCGCAGGTTACGCCTGGTTTAATAACGTCCAATGCTGCATTTAATCCTTCAATTGTAATTTTAGCAATTTCTTCTACTTTGGGACTTGGTTTTCCTAAAGATATAGTTCTCGCCATTGGGGAATGATATCTTTGGTGACAGCCTGCCAATTCCACTGCAACTACTGTATTATCAGTATATCTACTTTCATCCCATGTTAAATGAGGAGCTCCAGCGGTTTCTCCACAAGGCATAAGAGGTACAATGCTTACATAATCCCCCCCAAATTCTGGTGTACCACTAACTTGAGCATGAAGTATGTCTGCGGCTACATCGCATTTTCTAGCTCCAGGTTCTAATGAATCAATAGCCGTTTGCATTGCTTTTTCAACAATCTTAGCTGCTCTTCTTTGCAATTCAATTTCCTTATCCGATTTTATTACTCTTACCCAATTTACAACTAAATCACCATCCACAAAACGAGCATCAGGTAGTCCTTGTACTAGATGTTTATACGCTGAACCTGTAAAATAATAATTATCCATTTCAACCCCAATAGATTTTTTATCAAGATTCAATTCTTTAACTACATCACAAACATAATCCATTGGATGCTTTATTAAACTTTGAACATAATAATCTGGGTAAGCTCTAACATGATTTTCATCTAACCAAGTAGTTTTTACCACCCCACAGAAAGCATCCATGTATCTTCCGATAAAAATTGGCATTTCATCATCTAATGTAACTAATAGCATTTGGTGTACATAAAATGACCAAGCATTATGACCAGAAAGATAACAAATATTTGCTGGATCCGTAATTAAAAGGACTTCTATTCCTTTATGATTCATGCTTTCTTTTACTTTTCTCATCCTTTCCAAATATTCTTTTTTCTCAAATGGCATCATTGTAATACCCCCTTATATTTTTATAATAAATTTTTTTTTACCCTTTTAAAAACGTAATTACATTTCTAACATGTAGTTCTACCCCAACAGCCAATGCATCTTCGTCTATATCAAACCTTGGGTGATGATGAGGATAATGAGCTTCTTTTTGTTTATTCCCAGCTCCTACAAAAATCAAAGTACTTGGTACTTCACTAGAGAATTCAGAAAAATCTTCCCCTGCCATACAGATATACGAAACGATTTTTCCATCATTTCTATTTACTATCATACTGGATTCATCCATGGCAATATTAGTCAATTTATCATTATTTATTACTGCATGACTGCTTGGCATTATCTTTATTTCACACTCTGTTCTATACAAATTACAAACGTCTCTCACAACTCTTTCAAATCTAATCCTAGGTTTTTCTCCACTATTGTCCTTACCCTCATATAAATATCTAATGGTACCCTCTAATTCAACTTTTTCAGGAATAATATTAGGTGCTGTTCCTCCATTAATTTTTCCAAATATTATAGATGTAGGAGAGAGTACATCTATTTCTCTTGTCTGAATGCTTTGAACGGCTTGAATAACATTTGCCGCCGCAATCATTGGGTCAATTGAAATATGTGGTGATGAAGTATGTCCACCTTTCCCTTTAATAGTTATCTTGAAATTATCATGTGCAGCCATTACAGGGCCAGATGTAACTCCTATATTTTTATATTCTATTGGAGTCCATAGATGAATTGCAAAAGCAGCATCTACATGTGGATTTTCAAGTACCCCTTCATCTATCATAGCTCTTGCCCCTGCTTCTTCTTCATTAGGTTGAAAAAGGAATTTTATATTTCCTTGTATCTCATCTTTATACTTCACTAAGATTTTAGCTGCAATTAACAGCATTGCTATATGACCATCATGACCACAGGCGTGCATCTTCCCATCATAAATAGATCTATAGGGAACATCTACTTCTTCTTGTATAGCCAGAGCATCCATATCTGCACGAAGTAAGACAGTACGCCCTGGACTTTTACCTTTCAGCAATCCTACCACACCAGTTTTTGCAATTCCTGATTTTACTTCAATTCCTAATTCTCTAAGATAATTTTCAATTATTTCTGAAGTCCTAAATTCCTTGAATCCCAATTCAGGATGTTTATGAAAATTTCTTCTTAAATTTATTAATTCTTCTGTTGAATCTTCTATCTCCCTTATTATATCCATGCACAATTCCTCCCACTACTGAAAACTTAATTAGGTTTCTAATTTTAAATATATTAATATTGTCTATTGTCGACAATTTATGTTTGCGACTATATACCCTCTTTTATAAAAAACTATATTTTCAATTAATTTTAAAAAAAATGAAAATTATATCCTAATATAGATTAATAACTTAGTTATCACTGATTATTTATAAAATAATTCAAAACAAAAAAGTCATACTACTCCCATTTAAAAATCAAATGAAAGTAATATGACTTTATATCTTTGAAGGGTAAAATAAGGCTGAACCTTATCTTTTCTTACAAAGATGTCCTTTACTTAGATGAAAATTGTTCTATTTAAATATTATTTTATACTAATGCATATATCTTTTCAGGGCATGAAAGAGAAGTCTCTTTTTTTTTCTAATAAGATACTATTTACTTTATCGTAATTTATAATAAAAAACATCAATAAGGTCCTTAAATCCATTTTAATATTATAAACCTTGAATTGTATAATTAATTTATTTCTTTATGTCTCATTTGTGAAATGATTTTAATATCATTTAAATTAATTTAACACTATTTAACATTATTTAGCAAATATATAAAATAAAGACTAGGTATTTACAAAGTATATGTTTACACGTGTGTCTGTTTATTCTTTTGATTATATCTGTATTTTGAAAAATTGAGTAATTAAAAAAATTACTGGATAGAATAGAAGAAATTAATCCAGTTTATTAAAGGCCTAGATTGTCAAATTAAATGCAACACTCTTGGATTTCACCCCAAAATACTTCATGGGGTGTTTTCCAACCTAGACGTTTTCTCGGTCTATGATTAAGTGCTTTCATCACTTTTCTTACCTCTTCTTTTGTTAACTTAAAAAAAATCCTTCCCTTTGGAAAATATCTTCGAAGTAATCCGTTGTAATTTTCATTACATCCTCTTTCCCAAGAATGATAAAGCTTTTAACATTCAATTCTTTTTCGAGCTCTTTAAATCCTGAAAATTTTTCCCATTATCAGATGTAAAAGTTTTAATGAACTTAATCGGTATCACTTTAAAAGTCTCTAAACTCACTTGATTAAATGTTGCAGCCTTTCTGTTATCCATTAGCTCTACAAGTCCATATCCTGACTTTCTATCAACATACGTCATCATAGCTCCCTGTTTTCTTGAACTTACTAAAGCATCACTCTCAAAATGTCCTATTTCACTTCTTTCATCTGCTTCTTCAGGTCTCGCTGATATGTTTTTCTTATCAGGAATAGTTCCTCTAGTTTCCTTAATGCCGTTAGATTTTTTTTACCCTGTCTCGGAAGGAGTTCCTTTTCTGTTCCTTTAAATTTCCCCTCTTTAATACCTCTGTAGATAGTCTTAAAAGAAGGACAGTCAACACCTTTAATTTTATTTCTTCGGGAGTCCAACCATCTTCAAGTCTCTTTTGAATGTACTCAACAATCTTTTCATCTTCAAGCTTCTCCTTGGCTCCACAACCACATGAAGACTTTCTAGAATTGTATGCCTCTTGAGCGTTCAACCCTCTGTATTCGCCATCAATGCTATTCTGCTTAATTTCTCTTCCAATACTGGATCTGTTTCTGTCTAGTATTTTTGCGATATGAAAGGGTTTCATCCCTTTTGCTAAAGACAACGCTATTGTTTCTCTTTCATTTATGGTAAAATATGTATGACTCATAGACATTTCCTAGGTATAATGTAAGTCCTAGGAACCATTAAAAAGAAACGTCTGTGAGATAAAAACATTTTATCTTTGAAAAGAAAAAATGCAAATTATAAAACGCCCCAAGAATTATTTTGGGGCGAAATAAAATATTTACACTACCTTGAAAGTTTAGCTTTTGCTAATTTCTTATGATATAATTTCAGTAATTTCTTTTTTTAAATATTTTATCCTAATGATATCAGGTCTTTTATTTAAAAACTTAAAATCCTCCCATTCTTTTTTGATTTTTATAATCATTTCTAGTTTAGATTTTTCTGTTTGGTTTACTTCTTTTAAAGTATTGGGGTTATAATTATCAAAATAAGAATATATTTGAGAATAACTCATACTTTTTATGTTTATCCCATATTTTAATTTTAAACCCTCATTAAAATATAAAAAGATTTTATCTAAATCCTCATCTCTCTTCAGCTCCTTTATTATCTCTTTTATGTTAGAAGGAATTTTATTCGTCTTTCTCTTTTTTATTCCAGGAACCAAAACTCCAAATACATTAAAAGCAAGAGAAAAAACTGTTATTACTGCAAGAATAATAAAATTCTTTTTATTAAAGATCTTATCGTCTTTATTGTGTGATTCTGGTTCAATTTGAGAAATAGTTATATAACTATTTCCAGAAGGTTTATCAACTGAAAAATTATCACTTGAATCATCCCTAGGTATAACTGTAGAATTTAAATTATTATCAATGGCTGAACCGTCATTTTTAACCATTAGATCAGCTTCTGGAATTATCAGAAAATCATAGTCTTTTGATTCTGTATTAAAATAAGGAATTTTTATTTCAGGAATTTTTATTTTACCAACCTTTTGAGGAATAAAAATCACTTCAAACTCTTTTTCTGAATAATAGCCATTATTTGAAACAGATTCATCTGAATTTTTAATATTTTCATAAATTTTAAAATTTTGAATATTTGAGGCAACTATCTTTTCCAATGGATCAGTATTCCCGTTACCCTTTATCTGCACATCAAGTGTTACCGCTTCTCCCAAAGAAACAGAACTCCTGTCATATTTAGAATCCATTGTAAATTTTCCTACAATACCACTAAAATTTTTGGGTTGATTTGAAGGGAGCTTAAGGACGGTGATCTTTTTCTCCTGGGTTCTAAGGAATTTAGAAACTGTATTGGATAAAAAAGAATCTCCTTGCGATAAGCTGAGCTGAAGGGTACGGGATGGAATGGTTAATACCCCGCTTGTCAACGGTTCCAAAATCCCCTTATACACTGTATAATCAATAGCTTTTTTTCCGTTTACCCTGGTGTATTTAGCATCAAAATTTTTATCAGTGAACTCTTCTTGAGAAAAATCTTTAAATGAAGCAGATTCAATGAAACCAAAATTTTTAAGATTTACGGTGGTAATCAGATGTTCGTCTAAAACTATCTTTTCACCAAAATAATAAGTACCTTTGTCCAAATTACTTTCTACATAAAAATCTTTATTTTCATTGTTTAAATTACTATTATCTGCTCCAGAAACTTCTATCTTTAAATTATTGCTTTCAGTGGTTTTAGAAAGAGCTTTTAAATCAAAATTTCCCTTTGATTTTGGAAGTATCGTGTATTGATATACAATAGAAGAACTCATTTTCCCATTTATTATCTGGGTGCTCTTTCGCTGACTTTGCGACATGATTTCAAAATTTTCAATCCCTTGGATATTAAAATCTTTTGTTTTTTCATTCTTTAAAATTACAGAAACTATAGTTGTCTCATTCTCAGAAATACTGGTATCACTGGCATCTAAAATCATTTGAGAAAAGACACTTTGCACCATTAAGAAATGTACCGTTAAGATTAATATTACGTATTTAAATTCTATCTTTTTCATGTTTAATTTGAATTTCACCTCACAAAACCTAAGTTTTTAATATTACCAGTTTTTACTGTTATCAGAAGTGTTTAAATTCTGATTGATAATTTTTTGATTATTCTTTAGACTCTCTTTTTCCAAATTCTCTATATTCTTTAAATAATACATCAATTCTTCAAGCTTTTGATCTTTTTTATTACTCTTTTCCTCTGATTGCCCATTTTTTTTTGGAGCCTCAGTCGGTTTGTTTACATTTTTAGAATCTTTCTTTTCAGAGGACTCAAGGGGACTTTTATTACCAATGTCATTATTTTTTTTCTCCTTTGATCCCTCGTCCTTTCTCTCATCTGATTTATCTGAACTTCTATCATTTTGAAATTTTTCAGTTTTATTTTGGCTTTTTTTCTGATCCTCTTTGTTTTTATCTTGTTTTTCACTCTGATTTTTTTTATTTTTATCCTTTTTTCCACTCTGATCTTTACTTTGGTTTTTATTCTGATTTTTTTCATTTGAATTTTCTGATTTCTTTAATAATTTAGAAGTAATCTCATAATTTTTTTTGATATTAATGTCGCTACTTTTCATCATGGCCTTTCTGTAGGCCTTTAATGCATTTTTATAATTCAGGATTTGATCTTCTGATTTCTTTGAGTTATCTCCTGTAAATTTATAGGAATTACCTATGTTAAACAGATACTCTGGACTCAGATTTTCCTTCTCCCATTTATCGTATAATTCCAACACCTCACTGTATTTTTTATCTGTATAGAGGTTTACCAACCTGTTGTAAAACAAAGGTTCTTGATATTTTTGGGTGTTGATCTGACTGTAAATTTTTTCAGCTTCATCAAATTTATTTTCTTCAAATAAATTTTCTGCACTCTTCAATTTATGGTAATTTTCTCTTTCTGATGAAAATGTGAATCCCTGAAATAGAATTAACATCGGGAAAAGAAAGCAAAAAATAGTAAGCTTTTTCATCATTACTCCTCCACTTTAATCTCTGTTTTTATGATGGTCTAAAAAATATGCAAGAAGAAACAATAGGATTCCTGAAAATAAGAAATATTGATAAAGTTCCTTATAGTTTTTTATTTTTTCTTCCCTGTTTTCACCTCTTTTTAAGAGGCTTATATCATTTAAAAATACCTCTATACCATCATGAAAATTATCACTTATATAAAATTTCCCGTCCCCTTCCTCTGCAAGTTTTTTCAGGGTATCTGTCTCAAGTTTTGCTATGACTGTTTTCCCCTTTTCATCCTTCAAAAAACCTTTGTGCTGCCCGTTGACAGTATTTGGGACTCCTCCACCCTGGGAAGTACCAACTCCCAGAGAATAAACTTTGAAGTCTTCATTCTTTAGCTTTTCTTCTTTCAAGTACTTTAGAGAATTGTTTTCATGTTCATCTCCGTCTGATACTACAAGTATTATTTTTTTGTTGCTGTCACTGTTTTTAAAAGACTGTCTGGCAAGTTTCAATGCCTGGGTGATGTTTGTCCCCCCTCCGCTTATGAGGTCTGTATCTATGACATTGGCAAACATCTTTGCCATATCATAGTCATCAGTAAGGGGCATCTGTATGTATGCACTGCTTGAAAAGGGTATAAATCCTACCCTGTCCCCCTTAAGGCCGTCCAGAAGTTTATCAATATCGTGCTTTGACCTCTCTAGCCTGTTAGGCAAGGCATCCTCTACAAGCATTGACTTAGAAACATCAATGAGGACGTAAATATCCAACCCCTTTATTTTTATTTTTTCAAAACCTCTTAAAATTCTAGGTTGAGTGAGTGAGAACACGATCAAAATCAGAGATAAAATATATGAGATGTTTCTAACGAGTTCAAATTTAACCTTGTTTTCCAAGGCCAGCTGTTTTTTTATAGATGCTTTCTTTCTGAATCCAAGGTATAAAATGATAAATACAATGGGAATTAGAATAAAAAACAAGCTGTATCTTAGATTTCCAAATTCCATTGAAGGACTCCTTTTTTAATTTTTTATTTATTCCGTTACTTTAGATTAGAACATTGAATTTATCTGATTTGTTTCAGAATTAATTTCTTAAAAAAAGCTTTCAAGGGATATGAATATACCTGTAATTATCGAACCAAAGTCCTGTCATCAAAAACAAAAGACCCCCTATAACAAAATACCTGTACAACTCCCTGTATAGATAGATTTCCCTTGATTCTATCTTGCTTTTTTCAAGAGTATCGATTTTTTTAAAAATAGTTTCCAATTTTTTTTCATCATCTGCTCTGAAATACTGTCCGCCAGTATCTTCAGCCATATTATTTAAGAGTGTTTCATCCAAAGAATCATTTTTTATTTTCATGGCCCCCCAAAATGTCTGCTGCTTTATATATTCTGCACCCAGGCCTATAGTATAAATTTTTATTCCCATCTCATTGGCAATGGTAACTGCATTTACAGGGCTTATCTCCCCGAAATTATTTTCTCCGTCTGTAACCAAGATTATTATTTTTGATTTTGCAGAACTCTTTTTAAGCCTGTTTATTGCCGTTGCCGTTCCCATGCCTATGGCAGTGCGGTTATTGTCGGCGATATCATCTATGCTGAGAGAAACAAGGGATTCTTTCACCACATTGTAGTCAAATGTAAGGGGAACTCTTGTGTAAGCACTTCCTGCAAATGCAACTAGGCCCATTCTGTCTTGGTTTCTTCTAGAAATAAAAGTTTCCATCACCTCTTTTGCCTTCTCAAGCCTGTTGGGATTAAAATCTTCTGTCAGCATGCTTTTGGATATATCCAATACCAGTGCAATATCTATCCCATCCTTTTCCCTCTTGATCTTATCCTCTGTCTTTTGAGGCCTGCTTAGTCCTAAAATCAGCAGGACCATCCCTGTAAAAATAAGATATTTCCCTATAAGGTGTTTTTTGCTTTTACCTGCATTTATTCCTTTTAGAGGCCCCAGAGATGGTATTCTTATGGCACTTTTTTTTCTCTTCCTAAAAAATAACCATATTACTGGGAGTAAAAAAACAAGAAAATAAGTATCTTTCAATTTATACATATTTTTCTGCCCCCTCTCTAACCGAAATTTCTTCCTTAAAATCTTCATGGGTTTCTTCCTGGAAAAAATCATGATTTTCCAGCTCTTTCACCATGGTTGCTATATTCGTTTTTAAAACTTCCCTGCTGTCTCCCAGGGCAACAAAACCTGGAGAAAATTTATAAAAATCAAGTTTTTTCAAGATCTCTTCAATCTTAAACTGGTCTTTTACTTGCATGAATTTTTCTTCCATCCCCCCCTGAGGTTCTTTGGAGTAATCTCCACTCAGATAGTTGACATCAAACCTGCTATCAAGATATTTTCTTAGGAAATAACTGAGTGATTCATAAAATTTTTCACTGTCTGTCTCCAGATGAGAAATATTTTTTTCAAATTCCTGGAAAGGAGTGAGCTGCCCCCCACCTTTTCTTCTCCAAAATCTGACCCCAAGATAAACCATACCAAAAATTATTAAAATCAACGACAAAATACAAAAGATACCCAAAGGGAATGGAGTTTTAAGGGGTGTTAGACTTAAATTTTTTCTGTTTTCCATATTATAAGCAATAACCGTGGACTGGGGATCTTTCAAAACTGAGTTCACATCAAACTTCAAAACATTTCCCTTTAGATCCACCTCATGTATCCCAGGTTTAAATACCCTCAGATTTACATTGAAGCTATCTCCCTCTTTTTCAATTTTTTCCAGATAAAAAATTTCAGGATCAAAGGCCTCTTTAATATCCTCTTCCTTTAAAATTCCGTCTCTGCTTTTCATCTGCAAACTTATCAGGTCACCTATTTGTATGTCTTTTGAAAAGGTCAGAGAATTTATAAGAATTATAAAAATAACAATGAGTTTTTTCATACTACCTTCTCCTTCTTCTAAAAAATAAAGAAAGTTTTTTTACGTAATCATCCTCTGTCGAGATATCCACAAGATTTCTTTTGTCAAGGTCAATAAAATCATTTAATCTTATTTCAGATTTTAAATTTTCCAGTGTCATTATTTCGCCTGTTTCCGAGTCAATAAAATTAAATACAGCTCCCTTTGGTATGACTTCTTTACTTTTATCAGAAATTTTTATTAGAATCAGATCATGTCTTTTAGATACAATTTTTATTTGCCTTTCATAATCTTCATCAAAAAAATCAGAGATCAAAAAAACAATACTTCTCCTCTTTTGAATTTTTGCAAAATATTCCAAAGCACTTTTTATACTTGTTTTCTTTAATTTTTTTTCATGGGAATTTCCCTCAAAATATTTAAAAAGGTTTTCCATTAAGGAAAGAGTATGTTTTTTTCCCTTCTTTAATGGGATTAGTTTTTCAACTTCATCAGAGAAAAAAATAGCACCTACTTTATCGTTGTTTTTTATTGCTGAAAAAGCCAAAACTGCTGAAATTTCACCGATTAAATCTTTTTTATCGTTAAAATTATTTGATTCAGAAATATCGATTAAAAGAAAAAAATTCATTTCCCTCTCTTCTTTAAATTGCTTTATATAGGCTTTTCTCTGTCTTGCAGTAACCTTCCAGTCAATATTTTTAACCTCATCTCCAGGTGAATATCTTCTTATATCTGAAAACTCCATACCGTTACCTTTGAAAAAACTATGGTATTCCCCTGAAAAAATCTCATCACTTAATCTATTTGACTTAATTTCAATATTTTTTATTTTTTTCAATAAGTCTTTATTGAGCATTCTTTATACCTTCCTTAATATATTGATTTTAGGGCAATACTATTTCGTCAAGTAACTTTGCAATTATTTGCTCCACCTTTAAGTTTTCAGCCTCAGCCTCATAAGTAAGAATAAGTCTATGTCTTAAAATATCATATACAACATCTCTTATGTCATCAGGCATAACATAAGCTCTTCCATCAAGAAAAGCTTTTGCTTTGGCGGCTTTTATGAGGTTTATTCCTGCTCTTGGAGATGCTCCACATTCGATGTATGGGTTTGCTTCCCTTGTTTTGAAAATTATATCAAGAATGTATTCCTTTAGCCTGTCATCCAAATAAATATTGTGTATAAGTTCCTTGATTTCAAAAACTTGCTCTTTTGTAATAATTGCATTTAATTCTGTATTTTCAGGTTCCTGGTTTTTTATTGTCATTTCAAGAATCTGTCTTTCTTCACTCTTCTTTGGATACCCTATGTTAAGTTTCATCATGAATCGGTCTTGTTGAGCTTCTGGAAGGGGGTAAGTTCCGTCTTGTTCTAGGGGGTTTTGTGTTGCAATTACAAGGAAGGGGTTGTCAAGCTTATAGGTAGTATCAGATATAGTAACTTGTTTTTCCTGCATAGACTCAAGAAGAGCAGACTGCACTTTTGCAGGAGCCCTGTTTATTTCATCTGCAAGTATGAAATTTCTAAAAACAGGTCCTATTTTAGTTTTAAATTCTCCGGTTTTTTCATGATAGATTTCCGTTCCGATTATATCACTAGGTAATAAATCCGGTGTGAATTGGATTCTGCTAAATGAAAGACCAAAAACTTTAGACAGGGTATTCACTGTCAAAGACTTTGCCAGACCTGGTACTCCTTCAAGCAATATGTGACCCCCTGTAAATATCCCGATCAGGGTCTTATTGATCATATCTTCCTGACCAATCACAACTTTGGAAATCTCATTTTTTAAATTTGTAATAAGGGTTTTCTTCTCATCGACAGCTTTTTGTACTTTTTCCATGCTTTTAAACTCCTTTATAATTTTATATTTTTAAAAAATTTTAGAACTAAGAATACCCATTTTAAAATATATATGTACACAGGTGTGAGTATATCGATTAAAACACCTAAAATACTCAAGATTTTAGACGAAGTTGGTGGAAAAATGGTCGAAATAATTTACTAAGTAACTATCGAAAGTATATGATTTACTGCATACTTTCAGAGGAAGACTCTTAAAGATATCGTATATATTTGTAATGAGTTAATTCCAAAGATGTTAGATATGACTCTTTTCAGGGCAATAATTCAAACCTTAGTATCTAGAAAAATACTCTGAAGCTTTTTCTGTCAAAGGAGTTGAAAAAAATGAAATTAATTAGTATGCTGCATAATATAAGAGAAATAAGAAAAAATATGACTCTCCCTAGAGAGGATATAATAAAAATACAAAATTCAAAACTTGAAAAAATAATAGAACATGTGTTAAAAAACTCA
This sequence comes from uncultured Ilyobacter sp., assembly GCF_963668515.1. Lineage (NCBI taxonomy): Bacteria > Fusobacteriati > Fusobacteriota > Fusobacteriia > Fusobacteriales > Fusobacteriaceae > Ilyobacter > uncultured Ilyobacter sp. Next base: position 310,932 of record NZ_OY764866.1, on the reverse strand, counting down.
AATTTCTATAAAAGATACTATGAAAAATATGGAATTACCCTTGATAACTTTAGAGAGGTCCCCTTTGAAAATTACCCCCTAATAAATAAAGAGATCCTGAAGAATAATTTTGACGACATCCTGTGCACCGATGATATAAACAAAGAGGAACTTGAAAATTTTGTGTCAGAAGAAAAGAACTGGTGTAAAAAATATATGGATAAGTATATGGTGATCACCTCCTCAGGTTCTACAGGCTCTCCCTCTATTTTTGTATACGACAACGATTCATGGGACGTTATCAAGGCCATCGCCATAACTAGGACTGGAAAATACCAGCCCATGGAGTTTTTCAGAAAACATAGAATATCTTTTATAGGGGCTACCCTAGGAAGCTTTGCTGCTGTCACCCTCCTAAAAGACCTCTCTATGAGAAATTATTTGGTCAAGACCTTGGATGCAAGCGACCCCTTAGATGAAAATATAAAAGCTTTAAATCAGTTTAAACCAGATACACTGAGTGGGTACTCCTCTTCGGTTTCAGATCTTGCCCGAGAACAAATAAATGGAAATCTCAACATTGCTCCAAAAAAAATAATCTGTTCTGCAGACCTTCTTTCTCCAGAAAAAAGAGCCATTATAACAGAGGCATTCAAAAGTGACCCTGTGAATCTCTATGCTGCCTCTGAGTCCTTGGGAGTAGCAAGTCAGATTCCTGGAAGAGATGAACTCTATTTATTTGAAGATTTTTATAAAATTGAACTTGTGGACTCTAGATACGAGGAGGTCTCCCCTGGGAAAACAGGAGAAATAATACTGACAAACCTCTTCAATTACACCCTGCCACTGATCCGCTACGAGATGGAAGACCAGCTGAAAAAATCATCCTGCCAGGATTTTAATTTTACCCTTGTAGATGAAGTGATAGGAAGGAGTGTAGAGAACCTCACCTTTGAAAAAAAAGACGGTACTAGGATTGAGATTCACGGTCTCCAGTTTGTGAGCATGTATTTCAAAGGAGTAAAAAAAGTACAATATATCCAGGAGGACAGGAATACCCTCATTGTAAAATATACTGGTAAAAATGACCTGGAAATCAAGAATGATATTTTCAGTCAGATCAGCAAGCTTCTAGAACAGTATAATCTCAAGGAAAGTTTAAATATTAAAATAGAAAGGGTCAATGAAATAGCTTCCGATCCTTTCACTGAAAAATACAAAACTATAATTCCATACACAAGCTGATTTTTTTATTTTGAGAACTTCAAAGTCACATATCTAACCTAAATTGCTGCCTTTATGAATAAATTACTGAATTTATCCAAAGATCAGAGTCAAAAGATTTTGTCACGAATGGACACTAATAAAAGATAGGGAAATTAACACGAATAAAGACAAGACCTTTTGCTCACAGAGAAAAGAAGAGAGTATCACGGAGGAGAGCGATATTAAAGTCAAAAGATTTTATCACGAATGAACACCAATAAAAGATAGGGAAATTAACACGAATAATAACAAAATCTTTTGGTCACAGAAGACACAGAGACAGGAGAAGAGTTTCATAGAGAAGATTTTTTGAATTTTCAAGTCGCAGGGCTTATACAGGAAAGAACCTGCACTCAGCCGTCTTGCAGAATAAGTTCCGCAGGGAAGCGAGAACTGTAGCTCATAAAGGCGATAAAAGAAACATATACTCACTAGACGTTTGAAAATTCTTGAACTTTTCTGAGAGATAAGGAACAGATTTCTGTAACTATATCTCTCGACTCTGGAAAATTTTTCCAGAGTTTCCTTAAACTTCTTTCAAGAGAAAAGTAACGAATCCTGATAAATTCAATACTTTAATTTGAATTATTAAGCAGTAACTTAGGTTATTTATTGGTGTTAAACTTTTAAGGATGTGGTCTCTATGGAACTGCTTATTAAAATTATTCTTCAGGTGGCAGGGGGTCTGGGAATGTTCCTCTACGGAATGGATGTTATGTCAAAGTCCTTTCAGGAAATAGCTGGAAACAGATTGAGGGAGATAATTCATAAAATGACCTCTAACACCTTCCGGGGAATTCTTGTGGGAACTTTTATAACGGCCATTATCCAGTCTAGCTCTGTAACCACTGTTATGGTTGTAGGCTTTATAAACGCCTCTCTCATGACTCTGAGACAAGCCATAGGCATAATCTTAGGTGCAAACATAGGAGCAACGGCTATAGGATGGATACTAGCATTTAAAATAACAGAATATGGAATCCCAATAATGGGTATAGGGGCATTTGTTTTCCTGTTTTCAAAAAATCAAAAACGGAAAAAAAGAGCTTTAATCTTCATAGGTTTAGGACTTATTTTTCTGGGCTTAACCCTCATGAAAAATGGAATAGACCCATTAAAGGATATGCCCCAATTTATAGATTTTTTTCAAGTATTTTCTGCAGAAAGCTATAGAGGGGTTATCATGTCTGCAATTACAGGGGCCGCCGTGACCTCTATACTCCAATCCTCATCTGCCACTGTGGGAATCACCATGGCCCTTGCAACCCAGGGACTTATTATCCCCAAAACTGCAGTTGCACTTGTTTTAGGAGGAAATATCGGCACCACAATAACTGCATACCTCGCCTCTCTCAATACAAGATCAGATGCAAAGAGAGCCGCCTACGCCCATATTCTCATAAAAATAGTAGGTGTATCCCTAATACTTCCTTTTTTCTACGGCTATGCTTCGATAATCGGCAGACTCACCCCTCCTGAAAAAAATGTTTCTGAATATATAGCTCTTTTTCACACTCTTTTCAACATTGGAAATACCATTATTTTTCTGCCATTTATAAATTTATTAATAAAATTTTTAAATAAAATAGGAAGTAATAAAAAAGAAAGTGATATAGGATCTTATGTAACTGAAAAATTATACCAGTTTCCTTTGGCAGCCCTTGAAAAATCCAGACTGGAGATAGGCCAGATGATAACTAGATTTAGAGATGATCTATATATTTTTAGAAGTCTCATAAAAAGAGAACTTCCTTCAGACAAATCTATTCTTCTCTTTGAAGGTGAAAAATACCAAGATGAAAAAAAAGATTCTATTTTTAAAAACCTTACCGGTCTTCTTCACTCTACAGACTCCAAAGATATTTTAAAATCCATAAGATTACTCCTTCTTTTAGCAGATACAATGGAATCTTTAGGAGATTATGCAGCAAGTCTCGGAAAAATATACAAAAAAACAATAAACAACAAACTTGTTTTGCCTCAAAATTTTATCAACCAGATAGATTTTTACCACGAAAAAATCATTGTATCCTTGGAAAACCTTGAAAAAATAACCATGAACCCCAATATGCAAGAGATCATAAATGAAAAAAAAATCTGTCAGGATACTGCCACTGCTCTTGAATTTGTAGATCCACTTAAAAATGTGGATTATCCAGAGCATATTTTTATGGAAATTTTATCAAAATACAGGAGAATAAACAGACATGTTTTATTTATGCTAGTCAGTCTGCAAGAAGAGATAAAATTGCAGATGAGTTAATTTTACTGCAGATACCTAACTTTGTTCTACAACACTGCACCTCCTAATAATCTATACCTGAAAAGGATACCTTTTAAAAGATAAAGTCTATTTTTCTGTTATTGACAACAATTGTCTTTTGTGGTAAGATCATTCCAATATATTACAATAAAAATTTTTTTTCTCATATAAGCTGCTAATAGGGTGCAGTGTATCTACGATTAACCTAAAATTAATCTCTATGAGTGAAAGCGGTTCAGCAAATTTTAGGCCTGAGTCTATTCTTTCACCAACTTAGCAGGGTGGAGTTTAAACTCGGCCTCTTTTTATTAAACTTAATTTATGTTAAGGAGGAATTCAGTTCATGTTGAATGGAAAAATTATCAAAGAGGCTATAACTTTTGACGACGTTCTATTGGTACCACAAAAATCTGATATCTTACCAAATGAAGTTTCGCTCAAAACAAAAATTACAAAAAATATAGAATTAAACGTCCCGGTTTTAAGTGCTGCCATGGACACTGTTACAGAAGCAAAGTTAGCAATCGCCTTAGCAAGACAGGGAGGTTTGGGATTTATCCACAAAAACATGTCCATCGAAGAACAGGCTGCTGAGATAGACAAAGTTAAAAGAAATGAAAGTGGTATGATCACAGATCCTATAACTCTCAACAGGGAATCTACCCTTGCAGATGCTGATGGCATAATGGGTAAATACAGAATCTCTGGACTACCTGTAGTAGAAAACGACGGAACTTTAGTGGGAATAATAACAAACAGAGATCTGAAATACAGAAAAGATTTAAGCAAAAAAGTAGAAACTATAATGACAAAAGAAAATCTTATAACGGCTTCTGTAGGTACTACTCTTGATGAAGCAAAAGAGATCCTTTTGGAAAACAGGATAGAAAAGCTCCCAATAGTAGATGAAAATTCTAAGCTTATGGGACTTATCACAATAAAAGATATAGATAATATAGAGGAATATCCAAATGCATGCAAGGACTCTCGTGGAAGACTTAGAGTAGGTGGTGCTGTAGGTGTCGGAGCTGACACTTTAGAAAGAGTGGCCGCACTTGTAAAATCAGGGGTAGATATAATTACTGTAGACTCTGCTCATGGACACTCTAACGGTGTAATCCAAACTGTAAGAAAAATCAGAGAAACATTTCCTGATCTTGATATTATCGGCGGAAACATCGTAACTGCCGAGGCTGCTATGGACCTTGCTGATGCAGGGGCAAGTGCAGTAAAGGTAGGAGTAGGGCCTGGCTCTATCTGTACTACTAGAGTTGTCGCTGGTGTCGGAGTTCCTCAGATATCGGCTATAAATGATGTATACGAAGTTTGTAAAGAAAGAGGTGTCGGAGTCATCGCCGATGGCGGAATAAAACTTTCTGGGGATATTGTAAAATCCATTGCTGCAGGTGCTGACTGTGTTATGATCGGAGGACTTTTAGCCGGTACAGAAGAAGCCCCTGGTGAGGAAATCATATTTGAAGGAAGAAGATTTAAAGTATATGTAGGAATGGGGTCTCTTGCTGCAATGAAGAGAGGTTCAAGCGACAGATATTTCCAAAAAGAATCTGAGGCAAAAAAACTTGTTCCTGAAGGTATAGAGGGAAGGGTTGCTTACAAAGGGAAGTTAGAAGATGTAATTTTCCAACTTACAGGTGGACTAAGGGCAGGTATGGGATACTGTGGTACTGCCACTATAGAAGATCTTAAGAAAAATGGTAAGTTTGTAAAAATAACAGGTTCTGGATTGATAGAATCACATCCTCACGATATAAACATCACAAAAGAAGCCCCAAACTATCATAAATAAATTTTTTAGCTGCTGAAACATTTCAGCAGCTTTTTTTATTTTTTTGATACTATTCTTCTTTCTATCTTTACAGGATTTTCATTTTTCCCTTTGAATAATCATATGATTAATACTTTAAAGAACTTTTTTTAAAAACATAAGTTTAAAAAAAACTTAAACTCAGTTTCTTGACTTTTTTGCAAAAAAATTATATATTAGATACAATAACTTTAGCACTCATCTATTGAAAGTGCTAACAAAATATAAAAGGAGGTTTTCTATGAATGATAAATACACAGAAAAATCAGTTCTTGCCATAAATGACGCTCACAATTACGCCTTAAAATACAAGCACACAAACATTAAACCTGAGCATCTCGCCCTGGCTCTCATGACACAAAATGACGGCCTTATCCCAAGACTTCTTGAAAAAATGGGTCTGAATTTAAATTCTCTGGTGAAAGAAGTTCAAAATGAACTGGACAAATACCCAAAAGTAGAAGTTGAGTTCCAGGGAAATTTGTCATTTGAAGCTACCACCAACAGGATAGTAATGGAAGCTGAAGATATTATGAAAAAAATGGGGGATTCTTATATCAGTGTAGAGCATCTTTTCAAGGCTCTCCTAAAAAACCTCCCCCTTTTAAAGCGGATTGGGATAGACTCTAAAGAGTTTGAAAAAGTCCTCTCTGAAGCAAGAGGAAGCCAAAAAGTGGACTCTCCAAATCCAGAGGGTAAGTTTGAAGCCCTTTCAAAATATGGAAAAGATCTTGTGGAACTAGCTAAAAAAGGAAAGCTGGATCCAATTATAGGAAGAGATTCCGAGATAAGAAGGGCGATCCAGATCCTTTCTAGAAGAACAAAAAACAATCCCATTCTTATAGGGGACCCGGGGGTTGGTAAAACTGCAATAGTGGAAGGACTGGCCCAGAGAATTCTTAAGGGGGATGTCCCTGATTCCCTCAAGGAAAAGACTATCTTCTCTCTGGATATGGGTGCTCTTATTGCAGGAGCAAAATTCCGGGGAGAATTTGAGGAGAGGCTGAAAGCTGTCCTCAAAGAGGTGGAGGAGTCCAATGGAAATATTATTCTGTTTATAGACGAAATCCACACCATTGTAGGGGCGGGAAAAACAGATGGTGCCATGGATGCCGGAAATATCCTAAAACCTATGTTGGCAAGAGGGGAGGCCAGGGTTATAGGGGCTACAACTGTGGACGAATACCGAAAACACATGGAAAAAGATGCTGCACTAGAAAGAAGGTTTCAGACCATAATGGTAGATGAACCAGATGTGGAAGATACAATTTCAATACTGAGAGGTCTAAAGGAGAAATATGAAGTTTATCATGGTATCAGAATAAGCGATGCTGCCATAGTTGCTGCTTCTACACTGAGCCACAGATATATAAGTGACAGATTCCTTCCTGACAAGGCCATAGACCTGATTGACGAAGCTGCTGCCATGATAAGGACAGAAATAGATTCTATGCCCAACGAACTAGATGAACTAACCAGAAGAGCTCTACAGCTAGAAATTGAAAAAGAAGCACTAAAAAAAGAAAAAGATAAAGGATCCCAGGAACGACTTGGAATTTTAGAAAAAGAACTTTCTGAATTAAACTCAAAAAAATCCATATTAAAGTCCCAATGGGACCTAGAAAAAAATGAAATTTCCAGTATAAAAGATATCAAAAAGAAAATCGAGGAAGTTCAGCTAGAGGTAGAAAAAGCAGAGAGAGATTATGATCTAAACAAATTAGCAGAGTTAAAATATGGAAAAATGGCTTCTCTTGAAAAAGAATTAAAACTCCAGGAAGAAAAACTCGAAAAAGGTAACAATACTACAAAACTTTTAAAACAGGAGGTTACTGCTGAAGAGATAGCCGATATAGTGGCCCGTTGGACAGGAATCCCTCTATCTAAGCTGATGGAAGGAGAAAGAGAAAAAATCCTTCATTTAGAAGATTCTCTTAAGGAAAGAGTTATAGGTCAGGAAGAAGCTATAAAAGCAGTAGCTAATACAATCATAAGATCCAGGGCAGGTCTGAAAGATCCAAACCGTCCAATGGGTTCATTTATATTTTTAGGACCTACAGGTGTTGGTAAAACATATCTTGCCAAATCATTGGCATATAACCTTTTTGACGACGAGGACAATGTTGTAAGGGTGGATATGAGTGAATACATGGATAAATTTTCTGTCACAAGGCTTATAGGGGCACCTCCTGGTTATGTAGGATATGAAGAGGGGGGGCAGCTCACAGAATCCATAAGAAGAAAGCCATATTCAGTTATACTTTTAGATGAAATTGAAAAGGCACATCCTGATGTATTCAACGTCCTTTTGCAAGTTTTAGACGACGGAAGACTCACTGATGGAAAGGGAAAGGTTGTAAACTTTAAAAATACCCTTGTTATTATGACTTCAAACATCGGAAGTCAGTTTATAATACAAGATCCTGACCTTTCTGATAATACGAAAAAATCAGTGATGGATATATTAAAAACAAATTTCAAACCGGAGTTTCTAAACAGAGTTGACGACACAATTATATTTAAGGCTTTGGATTTAGAAGCAGTAGAGAATATAGTGAGACTTATACTGTCAGATATAAACAAGAAACTAGAAGAGCGTTATATTACTCTTAAATTTACAGATAAAGCTATAAAGTATATGGCAGAGACTTCCTTTGATCCGCACTACGGTGCAAGACCACTTAAGCGTTTTATTCAAAGGGAGCTAGAAACAAAACTTGCAAAAATGCTTCTAAAAGGAGATGTTCCTGACAACAGTAAGATTACAGTGGATTTTTCAAAGGGAAATTTGGATTTTTCTATAAATTAAGGGGTGCTCGTGCACCTCTTTTTTTTATACATTAAGAGGAAATTTCCAACATAGAATGTACATTAGTTTAGAAACTGAAGAGGTGATAGTCATGTCAAAAGAGCTCATACCACTGCTAGATATAGAAAATCTCCTTCCAATTCTAAATAGAATCTCTATTTTTGGGGGACTAGATGATAAGCAGCTTTATTTTCTTTTTAAAATTTTAAAACAGTCCAATTATAAAAAAGGGGAGTATATTTTCAGACAGGGTGAAGTCCCATCTAATATATATATCATACAGAAGGGAAGGGTTCGCTTTATAGAGGAGGTGGACATGACCCCTTATCAGATTTTTGAATTCGGTGAGGGAAATTGTATAGGGGAGGCTTCCGTTCTCAGTAGACAGCCCCATGTAGTATCGGCCGTTGCATGTGAAAACACTGTTATTATAGTCCTTTCAAAAGAGGAATTTTTTAAAATTTTTAAAAAAGACAAAAATCTTTTCAGTATTCTGATCTTAAACATAGCAAGGGAGATCTGTAGGCGTCTTAAAAATAGCGACGATGTTTTACTTCATTATATAGATAAAAACAGATGTAGTTAGCCATCTTATCTCTATTTGCATTGAAATTTAGGAGGTGTATATTTATGAACAAGTTAGTTTTAATTTTTTCTCTTCTTGTTCTTATTCCAAATTATCTATTTGCTCACTGTGAGGTTCCTTGTGGAATTTATGATGATGGATTAAGATTCAAGGAACTTTACGAAAACACGGCCACTATCGAAAAAGCTACAAAAATAATAATTGAAATTTCAAAAGACAAATCTCCAGATTACAACCAGTTGGTTCGTTGGATAAATACCAAAGAAATCCATGCTGAAAAGAATCAATCTATAGTTTCTCAATATTTTTTACATCAGAGGATCAAACCAGCAGACAGCAATAGCCCAGAATACAAAGATTATATTCGATCTTTAGAGCTTCTCCACCATATCTCTGTATATTCCATGAAGACCAAACAATCTACAGACCTTAAAAATATAGAACTATTAAAAGATTCTATTCATGATTTTCAGCATCATTATTTAAAAGAAGATAAGTAGCGAGTATTATTTCGCTACTTATCTTCTTCATTTATTATATAGATTACATTTTTTATTACAAAGGATGCTGGATGTTCCTTTCCAGACAAAACTAGTTTGAGTATCTCTTTTTTATCATTTTTTAAAATAAACATTTTTTTCCTGCAACTATTTATTACCCCTAAACCCAGACTTATTCTATTGTATTTATGATATTTACTTTCTAACGATGGCACGACAGTTCCAGTCATCTCCAGATTATCATAAAAAAGAGAGGCCGTATGACCGTCCCTTCCCATTCCTAGAACTATCAGATCAAAGGAATTCTTTTTACCTTTGATAAAATCTTCCACTTCTTTTTCATATTCCATACGGCTGATTTCCAAACTTTCCATATATTTTATAGTTCTAAGATTTTCAATCGGTATATTTATCCTACTAAAAAGGTTATCCCATAAAAGTCTATAGTTGCTATCTGCATGATTAGGAGGTAGATATCTCTCGTCGACCATAAAAATATCCACATTTTTCCAATTTATTTGCATTTTTACAAGGCGTTTAAAAAGTTCTTTAGGAGTACTCCCTCCAGATAATGCAACAGAAAAACGGCCTTTTTCTGATATAGAACTCTTATACTCTTCAATAAATATCTCAGCCGCTTTATCAAAAAGCTCTTTCTCATGCCTGGTTTTTATTACCATCTAAAACCACCTCTTCATGGAACTCACAGGTATTCCCAAATCTCCAACACCTTCCATCTCTTTCTAAAAGAATTTCTGCTTTCTCAGGTCCCCATGAGCCAGCGAAATAATTTGGAAGTTCCCCTTGATAGCTTTGTTCAAAATATTCATTTATAGAATCTACAACTTCCCACATAGCCTCTATACTATCCTGCCTTGCAAATAAGGTCAGGTCCCCTTTTACACAGTCTAAAAGAAGTCTCTCATAGGCATCTAGCGAGACTATATGGGCCAGATCCTTGTAGTTAAAGTCCATCTCCACAGGATGGGGAAAATTCTCACTTCCAGGATATTTCAAGTTTAATCTCACCGATATTTTTTCTTCAGGCTGTATAGATATCAAAATCCCATTGGGAACTATCTTATTATATTTATCACCAAAAAGTTTTAGGGGCGGCTGCTTGAACTGAAGATAGATTTCCGTCACCCTTTCTCTCAGTCTTTTCCCTGCTCTTATATAGAAAGGTACATCTGCCCATCTCCAGTTATCTATATAAAATTTCCCTGCAATATATGTTGCCATTTTTGAATCTTTTCCTACATCCTTTTCCTCAGTATACCCTACTACACTTTCTCCTCCAGATTTTCCAGGTCCATACTGTCCTTTTACAATGTTCTTTTTTAGATAATTACGGTTCATATACCTTATAGACTTGAAAACTTTTAGTTTTTCATCTCTGATTCTGTCTGCATCAAAGTTTGCAGGAGGTTCCATAGCAACAAGAGATAAGAGCTGCATCACATGATTTTGTACTATATCCCTTATAACTCCCGCCTTTTCATAAAATTTCCCCCTGTGCTCTATTCCAAGGGTTTCCGCCGCTGTTATTTGAACATGGTCAATAAAATTTCTATTCCATAGAGGTTCAAATATACTATTTCCAAATCTGAAAAATAATATATTTTGTACAGTTTCCTTTCCTAGATAGTGATCTATTCTATAAATTTCATCTTCTTCAAATACTCCCAAAACTGTACGGTTCAATTCTTTTGCACTTTCTTTGTCTACACCGAAAGGTTTTTCCATAACTATTTTTTTTTCATATATGGCAGAGCAAAGATTTGATTTTTCCAAATGACTTATTGCAATAGGCGCAAATTGTGGCGGTATAGCCAGATAAAAAATGACCTGCATTTTTTCATCAGTCAACTCCACATATTTTTTATAAATTTTTTCATACATTTTTTTGTCGTCAAAAGCCCCTGAAACATAATGAAATTTTTCCAAAAACCCTTCCCAGTTTTTTTCTGATTTTTCAGAAACAAATTTATTTAGAGAAGTTTTTACAATATCTCTGTACTCTTCCTCTGTAAGATCAGGCATACCACAGGAGATAATATTAAAATCTTTGTGTAATTGATTTAAAATAAAAAGATTATATAGCGATGGGGTCAGCTTTCTCTGGCTAAGGTCTCCAGCACCTCCAAATATTACAAGTGTAAAAGGAAGTTTTTCATTATTTTTAGAATCTTTCTCCATAGAATCCAGATTGATATGTCCGCCCATAAAGCTTTAACCTCCTTTTTTGGTTTTTACAGAATGTCCCCCAAATTGATTTCTAAGTCCTGCTATAACCTTATCACTAAAAGTTTCATCTTTTCTAGACCTGAATCTCTGAAGAAGGGAAAGAGTGATAACAGGAGCCGCAACCCTCTCCTCTATACTCTCCATAACAGTCCATCTCCCCTCTCCAGAATCTTCCACATAGCCCTTTATCCCTTCTAGATTTCCTTCCTTTTCAAAAAGGTCCCCACAAAGTTCTAGAAGCCAAGAATCAATAACACTTCCATGCTGCCACACCTTGGATATTTTTTCAAGATTCAAGTCAAACTCCTTCTTCTCTCTCAGTATCTCAAATCCCTCTCCAAAGGCTTCCATCATAGCGTATTCTATACCATTATGAACCATTTTTACAAAATGTCCAGATCCTGCAGATCCCATGTATTCATGTCCTCCTTCAGGTTTTGAAAGGTCTTCAAGAACAGGTTTTATGAAGTCATAACTCCTCTTGTCACCCCCTACCATAAAACAGTATCCTCTTTCAAATCCCCATATCCCACCGCTGGTTCCGGCATCCATCAGCGTGTGTCCGTTTTTTCTGATCTTCTCCTCCAATTTTACTGTATTTTTATAAAATGAATTTCCTCCGTCTACTATTATTTTTGATTCTGTGCACCTCATAGATATATCAAGTATTGTGTTTTCAGTTATCTCTCCTGCAGGAAGCATAGACCATATTATATCAATATTTCCTTTTTCGGCTTCCTTGCATAACCTCTCTATACTTTCTACAGCCTTAGCTCCTATAGCTTCAAATTCCTTTCTGAGTTCAGAATTTACGTCGTAAACTATAACATCGTGTTTTTTTTCTATGAGTTTTTTAGCCATATTTCCACCCATTTTTCCCAACCCAATCATGGCTATTTTCATTTGCCACCTCCCATATACAGTATTTTCATCCTCTTGCATCCTATTAAAAATTTTTACCGTATAATGAGTCTAATTCCTCTTAATTCCTTTATTCTAATTATCAGATATAGTCTAGAAATTTATAGTTAACTGTAAAATTCAACTGTAAATTTAAACTATATTCAATGCAAAAAGGACCTCCACAAAGAAAGTCCTCTAGAATTAAAGTTAATATAATTTTCCGCAATAAATTTTTGATATTTTAAAATTTTTAGCAATAATAACTATTGCAGGTGATACAACAATTAATCACATGATTTGTTAGGTAATTTGTATCATATAAAAATACTCGTTTATTTTTGGTCCAAAAAATAAAAAAAGCTTGGCAAGTACCTATCCTCCCGGAGGGCTGCCCCTCAAGTACTTTCAGCGTATGCAGGCTTAACTTCTGGGTTCGGAATGTGACCAGGTGTACCCCTACAGCTATTCTCACCAAGCTGTTATCTAACTATCAATTCTGCGCATGAAATAATCCACACTCAAATTAACACAAGATATCATATTTTATTGTCTGCCATGGGCATTCAAAACTATATAGTAGATTTAGGTTAAGACTTCGACATATTAGTATTGGTCAGCTAAAAACCTCACGGTCCTTACACCCCCAACCTATCAACCTCCTGGTCTCGAAGGTGTCTTAGTTCATATAGAACAGAGTACTTATCTCAAAGCTGGCTTCCCGCTTAGATGCTTTCAGCGGTTATCCGTTCCAAACGTGACTACCCAGCTGTGCCACTGGCGTGACAACTGGTACATCAGAGGTTTGTCCATCCCGGTCCTCTCGTACTAAGGACAGATCTTTTCAATACTCTTGCGCCTGCAGTGGATAGGGACCGAACTGTCTCACGACGTTCTGAACCCAGCTCACGTACCGCTTTAATGGGCGAACAGCCCAACCCTTGGGACCTTCTCCAGCCCCAGGATGCGATGAGCCGACATCGAGGTGCCAAACTTTGCCGTCGATATGGACTCTCGGGCAAAATCAGCCTGTTATCCCCAGAGTAGCTTTTATCCGTTGAGCGACGACCCTTCCATTCGGAATCGCCGGATCACTATGTCCTGCTTTCGCACCTGCTCGACCTGTCAGTCTCGCAGTCAAGCTCCCTTATGCCATTGCACTCTTCGGTTGATTTCCATCCAACCTGAGGGAACCTTTGAACGCCTCCGTTACTCTTTCGGAGGCGACCGCCCCAGTCAAACTGCCCACCTAGCACTGTCTCCATGGCTACAAACCACAGATTAGAATTCCAAAATTACGTGGTTGGTATTCCACCAGCGACTCACACACAGCTAGCGCCATGCCTTCATAGTCTCCCAACTATCCTATACACGTAATGCCAAAACCCAATACCAAGCTACAGTAAAGCTTCATGGGGTCTTTCCGTCCTACTGCAGGTAACCGGTATCTTCACCGGTAGTACAATTTCACCAGGCCTCCCGCCAAGACAGCTCTCAAGTCATTACACCATTCGTGCAGGTCGGAACTTACCCGACAAGGAATTTCGCTACCTTAGGACCGTTATAGTTACGGCCGCCGTTCACCGGGGCTTCAATTCGGAGCTCTCACTCCTCCTCTTAACCTTCCGGCACTGGGCAGGTGTCAGCCCATATACATCGCCTTTCAGCTTAGCATAGACCTGTGTTTTTGCTAAACAGTTGCTTGAGACTTTTCACTGCGGCCGCCAATCGCTCAAGTTCGCTTGTAACTATCACAATCAGCGGCACCCCTTCTCCCGAAGTTACGGGGCCATTTTGCAGAGTTCCTTAGCGAGAGTTAGCCTGTACGCCTTAGGTTTCTCACCCTGAACACCTGTGTCGGTTTCGGGTACGGGCGGTTATAATTTAACGTTTAGAAGCTTTTCTCGGCAGCGTGGGATTTGCGCCTTCGTCCTAAGACTCCGCGTAACACCTCAGATCTAACCTGGCGGATTTTCCTACCAAGTCACCCTACATGCTTGCACATGGACAACCGTCGCCATGCGCGCATACCCTTCTGCGTCCCTCCATCACAAACTATAACCGGCGCAGGAATATTAACCTGCTTTCCATTCGCCTACGCAATCTAGCCTCGGCTTAGGTCCCGGCTTACCCAGGGAAGACAAACTTTACCCTGGAACCCTTGTTCTTCCGGCGAGGGGGATTCTCGCCCCCTTTCTCGCTACTCATTCCTGCATTCTCACTTCTGATACCTCCAGGGTCCCTTATCAGTTCCCCTTCAACGGCCTACAGAACGCTCTCCTACCAATCCAACTTAAAAGTTGAATTCCACGACTTCGGTTTATAGCTTAGCCCCGTTACATTGTCGGCGCAGAGACTCTCGACCAGTGAGCTATTACGCACTCTTTAAAGGTATGGCTGCTTCTAAGCCAACCTCCTGGTTGTTACAGAATCTCCACCTCCTTTCCCACTTAGCTATAATTAGGGACCTTAGTCGGTGGTCTGGGCTGTTTCCCTTTTGACCATGGATCTTAGTACCCATAGTCTCACTCCTAAGCTCTAGAACTATGGTATTCGGAGTTTGATTGATTTCGGTAAGCGGTACGCCCCCTAGACCATTCAGTGCTCTACCCCCATAGTTGAACGCTTAAGGCTGCACCTAAATGCATTTCGGAGAGAACGAGCTATCTCCTGGTTCGATTGGCTTTTCACCCCTATACCTACCTCATCCCCCGGCTTTTCAACGACGGTGGGTTCGGACCTCCACTGTGTCTTACCACAGCTTCATCCTGGACAGGCATAGATCACCAGGTTTCGCGTCTACGACCAGCGACTGTATCGCCCTATTCAGACTCGGTTTCCCTACGGCTCCGTTATACTTAACCTTGCCACTGATCGTAACTCGCAGGATCATTCTCCAAAAGGCACGCCATCACCCCTAAAGGCTCTGACCGCTTGTAAGCACACGGTTTCAGGTTCTATTTCACTCCCCTCCCGGGGTTCTTTTCACCTTTCCCTCACGGTACTATTCACTATCGGTTAACAAGAGTATTTAGCCTTACGAGATATGGTCCTCGCGGATTCACACAGGGTTTCACGTGTCCCGTGCTACTCGGGATAGAACACACAACTTAAAGAGTTTACCTGTACGGGGCTATCACCCGCTACGGCGGAACTTTCCAATTCCTTCCAGTTACGTCTTTAAAATTGCCGGATACCTTGTAGTTCTCCTGGCGTTCTTCCCACTACCCCAATACAGCAACGGCTACATCCTTGACACTGTATTGGTTTAGGCTCTTCCCCGTTCGCTCGCCGCTACTTAGGGAATCGTTTTTACTTTCTCTTCCTCGGGTTACTTAGATGTTTCAGTTCACCCACTTACCTCTTTCGCGCTAGATCTTCAATCTAGCAGGTTGCCCCATTGGGAAATCTGCGGATCAATGCTCAATTGCAGCTAACCACAGCTTATCGCAGCTTATCACGTCCTTCATCGGCTCTTGTTACCTAGGCATTCTCCGTGTGCCCTTAATATCTTAACCTAAATTGTTCATCAGCTAACTCTCTTTCTTGACATTTTTTACTTCGAATGAAATAAATTCATTCTCGAAAATTTCGTCAGAAAAAAAATTTAATGTTGATTTCTCTACTATATAGTTTCCAATGTCCATGCTGGTAATGGTGACCACGTTCACTTGCATTCACCTGGCCTTTTTGTCAATAGTTGCTTACGCGCCTTTGACAAAAGGACACTACCAAATAAATAGAGAAGGTTGTCTGTGCTCCTTAGAAAGGAGGTGATCCATCCGCACGTTCCCGTACGGATACCTTGTTACGACTTCACCCCAATCGCTAATCACACCTTAGGAACATCCCTCCCGTAAACGGGTTAGGCCTGCTACTTCAGGTGCAACCAACTCTCGTGGTGTGACGGGCGGTGTGTACAAGACCCGAGAACGTATTCACCGCGACATTGCTGATTCGCGATTACTAGCGATTCCAACTTCACGCAGTCGAGTTGCAGACTGCGATCCGAACTAAGAACAACTTTCTGAGATTGGCTCCCCCTCGCGGGATCGCTACCCTCTGTATTGTCCATTGTAGCACGTGTGTAGCCCAGCCCATAAGGGGCATGATGACTTGACGTCATCCCCACCTTCCTCCTGCTCGTCGCAGGCAGTCTCGCATGAGTCCCCAACTTAATGATGGTAACATACGATAGGGGTTGCGCTCGTTGCGGGACTTAACCCAACATCTCACGACACGAGCTGACGACAGCCATGCACCACCTGTCACCAAGTTCCTCCGAAAAGGCACCTAAGCATCTCTGCCTAGTTCTTGGGATGTCAAGGGCTGGTAAGGTTCCTCGCGTTGCGTCGAATTAAACCACATGCTCCACCGCTTGTGCGGGTCCCCGTCAATTCCTTTGAGTTTCATACTTGCGTACGTACTCCCCAGGCGGATCACTTATCGCGTTAGCTTGAGCACGGAGGTTCGACCCCCCACACTTAGTGATCATCGTTTACGGCGTGGACTACCGGGGTATCTAATCCCGTTTGCTCCCCACGCTTTCGCGCTTTAGCGTCAGTATTCATCCAGTGAGCTGGCTTCCCCATCGGCATTCCTACAAATATCTACGAATTTCACCTCTACACTTGTAGTTCCGCCCACCTCTCTGATACTCTAGCCTTCCAGTTTCCAACGCAATACGGAGTTGAGCCCCGCATTTTCACATCAGACTTAAAAGGCCGCCTAGACGCGCTTTACGCCCAATAATTCCGGATAACGCTTGCGACATACGTATTACCGCGGCTGCTGGCACGTATTTAGCCGTCGCTTCTTCTGGTGGTACCGTCACTTTCTTCTTCCCACCTGAAAGCACTTTACGATCCGAAGACCTTCGTCGTGCACACAGAATTGCTGGATCAGACTTTTAGTCCATTGTCCAATATTCCCCACTGCTGCCTCCCGTAGGAGTAAGGGCCGTGTCTCAGTCCCCTTGTGGCCGATCACCCTCTCAGGCCGGCTACCCATCATCGTCTTGGTAAGCCGTTACCCTACCAACTAACTAATGGGACGCAAAGCTCTCCTCTAGCGCATATAGCCTTTCATAGTTCTGCGATGCCGCAGTTCCATAATATCCGGTATTAGCTGTCGTTTCCAACAGTTGTCCCAGTCTAGAGGGCAAGTTCTTTACGCGTTACTCACCCGTCCGCCACCGTACTATCACCCGAAGGTGAATTCCAGTCGACTTGCATGTGTTAAGCATTCTGTCAGCGTTCATCCTGAGCCAGGATCAAACTCTTCATTCAAAAAGTTTATTTAAATCTCTTGCGAGATTATTAACACCTAACTGTGTCCAAAACATAGTTTTGAACCATTGTCATCATAGATGACGATTTTGACTTCCTTCTCTATTTAATTGCTAATGTCCTTTTGTTTTTGCCGAAAAACAAGAATGTTTACAAATATGTTTTTCAGTACTCAGCTGACTTGTCATCTGAGTTTCATCCGTCCTTTTCTCTCGCGGACAAGAAGTATAATAACATATCTCCAAAGGGGCGTCAATAGTTTTTTTAGTTTTTTTATGTTGTTTATAAATGAAACTTACTCTAAACAAATTTTATTACAATATTTTTAGAAAGGGTTTCAACTATATATTTTGAATACACAGGTATCAATCTTCCAATCCCTAAGGTGGTGTAAGGATATGAATTATTTTGAAAATATTAATGAAAGTATGAATTTATCAATTTTAGATGTTGAAAGAATTTTAAAAAGTTTTTTTCTGAATACCACTGTAGAAGTTACTCTTATATCAAGTGAGGTAAACATAAAACAAACTCTTAATATCTCCAAAGTTACTAGCAAAGGTGAATTTATTCATATAATTTTTTTAGAGATTTCAGACTTTCACATAAATACGCTAGAATTTGATTCTATCTATTATTATTCCATCGGATCCCTTGTATTCATATTTAAAGATGGTTCTACTCTCACAATCAGGCCCTTGGAAAATTTAAAAAAGCTGAAAACTTTATTGGTTGAGAAATAAAAAAAACCTGTATTTTTACAGGTTAGATCTCTTATAAATGGCTGGGCTGGCTGGATTCGAACCAGCGCATGACGGAGTCAAAGTCCGTTGCCTTACCGCTTGGCGACAGCCCAACAATTATAAAATTTAAGTGGTGCGTCACACAGGGATCGAACCTGTGACAACACGATTAAAAGTCGTGTGCTCTACCAACTGAGCTAGTGACGCAAATGGTCGGAACAGCAAGATTTGAACTTGCGACCCCCTGCTCCCAAGGCAGGTGCGCTACCGGGCTGCGCTATGCTCCGATTTTTTTTACGAACAGGATTGATTTTATCACAGATAAATATTCCTGTCAATAATTTTTATAAACATCATTATTCTTTAATTCAATCTAAAATGTATAATCAAAAAAAATCATAGTCTCATACCTTCAATCCTGGTATAATTATTTAAATAAATGATATTTTTCAACTTTAAAATTAAGCTTTAAAAATAGTGAAATTTAGTCTGGAGGAGTTTTTTATGAATAAATATAAAGCAGTTATATGTGACCTCGACGGGACTCTCTTAAACTCAGAACATACAATCTCAGCCTACACCAAAAAAGTAATAGAAAAAATTAAAAGTCTAGGTATTAAATTTTTCATTGCTACTGACCGTCACCATAAAGACGCTTTGGCATTTAAAAATATTTTAGGCTTAGATTCTTTTCTTATAACTTCAAATGGGGCAAAAATACATGACGAAAATGACAGAGAGATTTTTTCAAGTAACATCCCTAAGGAAATGGTAAGAAAAATCATTGAGCTTCCTATTGATGAAGAAATACATAGGGGAATTTATAAAGATGAATTTTGGTTTCTCGAAAAACATATAGAGGGACTAGATGTTTTTCATAAGGAGTCTGGATTTTCTTCCATCATAAAACCCTTTGAAGAATTAAAGGATGAGGATGTTACAAAATTTATTTTTATAAGTACAAATTCTAGCAAAATAAACCAGTTGGAAAAAACACTCGACCTGAAATTTAAAGATTCATTTAATATAACTCTCTCTTTTGAAAACTGCCTTGAAATAGTCCAAAAGAGAGTTTCTAAAGGCTTTGCTATAGAAGAAATATTAAAAAAAGAAAATATTTCACCTGTAGATACCTTGGCTTTTGGTGACGGTCTGAACGACCTTGATATGCTTCAAACAGTTGGAAAAGGATTTTTGATGGGGAATTCCCACAAAAAATTAATACAAAGTCTCCCTAACCATGAGATTATAGATACAAACAATAACGATGGTGTTGCTAAATATTTAGAAAAAATATTTTTATGATTAAACCAATAAAATAAGCGTCCATTTGGTCGCTTATTTTATAAATGCACTTGCTATTACTTTCCCATCAAAATCATAAAGCACAAGGCCTTGACCCGGTGTAACTGCCCGTACCTTATTATCTAAAAACTTCACCCTAATTAAATTATCTTTTACAAATTCTACTTTACAAAAATGAAGAATATCTCTAGATCTTGTTTTTGCCTGGCACTCTATTCCATCTATATCCTCAATTTTATCAAAAGATAGTACATTTATATTCTCAGCAAAAAGTTCACTTTTAAAAAGCTCCTCATTATCGCCAACTATAACTCTATTTTTTTTAGAATCCAATTTTAAAACATATAAAGGAGTTTCATGCTGTATTCCGAGACCTTTTCTCTGACCAATTGTATAAAATGCAAAACCTTTATGCTTTCCTAGTATCTCCCCATCTTTGGTTACTATATTCCCTTCTTTTTCAACTCTTCCATCTGTCATCTCTACCAAAAACTCTTTGAGCTTACCATCCTCTATAAAACATACTTCTTGAGAATCTCTTTTTGCATAAACTCTAACCCCTAGATATTCGGCTATTTTCCTTACCTGAGGTTTTTCCAAGTCCCCTATAGGAAACATCAAATATTTTAAATTTTCTCTCTTTACCTGAGATAAAAAATAAACCTGATCCTTTTTAGGGTCATCTCCCATATAAAGATTACCGTTTTTTATTTTAGCATAATGCCCTGTAGCCACAAAGTCTGCTCCCATTTTTATCCCATATTCCAAAAGTTTACCAAGCTTTATATACCTATTACAGACCATACAAGGGTTAGGAGTTCTGCCATTTTCATATTCCTCTACAAAGTAATCCACAACTTTTTCTTTGAAGGGTTCTTTTAAATTTATAACATAGTGAGGTACACCAAGGTCATCACATACCCTCTTGGCATCATATATATCATCAAGACTGCAGCATGTTTTTGAATTGGAGTCTTCACTCAGTTCATCCATCCCGCTCCAGTGTTTCATTGTAATCCCTATTACATTATAACCTTGTTTTTTTAGCATATAAGCAACTGTTGAGCTGTCTACTCCTCCGCTCATCCCTACCGCCACTGTGTACTTATTGTTTTCGGGATTGTATTCAACATACTTGCTAAAATTATTTAAATCTAAAACCATTCCACTACCTCTTTTCTTAAAATATAAATTCATAAATTTTTGAAAAAAATAGGAAAAAGCTATTCCTTCATTATTTTATGATTAATCAGTGATAATAAAGTGTAAATAAGGTCAAAGCCCCAAAAAAAAGCAAAACAAGACCGCAACTCTTTGTTATTTTCTCCAATGTTGATAATTCTATTTTCTTTCTCCAGTGATATAATATATAGGTGATGATAAACCACATGAAGGCTCCCCCCATAAATATTCCACCGCCTAATTCCAAGGGAAGAAATTTAGAATTATCCTCTACTATTCCCAATGTTGTAAAAATGGCTACAAATATAAATACCGTCGTGGGATTTGCTAAAGTAACCAAAAAACATGTGAAAAAATTTTTTATTATGCCCTCCCCTTCATTTTCAAGCTGTTTCACTTCAAAATTAGATTTGAACTTTTTATACCCCATAACTATAAGGCATATTCCCAATATAAACTTCAAATAGGTCTCATATGTCAGTATCAGGACCTCTACCTGATTCAAAAATAAATAGGCCAGAATACCATATACCACATCTACTGAAACCATCCCCAAAGCAGAAAAAAACCCTTCTTTCTCGCCTTCTACAAGGGTTTTCTCCATACAGTATATTCCTATTGGACCCAGAGGTAGCGAAAGGATAAATCCAGTTAAAATTCCCTTCAATAAAACTATCCCCAACTTACTCACCCTTTTTTCTTTAGATTATATTCAGGTTTCGCTCATTTGCTACCGCCAGTTCCAACGCTTCTACAAAATAATTTATATCTTCTTTTGTTGTAAATCTTCCTAGACTTATCCTCAATGTGCTCTTAGCCGTGTTGCTGCTAAGACCTATCGCTTCTAAAACATGGGATGGACTAAGGGTACTAGAAGCACAGGCTGACCCGGCACTTACGGCTACTCCCTTCATATCTAAAGCAAATAATAGTAATTCCGCTTCCACTTTTTCAAAAGTAAGACTAGAAGTATTAAAAAGTCTGTTGTTTAAATCTCCGTTTATAGTTACTCTATCTATCTTCTCTAGTATTTTTTTCTCCATATAATCACGAAGTTTTTTTTCTTTTTTCATTTCTATATATAAATTTTCAAGGGATATTTCCAGAGCCCTTGCCATCCCGCATACACCAGCCACATTTTCTGTTCCAGCTCTTCTATTTCTCTCCTGGTAGCCACCTGTCAACAGTTTTTCTATTTTTACACCACTTTTTACATATAGTGCCCCTATACCTTTTGGCCCGTAAAATTTGTGAGCAGCAAAAGAAAAAATATCTATATTTTCAAAGTCAATTTTCACCTTTCCCAAACTTTGTACCCCATCTACATGGAATATAATATTTTTCTCTTTAGCTATCTCGCCAATCTCCCCAATAGGCTGTAAGGTACCAATTTCATTGTTAGAGTGCATAATTGATATCAATACGGTCTCATTTTTTATACTATTTTGAAGCTCCTCTATACTAACTCTTCCTTTTTCATCTACACCGAGATAAGTCACTTCCCATCCCAAGCTCTCCATATCCTTAAAGGTATTTAGTACAGAAGAGTGTTCAATCACCGAAGTTATCAAATGCCTGCCCTTATTTTTAAAGGCCCTGGCAACTCCCCTTATAGCCATATTGTTAGATTCTGTTCCTCCAGAAGTAAAAACAATTTCTCTAGATTTTAGTCCCAAGAGTCCACTAATCATCTCCCTAGACTCTTCCAAAATTTTCTTCCCTTTTTGTCCTATCTGATATACACTAGACGGATTTCCATAGCTTTCTCTCATGACCTTAGTCATAGCCTCTATAACTCTTTCATCCATCTGAGTTGTAGCATTATTGTCCAAGTAAACATTCTTTTTATTCATCTAATACCGCCATCTACTATTTAAATTAAAACTAAATTTTATTATATCACACCGTCTCTGATTTCACCAGCTAGGCCAGTAATTTCAAAGTTTTTTTCCACACTTAGGACAATACTCATAGCCATCTACTATTTTTTCTCCACATTCACATATTCGATTCTCATAGATAACCTCTTCTATATCCTCATATGCGACTTTTTCAGTTTCTATTATTTTTTTTATGGAGCTGTCATTTAGCCTGTAAATACTTCCACATTTTGTACATTTTAAAATATATTTTTTACTAAATTTAAATACAGGAATAAAGAAAAATTCAAATACATTTGAATTTTCTATCAATTCTCCTCTTTTATTCAAGCAGCCTGTACACTTAAATGAAACCTCTTTAACTTTTTTACTTCTGTTATTTATACCAAAAATTCCTATAAAAAACACCTTTTTATCCTTTCAACTTCTTTATTTGATTTTATCACACTTCCGCGATAAATAAAAAGATTTTACGTATTAAAAACTTTTGTATCTTATCATCCCTGTATTATAATAATTTTTTTATAAACATTCTCCGTGAAATTAAATTATAATTTAAAAAGGATGATAAGTTTTAACCTCTATTCTTCTTCACTGTAATGGATGCAATCCCCAAAAGATTCACATCCTGTTCATTTATATATATTTCTTCATATTCTGAATTTTCAGGAAGAAGTATTATGGCATTTCTCATTTTCATAAGACGTTTCAGAGTAGCTTCCCCATCTATTGCAACTGCTATTATATCACCGCTTTTAGGGTCTATATCCTGACGAAGAAAAACGAGGTCTCCGTCCTCTATATCGACATTCTTCATACTGTCCCCTCTCACCCTCAAAAAAAATCCGCTTTCATCCTTCACAAGTTCTCTTGGCAGGTAAAAACTTTCATTTTCTTCAGAATTCATAAATACAGGAAGATCTCCCGATATTTTCCCATATATTGGTATAGAAAGGACTTCCTCATTAGGATACCTTTCACTTATTCCCCCAAAATCAACTTCCATACTTCCGTCTTCATCCCTGAAAAGAATAAGTTCTCTGTTTTTTTCTAGATCCAATGCTGTATTCATGTCCGCCTTTGACGGCATCATCTCCATATTAAAGATTGGGATATCATCTTTTTTATCTCCAGAGTTATCAAAAACTTCAAGAGCAGTACCGTCGGTAACCATACAATATTCTATATCTTTAGATACAGATGCATAACTCAATATCTGGCTTCTAGCTTCTTTTATCCCATTTTGCATGGACTTCACCTCTATGTATATAAAGGTTTTCTTTTTCCCATTTTCATATCTACTCACTGCTATATCCACAAAGCCCTTTTTAGAACCCATTATTACAGGATACTCTATCTCTATCAATTCCAGGGGATATTTATAGTTGTTTATAAGTTCATTTATCACCCACTGTCTTACCTTTTCCTCTGGTGAGTATAGATTAATCAAATTTTCTTTAAATCTGTAATCTTCCAATGAAAGATTGTA
The DNA here is from genome assembly GCF_963668515.1 of uncultured Ilyobacter sp. NCBI lineage: Bacteria > Fusobacteriati > Fusobacteriota > Fusobacteriia > Fusobacteriales > Fusobacteriaceae > Ilyobacter > uncultured Ilyobacter sp. The sequence continues at coordinate 286,670 of NZ_OY764866.1, read as the reverse complement.
CATTCCTCTAATTTGACTTTTTTTATCAAATCTCAAATATTTTGACTTTATCTCCTTGATAAATTTTGATGGCTTTACACTAGATGTGATATAAAGTATTTCCGTCGCCCTAGTCATTCCAACATAAAAAAGTTTCTTTTCTGTAACTTCCTCAAATTCTCTTATTTTTTCATCTTTTGAGGAATAAAAAGGCACTACTCCCTCATTTACATTTATCAGAATAACTACTTTACTTTCTATTCCTTTTACTGAATGCATCGTCATAAGCCTCACAGCATCTTTTTCAAAGTCACTGTTATCCCTATCTATTATTTCACAAGAAATATTCTTATTTTTCATAATTTGTCTTGTATTTTCTAGTTGTATTCTTGACCTTCCTACCACCACAATTTCATTCATCTTATAGTCTGACAACTCATTTTTTATAAGCTTCACCAGATAGTCCATCTCTTGTGATTCTGTTGAAAAATGTCTGTAAACCGGATAATCTCCCTGCCTATCTATTAAATAGGGTTTTACATAATTTTCATCCTCTACAATATCATGTGATTTTTCCAAAAGGCTGTACGCTGCCTGAGATATTTGCGTGGTCGTTCTAAAGTTTTTACTTAATGTTTTACTTCTCCCTGCCATATTAAACCCAATTGTTGTAAAATTTCTTCCATTTCCCAGCCATGATTGTGAATATATACTCTGTGCACAGTCAAATAAAAAAGTTATGCTAGAGTATTCCTTTTCATTATATATTTTTTTTAGCAGTTCTAGCTGAAGTTTAGATAGATCCTGACTTTCATCTATTATTATATGGGTAAATTTATTTACATTGCATCCATCCATTGCTTCTAGTGCTATTCTTCTCACATCATTAAAATCAACATAATTTCTATCGAATAACTCCTTAGAATAAAGCTCCATCAAATTATAAATTGACTTCCTTATTTTAGAATTCTTAGGTAGTCTGTGGTTATGTTCATCATATTTTGTTGCACCTAGTCTATCTGCATTTTGATATTCTTCCTCATTATAGTTACAGGACTTTATCCATTCTATCTCATCATAGAGAAATTTAAGATTGTTTTGATTCAATAAATTTATATCACCATATTCTTTTGAAATTTTTTCCAAATAATCCCCTATTATTGAAAATTTTTCACTATTACCTATATCGGTGGAATATTTTTTATTGTTTTTTTTACAGCATTTTAGGTAGTATGGGTAGATCAACCCGTCTATTGTTGTTATTTTGATTCTGTCTCTAGGTAGTTCAAACAGTGTCGGATAATTTTTTTTATATTCCTTTTCTATTTTCCCATAAAGATAACCCATGTAATTAACTAATGTTTTATTGTAAGTCATTAGAAGAATCATATCATCAGGCTCGAAACAATAATTGTTGAGCAAAAATGGGATCCTGTAAACCCCTACAGTTGTTTTTCCGCTCCCTGCTATGCCCTTTACAAGCATAGGACCTGAAGGCTTTGTATAGGATATCTTTTCCTGCTCTTTATTAAGATGCATCTTCTTCCTCCGATATTTTATCTCAAATAAAATCTTTCTGATCTTATTTTTGTGTATTAATTTTGGTAATTCTCGATCGTTGAATGTCCTTAAATTATATCTTTAGTTGAAAATAAACACAAGATTTTTAGCAAAAATATAAAAAGTGCATCTATTTTTGAAGGTGCACTTTTTATAGGCTTTATTATTTATGAGTTTTATTTTATTATAAAATCTATATCATCTTCCTGTTCTTCGCCGTTATTTTCTCCCACAATTTTAACGATAGCTCTATCTGGAATTCCTATCAGAGTATCACCAGGAACCTTTGCCCATCCTTGCTTCACTATCAATTTTAAAGGTGAGTTTGAGCTTGTGACCCTTACCATCTTATCTTTAAACTGAACATTTATGCCTCCTAAATTGGTATCCACAAAAATATTTTTTTCATCTTCCTGCAGTTTATAAATATATTTCAGATCCCCGTCGACGTATATTTCAGCTTTTGAAGCCTTTCGGGTTTTCATACCCTTTATGTTAAACAGTAAAAAAGTAAATAATGAAAAAATAAAAGCATATAGTATAATATCACCTTTTTTGAAATAACTTCTTTTCCTTTTCATCTCCACTTCCTTTAAACTGTTTTCTTTTATTTTTTCTAAAAAACTACTGCAAGTTTTACCCATCTATAATAAAAACTTTAATTTTTTAATGGCTTAATTTTACAGAACTTCCGATTTTTTCTCCCATATATACCTTGGTTTCCACTCCTTGCAAAGTGTTTTCAACTATATCTTTATCTATCTTTACTTTCCCTTTTTCAAACAACATAATACAAGTCGATCCACCAAAATAAAAATACCCCTTTTCATCTCCCTTTTGCACATGAGTTTCAGGGATATAGGTCTGCCTTATCCCTCCAACCATTGTTGCACCTATCTCACTTAATAATATCTCGCCAAACTCTTTAGTATCTAGAATTGAATATTCTCTTTTATTTTCACAAAATATCATAAAATTTTTCTTTATTGCATGAGTTGAAACAGAATAATAATAGCCCTCTATCTTTTTACTATCACTGATACTACCACTTGCAGGGAAATGAAATCTGTGATAGTCAGATGGAGCTAATCTAACTATTACAAAGGTACCTCCCTGAAATTTATGGGCTAGTTTGTCATCCCTTAAAAATTCACCCAGTGAAAATTTTGATCCCTTTAGAAAAAATTGATCTTTTTTATCTATGTTTTCATAGGCTAATATTTTACCATCTGCCGGAGATGAAAGTTCCTCTGTGTTTTCCGATATAGTTCTTGCACCTTTTCTTAACTTTCTAATAAAAAAATCGTTAAAAGATTGAAACTCCTCTATATTCTTAACAGATTCTTTCATGTTTATGTTGTTCTCTTGGACAAAAATTGGGATCTTTTCACATGATTTTTTTTTATTCATCATTCTACCATACAGGGATGATAAAAATTTTCTCTTAACTAGAGATTCAAGGGCTAATTTTCCAAAGGGTTTGTAATATAAGAACTTCAAGTAATCTTCTCCGGGAACCTTTTCCTCCTTTATTTCTCCTGTTTTTCTATCTCTGTACTTTATTTTTTCAAATTTCATTTATCAGCCTTTCAGATTTTTAATAAAATTATACCACACATTAAATATAAATTTGAAGTTTCATTTTTATTGTAGACATGATAACATAGATGCATATTAATTTTATGGGGAGGTAAATTATGGAACGTATCGCACTGATTGCTCATGATAAGAAAAAAGATGATTTAGTAGATTTCGTGAAAAAACATAGGGATTTTTTTGAGAGATTTGAACTGGTTTCAACAGGAACAACAGGAGGAAGAATAATCCAGGCTACAGATTTAAAAGTTCATCGATATCTGTCCGGCCCTCTTGGAGGAGACCAGCAGATAGGTTCTGACATTGCCAACGAAAAAATTAAGGTAGTTTTCTTTTTTAGAGATCCTCTGACAAGTCAGCCTCATGAACCTGATGTTCAGGCTCTGATAAGATTATGCGATGTACACAAGATTCCTGTAGCAACAAATAAAAGAACAGCTGAATTATTAATTGACGCTTTAATAAATGAAATTTAAAGTTTGATTTAAAGTTGCACTTTTGTTCTTGTCTATTGACAGCGGGTGCAACTTGAACTTTCTATATTTAAACCACTTAATCCTAATTTTATAACATTCAGATTTACCCCTCTAAACAACTCTCTAAGATAATCTCATTATATTTTCTTAAAATTTAAATTACTGAAAAATATAAATATAAATTACTTTAAATAATCAACATCTTTTCTTTTCATCCCTCTTATATTATAATTTTTAATAAAATCTTCCTTCGTTTTTTAAAACCTTTTTTGCCTCTTTATGGTCTGGAAAATATTTTTTTACCTCATCCCAAAATTCCTTAGAATGGTTATGATGAAGAAGATGACACAACTCATGTATTATTACATAGTCCATTATTTTAGGATCTGCTTTTATTAATTTTATGTTTAAGGTTATATTGCCATTTGAGTAACATATTCCCCAGGAACTTTTTAACGGTTTTATTCTCACCTTCAAGGGACAAACCCCTATAATATCACTCCATTTTTTTACTCTATTTAGCAATATTTTTATTCCTTCCTCTTCCATCTCCCTTTCACTGAGATTATATCCTTTTTCTGGTAAGAGTTTTCCCAAAAATTTTACTGTACCCTCTGGTTTTATTATTCTTAACCTTTTCTCATAATCAATTATTTTTTTTTCTATTGTTTCTATATTTTTACTTATAAAATTTACACCATTTATATAAGAATCTCTTTTAGGTATAGATAATTCTATTGATATTTCATCTTTTATTCTGAGAATATAATTTTTTTTGCTTTTTTTTATTATTTTGTACAATATCGTTTTTTTAAAAGTTTTTATCTTTCCCTCTTTCATTGTAATCTCCTTTTTTAGTGTCGCCGCGACACTAAAAAATCCCCTTAAAGGGGATTTTTTTTAAATTTGACTTTTAATTTTTTTTATCAGCGAATACTTAAGTTCTAAAAGATCTTTTGATAAATCTATTTTATATTTATGTGGATTTACAAGTCTTTTTCTCTCTTCTGACATGTTATTTAAATTGTCAATGTAATAATCACGTGAACTTTTAACGTCCAATAAGGTCTTATAATCTTCCGTTAAAACCCCGTCTTTCATGTATTGAATAGTTATTTTTTTAGCGGTATATTCTCCTGATTTTAACAGACTCCTTTTAAAATCATACCTCTCATCAACTATTACGAGGTCATTATTCTCCAATATTTTAGTTTTATCTTTATCTTTCTCCACAAGAGTTATCAAGTCAGCATAGGCAGCACCGAGGTTATCGTAAATTCTATACACCTCTTTAAATCCAGGATTAGATATTTTAAACACATCTTCTGAAAGTTTCATCACAGGTTTCCCATTTATCTGGACAATTTTGTATACTCCTCCAAAGCATGGATTAGATTTACTTGTTGCTATGGCATCACCGACACCAAAGGAATCCACACAAGCACCTTGCTCCTTTAAGGATCTGATGAGCTCCTCATTTAAGGAACTAGTCAAAACTATTTTTGCTTTTTTAAGTCCTGCATTATCCAACTCTTTTCTGCATTTTTTAGATAAATATGCCAAATCTCCGGAATCAATTCTTATTCCATAGATTCCATTATAGCTATCATCTATTCCATTTTCTTTAAAGGCCTCTATTGCATTCTTTATACCCATTCCCATGGTGTTGTAAGTGTCTATTAGCAATATAAGGGTATTATTCTCTCTTTCCCTTCTGTGTTTTATAAAAACATCAAAAGCATGTTTTTCTGCATCTCTTCCTATTCCAAAGGTCTGAACATATGAATGAGCCATGGTTCCAATACTTGGAATTCCATATTTGTACTCAGTCATAAGGTTAGAATGGCTAGAACATCCTCCAATATAAGCAGCCTTATTGCCTGATACGGCACTATCAAAGCCGTGAGCCCTTCTCGTGCCAAATGCAGATACCCCTATAGGGTCGGCCGCTCTGGTGACTCTAGAGGCTTTTGTAGCCACTACCATTTGAAGGTTCATTGTATTTAGTATAGGGGTTTCCAATATTTTAGCCTGAATCAATGGTGCTTTGATAGTTATAATTGGTTCGTTGGGATAGGCTATCTCTCCGTCTCTTAGAGCATATACATCTCCAGTAAACTTCATTTTAATCAGATACTCTAAAAGATGTTTTTCTTTTATAATTTTTGAAAAATATTTTCTTTTTTCTTCCTCTGAAGTGTCATTCAATGTTTTTATAAGATGTAGCACCTCTTGCACTCCACAGACAACGGCAAAACCTCCATCTTCAGTTTTTCTAAAATACATATCAAATATAGCTTCCTGCTCCTCAAGCCCTTCCATCAAATATACGTCACTCTCTGTATACTGGTATCTATCTGAATTAATAACTTTTGCAAATTCTGTCAATAAAATTTCTTTATCCAAAGTAATTACCTCATTTCTATTATTATGCTTAATTATTCTTTAGTATAGCACTATCATATTCATTTTACAACTTCCATCCTTGCAAAATAAGGTCAACTATATTAAAATTTTATTATTATGAATGAAAGGGGAAAACTATTATGAGAGTAGTCATACAAAGGGTTTCAAAAGCTCAGGTATCTGTAGAGGGAAAGGTCATTGGAAAAATAGATAAAGGTTTTCTTATTCTACTTGGAATAACACACAGAGACAATGAGAAAGATGCAAATTGGCTTGTTAACAAAATTTCAGGATTAAGAATATTTTCAGATGAAAATGGAAAAATGAACAAATCCATAGAGGATATAGGGGGGGAAATACTTTTAATTTCACAGTTTACATTATATGGAGAGGCTAGAAAAGGAAGACGTCCTAGTTTTATTGATGCTGCTAAACCCGATGTTGCGGTTCCTCTATACAATAAATTTACTAAGCTTGTCAAAGAAAAAGGCATAAGAATTTCAACAGGGGAATTTGGCGCTGACATGAAAGTTGAACTTCTAAATGATGGACCTGTCACTATGATAATTGATTCTCCTGAGCAATAGAAAAACACCTTTATTGATTGGTTTTTTGAATTTTTTTTTGAAAAAAGAAAAAGGCTGTTGATGTTATTTCAACAGCCTAAGAGATAAAAAAATCTCATACTTAATATTAAATTTAGTTAGCTATCTTATCTACTAGCTTTTTACCAGGTTTAAATTTAACTACTTTTTTAGCTTTAACTGTCATCTTTTTACCTGTCTGAGGATTTCTTACTTTTCTTTTGGCTCTTTCTACAACTTCCCATTTGCCCCAACCAATGAAATTGACTTCGTTTCCATCGACCAAAACATTTTCAATGGTATCTAATAAAGCATTTAATTTTCTTTCAGCTTCAGCCTTAGATACAAAACCTCCGTTTTCACAGTACTTTGCTATAAACTCTTTCTTAGTCATTACCATCCCCCCCTTTATTACCTAGTATACTATATATTTTTCTTAAAACAAGTTATCATAATAAAAATATTTATAAAAATTATATAACACATTTTTTTATTTCCTTTTTTTATTCATGCTTTTCTTTTAAAATTTAATTTTTCAGGAAAAAAATATTATCATATGTTCAAATTGTCTAGAATTATTGAGGATTGCAATATATTTTAGTAAATCTGTTATAACAAAAAACCCCCCACAAAACATATACAAAATAAATCTTTTTTTGACGTATGATATATTCAATATATCGGTTATATATAAAATGTGTACTTGTTTTAATTTTACATATGAAATATCATTTATATAAGCAATTTTTTTAATTTTAAAATATTCAAGATCAGATTATTACAAATAAGGGGGGGATTAATTTGTCGTATTATACGAATAAAGCTTTTAAAAATTTAATCAAAATGGCGCAAGATAATAATTTTATCGAACCTGAATATTATGATAAGTACAATGTAAAAAAAGGATTAAGAAATAAAAACGGAACCGGAGTCCTTGTTGGACTGACTAAAATTGGTGATGTACGAGGATATGATGTGATTGATAATGTTAAGGTTCCAAAAGAGGGTGCTTTATATTATAGGGGAATAGAGATAAAAGATTTTGTAAAGGGATTTCAAGAAGAAAATAGAATGGGTTTTGAGGAATGCATTTTCCTACTTCTTTTCGGAAAACTTCCATCAAAATATGAGCTCGAAGAGTTTAATTTATTACTTGATGAATTACGATTTCTTCCAGAGGGATTCACTGAAAACTTCTTGCTGAAACTCCCGAGTAAAAATATTATGAACTTACTTCAAAGAAGTGTACTTTTTTTATATTCTATGGACGATAATGCCGACGATCTCTCTGTTGAAAATTTAGTCAGGCAAAGTCTCGAACTGATTGCTAAAATTCCTACCATAATGGCCTACGGGTATCATGCTAAAGAACATTATTTTAATGGAAAAAGTTTATTCATACATCCTCCTAAAAGGGGTCTTAGTACTTCTGAAAATATTTTACATATGAGCAGATATAACAGTAAGTACACAAAAACTGAAGCAGAAGTTTTGGACCTATGCCTGGTTCTTCATGCCGAACATGGGGGAGGTAACAATTCCGCATTTTCAACTCATGTTGTTTCCTCTAGTGGTACCGACACCTATTCAGCTATTTCCACAGCCATAGGATCTCTTAAGGGGCCCAAGCACGGGGGAGCAAATTCGAAAGTTAAACTGATGGTGAGTAATATCAAGGACAATGTCACAAATTATGAAAATAAAACCAAACTTAAAAACTACCTAATAAAAATACTAAGTAAAAAAGCCTTTGATAAAGAGGGATTAATATATGGTATGGGACACGCTATTTATACCCTCTCAGATCCTAGGGCGGTTCTTTTAAAAGAAAAGGCTTATGAACTTGCCAAAGAAAAAAATAATGTCAAGGAGTTCCAACTTTATAGTGATGTGGAATTCCTTACAAAAGAAATTTTTGAGAATTCAAATGGTAAACTTATGAGTGCCAATGTTGACCTTTATTCTGGATTTATTTATGATATGTTGAACATTCCAGATAATCTTTACACTCCCATTTTTGCAGCTGCTCGTTCTGCAGGGTGGTCAGCACACAGAATTGAACAAATTCTAAGTGATAAAAAAATCATAAGGCCTGCTTATCAACATATTCTAGGCAACAATGATTACGTGCCATTAAGTAAGAGATAATTTAAAAAAGAGTTATAGATTTTTTGTCTATATCTCTTTTTTTTATTTTCTATTTCTTTCTAATTCTATTTCTTTCTAATTCTATTTCTTTCTAATATTTATTGATTAAATTTAATTCAAATAAAGAATAACCGATAAATCCATTTTTACTTTTTCTGGTTAAAAATTGATTATCTCTGCAGTTATTTCATACCAAGGACCATCTTCATCCTCTCCCAATTCTATATAAAAAGTTATCTGAGTATCTTCCAATGTAAAACCTGCATAAGAATTATTCTCATCATCATGAAAATAAGCTATTTTTTTCAATTTGAAATTTAATATCTTTTCCCCAATTTCTGGTTGTTGATCAATCAGTTCATAGAGGTCCTCTTTTATATCAAATCCAAGCTCTTCAATTTTTTCTGAAATCACATCTAATCTACGATAAAGTTTCTCTTTATCCATAATTCACCTCGTAATTTGCTTATAACATATTTTTTTTGAATATCTTAAAATAATATAAATATTCTATCATAAATATATAATAAATAACAATGAATTTTATTATATGAGTTTCTACTTGTTATATTAACCGAACTAAAAGAATTATATTTAAAAAAATTTAACTTAATTAAGAGATAATCAACCTTCTTTTGTATCTAAATACTTTATCAATTTATCAACATAAAAAACCTCCTGGATAGTGCTAGGAGGCCATTTATATTTAATTTTACACCAGAATAAATAAAAGTATCGCGGCGACACTTTTATTTAATAAAAAAATAATAAAAAGTAAACATAATGTAAAATAGTAAAATGATTTTAACAAAATAATCCTTTTTTATCTTATGTTTGTTTACTATTTTTACAACGAATAAAACAAATTTTATTTTACTCATTTCAAAAGGTATTTTATCAATAGACTTATTTATAAGTAGATCTATTTCACTGTTATTTAAGCTTTTTTTCATTTTTAAATATTTCTCCTTTTTTTAATAATATATTCAGAAATATTATTAAAAAAATACTAAGCTTTTTCCCTAGCTTTTTTTAGGTTCTTTACAAGAATCCACATAAAACATTCAATATCAATATAATCTCTTGGGTTTAAAATTTCAATATTTTTTTTGGAAATTTCGGCAAATTTTAAAAATTTAAAATAAGTATTCCAGTTAGGTGTCATATTATAGCTGATATCAAAGGAAAAAATTTCTGCCGATTTTTTTGAAATTTTTGGTTTAAGGAATAAGTATTTATCTGGACTTAGCATATTCATAAAGTAAGTTATTATTGTCCACTTGTTGCAATTAATGGCTTCTAAACAATCCTTAAAATCTGTAAACCTTTCTTCTTCTGTTCTAGTATTTGTATAAAAGAGATTATACATAGTTTTTATAAACCTTTCCTGGTTTTCAGCTTCACTTATTGCTTTTCTAAAATTGGTCTTTTCAATACTATGAATGTTCTTACTAGCTGAAATAAGTTTTTTAGAAACCTCAGCAATTTCTGAATAATTCTTATTTTCCAAACTTTTTAATAATTTTTCTTCTGACAAGTTCATTTTAAATTCATTTATCAGATTTTCTTTATATTTTCTCTCGTTTTCAATGTAATTGTTATCATAAAAGCCTTTCGGATAAACGGATAAAAAAATCTGTATCAGGTCTTCTACTGGAAAGCTTTCTTTAACACTTATTTTTTTTGTTTTTTTATTATTTAATGTACATAAAAGTCTGTCTTCCTTATATTTTGTTATTTCGCCTTCATCTAAAATTTCTTCTAAAACTGCTATTTTTCTGTTTAAAAGCTTAACTCCAGCATTAATAAAATCAATTGTAACTTTATAACCATTTGTTTCTATTATTTCTCCTATTCCCCACTCCTGTTTTTTTATATGTTTGACAAATTTCAAAGTATTTTCCTCCCCCTTACTTTTCCACTTATAATATTACCCCATAAGTTATTAAAATCAAAATTAGAATTTCTTAATAATAAAAATAAAACTGAACAAAACTCATATGTATGTGATATGTATTATGTGATATGTATTATGTAGTGAATCAATTAATAATAAAAGTATCTTCTAAACTTCCCATAAAATAAGGTATACAGAGAAGTCACATATATTTAATTATAATTTTAAAAGGATTATATGTTAAGGCCAGTAAAATCAGCGATTAAAAACTCATTAAATATAAGAGATTATAATTTAACCTAATAAAATCAGCTATTTATAAAGTGTGTATAAAAAATAGTACTTATAAAGTATAAAGGATGAGAACATCTAAAGTAGGAATCCCAATGAATGATATAGATATAAAATAATAAGGATGATAAAGTAAGCTAGATATTTTTAGGCGCGACACTTTTGAGTATTATAACAATAAAAGGATGATAGGATTATAAATATATATTTTTTATAAAATATTAGGGATGACAAAATAGATCAATAAATCCCGACACTTTTAATGTTATAATTTAAATAAAGAAAACAATTTAAAATATAATTAATCAGTGATGCTAATCTAAGTTAGCAATACTCTAAAATTTTGGTTATAAACAATAAAGGATGATAATCTTTAATATTTTTTTTCATGGTTTGATTCTGTGTTTATTATGCCGACAATTTACTTGAAATATAAAAATAAGATTTTTTTATAAATACAACCCCTTATTTATAAAGGAGTGTAGAGGAAATAAAAAAATTATTATCAGTGTAAAAATTGAAATGTATAAATTAAAATAAGATACTTTATATTGATTTAAATAATTTTAAATTTTATGGATAGTGTATTTTGGATTGGTTAATTAATAAGTGATTATAAAATAACTATTAGTTTTACTGGTTTATTAAAGAAAAAGGCGAAAAAAATAGATTATAATATTTAAAGGATAATAAAAACCATAGAAATTTTAACTATATAATTAATAAGTGATTATAAAAAAAACTTTATTTTACTTGTATAAGATTAGCATCCCTCATTTATTATAATGAAAATGATCAAATTATAACCAATAAAGGATAATAAAGTAGACCTTTAAAATAAAGAGTTTATGAGCAAAAATATAATAAATTAAAATATAATTTAAAAGGGATGATAAGAAGAATTTAAATAAATCTTTTAAAGATTGAATATTTTTATATAGAAAAAATGTATAAAATAGAGAATTACTCTACATATTGCTGATCTTTATTCTTATGACATATATAACCTAAGTTGCTACCTTTATTAAATTAAAGTATTGAATTTATCGGGATTCGTTACTTTTCTCTTGAAAGAAAAGTAACCAAAAGTTCAAGCCTATGAAAAATCAGCTAAATAACCTTGAAAATCCAAGAAAAACTCGAAACTCGCTACGCTCAAACAGTCGATTTTTTCTAAGGATTTCACTGCGGTTATTCTTAACGCTGATTTTATCAATGGCAAGGGAAAAGAGATAAAAACCTCTCGCAAAAGAAGGTATTTATAGTTTTGGCTTTAACTCTGTAAGACTCATTCTTTTTCTTTGTGCCCTCTGTGTTCAAGAGGTTGTGTCCTTATTCGTGTTAATTTTTCTGTCTTTTATTGATTTTCATTCGTGACAAAATCTTTTGACTCTAATATCGATCTTCTCAGTGAAACTCCCTTTTTTTCTCTGCGTCCTCTGTGAGCAAAAGGTCTTGTCTTTATTCGTGTTAATTTCCCTATCTTTTATTAGTGTCCATTCGTGACAAAATCTTTTGATTTTAATATTCAGATAAATTCAGTAATTTATGAGAATTTCTTTCAAGTAGCAACTTGGGTTATATAATGAAAATAAGTTTTAAATTCACTTAATAAGTGTATATAATTCATTTATTTACTGCAAGTTAAAAAAATAGAGTTTTATGCATTATTAAAATGATTTTACAGATGTTTTTTTACCCAATCATTAGCTAACGATCTCTAAAAGTAAAAATTGCAGTAAAATATAGAAATTTATTGTTTATAATTTATTGATGATGATTTAATTTATTAAATTATTATTTTACAGGGATGATAAAAAGAGCTTGATTTTATTAATCTTCTTGATTTTTATTAAAAAAATGTTATAATTTAGAAAGGATGATAATATTATAACTTTTCTGGGATGATAAACAAGGGGGATATGGTGTCGAATAAAAACCAGGAAGCTTTAACTGAGATTTTAAAAATTGGAAACGTAAAGGACTTTAGTGTTAATATAAAAGCTTCAAAACCAAAGAAAATTCCTACCAAAACAGTTTCTCTTTATCTTGAAGATATGGAAATAAGAGACACGATAAATCAGCCATTTTTATTCATTATATTACCTTTTTTCACATCAAAAAGGCAAAGAAATGTAAACCTTGTTTACGAAATAGCGAATGCAGGGATAAAATTTGGAGCATCTCTGAGCACTGATAACTTTGAGGGAATAAAAAATCAGCAACCTTCAGATTTTGAAAAAAATGTTTTTTACTTTGTATTATATAAGTTTCAAGAACTTCTTATGAATTCTGATAAGAATGAAGAGGGAAAAATTAATAGTATAGCTTTTAATATAGAGGAAGTAATAGATTATTTAGGACTTAAGTTTTCAATGAAATACTATCGAAAAATGGAGGAAACTCTTTACAATCTCCAGGCAACAACTTATAAAATAGTAATCAGAAACAGAAAAAAAGCTGGTAATATTATAAGAGAAGTATATAAGGAGCCTTTGAATTTGATTAAGTATGAAAAATTCAGGGAAAGAAATACAGAAACCAATAAAATGAAAGTTTATTATAAAGTCAGACTTGATGACAGGATTATAGAGGAACTTAAAAGAAAACACTACTCAATATTTGATCGCCACCTTTTAAACGACCTTAGAAAGGCTGACAGAGCTTCTGAAAAGATATACCAGTATATAAGTATGAAAAGATTCTCTGATGATATAGGAGACCAGAGAATAGAAACTCTGGCTACAATAATACCTCTTACACTTACAAGTAGAATAAAAAAACAATTGAAAAACGGAGAATACAAAGAATATGAAGTAAGTAAAATAAAACAGGGATTGAGACGGATAAGAAAATCATTTGATATTTTAGTTTCAAAGGGATATCTTTTAAATTATCATGTTGAAGAATTAAAAGATATAAAAAGCTATAGATTCATATACAGCTTTAACCCTGAGAAAGATAACAACTGCCATATATCTAGCCTGGTTGAAAATAAAAAACCGAAGGCAATAGCAAATAAAATAACTCAAAATAATGACAAGCCAGAATTAAGTGCGTTTTCTGAAAAAGTACAAGAAGAGGTTAAAAAATCAAAACGTAATATTTTTGTATCTAAGTCTTGGAATAAGAGAGTAGATAATAAAATAATTAAGCTTTATAAAGAAGAGGGCGAAGAATACGTAATAAATATTTTAAAAATATTGTATGCTAATCTTAATACTGAAATAACCAAGACCCTGGTTTCTTACATAAATGGGATTATAAAAAATCTTAAGAATAAGAATATGGAATTATTTAGCGAAAAAACGGAAACTCTCGAAATAATTGAAAACAATTCTAAAAAACCAAGAGCTAACTCGTCATCAATTAAAAATACAAGTAATATAGAGGATGCCGAAATCATAGAGGCTCAAAGAGATAAGAAAGAAGTTTTAGGGGAAGATCCTATTACAAAATTATTGTTAGAATTATACGACAAAATGAATGATGAAGAAAAACGAGAGATTAAAGAGAAGGCAATAAAAAAATATTTACAAACAACTAATAGTAAGACTTTTAGCAATATTCATGAAAAAATATTTAAAACAATGGAAAGGCTATATGTATCCCAGATATTAAAAGAGGAGAAGGGATTTGCCTGATACCAAAAGCTGTTCTGTCTAGAGCAGCTTTTTATGTTGTTAGTCATTAAATATTTTATAATATATTCGTGATGACAAAATTTTAAAAAAATATTGGAAAGAATTTATAAATTTATAAAAACTGTAAAGTCAAATGAGTATAATTGTAATCCTTGATAAATTATAAAAATTTAAAAACATTATCTAAACTCAATTATATTAAATGATAAATCTTATAACCCCTGATAAATTATACTAGAATTATGTATAGTTAAGTTTAATATTTTAAATACCTATGCTATAATCTCCAAGGGAGGAATTAAATGATTGTACAATTTTTATTTATATTTGGAATCACCTATCTCGGGGAGCTAATGAGCACACTATTTAATTTACCAATTCCAGGAACAATATTAGGAATGTTGCTTATGTTTTTTCTTTTAAGTACAGGAATAATAAAAGTAAAACAGATAGAAAAAGCCGCAAATATTTTACTCATAAACATGGCAATATTTTTTCTTCCTCCTGGAATAAAACTTGTTGATTCTCTTGATAGCTTAAAAGGTAACTGGTTAAAATTAATAATAATAGCAGTTACAACAACATTGATAACAATTGTTGTAACAGGTAAAGTTGTAGATTTTTTTATAAGGAGGAAAAAATGAAGGAATCTATCTTATATAATCCTTTATTTGGAATAATTTTAAGCCTTACCTCTTATGAAATAGGCAAAAGAATTTATACTAAATGGAGATATCCAATATTCAACCCTCTTATGATAGCAATTACGTTAACAATTTTGTTTCTTTTAAAATTTAATATCCCTTATGAAGCTTATTCTAGAGGTGGAGACATAATAATGTTTTTTTTAGGACCTGCAACGGTTGTTTTAGGAGTTTCTTTGTATAAAAATAGTCAAAGATTAAAGGAATATTTTTTACCAATACTAGCAGGAGTTATAGCAGGTTCATTCACAGCTATAGTATCTGTAATAATTTTGGGAAAGGCACTTGGTCTAAAAAAAGAACTGATACTATCAATGATACCCAAATCAATAACCACTCCAATAGGAATTGAACTTTCAAGAAGTTTGGGTGGGAATCCGTCTGTAACAGTTATTGGAATAATGATTACAGGAATCACAGGAGCTATATTTTCGCCATTTATCTGTAAATTTTTTAAAATTGAAAATAAGATATCAAAAGGAATAGGAATAGGAACTGCAAGCCATGCAGTAGGAACTTCCAAGGCAATTGAAATGGGAGAAGTAGAGGGTGCAATGAGTGGTCTTGCAATAGGAATGGCGGGACTAGTGACTATCTTTTTAGTACCAATTTTGATAAAGTTTTTAATTTGAGGCAATTCACTGAAATCACTATAAAAAGACTCGCATGAGTCTTTTTATAGTGATTTTTCCTTTATAATTTTAGTAAGCATCTCTTTGATACCAACGTCTACATTTTTAAAAGTGATTTTAAATTGCAGGGATTCAAAGGTATAAGAGTCCAAAAGTTTTCCTATACTTTCTTCTAAAAAAGTATAGTTAAGAGATTCTAAGGAATAAAAATCTAAAATAATTTTTTTTTTCTTTTTTAAATTCTCGGAAATTTTATTGAAAAGTACCCCAGGATCGTGTTCTATAAAATTTATAATTTTAATAGTCATTTTTAATCACCTCTCATAAGAAAGGTACAAATAATGGGCAGAAATTCCTTTTTAAAATCTATTTTAATTCTATTAAAACCGGGCAGTGGTCAGAACCGGTTATATTATCAAGAATCTCTACTTTTTTTATACTTGATATAAAATCTTTATTAACACAGTGATAGTCTATTCTCCAGCCAATATTTTTTTCTCTTGCTTTGAATCTATAAGACCACCATGTGTATTTTATCTCATTTGGGTACATATATCTAAAAATATCAGTATATCCTGAGTTTAAAAATTTGGTCATCCATGCTCTTTCTTCAGGTAAAAACCCAGGATTTTTTATATTGCTTTTGGGATTTTTAAGATCAATCTCTTGGTGTGCAATATTATAATCTCCGCATAAAATAATATTTTCCCCACTTTCTACAAGAGAGTTACAATAATCTAAAAGATCAGAACAAAAGTTTAACTTGTAATCAAGTCTTTTTCCATTTTCTTGACTATTAGGAAAATAACAATTTATGAGAGTAAAATTTTCAAATTTTGCCTCTATATATCTTCCTTCATCATCAAAGAGATCTACTCCCATGTTTTTTACAGATAGTGGCCTTGTTTTTGAATAGAGTGCCACTCCGCTGTAACCTTTTTTTTCTGCTGATTCAAAAAAAGAGTAATAACCAGGAATTTTTTTTATTTTATCTGTCAGCTGATCTTCAGAGGCTTTTGTTTCCTGAAGGCACAAAATATCAGGATCTAACTTTTCAAAAATATCTTGAAAAGCTCCCTTTTTTTCAACAGCTCTTATTCCATTAACATTCCAGGATAAAATTTTCATAAGTTATAAGGCTCCTTTTTGAAGATATCGTTTAAGTTTTGCGATCACCATATTTACAGCTATTTTATTTTCTCCACCTCTTGGGATAATAATGTCGGCATATCGTTTACTAGGTTCACAAAATTCCAAGTACATTGGTTTTACTGTATTTAAATATTGATCTCTTACTGATTCAAATGTCCTTCCCCTTTCATGTATATCTCTTTCAATTCTTCGTAAAAGCATCTCATCAGCATCTGTGTCAACAAATATTTTTACATCAAACATCTTTCTGATTTCAGGTATTGCAAACAATAAAATACCTTCTACGATTATTATTTTTGAAGGGTGGATGGTTACAGTTTCTTCCTTTCTGGAGTGAGTTTTGAAATCATATATAGGCCTCTCTATAACTTGGTTTTTTAAAAGAGTTTCTAAGTCTTTTTTTAGAAGCTCAAATTCAATGGAATCAGGGTGGTCAAAATTTACACTGGCTCTTTCTTGAATGGATATTTCTTTAAGTTCTTTGTAATAAGCATCCTGAGCTACTAAAACTGCATCTTCTGATTTAAATGCTTTGACTAAATTTTTTGCCACGGTGGTTTTTCCGCTTCCACTGCCTCCTGCGACTCCTATAATGATGCAATTTTTCATTATTTTAGTTCCTCCTGCATATAGATAAAAATAAGATATTCAATTTTTAAAAACTATCTTTAAATTATACAATAGTTGAAATAAAATATCAATAAATCAAAAGAAGACAGCGTACGCTGTCTTCTTCAAATAAAAATTATTTTTACCAACCGCCGGAACCAGATCTCCTAGAGCTAACAGCCCAACCACCGGAACCAGATCTTCTAGAGCTAACAGCCCAACCACCGGAACCAGATCTCCTAGAGCTAACAGCCCAACCACCGGAACCAGATCTCCTAGAGCTAACAGCCCAACCGCCGGAACCAGATCTTCTAGAGCTAACAGCCCAACCGCCGGAACCAGATCTTCTAGATGATGTAACCGCAAATGAAGCAGAAGAGACTGCAAGAGTAAGAACTAATAATAACACTAACCTTTTTTTCATAATATACCCCTCCTTTTGATTAAGTTGCTATTGAAAATTTATATTAATAAAATTTTCTTATTTTTTTTATAAATTCTTCTTGTTCTTTTTTTAAATTCTCTCTTAAATAAAAATTTATAAACTCGTACCCAATAGAAAGTTCTAAGTCTCTTTCCAACAGTTTAAAGTAGAGCAGTTCTAATTTTATAATTTCAGAGATTATTTTTTTGTTTGCCATATTTAAGATCGATTTTATAGCCTTAAACTTTAGTTGAACATTTCTTGGAGTCTTGTCTTCACATATTTTAAAATAAAAGTTTAGAGATTCATTTTTTTTATTTAGAAGTGCTGCTGTTTCTGCAATTGAAAATTCAGCCTGTTCTAATCCAAAGAGGTAAAATTGGTTCAAATCATTTTCTTTGGAAATTATATTTTTACATTTTCTCATATAAAATTTGATCTTATCTGTATTGTTTTCTAACTTGGAAATATACATTAGATTGTCGCTTATCATTAATTTTTTTGAAGTTTCTTTGTATTTAAGCATCAAACTTCTGTATATAGAAATGGCTTTATTATAGTCACCAAGGTCAGCATAAGAAAGAGCTTGATAGTTTTTAACGTCAAAATATTGGTCTGAGTCAGAAATGTATTCTTCTACATGATTGAAGTATTCCAGAGCCTTATTATGATCTTTTAAGCTATCAAAGATAATTCCAAAATTAAATAAAATAATTGATTTCTCAGCTAAATCGAAAGAACTGATTTCAGATCTAATTAAATTTTCAAGATCTACAGCTGCCTGAAAATTTTCAGTCTGAAGATATATTCTGATTAAGCTCAAGCTTACTTTTCCCAGTGCTTTGGAATCTCCAATAATAATTAGGTCATTTAATATTCTCAAATAAAAACTTGCAGCCCTATGAAAATTTTCTTTTTCAAAAAAGATATTACCGATTTTTTCATAAAGGGTAATTTTGGTCTGGATATCATATTCAGATGCATAACTTTCAATATCTGAGATGATGGGTTCTATAATATCTTCTTTTTCAAGTTTTTTTAGGAAGTCGATCTTTAATTTTTCAATTTGTTCTTTCTTACTCTCCATCAACTCTTCTAGTTTTACTGTTTCAGGAATATTTCTTTCTTTGAAAATTTTATTGAAATTTTCAACAAGTATCTTAGCTGTATTTTCATTGAATTTATTTTTTCCTGTTTCTATCATGGCAAGATGACTTCTAGAAATTTGATCTCCTGCCAGATCTTTTTGGTTTATCTTGTATTTTTTTCTAAGTGTTATAAGTTTTTCAACAGGACTTAAAATTGCCATATTATTCACCTCTTGTAAAATTGTAGTATGTATACGTCTTATTGTCAATATAATTAATGACTAAATTGTAATAAAATATTTATTTTTATAAAAAAAGACATTCTGACATCTAAAAATAAAAAAAATCATTTTAAAAAGAGTGAAAAAAACATTTTTTTAAAATAAACTATATTTTGTCACTGTTAAATATGACAAAAAAGAAAAAAACGGTCTATATTTTCAAAAAAAACTTGATTTACTATAAAAAAGATTGTATATTTAAAACAAGAAAGATAAATCAATTTTAAAAACAGGGAGGATCAGGTTATGTATATTAATTCAAATTATAGAGAAGACAATAGAGTAACAGGGTTATCAAGTCCTTCTGAAATTATTGGAATCTTTCAAAAGGGTTATAGTGAAACTTTAGGAAGAGAGAAAGTAAAAAGGTACTTATTGGAGAATCTTCTTATGAAGCTTCACGCCTTAGACTCTAGTGAAGCTTTATTACATCTAAAAATGGTGGGAGAGGTTTCAGCTCTGCTTTCTAGAAAATATGGTTTTTCTGAATATAAGGTAAAAAAAATAGAGTTTTTTGCAAAGATACATGACCTGGGAAAAATAGGAATTCCGGGAAAAATATTGAATAAACCTGGAAAACTGACTGCAGATGAATTTGAAGTAGTAAAGGAACATACTGAAATAGGTTATCATCTTATAAATAAATTTGGATTTTCAAAGATGGGGGAAAATATTATAAGATACCACCATGAAAAATGGAATGGCAATGGGTATAGAGGACTTGTCCAAAAGGAGATACCTATAGAGGCTAGAATTCTATCGATTGCAGATGTTTATGATGCTCTCAGAATGAAGAGAACTTATAAGGAGCCATTTAGCCATGAAAAGGCTGTTGAAATTATAAGAGATGGAAGAGGAGAGGATTTTGATCCTGAACTTGTAGATATATTTTTAAAATGCCACCAAGAGATAAAAGTTATGTACAATACAAAGTTCAACTAAAAAAAGAACCATTAAGGTTCTTTTTTTAGTTTTAAGGAGTATTTGTTATTAATATTTGTTCCGCGAAGAAGGAAAAGAGAGGGAACAGATTCCTATAATAATTAGAATATTATAAGAGTTGATTTCATTAACCTTGTGTCGCGGCGCTACCTAAATAAAGTTTATTTTTCCAAAATCCATTTTATCAATTATGGCTAATGATTCTAAGTGGATACCTCTGCTTCTAAGAATACTCCCACCAGGCTGAAATCCCTTTTCTATAGCTATGCCTATTCCCACGAGTTCGGCTCCAGCTTGTTCTACAATCTTTTGAATTCCAATAATAGCATTTCCAGTAGCAAGAAAATCATCGACAAATAAAATTTTATCATCAGAATTTAAGAATTCCTTGGAAACGCAGATATCATAGTCAACTTTTTTTGTGAATGAATGAACACTTTCAACATACATTCCATCCATAGTAGTTGGTTTTTTTTTCTTTGCAAAAACTAAAGGGACATTAAGAGCTACTGCAGCTGCAAGTCCGATGGCAATACCAGAGGCTTCAATAGTGAGGATTTTATTGATTTTTTTTTCTTTAAATCTTTTTTTTAGTTCTTTTCCCATCTCCATCATAATGGTCGGATCTATCTGGTGATTTAAAAAACTGTCTACTTTGAGAGTAGTTGGATTTATTATTTCTCCATTTTTCAGTATTTTTTCTTTCAATAATTTCAATTCTCTCCTCCTGAATAATAAATATATTATTTTGCTAAGGTTAGCAATCCATAAAGATGTTTCGTAAATTTGTTATCATAGCTCTAAATGGACTATATTTTTTTAAATAAACTTTTGTCATATATAACATGAATTATATCAAATGTCAATTGGGCATAAATTCTTATGACAGTTCACTGTTCTTTTAATGATTGACAAAATAATGCTTTACGTGTTATATTTTTTAAATATAAATTTAATTAATAACACTAAAAATGTGACTTATAACCTTTATATTGGTCACAATTTTATTTTGTTACAAAAAAATATTGCTCATATAAACTGCAAATACGGTGCGGTGTATCTACGACTAACCTTAAATTAGTCTCTATGAGAGGTGGAATGACTTAGGTAGGGTTTAAGTATACGCTTTTCGTACTTTGAAAATGGTAAGATAGAGCATAAACTTGAACTTTTTTTTAATATTATTTTGGAGGTTTTGAATGAAAAAAAACAGTATCGTCATATTAGATTTTGGTTCACAGTACAACCAACTTATTGCGAGAAGAGTAAGAGAGATGGGTGTTTATGCAGAAGTCGTGCCTTATTTTGAAGACCTTGAAAAAATCAAAGAGAGAGAACCAAATGGTATAATTTTATCTGGGGGACCAGCTTCGGTATATCTCGATGATGCCCCTACTATAGATAAAGAGATATATGAACTGGGGATACCTGTTTTGGGAATATGCTATGGAATGCAGTTAACAATGCACCTTCTTGGAGGAAAAGTAGCAAAGGCTGATAAACAGGAGTTTGGAAAGGCTGAACTCTTAATAGATGACAAGAAAAACCCTTTCTTTGACTGTGTACCTGATAATTCACAGGTTTGGATGAGTCACGGAGATCACGTAACTGAGATAGCAAAAGGATTTGAACAGATAGCCCATACAGATTCTTCTATAGCTACAATTTGCGATGCAGACAGAGACTTTTATTGTGTACAATTCCATCCAGAGGTAACTCACTCTGTTTATGGAAAACAGATGCTTGAAAATTTTGTCTTCAATGTAGCAAAATGCGAAAAAAACTGGTCTATGGGAAATTACATAGAAGCAACAGTGAAGGAGATAAGAGAAAAGGTCGGAAACAAGAAGGTAATACTTGCTCTTTCGGGAGGAGTTGACTCATCAGTTGCAGCGGTTCTTATACATGAGGCTATAGGGGACCAGCTTAGCTGCTTCTTCGTAGATACAGGCCTTATGAGGAAAGATGAAGCCAAAAAGGTAATGGAGACTTATGGCGAACACTACAATATAAATATAGAGTGTATAGATGCAGAAGATAGGTTTCTTTCTAAGCTAGCTGGGGTAAGTGATCCAGAAGAGAAAAGAAAAATAATCGGTAGAGAGTTCATTTATATTTTTGAAGATCAAAAGAGAAAATTTAAAGATGCAGATTTTCTTGCCCAGGGAACAATTTATCCTGATGTAATAGAATCTCAATCTGTAAAAGGTCCTTCTGCAACAATAAAATCTCACCATAATGTTGGTGGACTTCCTGAAGAGATGGAATTTGAACTATTAGAACCTCTAAGAGAGTTATTCAAAGATGAGGTAAGACAAGTGGGAAGAGAGTTAGGAATCCCAGATCATATGATCGACAGACATCCTTTTCCAGGACCGGGTTTAGGAATCAGAATTTTAGGAGAGGTCACCAGAGAAAAGGCAGATATTTTAAGAGAAGCTGATGATATATTTATAAAGGCGCTAAGAAATGAAGGTCTTTACAGCAAGGTAAGCCAGGCCTTTGTTGTACTACTACCTGTAAAATCTGTAGGGGTAATGGGAGACGAAAGAACCTATGAATACACAGCTGTACTGAGGTCTGCAGATACTACAGACTTCATGACGGCAACATGGTCTAGACTTCCATATGATTTTTTGGAAAAAGTTTCAAATAGAATAATAAATGAAGTAAAGGGTATAAATAGAATGACCTATGATATTTCTTCAAAGCCACCTGCAACAATAGAGTGGGAATAGGGTCTTTCCCAAATTACGTGTAAATTATATTCCTAGTTATTTATTGGGGTTCCAGCTGGAACCCCATTTTTAAATTAAATATTTATCCATCTTTTCAGGATAAACTACTACTAACATTCTGAGTATCTTTTT
The DNA here is from genome assembly GCF_963668515.1 of uncultured Ilyobacter sp. Classification (NCBI taxonomy): domain Bacteria; kingdom Fusobacteriati; phylum Fusobacteriota; class Fusobacteriia; order Fusobacteriales; family Fusobacteriaceae; genus Ilyobacter; species uncultured Ilyobacter sp. The sequence goes on along the minus strand of NZ_OY764866.1, from coordinate 263,387 downwards.
CCAACCTCTGATTTTCTGAGTCCATTTTTTTAACATGTTTTTGGAAGCCAGATAAAGAACCCTTTGAAGAGAGTCATCCGTTGGGAAAATAGACTTAGAGCGGCTAACTTTTTTGAATTGACTGTTTATACTCTCAATGGTATTCGTGGTATAAATTATGTTCCTGATCTCCTGTGGGTACTCAAAAAAGTGACTCAATTCATTCCAATTGTCATATCATGATTTTAGCGCTGGGGAATATTCAGGGTATTCCTTATTCAGTCTTTCCAGTGAACTAAAGCCAGCCTCAGCGTCATGTGCTCTGTAAACATCCTTGAGTTCCTGAGCCAATAGTTTCCTCTCCTTGTAATTTAAAAATCTTAATGTGTTTCTGATCTGATGCACAATACATCTCTGAACCTTTGTATCAGGGTATATTGTATTAATTGTCTCTTTGAAACCAGGTAATCCATCAACGGATGCAATGAATATTTCTTCTACGCCTCTAGATCTGAGAATACCTATTTCCTTTAACCAGAACTTAGAACTTTCATTTTCTCCAACTGTAATACTTAATATATCTTTCTTCCCTTCTAGATCAATTCCTACAATTATGTAAGCTGCTTTATTTATTACCTTCCCATTTGTTTTAACATTAAAATGAGTTGCATCTAGAAAAAACAAAGGGATAACACACTTTTAATGGCCTTGATTTCCACTGGTTTGCTTCATCCATTTCAGCTCCAAGCATGAGAGACACCATATCCTTAAACATATCTTTCATAAGGTCTTGCACGTCAGCAATGTTTTGGATATCCTTCTCCTGAAAAATTTTCTTAACTAAAGGATTCATATTTTTAACTTTTCTACTCAAAAAAAACCTTCCCAATCAATAGATTATACTTCTAATGACTAGGAAGATCATATTAAATTTACACTAAATTCGGGATAATCCCTTAAATTAATATATTTCAACTCTTTTTCCAAAATAGACCCTTTTGTTTTTCCAGTCCTCCAGACGTTGATTAACTTTAACAGCTTCATAGTCTGAAAATATAACATCTCCCGTCATTTCACTTCTTTTATTTATTTGTTTCCATAACGTATAATATTCCTTGAAAGTTTTTGTAGTATATTTGTTAGAGGGTGATATATTTCCTTTTTTTAATATATACTTTTCTACGTCTGTAATTGCAGAATTCTTGTCACAAGGTAACATATTTCCTCCTAATGTATATTTCGCTACTTCTACCATTTTTAATCACTCCTTTTTCAATTATTTAAAATTTATAATGAAAAATGTCCCTATTCAACAAAAGTTTATTTAGAAACATCTTTATCTGATCTTTTAAAATATATATAGTATATAACACGCATGTTAAAATATTATACTGTAGTTTTTAAAATATTTTAAGAGTGGAACATTAAACTATGGTTAGCTTTATAGTGGCAGAATTTTACTTCTCTTTTAATCTTTAATATCCATTAAAGAACCAAATATTATGATTATTTTATTTTTTTCTTTACAAGTAAAGTGTTGGATAGGCTACATTATGTTGGACAGTTTTCTTAAGGAGAGACATATAGATTCAGAAGCCTATGATAGAGCTTTGGAACAATCTGGTGGTGAGGGGAGCAGTTCCTGAGCTCTTAAAAGACATTCTGAGAGCTCTGGAGAAGTTCCAGGTTGCCAAAAGCCACAGATGATATAAAGAGGACTTTTGAGCATCTCATAAGGGAAGTAGATGATCTTAGGCAGAGGACCAAGGAAGGTCCTAGAGAAGCAAGAGTCAGAGGTAGTCAAATAGGGAGGACAGAAGGAAAAAAAGTAAAGACTCAGAAAGAAAAGGATATGCTTCCTAAAATCCGTAAAATGGCAAAAGAGTTTTAAGAGATGCATAATAAAAATAATGATCTCGGACTGACTGATGACGAGATAGCCTTCTATGATACCCTAAAAGCTATAGCGATAGAACTTACACGGTTTATAAAGGCCAATCTCAAGGTGGATTGGTACGATAAAGAAAGTGCAAGGGCAGCTATGAGAATCAGTATCAAGAGGCTTCTAAAGAAATACGACTATCCGCCAAAGGGTAGAGAAAAAGCTCTAGATACTGTTTTGAGACAGGTAAAGTTAATGTGTGAAGAGATGGTAGCATAAAGTAATGAAGTATAGGAGGTGCAGAAAGTGCCCATAATTTATAAGCAGTGCCCAAAGTGCTGCTCAAAGAATTCAGTTAAAATTATTTACGGAATGCCCACCCACAAACTTTTTCTAGAAGCCGAGGCTGGAAAGGCAAAACTCGGTGGTTGCGATTTAAACAACAACAACCCAGAGTATTTTTGCAAAGATTGTAGATATGAATGGAACCGCCAGCAAGCTATAGATGAAGTTTACAGAAAAATAAAAATTATTAAAGCCTCTGTAGGAGGATATCCTTCAGAATACTATGGGGTTATTATAAATCTTACAAAACTTAAAGCTACATGGGATTTTACATTAGGCGGAAAAGATAAAAAAAGTGGAAAATTATTGAATCCCTCCTCATCTGAAAATTTTATAGATCATCTGAAAAAAGCTAATCTTTTGAATTGAAAATCTAGGTATGTAGAACCGAATGTAAATGATGGAACCCAATGGGAGATTGAGATAAGGACAGATAAAAAACTTTTAAAAAGTATGGGCACAACAAATTCCCAGAAGAATTGGATTTCTTCTGTTCTACAATGGAGTCAATAACAGAACAAAAATTCAGATGAAATCAAGGAGAGTATTATGGCTGACATTAAATTTGAAATAGTATAAAATCTTGGAGTAATCGGTGAAGGTGCAAAGGGATGAAAGAAAGCGGTAAACCTTGTATCCTGGAACAACAGAGCACCTAAAATAGAGATCAGAGACTGGGATTCAAACCATGAGAAGATGGGGAAGGGTATTACGTTGTCCAAGGAAGAAGCCAAGATGCTCCTGGAGATAGTGAGTGAAATTCAATAAGCAATAGATACTTTATAAATTACTAAAAGTTATGAGAAAATTAAAAATAGATAGCAAGGATGTGATTTTTTAGGGCAAGAATGGGAGACTAAAAGGGGAGTTTTTGGAAGAATCAATTTCCTGAGAACATTCCAGAGGTATATGGAATACATGGGCTTGGTCCAATGTGATGAAAATTGGGACAATGAAAAATTAAAGAAGACGGAGTTATTTGATAAGGTAATCGACTTTATAGATAGAATGAAAAAATATAACAAGAGTGAAGTAATGAAAAATGGGCTAGAAGACATGGTGGCTAAACTGAACTATAATTCAGACATGTGACAATAAAAAAGGCTGCTATGAACCTAGCTACCATGGAGGGATTTCTCCTCGATAATCTAGGATAAACCATTAAATTATAGTTGGAGGTATAATGAGAGATGATAAATTTTATATAAAATTCTTTTTAATAGGGCTGTTTCTTGTGATAATTCAAAGTTTTTTTCAAGATTTGGAAAACTTAAAATTAATAATGAATAGTTTTTATAAATATATTCAGCCTTTTATTTACGGACTTGTAATTGCAATGATTTTGGAACCAATAATAACTTTTTTCTCAAATAAATTTAATTTTGGAAGAAAATTGGGGATAGCCTTTTCACTTTTGATCTTTGTTTTTATTTTTATGGGTGTTTTTTTCATAGTCATACCACCTCTTTCAGAGAGTGTGGGTGAATTGATAGAAAGTTTTCCTCAGATGAAAACTAAATCTCAAACGTGGGTCATTAAGGTATTTGAAGCCAATAAAAATAGGTTAACCTTTTTAGATGAAAAACTTTTAAAGGAAAACCTCACAACTTTTATAGGTTCCCAGATAGCTAATACCCAATCTTTGGTGACTAGTTTTTTAGAAAAAGTAGTCAAATTGACCTTTTCAATAGTGGACGTATTTTTTGGTTTTTTAATTGCAGTATATTTCTTATTATATAAGGAATATTTTATAAAGTTTATCAGGAAAACTCTGTCTATTACTTTGAAAAAAGAAGCTGTTAGTGAAACTCTAGATTTTCTTTTTGAAAGCAGAAAAATTTTTCTTAATTATTTAACAGGAAGGTCGCTAGTTTCACTCTGTGTGGGAGTGGTATGCTTTATAATAATGTTTTTCACAAATGTGCCTTATACCGTTTTAATATCCTTTGTCATAGGTCTGGGCAACATGATACCCTATATAGGGTCAATAATAGCAGGGATTATAAGTACGGTACTGGTGCTATTTACGTTACCCTTGAAAGTCATACCAATGTGGATAGCAATATTGGTGGCACAGCAGATAGACAGCTGGATTTTGGGACCTAAAATTTTGGGAAATTCAGTTGGGATGAATCCATTTTGGGTCGTAACGGCAGTTTTGATTGGAGGGAACGTAGGAGGACCGGTAGGTATGCTAATAGGAGTGCCTGTATTTGCTATGATAAAAATAATATATTATAAGATACTTGATAGAAAGGGAATTTCAGAGGCTGAATAAATTTAAGGATAAAATATAGATACTAAGAAAGAATTTATTTTAATTTTTTAGATTAATGGAGTATCATTTATTGATGGCGTTTTATGATAAATAAGGGAAGGTAAGAATGTGATTTAAAATATTTTTTGGAAATATTTGCTGCAGTTATTTAAAATTAAATGCATTAAAAAGCCATTAAAATAAGCTATTATTACAAAAGGGGTGGTTTTCATGAAAAAGTGGGTATGTACAATATGTGGATATGTTTATGATCCTGAAAGAGGCGATCCAGAAAACGGAGTAGAACCTGGGACAAGTTTTGAGGATGTACCTGAAGATTGGTTATGTCCCGTATGTGCAGCTAGAAAAGATGAGTTTGAAGATACTCTTGGATGCTGTTAAATTTGGGTGGGAAATCTTTCCCACTCTTTTTAATTATGTTGATTTTAATGAGATGAATTATAATCCTTTATAGATTATAATTCATAATTTAACCTAAGTTGCTACCTTTCTAATTATGCGGTAAAATACTCTAAAAATAACAACTTTAGTAGTGCAAATATGAAAGACAACATTTGTAATATATTAGAATTTGTTCAATTTATTCTTAAATTTACTGGACATCAAGAGAGTTCTCAAACCAAAATGAAAGATGCTGAAGTTATTACAACGGCTATAATCGCAAGAATATATTTTAACGGTAATTTCCAAAAAACTTTAACTTTTTTTGAAGATTATCCTCATTTTGATTATGTTCTTTCTAAAAGTAGATTCTCTAGAAGACTGGCCCAGTTAGGTTCTACCTCAAGTAAAATACGGATATCATTATGGAACATAATAAAAATAGATCTAAAACCAAAGAATTTATAATTGACTCTTTCCCTCACATAAAAAGAAAGTAATAGAAACTGTAGGAAGTTCTATAAATAGACTGATGCCAAAAGCTATTCATAGTGTTACTTCTAGGTTTTTTGAACTCAAAATTTTATTATTTTTAATGGGTTATACATTTTTAAAATGAAGTAGCAACTTGGGTTAATTATACAATTTATATGTATAAAAAATATAAAAACTGGTATGATATAGTAAAAGATATTTTCAGATGAGGTGATCAATATTAGCGGCGAATATAATATAAGGGGACGTGCTATTTTAGCAGGACTAGATGTCTACCAAAAAGGTGAGAGCATAAACCTTGAGGATTCACTAAATGAGCTAAAAGAGTTGGCAGGTGCAGCGAGTATAGAGGTGGTAGATATCATCACTCAAAGCAGGGAAAGAATGGAATCCTCAACCTATATGGGGAAGGGAAAAATAGAGGAGATCAGAGACCAGGCCATAAGAAAAAATGCAGACATGGTTATCTTTGATGATGAACTCTCTGGTATACAGATTCGTAATTTAGAGGGGATAATAGGTGTAGAGATTATAGACAGGACCAGCCTGATTTTAGATATATTTGGCCACAGGGCAAAATCCAAAGAGGGGAAACTCCAGGTGGAACTTGCGATGCTAAAGTATCAGAAACCGAGACTCATAGGGTTGGGGGGAGAACTCTCTAGAACAGGTGCCGGTATAGGGACGAGAGGTCTGGGAGAGACAAAGCTAGAGCTAGACAGAAGGGTAATATCAAAGCGTATAAGTGATATTGAAAAAGAACTAGAAGAGGTAAAAAAACAGAGGGAAGTTCAGAGAAAACAGCGTAAAAGAACCTCTATACCTACGGTGGCCCTTGTGGGCTATACCAATGCAGGGAAGTCCACAATCATGAACCACCTTATGCAGATGGGAGAAGAGGAAGATACAAGGACAAAGTCCTTTGTAAAAGATATGCTTTTTGCAACTCTAGATCCCTTCCACAGGAAGATAAAGCTTGAAGATAATCTAGAGTTTATACTCATAGATACCGTAGGTTTTGTCAGCAAGCTTCCCCATGCTCTTATAGAATCTTTTAAATCAACTCTTGAAGAGGTGGAAGAGGCTAGCCTGCTTCTCTATGTGGTGGATATATCTAGAGAGGACTATAAACATCAGCTTAAGGTTACCAGAAACGTGGTAGAGGAGCTGAACGTGAAGGACACTCCTTTCCTTGTGGTTTACAACAAGATAGATAAAGTGAGTTCTAAGGAACTGGAAAAAACAGGGGATATCTTTGAAAAGTCTGTATATATATCTGCCATAGAGGGGAAAGGTATAGGGGAACTTTTAAAAGAGATAGAAAAAGAAATTTTTAAAACAAGCAAGGAGGTGACTCTGCTGATTCCTTTTTCAAGGGGAGATATTTCGTCATACATTCTTGATAGTACAAGGGTAATGGAGCAGGAGTACACAGGTGAGGGACTTCTTGTGACAACATTTTTGAAGCCTGAGGATTTGGAAAAATATAAACAGTTTATTATAGAGGGTAAAGAGGAAGATTAAATAAAAAAACTAAATTAAAATTTGTAAAAAATATTTAGAATAGATTAAGTTGTTCAAATAATTTGCGAGGTTTTTATGAGAGTACTTATTCCTGTGGTGCTAGAGGCTGCAAAGGGTGAGAGACTTTATTCAACCTTGGAAATGGAAATGGTTTTTCTGCCCTTGAGATTTTAGACTCATCTAGAAGAGTGACAGGAAAAGAAATACCCCCTGTGATATCTGAAAAGCGTCCAGGAGATCCAGCCTGTGTTGTGGCCTGTAGCGTAAAAGCCAATCAAGAACTGGGATGGGAGCCAAAATATACAAATTTAGACGATATAATAAGAACCGCATGGGACTGGTACAAAAATATATAAAGGAGCCTTTTGGGGCTCCTTTTTCAGTGCATTGGGTGAAGTTCCATTTTTATGAATTCCTCCTCTCCTGCAAGGGAGTAAGTTCTATATTTTGACATCTCTTGAAATCCAAGGTTTTTATAGCAGTTAATTGCCCTTTTGTTAAAACTTCTAACCTTTAGGGAGATAGTTGAATTTATATTTATTTTTTTACATTCCCCTATAAGAATGCCCATTAACCTTGTCCCATATCCATAGCCGCAGAGGTCCGGACGTATACCAACGCCAATGGCAATTTCCCCAGTGCCTTTTACAATCTGTCCGAAACCGATAAGGGAATCCTGGATAAAAAAACCTATGAATTCTTTCTCTCTTTTTTCTTTAAAGGTAATGGCCCACCGGAGTTTTGACATCTCATTCCAGGAGGGGAAATTGTATATAGAATATTCATCTGGGTATTTCCAATGAGTGATCTCCCTGGCGGAACTTTCACTGAGGTTCCCCTTGGACAAATTTTGTATATTTTGGGGAAGTATAGGGGGGAGATACGTATTTATAAAGTCTGGAAAAGGTTTGGATACAACTTCATAGAAACTATTTCCAGATAAGATAGTCCTTTTAAAAATCTGATAACCTAAATTTTCCGGAAAAGAGTCAGTTTCTAAAAACTTGGAAAGATTCATCTCTTCCATTTTTTCCAAAGTTTTTGATAAAGAGTTATAAGAGTCTAAAAGTTTATTTAATGAGAGAGAATCTCTCAGAAAATAAGAGTCTGAATAATCAAAAGAGCTGGAATTCATATAAAGTCTGGCTGAATAAGCCGCAGCTCCCTTGTAGTGAATAAGGTAATGTATAAAATCCATATAGTGGACAGGAGTTAGGTGTTTTAAATCAATCTTATAGGGGTGTTTACGTGTATAGAGGAAAAGAGTCATTTTATAAATTATTTCAGGAATGATCTCTTGGTAACTATTGGTATCTATGTATTTTCCAATATTTACAAAAATTCTATTCTTACTGTCTCGCTCTTCACCTAAAGTGAAAAAAAGTTCTGTATTTTCCATGGTGTGCTCAGGAAATAAGAGCTCTATATGTTTTCTTAGATCATGGGTCCAAGTATTTTCATAAAATATCAGTTCCTCTAAAATCTTATTTATTATATTTTCTTTATTTAAAAATTTTTGAAAAAACCAGTTTTTTTTGAGCTCCTGAATATTTTTAATACTGCAGGAGTTTTTTTTAATGATGAATTCTGAGAAGGGGTGTGACATAAATTCTTCTGGGATCCTGTTTTCTCTAATAAAATCAAAGAAAGTATTGGGAAAAGAGTAATCAATTTTCATAAACACCACCATTTAAGAAGTTTTTTTAATAAGAGGTTACTTTATAAAAAGATAAAGTTCAAGGTGGGTGAAGTGGAATTTTAATAAAAAACAGATTAAATAAAATACTCATTCATTAAAATTGATTAAGCTTAGAAAATAGATTATAATTAATATATAGACTGTGCAACTATAATATTGGAGGGGATTTTATGAAAAAAAATATTTTATTTTTATTTATTATAATTTTTTCAGTTTCTTCTTGGGGATATGAGATAAGTAGTAAGGATGAGGACAGGTATAATATCGACAATTTTAGAGGGAGTTTTAGAATGATGAAGGTAGACTATGACAGGTTTGGAAAAAAGAAAGATTCAAAGGGCCTAGGATATTATAACTATATTCCTCTTTATAAGAATGGGGAAATAATTGGATATGGAGCCATAACCCACATAAAAGCCTATAACAAGCATGAAGCACTCTTGGCAATAGTTTCTCCAGATGGGAAATTGTTGGATTTTTATCTTCCAGATGCAAATGATAGACATCCCGAGGTTCATGACTATAACTGGAAAAACAGTTACATAGGAAAAAAACATGATGAAATGGAATTTGACGGACTTGCAGGTTCTACATTTACGGCAAACAGTACCTATGGAGAGCTGAAGAGTATATTGAGAGGGTTTGAATTCAGAAAAAAAGATATAGCGGGAAAATAATTAATTTTGAACTGTGAAGACACAGTCAAAAAACTTAGGACATTTTTTAACCGCCCTTTTAAGAGGCGGTTTTTTTATACAGGTTATTCAAAGATTGACATCTGTCCTATTTTTTTTTATTTTTTGGTGATATCATGAGGTAAATCTAAAAAACCTCTTACAAAAAGGACAATAGTCTAATCTTTTTTGTAATCGGAAAAGAACGGGTTCTGATAGAGACCCCTATATCATCTCAGTGGGATTAGAGGATTTTTTTATTTTTCAAAAACAGTTAACAAAAAAAAGATAAGGCCAGTAATTATATTTAACCCAAGTTGCTACTTAAAAAAAATTATTATAAATTACTGAATTTATCTGAATATTAAAATCAAAAGATTTTGTCACGAATGGACACTAATGAAAGATAGGGAATTAACACGAATAATAAAAAAACCTTTTGGTCACAGAGAAAAGAAGAGAGTATCACGGAGGAGAGCGATATCAGAGTCAAGGGATTTTGTCACGAATGGAGACCAATAAAAGATAGGGAAATTAACACGAATAATAACAAAATCTTTTGGTCACAGAGAAAAGAAGAGAGTATCACGGAGGAGAGCGATATTAAAGTCAAAAAATTTTGTCACGAATGGGCACTAATAAAAGATAGGGAAATTAGCACGAATAAGGACAAAACCTTTTGGCCACAGAAGACACAGAGGAGAAGAGAGAGTTTCACAGAGAGAATCGATATAGAGTCAAAAGATTGTGTCACGAATGAACACCAATAAAAGAGAGAAAAATTTACACGAATAATGAAAAAACCCTTTGCTCACAGAAGACATAGAGACAGGAGGAGAGTTTCACAGAGTTGAACCCAAAAGTATTTATACTTTCTTTTTTGAGTGGTTTTTTATCTCTTTTCACTTGCCATTGATAAAATCAGCGTTAAGAATGACCGAAGTGGAATCCTTAGATAAATTCGACTGTCTGAGCGTAGCGAGTTTCGAATTTATCTTGGATTTCCGAGGGCATTTAGCTGATTTTTCACAGGCTTGAACTTTTGGTTACTTTTCTTTCAAGAGAAAAGTAACGAATCCCGATAAATTCAATACTTTAATTTAATAAAGGTAGCAACTTAGGTTATTTAAAGTGATTTTACACCATATTTTGGAAGGAGGGAAAATGGACATAAAATCTTTGCCAAAAATAGAACTGCATTGTCATCTAGACGGGAGCATAAGACCTGAGAGTGTTATTGCTATAGCTAAAAAGGATGGGATAGAACTTCCTACCTATGACCTTGATAAAATAAAAGAGCAGATGATAGCTCCTATAGACTGTAAGAATCTCGAGGAATATCTCACAAGATTTGATCTGCCGGGCCTCGTGATGCAGTCAAAGGAGAATCTCATAAGAGTAACTTCTGAACTAATGGAAGATGCAGCAAAGGAAAATGTGAAATACATAGAGATAAGATTTGCACCTCAGCTCCATATCCATAAGGGACTTACAGTGGAAGAGGTTATTTCCAGTGTTATTGAGGGGATGAAAGTGGGAGAGGAGAGATTTGAAATAAAGGGAAATCTGATACTCTGTTGTATGAGAAACTTTACGGTAGAGAGAGCATTTGAAGTGGTGGAGAAGGGAAAGGCGTTCCTAGGCAGGGGAGTAGTGGGCATAGATCTTTGTGCCAGTGAGGACAGGGGATTTTGCGAGGTTTTTCAGGAACCGATTAAACTGGCCAAAAAGTACGGCTACAGAATAACTATACATGCTGGAGAAACAGGTGTAGGGGGAAATGTGAGTGATGCAGTGGAGCTGCTAGGGGCCGAGAGGATAGGGCACGGAGTAATTATAAGAGAGTGTCCAGAGGCTTATGAAATGATAAAAAAACGTGAGATAACTTTGGAGATGTGTCCAACAAGCAATGTTCAGACAAAGGCTGTAAATGGTCTTTCTGATCACCCTGTTTACAGATTTTTAAAAGACGGGATAAAGGTAACCCTGAATACAGATAACCGGACAGTATCGGACACAAGCCTTGGAAAAGAGATAAATCTCGTTTCTAAAGAGTTTGGAATGGCATATGAGGAGTATAAAAAAATATATCACAACAGTGTAAAAGCGTCTTTCGCCTCAGAAACTCTAAAGGATGAACTTATGAAGTTAATGGAATGATATTTTTATAAATGAAATGGAGAGCCATTATCTGCCTGATCCGTGTAAAATTTTTTTTATTTCAGACAGAAGATAATAAGCTCTCTTTTTTATAGGCACTCTGGCAATAAAAAATATTGAGGTTGTATTAATTTTTATAAAAATAGAGTGAAGCTAGTTTTTATGGTATCTGAAAGCGTATTTATTCCTCCTTTGTAATCTGGATATCGAGATAAAAAAAACGTTGACAAAGCCCTTTAGCTATGATATTATTTATCCTGTTGCAAGAGAAAATGCGTCACTAGCTCAGTTGGTAGAGCACACGACTTTTAATCGTGTTGTCACAGGTTCGATCCCTGTGTGACGCACCATTTATGCCGCTTTAGCTCATCTGGTAGAGCAACTGACTTGTAATCAGTAGGTGATTGGTTCGACTCCGATAAGCGGCACCATTATTATGCGGGAATAGCTCAGTTGGTAGAGCGTCAGCCTTCCAAGCTGAATGTCGCCAGTTCGAACCTGGTTTCCCGCTCCAATAAGTCCAGTGATGAGAACATCAGATTTTCACTCTGAAGACAGGAGTTCAATTCTCCTAGGGGTACCAATAAAATATGGTCGCATAGCTCAGTTGGGAGAGCACCTGCCTTACAAGCAGGGGGTCACAGGTTCAAGTCCTGTTGCGACCACCAAATAAGCCCCGTTCGTCCAGTGGTGAGGACATCAGATTTTCACTCTGAAGACAGGAGTTCAATTCTCCTACGGGGTACCAAAAATGGTGAGATTCCCGAGTGGCCAAAGGGAGCAGACTGTAAATCTGCCGGCTCCGCCTTCGAAGGTTCGAATCCTTCTCTCACCACCATTAATTTTTTAAAGTTGGGGCTATAGCTCAGCTGGGAGAGCGCTACGCTGGCAGCGTAGAGGTCACCGGTTCGATCCCGGTTAGCTCCACCATATTTTACGCCTAGATAGCTCAGTTGGCTAGAGCACACGGTTCATACCCGTGCGGTCGGTGGTTCGAATCCACTTCTAGGCACCATTGATAGTCAAGCACCCATAAGGTGCTTTTTTTTATTTTCAATTTATCTTAAAATAGGAAATTGACTTTCTAAAGAACTTATGATATTTTAACTATAAATCAAAACACATAAAATACAAGTTTTATATGTATTATTGGTTTGTTTTGTATTTTTAAAAAAGTATGAATAATCTTGAGTTGAATCTATAAATAAAAAAACCCGCAAATGACACTTAAAAAAGTTGCCTTTGCAGGTTTTAGATTGATCTAAACTTTAGAAGTTAAGTGGAGCGAGTTCAGGAGCCATTCGGGATTTTTCAACTTCTAAAAAGATATTATTATCTGTAATTTTTTTTTAGAATATTAGATAACTTTTTTCAACAGAAATGATAAATAAGACGAATATCAATCCAACCGTACATTTATAACATGAATACAACGGAAGGAAATATAGGTGTCAATAGTTAACAAGGTGAATGTTTAAAATTAAAGTTATAAAAAATATATATGTTAAATTTTGTGAAATAAACTTAAAAAAATTCTCTAAAATAAAGATTGCCCTTCTTTAAATATTAGGGTAATATAATGTAATGAGTAGATGTTGTCTCATAAAAACGATAAACAGGACAAAAAATACTGAAAAATAAGGTCTGCCTATTGTGAGGAATGAGCTATGAAGAATAAAAAAGGAACAACAATTTTGATAGCCTTCTTGATTGTAATTTTCGTGCTATATAAAGGTGGAGTTTTTGATTATATCAGCCTTGAAAATATAAAGGAGTTAAAGAATTGGATAAATAGTTTTGGAGTACTAGGACCGTTAGTTTACATAGCACTTTATATAGTAGCCTGTATTTTCTTTTTGCCAGGGCTTCCTATTACGGTTTTGGGGGGGGTAGTATTTGGCCCTCTTATGGGAACCGTATACACAGTTATAGGAGCTGGATTGGGGATGTCATCAGCATTTCTTGTGGCTAGATACCTTTTCAGGGAATCCATAGAAAGAAAATTTTCAGATTCTCTGATTTTTCAAAAGATAGATCAGGGAGTAAAAAATCAGGGGTGGAGAATCCTCATGACTACAAGGCTTGTGCCTATTTTCCCTTTCAATGTTCAGAACTACGTCTACGGACTGACAGGGATTAGTTTTTTACAGTATTCGATTCTTTCGACGATATTTATAATACCTGGAACAGCGGCATATACTCTGAGTGCAGGGGCTATAGCAAGCGGAGAAGGGATCTCGGCTAAGAATCTGACTTATCTTGGTGTAGCTGCTTTGTGCTTTATATTTATATCCCTGATTCCTAAATTATTAGAAAAAAAGAAAGATCAAAACTAGAGTAAAAATTTAACAGTTTGGGCTATCAATATAGACAAAGAAATTGCCTGGGATATTTTCTATCCCAGGCAGTTTTCTTGGGTGAAATAGAATATTCGATTTAATTTTGCAATTTATATTTCAATAGAAGCCATTGGTAAAATAAGAATATCTACTATTTTTTTTGCAAACAGATTTATGAAAAATGAAGATCTGATAGCTGGAAATACAATCGACATTAAAGATACCTTTATGGATGGCAGGAATATATAAAGAATAACGGAGGGCAGTTTTCAATGAAGGGAAAAAAAGCTATAGAGGTGCATCAATATTTAGGATATTCAAAATTATTTAATACATCAAATAAGGCTCCAGGTGGAAAGAAAACAAAATATGTATTTTTCCCTGGATGTTCTCTGCCATCGTATAATCCAGAAGCAGTGGGGAATGTGCTAGGGCACTTGCAAGATAAGCTTGACGGAGAAGTAGGTTCTGTCTTGAAATGCTGTGGGAAACCGACAGAATCTCTAGGACAGAAGGAAAAATTTAAAAAAAGATTTGATGAAGTTCAAAATGAAATTGACAAATTGGGAGCAGATACTGTAATTGTGGCCTGTCAGTCTTGTTTTGTAGTGTTTTCAGAATATCTGAAACAGGATGTGGTTTCTCTGTGGACTCTTCTTCCTGAAATAGGTCTCCCTGATGAAAAATACGGAATAGGTAAAAGGTCAGATATTGTATTTAATATCCATGACTCGTGTCCCACTAGAGGCAGAGACGACCTTCAGGACGGGATAAGGTGGATAATGGATAAGATGGGTTACAAAGTGGAAGAACTTGAAAACTCAAGAGGTAAAACTAGATGTTGTGGCTTCGGAGGGGTTGCCATTTCTGCAAATCCAGATGCTGCAAGAATGGTAATGAAAAAAAGAGCTGAAGAAAATACCACAGGACATATGATATCTTATTGCGCAGCATGCAGAGAATCAATGGAAATTTTTAAAATAGACTCTATTCATATATTGGATCTGTTATTTGAAGAAACTTATACGGCAAAAAAGGCTATTCCTAGAAAAATAGGCCTTGTAAAAAAATGGATGAATAGGTACAAGTCAAAACTAGAGCTGAACAAAAAAGCAAATAACAGGTCGTAGTTTAATTTCCTGTACTTTAATGAGGATCGAATCAAAAGATTCTCTAAATTCAGTATAAAAATTGATTAATATATTATGTCAACAATCTTTAGATAGCTTATACCTTTTCTAGACTTAGAAATATCAATTTATAAATTTTTTAAAACTATATTATTGTTTGAATATAAGGATAAAAGCTCTCTTATTTGCTAATAGGAAGTGTATATTATATAATCAAAATATGAATCTAGCAATGTAGTTAAAAAATATTCTAAATTAGAAACTGATGAATAATTGAAATGGGGGAACACGATGAAGAAAATTTTATTTTTAATTATAATTCTTATGGCGGTGGCCTGTGCTAAAAAAGAGGAAGGTTCTATAGGACTTGATTATAACTGGGAAAAAGTGGAAAAAATCTCTCGAGGAACAGAGGTAAACATATATATGTGGGGTGGGTCTGTAGAGATAAATAAATTTATGGATACTTTTGTGGCAGACTCGCTAAAAGATAAAAATGATATAACTCTTAACAGGGTACCCATTACAGATATAAAAGACACTGTAAACAAACTTATAGTTGAAAACCAGGCAGGGAAAAAAAATGGAAGTGTAGATATAATATGGATAAACGGAGAGAATTTTAAGCTTCTGAAGGAAAGTAATGTTTTATGGGGGAACTTTGTGAAAAATCTTCCTATAATAGAAAAAGTAAAGAAAGCAACTCTGGTGAGTGACTTTGGAGAACCTATAAATGGGTTGGAGGTTCCCTGGGGAGAAACACAGTTTAATTTTATATACCCCAGTTCAAAAGGGGCTGTACCTTTCAAAGATCATGAAACTCTCAAAGAGTATGTAAGAGCCAATCCAGGAATTTTTACATATCCAGCTGTCCCTGATTTTACAGGAAGTGCTTTTGTGAGAAACATGGTTATAGATATAATAGGGGAAGAGAAGGCTCAAGGTATGAGCAATGAGGAATTTAAGGCAGCTCTTGAAGAGGTGTGGAATTATTTCGAAGAGCTAGAGTCCTATCTCTGGAGAAAAGGCGAAACCTATCCTGAAAGTGAAGGTAAACTTGATATCTTATACACTAACAAAGAGATCGGTGTAACTATGGGATACGCCGTCAATAAAGCGAGCAATAAAATTGCATCGGGGGAATTTTCTGAGGACAGCAAAAGCTTTCTTCTAGAAAGGGGAACGCTGTTTAACAATCATTATCTGAGCATACCTGAAAATTCTAAAAATAAGGCTGGAGCCTTATATGTGATAAATTATCTGTTATCAGAAGAAGCTCAGCTAGCAAAACAGGATCCTAAAAACTGGGGTGATTCTACCATTCTTGATATGAGTAAATTATCTCAAGAAGATAGGGAAAATTTTGAAATGGTGGGCCAGTCAGATGTGCTCCCCACACTAGAGGAAAGAGCGGCAAAAAGAGTGAGAGAGCTTTCTCCGGAAAAGCTTCAAATAATAGAAAAGGGATGGCTAGAGAGGATTGGAAAAAATTAAAAGATATATCTATCTGATGCCTGTAATTTTATTCATAACTTTGTTTTTTATTTATGGATTTATTTATGGGCTGTTACAGAGCTTCGGACTGAATAAAATAACGGGAGAATCTATTTTCACATTGGAATACTATAGGGAGGTCTTGAAAAGTGAAAGTTTTTTGGACTCGCTAGTATTTACGTCAAAGATGGCCCTCTGCTCTTCATTGCTATCCTTATTGTTCTCTATAGGCTTGCTCTTTTTTCTATATTTGAATTTGAAGAGTAGGTATTTCAAGGGGAATTATTTAAAGAAAATAATAGAAAGTCCTCTGCTTGTACCTTATCTCGTGGCATCTTATCTCATATTGATACTTATTTTACAAAATGGATTTATCAGCCGCTGCCTAGTATCGACAGGGATAATAGAAAACTACAGAGAGTTTCCCATCATGACAAATGATGAAAAAGGAATCGGAATAATGATAACCTATGTATGGAAAACCTGCCCCTTTGTAGTTATGATGTCTTTTCCGGTTCTTCAGAGGATAAATAAAAAATGGGACTCTGTGGCTTATATTTTTGGTGTAGGAAAAATTAGATTTTTTTTCGAAGTGGTGCTTCCCTTGATGGGGCCATCCCTCCTTATGAGTTTTTTTATTATAATTGCTTATATGTTTACTGCATTTGAAACTCCCTATATACTTGGAGTGACCTATCCAAAGGCTCTGGCAGTGATGGCTTATGACATGTACTCTAAGGGAAACCTTGCTGACAGGCCAAACCTTATGGTGATAAATATGTTTATTTCATTAATTAGTATGACAGGGGGAGTATTGGTATACTGTATTCATAAATTCACCGTAGGTAAAAATCAAAGGGCGTGGGATTAGATGAAAAGATTGGTGATGAAAATACTCGGGGCAATTATAATGATATGTTTTATACTTCCCTTTGGCGCTCTTATATATGAAAGTTTAAACCTTGATTCATGGCTTTATATAATAAATGACAAAAAAACTTATGATGCCTCGATTACCACTATTGGAACGGCTCTGTTGACACTTTTTCTTAATATTATCCTGGGGACTCCGGCGGCAAATATACTGGCAAGAAAGAATTTTAAAGGAAAAAAAATTATTCAGGGTCTGGTTTTTCTTCCTTTGATTATTCCCTCATTTGTTACCAGTATGGGGATCTACTTTACTTTCATCAGGCTAGGACTGTCAGAAACCCTTATAGGGGTTGTGTTTATACATACGGTACTTACTCTTCCCTACTATATCCATTCTACAACTATAGGATATAGAACTCTCAATGAAAATTATGAGATGGTGGGTAAAATGCTAGGAGCCAATGGGATGCAGAGATTTTTTTATATTACTTTACCCCATATAATGCCTTCTGTAATAGCGGGAGGAAGCCTGGTGATAATAGTATCCTTTGCACAATATCTTAATACCCTAATTATAGGAGGGGGGAAGGTTTTGACTATCCCTATTTTGATGTTTCCATATATATCCGGCGGGAATATAAAGGCTGGAGCGGTATATAGTGTATTCTATATATTCATAAATTTTTCTTTGCTCTTTATTTTAGAGAGAAAAGTAAAGAGGATTTACAATAAAAAAACGACAGGGGACATAGTATGGTAATTCTGAAAGATATAGGTAAAAAATATGATAATTTTCAAATGATAGATTTTAATCTGAAAATTGAAAAAGGTGAGTTTGTAACCCTTTTAGGAGAATCTGGATGTGGAAAGACCACTTTATTGAATATAATCTCCGGGCTAATAGAGGATTATGACGGGGAAGTTTATATACAGGGGGAAGGGACCAGGGGAAAATCCCCCAAAGAGAAAGGGCTATCTATGATTTTTCAAGATTCTCTGCTTCTTCCAAACCTAAATGTAGAGGATAATGTAGCCTTTGGTCTTAAAATGATGGGAATAAGTAAAAGGGAGAGACTAAAAAAGGCTAAAAATGTATTGAAAGAGCTTGGGCTCGGTGGTTTTGAAAAAAGACATCCCTATGACCTCAGTGGTGGTCAAAAGCAGAGGGTATCCATAGCGAGAGCACTTGTCATGGAACCTAGACTTCTGCTCATGGATGAACCTTTTTCAGCGCTAGATGAGGGACTCAGGGGGAAATTGCAGAAACTTCTCAAAAAAATTCAGAAGAAACATAAAAGTACGGTACTTTTTGTGACTCACGACAGAAATGAAGCATTTTATCTGTCGGATAAAATTGCCATATTGGACAATGGAAACCTTGCCCAGTTTGACACTCCGTTGAACCTCTATAAAAAACCGTCATCACCTTTTGTGGCAAAATTTATAGGGATAAATAACATATTTACCGGAAAGATTAAAAGTGGTATCTTTTACAGTAAAAATATAGAATTTTCCGTAAATTTTAGTGAGGCCGAAAAAGTCTGCCTGGCTTTGAAGTCAGAGGACCTAAGGGTAACATTAGAAGAGAAACCGGGTGACAATGAGGGAGTTCTGAAAGGAAGAGTAAAGGACAGTGCCTTTAAAAGCGGGTTTTACCATTTTGATATTGATATAGGCGGAGAGTGTATAGAGGTGGTTCAAAACCGTGTTGAATTTCCTATGGAGAATCATATGGAACTCTATGTAAAGTATAACAAGGATAATATTATATTGATATGAATAGAGGTGCTAAAAATGCTCGACACACACGCTAGAAAACATGTACAGCCAATTATAAAAAAAGTGGCGAATTTTTTCATGAGATATAATTTCACTGCTAACCAGGTTACTGTTATCGCTTTTTTTATGGGGATATCAGCAGGTATTTTTATCTACTTTAAAATGCCGCTAATGGCTATCACAGTTTTGTGGTTGTCAGGTCTCCTCGACGCAGTTGATGGTACCATAGCTAGGGAAAATGGCGCGACTCCTTTTGGTACAGTTATGGATATAACTTTTGACAGGCTTGTGGAAATATCTGTTATATTGGGGTTGGCATTTAGATTTTCAAATACTAGAATGATAATGCTCATCCTGACCTGCAGTATAATATTTTCTATGACGGTTTTTTTAACCACTGGGATGATGGCGAAAAAAAAGGGAAGCAAATCTTTTTATTATCAAGCTGGAGTCGCTGAAAGGACTGAGGGGTTTATATTTTTTACAATGATGATGCTTTTTACAAAGTATATAAACCCGATAGGAGTAGTATTCTTTTCTGCTGTTATTTTTACAGCGTCCCAAAGACTTTTAGAGGCTCGAAAAATACTGGGATAATATGTATTTGAGTACTGAAAATCTAATCTGAATATTCTGAATATAATGAAAAAAGGAGTTTTTAAAAACTCCTTTTTGTATGGTTAATTTATTTTCATAATTACACTAAGATGTAGTTTTTTTCTTTGTCCATTTTCCATTTATAAGCTGATAAATTAATTTTTGATGCACTCCACCCTCTATACCCTCTAGGAATTCTATATACTTGGGAGTTATATCATAACCGCCCCAAAATTCCGGGTATGGAATAGAGCTGCCTTTGAATCTGTCTCTGATTTGATCGAAATGATTTTTTAGTTCGTCTTTTTTTAAGATTGCCTTTCCCTCTTTTGTAGCCCATATCATGATTTTATCTTCCTTTGGTTGTTCATTAAAATAATCCTCAGATTCCGATACAGGTATTTTTTCGATATCGCCTCTTATAAAAATCTGTCTTTTTGTTTTTTTGAAAAAGAAATGAACACCCACAGAGCCTTTGGAACCTAATTCTGAATTATAGTCTTTGTCATAACTGCTGAAAAATCTGAGTTTTTCATTTTTAAAGGATTTTAGAGGAACAGCGCTCATTGTGACCCCAGACTGGGTTACGGTGCTAAGAGTCATGGTGTTTGGAAATTTTTCACCTTTTTCATATGCTTCTATAAGCCATTCATGAAGATGCTCTAATGGATATTCCTGGAAGTCTTTTATAGGGATTTTTCCTCTTTCATAATCTCCTTTGTAAATTCTAAGATCTGAAACCATATTTTCACCTCCTTCTTTATATTCTTAATTTTATATATTTATTCCTGTTTTCCTTTTCAATAAAAAAATAAATTGTATAAAAAGAGTAAACATTGAGTAATTACCGAAGGTATTTTCCGTAAAAAATATGCTTTTATATTGGAAAATAAAAAAACTGTCCCAAATATAAGGGCAGCGTATAACACTATTTGAATTTATTATCCAATTCTCTAGGATTTGGGTTGTCTTTACCAACCTCTTTTTTTAATTTTTTTATAAACATTCCCATCTCATCTGCACTTCCTACAATTCTATTGAATATTCCGAGATATTCAGAAAGAATCGGGTTGTCTATATCATAGGGATATCTTATTATATGGTCTATTTCACTCCAGGCTTCTTCGAAAACAGTCCTTACCTGAATCTCTACAAGGACTTCCTTTTGGGCACTCAGAGAGGCTCCTATGAGGTAGTGTACAGATCGGTAGCCATGTTCTCTCACAATTATATCGCAGTTGCAGTTTTTTATCCCTTCACGGAGCTTATCTAGGTTGTAGTCTCCTCTTCTTATATTGATCTGCGGGGTTTCTTTTGTTTCCCATAAATCGATTATCTCTTCATGTATGCTTTTCCAGTCATCCTTGAATAGATGTAAAACTCTAACCCCTATAAGGTCAGTTACAATTTTTTTGTAAGTTTTGACATTGATACCCCTATCTGCATATTTTCTCCCCTTTCTTATGATTTTTTCAATAAGATGTTCCGCTTTTTTTACCCGGCGTCTTACAGAATGGACATCTTTTAATGCCATTATATGCAGAACTATCTCTTCTGCTCTCTTTTCCATGATAGGAACCAGTAATGTGTAGTCTTGATATATTTTTTCAAGTTCACTCCACTCTAGTCCGGTACTTTTGAAATACTCTTCGTCTATGGAGAACTCTTTAAAAAAATTCTCTCTATTTAATATTTCTGAACTGCTCATAAAATCACCTCATAACCTTCCTAATGCCTATATTACTTCAATCTTCTTAAAAAATCAATAAAATAAAAGGTCTATGCAATTTAATAAAGTAAAGTAGTTGTAGAGAGAAATATGGGAGGGATATTTATGAATATGATTTCTTTAGAGGCGATGAAAGCTATATGTTATTTTTATGGCATGTTTAGCCTCGTGACTCAGTTTAGCATATCTCCTGAAAAAACTCCTACATGGTTAGTTACCCTTATCTCTTTTGTCTCAGTGGCAATATTTATATTCATAATGCTGAGATTTAAAGAGGAGCTGAACAGGCGTCTGAACAGCATAAAGATGGATAAGGTTATAATAATAATGATATATATGTCTGTTGCCGGGTATGCCACATCACTTTTGGGAAGGGCCTATCCTCAAAGTGTTATCTATATGCAGCTTTTCCTGGGTATAGGGGGTATGGTTTTAGATATTATTTATGCTGTTTTTTTGAAAAATTTGGATGCTCCTCTTGAGAAACTTGAGAAAATAAAAAGCCTGAGGCTATACAGTAACTGTATTCTTGTGGCAGTATTTATGATATTTACCATAGTGGGGATTATTTTTGCTGTTTTCCTTATAAGTTTCAGCTATTTTATTCTTGGAAATATTTTTATGGAGATGAGTTATCTAGAAGAGGCCAAGGAATAAAAACTCTATTATGAAGGTGTGATTTTTATGAAAGAGGTATCTCTTAACGTGATGAAGCAAATATGCTTTTTTTATGGAGGTTATAATCTTGTTCTCCAGTCTCTTCAGATCACCAGGGAATCTCAGAGACCACCCTTCTGGATTATAACCTTAGGGACATTTTTTTCTGTTTTAATCTTCACCTTTATAATGCTGAGGTTTAAAGAGGAGCTAAATAACAGGCTTAATAGTTTTAAAATGAATAAAATAATAAATTTAATGATATGCCTTACCATTGTAGGTCATGGGGGGATGATTTTGGCAAAATCTTATCCTATCCAGCTTTTCTGGTTTCAGCTGGCCTTTGGAGTGGCTGATCTTATTCTCTTGGTGGTATATGCAGTTTTTTTGAAGAAACTGGATGCCCCTTTGGAAATGGTGGAAAAATTAAAAGACCTTCCCCTATACACAAACTGCATACTAATGGCTGTTCTAATGGCCCTTAGCCTAGTGGGTATAGTGATATCTATTTTCCTTATAAGTCTCAGTTATTTTATCCTAGGGGGAATTTTTTTGGATCTAGAGGAGATAAGTTAAATTTTTCTATCTTCCATCTGAATGAAATTAAGCTAAGTTACTATCTTTATTCAAATTAAAGTATCGAATTTATAAGAATTCGTTACTTTTCTCTTGAAAGAAAAGTAACCAAAAGTTCAAGCCCGTGAAAAATCAGCTAAATGCCCTCGGAAATCCAAGATAAATTCGAAACTCGCTACGCTCAGACAGTCGAATTTATCTAAGGATTCCACTTCGGTCATTCTTAACGCTGATTTTATCAATGGCAAGTGAAAAGAGATAAAAAACCACTCAAAAAAGAAAGTATAAATACTTTTGGGTTCAACTCTATGAAACTCCCTCTTTTTCTCTGCGTCCTCTGTGACCAAAAGGTTTTTTATTATTCGTGCTAATTTCCCTATCTTTTATTAGTGCCCATTCGTGACAAAATTTTTTGACTTTAATATCGCTCTCCTCCGTGATACTCTCTTCTTTTCTCTGTGACCAAAAGATTTTGTCCTTATTCGTGTTAATTTCCCTATCTTTTATTGGTGTTCATTCGTGATAAAATCTTTTGACTTTAATATCGCTCTCCTCCGTGATACTCTCTTCTTTTCTCTGTAACCAAAAGATTTTGTCCTTATTCGTGCTAATTTCCCTATCTTTTATTAGTGTCCATTCGTGACAAAATCTTTTGGTTCTAATATTCAGATAAATTCAGTAATTTAGGAGAATTTATTTCAAGTAGCAACTTGAGCTAAATTAAGAGAAATTAATAAAAGTTAGATAAAGAAAACCTATAAAGAGGTTTTCTTTTTTTTATTTCCCGTGTAAAATTGGTTAGGGTGATGATTTTATGAGAAGAGTTATTTTAGGAGAAACCGGAAGTGGCAAAACAGAAAATGCAATCAAAAGATACTGCCGTATGCTGTCAGACGGAATAAACTCTAACGATATTCTGGTCCTTGTGGCCAACAGGACAGAGAGAATAAAATGGATGAAAAATGTTGATTTTAAGGTGGCCTCGCAGCTTAGAATTTTTTCATATTTCGGATTTATTCAGAGGGAATTGAGGCTGTTCTGGCCTGTGGTTTTAGAAAAGTGTAGCCTTATAAAAAAACATGAGATTGAACCTGTTTTTATGCACTATGAAGCCTCTCAAAGCCTCATGTCCAAAACAGTTGAATTTTATAGAAAAAAAGATTCCCTTCAGGGAATCATAAGCAGCGATGAGGAGATAGCTAGGAAACTTTTGTCAAATATCACAGGGGCCTCCCTATCCAATACAAGTTATAAAAAAATAGGGGAAAGGATATATAAAAGCAAGGTAGAAGATGAAAAACTAGAAGTGGAATTTTATAAAGAGATGAACGAAATAACGGTTCGGTACATCGAGAGAATAATAGAAGAGGGGATTGTGGATAATGCCGTATCAATTTATCTTTATTTTAACTATCTTCTAAAAGATGAAAAATATCTGGAATATCTTCAAAACAGTGTAAAATATCTCGTGGTGGACAACTTGGAAAATGTATCTATATCACAGGGGGATTTCATAATGGAACTTTCTAAGTGGGTGAAAGGAAGTATCCTTTATTATAATACCGACGGACCTTACGGGATATATCAGTTTTCTAGAAATTATATAGAAAAGGAATTACTTCCAAATTTTCAGGAGGAGAGACTTGAAAAAAATAAAAATGCAGAAAAATTTAGGGAGTTTATAGAGGTTATTTCAAAAAATTTGATGTTAGACACAGAAGAAACTGCTGCAAATTCAAACATAAAAACAGATCTTGAAAATGAGTTTAGAAGTAAAGAGGACAAGAAAGTTCTGAGACTGGTGGTGGAACTTTTGGAACAGGGAGTACCGGGAAATGAAATATCGGTAATTACCCCGAGGTATAATGTGACTTTGGATTTTGGGCTTTCCAGAATATCAGAGAAGATGGATATAAAATACCTCTATACCTCTAAAAATGATAAGGTTACAGACAACCCCTATGTGTTTGCCTTGACTATTTTTGCCCTGGTTTTTTACAGGTTTAAAAAAATAAGAATAAATTATGACGAGATGAAGGTCTTTATAAATATAGTCCTTCAGATGGATCTAATAAGTTCCGCCCTTTTGGCAGACTACCTGTCTAAAAGAGACTACAAACTGGAAAAGATAGAGGACAAACAGCTCTTAAGAAGGCTTCCTATGAATAAAATAGAGGAATACAACAACATGGTTGAATTTATAAAATCCCTGGACAGGGAGCTGCCGATAAATAAGTTTTTCACATCGGTGTATCTGGAATATTTCGTCGGTAGAAGTGACGATGCCAAGGATATAAAGGCCTGTAGGGAACTCATGGATTCATCAGAGGATTTTGTAAGGGTGATGGAGGGTTTTCAGATGCTAAAGGATGCAAACTATGAGTTTATAAAATTTATAAGGGAGGGCGCTAAGATGACGCCTAGCTTAGAGGATATAGGGGTTAAATTAGAGGGAGGTTACATATCTCTATCTACTCCGGGAAGTTTCATAGGGACTGGTAGAAAAAGCAGGATACTTATACTGACTGATGTGAGAAACCCCCTCTATACTCTTAAAAGCTATAATGAATTCCAAAACTTATGGTCCTTAAATAAAGACTGGCCTATAGGAAGAGTTTTCACAGGAGAGGATGAGCTTCAGATGGAAAAACTAGATTTAGATGCGGTATTAAAAAGACTTTTTAAAAATGTCACAGGAGAGATATACCTCTTTGGGACAATCTATTCAGGGCGAGGGATGGAGCAGCACAGTCTTTTTTATGATACACTTTTGAGGACATTAGATTAGAAATTATTGAATTTATCTAAACTTCCGTCACTTTTCCTTGATGAAAGCACCCCAAAGGCATTTCCTAAAGATCAAGGCCTGTGAAAAATAAGCTAAATACCTTCGGAAATCTAGTATGAATGATGAAACTCAGAAACTTGCTTTCTGAGAACCAGAAAATATACTCGTATAATTCGTTATTTTTTGGCTACTCGCTTCGCTCAGACAGTTGATTTTTTCTAAAGATTTCTCTCAGTCATTCTTAATGCTTATTTTGTCAATGGCCGAAAATTTAAAAAACTTTTTGAGTGCATAAAATCTAAAATTTCTATGTGCTTGCTTTTTAGTTGAGATAACATGTTTTTATAATTTTTGAATTTTCAAGTCGCAGGACTTATACAGGAAAAACCCGCACTCAGTCGTCCTACAGAATAAGTTAAGGGAGTTCAAGGAGCGATAGCGACTATGAAACACCTTATCCAGTGGATGAGAAGGGAACCGAGGACTGTAGCTTACAAAGCCGATAACAGAAACATCTACCCACTAGACCTTTGAAAATTACTGAATTTATTTCAAGTAGCAACTTGAGTTAAAATACACATAATTAAACAAAGGAAATTTTAAAAATATAAAGGAAGCAGACGATTTTTAAGTATAACTTTAAGTGAGCATTTTTTAGATTATTGTGATTGGAAAATTATGTACAATTCAGTCGGGGGTGATTATTATGCTCGGTATTGTATTGATTATTTTGATATTGGCACTCTTAATATTTCGCTCTCAGGCTGTCTCTCTTCTTGTTTTTCTGTCCCTTATAGCAGCAGGATTATACTTTTTTAATATCCACGTCATAGAGGTATACTTTCCAAGCCTCTGGAATAAGGGCTTCGAGTTCTGAAAAAGACTTCATTGTAGAAGAGACCTTCTTGAAAGGCTTTGTCAATGTAGCAGGAATAGAGTCTCCAGGGCTTACATCCTCTCCTGAGATAGCGGTCTATGTTGCGGACATATTAAAAAAATCAGGCTTGGAAATGATTCAGAAGGAAAATTTCAACCCCTATAGGGAGGCCATTATAAAGAAAAAACCAAAGGACGCCCTGATCCCAATGAAAGAGACTCTCCCTCTCATCAACCTTCCTCTAGGAGACCCTAAAGAATAGTCTGCAGATGCGAGCAGGTGACAGAAAAGACGGTCAGAAACTCTCTTGACAGAGGGATCAAAGTAGACTCGTTAGACGGTGTGAAGAGACGTACGAGGCCGGAATGGGTGTGTGCCAGGGGCAGCCGTGTAAAAGAGGTCATAGCAGATCATTATCATATCCCTGAGGATGCTGTACTAGAAAGAGGACCAGGATCCAGCTCTTTTCCTGAAAGAGTAGGGAATATGGTGTTCAGAAGGGTTAAAAAGTAAAATTAGAAGTTCTTACCACAGAACAAAAGAAGGGACAAAAAATTAATTTTACCCCTTCTTTATATTTAAATGAAACAGGAATCTTCTAATTCCATAAAAAAATTATTTAAAATTCCACATTTTTATACCCGCTTGGCATCTCAAAAGCCGTGGCCGGGGCTTTGCCTTTTTTATACTCTAAAAGTTCTGTAGAAGACCTCATAGTCTGACCCATCATTTCGGTAGTTTGTTCTGCGTACACCTCCATTCCTCTTATTTTTTTAGTCTCCTTTAGTATCTCTTTCATATTTTCATTCATTCCGGGCATTGTTCCCTTCATGGCAGAGATATATTTTGCATAAAGTTCCCTGTCAATATCAATATCTTCTGTGGCCCATATTTCCGATTTAAACTCGCCCATTCCTGTTCTCATGACCTGTATATATTTTGTGCAGTTCCACTTGCCTATTTTTTTCTTCTCACCGGTTTCTTTTACACTCACACTTACCTGCATCATCTTTCCCATAAATTTTTTAAATTCTGCAGACTCATCTTTGGATATTCCGCTGCTTTTTTGATCGATGATCTCTGAAAAATTCATAGGCATAGACATAATGGTTTTTTCATTATGATCGGCTATTCTTATTATATTTTTGTCAAAATCGATAACTGTCTTGCTGTTTTCGTCCTCGACTGAAACTCTCTCTGGACTAATCCAGGTCTCTACAACAAAATCACGAGCAGGCTGGGTTCTTCCCATGATGTTCATCCCGTCCACATGTTTTTTCTGCTTGGTGTATACATCCCCGTAGGAAAAAACAGATATCAGGGACAAAGAGATAAGAAACAACATCAGTATTAATAATTTTCTTTTTATCATAAAAAATCCCCCTTTCTTACGGCTAAAATTTTAAAAAAAATGGAAATCAAACTTCTACTATATAATTTACCAAAAATAATCTTCCGTACCTACTTTTGAAATATAAAAAAATGTCCCCAGAATTTAGACTCTGAGAACATTTATAAAATAATAACCAAAATAAACTGTAAGAATAAAATTCATGAAGATTAAAATAATAAAAATGTTGCGCCACCTAGAGGCTTTTCTCTTTATCTTCTCGACCTCTTTATTTATAGCCTCCACCTCTATCCTCAGCTCATCTATATCCTGGTCATATCTCTTGATATCACTTTTAAGAATTTTTTCTGTTTTTTCTACCTTTTCCACTCTGTCCAGAAAAAGCAGCTTCTTGACTCCTTTTTTCAGATTAAGCATCATTTTTATCCCTCTTCACCAAATTGATAATGGTCTCTTTATAGTTTATCTCTTTAATAGTACGTAAGGCCTTCATCCTGCTGCCTTTTCTTATGGATTTTTCATCCAGATCTTCTGAGATCTTGCTGTATCCCTTGGCAATATAACCGACTCGCAGGCAAAGAAGGGCATTGCAGGTCCCTTCAAATACACCGTCGATTATCTTGCTACCTATCCTAGAGATAATAGGCATACCTTTTAAGCTGCTGTTTATGAAGGTATTTGCTATCTCTTCCACAGGTATCTCGGATATCCCTGCAGAGGCCAGGGCACTGGAAAATACACCTGTATAGAGGTAAAAAAGGTCTTTTAGTTTTGGTTTCTGATTATATACTCTGGCTATTTTCCATATCATCTCTAGCTGAAGCTTCAGTACAAATATTGCATCCAAACTTCCGTTCTGAGAGAGGGCAGTGGCAGTGAATATCGCCGTAGCATAGCTCTTTGTCAGAGAATCCACTTCCCTGTCCATACTAGTCTCTATACCTCCTAAAGCAGTTCTTATCGCCTGTATACTGTTAGAATCCTTCAGCTGCTGGATATTTTCCATGGATATTATGTCCTTCAGATGTGAGTTTTTTCTGGAATATTCCCTCACTATCCTGTCTTTATGTGAAAAATAAAAGTCTCTCTTTTCTTCCGGACTTGAGGCCCCGTCAGGTCTTTTTATCACCTTTGGCATTGTGACCATCCTCACTACAGGGTAGAAGGTGTATATCCCGAGAGCAGTGAAAAGCCCCCAGCTTATGACATAACCATAACTTCCCAGAAGTGAAGTGGAAGAGATGGCCAACTGATTGAGCTGATTCAGCAGTATCAAAAATGAAAATATAAGTATTCCGATTAAAAACGGTACAAAACTTTTAAAAAGTATTTTTCTCATGGCTGCAACACCCCTTTTATTTATAATCAGATCGAGTTGTATTTTTTAGTTCAGACACACCGCTAAAATACTCTTAACTAGAGTATCACTGATTTTATCAAAAAAGAAAAGTATTTTTTACTAAAATCTTAAATTGTATAATTAATTGCAGAAGCCTTTTTTTCAAAGAGGATAACTGCAGATATTAGGCTTTTGAGTAAAAATGCTGAAGATTCAGAAATAGAAGCAACCGAATTGGGGCTTTCCATAGTCAAGAAATCTTTGGATCTCAATAGTATTCCATTCCAAATTATTTGGAAAAACGGAAGATTTATATTTAGGATGGTTTGCAAAAGCATCATTGATTCTTCTAAATAAAAAAATTAAACAACTTTATGTCTATTTTATTTTTTAGATTTTCTTGTGTGATCTAAGTTGTTCTTACCTCGTGAGCACAAGATGATGACTGTAGTGGTTCGAAGATGGTTTTATTTTTGAACCTATAAACTTTTATCAATTCATTAGATTAGTTTCTGTTTTTTATACCCATAATCCAATTCTTGCTAGTATATCTAAAAGAGGAAATTCCGCTGAAATAGCTAATACTATACTGGAGATGTATTATTTCAAAATCTTAAAGGAGGATGTCATGAAAAAATGGTTATTAATTTTAACTGCAATTTTGGCTTTATCATCGGTGGCTTATGCAGATAGTAATGATAAAAACTATGAAGAGAGAGGGTATTACAACGGGCACATGATGGGGCCGGGTTACGGAAGGCGCATGATGGGACCAGGATATGGAGGATACATGATGGGACCGGGTTATGGACAAGGCATGATGGGGCCAGGATATGGAGGATATATGATGGGGCCGGGATATCATAGAGGTACGTATGAAGATGATATATATATGCCACAACGAAGACTTACTCCTGAAGAAGAAAAGGCCTATATGAAAATAAGAGAGGAAAATCTAAAAATATACAGTCAATATGGTAGATCTATCGGTAGAAAACAGTTAGAAATTGAAACAGAGCTATTAAACGATAGTCCAGACTGGAAAAAAATTCAGAAATTAAATGATGAAATAGCTGCATTGGAGTCTAAATTAAAGACAGAATTAATGAAAAAAAATTATGGTGGAGGTAATTTGAAATAGACACTGTCTGTGTTTTGAGCACCTATATATAGAGGTTAAGTGACACCTTATGGGTGTCATTTTTTATGTCAGACTTTTCATAACAGATTGGTAAGTTTCCCTGGGAAGGATATTTTGCAAAAGACATTGAAGAGTTAGTAATACCAATTAAAAAATTCATTTTAAAAATCCAAATTCTGTTTCTCTTCTCGTCTCAAAAGCTATAGTTTTTAAGACGAGAATTTGAGAACGCATTTATTGGTTTATAGACTAGATTTTTTTACGTGGAACAGTATCAAAATGAACTTTGATCTTTTGATACTGTTTTTTGTTTTGAAGTTTTTTTATTATAAATATTCAGAAAGTTCAAAATACTGTAGTAATTTAAACTTAAATAATATATTTGGAAAATTGGTTTTTAAATAATTTTGTAGTGATTGAGATATTACGTATCATCCTTTAAAACGTTGATTTTAGTATTATGGGTGAATTAAGAATTGCATTTAATTTGAAAATTAACGATAAAAAAAGAACAAAAAGTTTGACAAATTGTCAAATGAAGAGTATAAACTACTATAAGGATCTTATATAAGTACTGTGTTTTTATATAAGAACAATAATAAGAGAGGAGAATGATTTGAAATTAATTAGGTACAAAACTAGAAATTTGGAACAGATTAATTTAGGAATATTATCAAAATGCGAAAGTAAAGTTTTTAAAATCAAAGAGTCAAAGGGATTAGAAATTTCGGATATGAATATTCTAATAGAAAATTCTATGGAGGATCTAAAAGTAGAAGAAAATGCAATTCCCTTGGAAAAAATCAAATTATTACCAATATTAGAAAAAACCAAGCATGATATTATATGTGTAGGAGTTAACTATAATGAGCATTTAATAGAAACAAAAGAAAAATTTGATAATGGTAATTTTATTGAACCTAAGAAAACAGTTTATTTTTCCAAGAGAGTTTCAAGTATTGTTGGAACTAATCAAGATATAGAAGGCCATTTTGATCTAGATTCACAAATTGATTATGAGGTTGAATTAGGAGTTATAATTGGTAAAAAATGCAGAAATGTAAAGAAAGAAGATGCAGAAGAATATATTTTTGGTTATTCGATAATTAATGATTTATCAGCAAGAAAATTACAAGCAGATCATAATCAGTGGTACATAGGAAAAGGACTGGATTCTTTTGCGGCCATGGGACCTTGTATTGTACATAAAAGCGCTTTGAATTTCCCACCTGAATTAGATATAAAAAGTTATGTAAACGGAGAATTGAGACAAAATTCTAATACAAAATATTTGATTAAAGGAATAGGTGAAATCATTGAAGAGCTAACGAAAGGAATAACTTTAGAAGCAGGAGATATTATCGCAACAGGTACTCCATCAGGTGTAGGGCTAGGAATGGTTCCACAAAGTTTTTTGAAAAAAGGTGATGAAGTAATTTGTACCATAGAAAAAATAGGTAACTTAAAAAATACTGTTATATAAAAGGAGCTAGAAATGAAAAAATTTATGACACCAGCAGTAACAATATTTGATGAAAATCAAAATATTCATTTGGAAGGGAACAGAAAAGTTTATAATCACCTTATAGAAGGAGGTATTGATGGTATAGTAGTACTTGGAAGTACCGGAGAATTTTTCAACCTGACCATGGAAGAACATAAAAAATTAATCGATTGTGCTGTTGAAACTATCAAAGGGAAAGCTAAATTATTAATTGGAACAGCAAGAATGAGAGTAGATGAAACAATTGAATTATCAGAATATGCTCACAAAAGAGGCGTGGATGGGGTGATGGTAATAAGTCCTTATTATTTCACACTATCAAATGAAAATTTAGAAAGATATTATAGTGAAGTAGCAGAAGGGACAAATGCCAGTATTTATCTTTATAATTTCCCAGATAGAACAGGATATGATTTATCTCCAGAGATAACTTTAAACTTATGTAGAAAACACAAAAATATAGTAGGTTATAAAGATACCGTGGTTGAAATGGGGCACACAAGAAAATTAATAGAGACAATTATCCCAGAATTTCCAGAATTTCAAATATATAGTGGATTTGATGAATTTTTTCTGAGTAATGTAATTTCCGGAGGAGCAGGTTGTATCGGAGGACTTTCAAACCTCTACCCTAAAAAGTTTTCAGAATGGTCTAAGACAGTAAGGGAGAAAGACTATGAGAAAGCTTTTGAAATCCAAAAGGAAGTAAATAAAATGATGGAGCTATATGAAGTTTCTAATCCTTTTATTCCAACAATGAAAAAAGCAATGATTCTAAATGGAGTGGAAATAGATGAAAATTGTACGACCCCGTTTTCAAAGGTTAGCGAAGAGCAAACTGAAAGAATAAAAAATATCATGAAAAAATTTAAAGGTTAATAATTAAATAATATACTGGACTTGTGCAAAAAATATCTCAGCTTACAATTCAGACGTCATAATTTAAAAAAACTACTTAAAAGAACTAAAAGCCTAAATACCTAGTCTAAAAATATATGGAAAATAGTTTTAAATACCGATTATAAAAATCATATTAATTTGCACAAGTCGAGTAATATACTTAAAAAAAAGGGGGAAACTAAAAATGATTATGAAATTTATAAAAAAAGTTCCTGCAGGAATGATGATTGTCCCAATGTTTTTGGCAGCACTCATTAATACATTCTGTCCTCAGATTGTACAGATAGGGTCATTCACTACAGCGGTATTCTCAAGCAAAGGAGCCGCTTCAATAATTGGTGTCCAACTTGTCTGCTTAGGAACTCAACTTCAATTTAGAGAAATGCCCAAGGTATTAAAAAGAGGCGGAATTTTGTTGGGTGCTAAATTTTTAATAGGGGCAGTAATAGGTATTTTTATAGGTAAGGTATTCGGTATGGGTGGAATTTTTGGTTTGACTACCTTGGCAGTTATAAGCTCAGTTACCAATAGTAATGGAAGTTTATATCTTTCACTTATGACTAATTATGGTGATGAAACCGACAGTGCTGCTATGAGTCTTTTAACTATAAATGACGGACCATTTTTTACACTAGTTGCCTTAGGTGCATCTGGACTAGCTAATATACCACTTATGTCTCTTTTGGCAGCAGTTGTTCCTATAATTGTTGGAATGATATTAGGTAACTTCGATAAAGAACTGAAGAAGTTCCTAGAACCTGGATGCGCTCTTTTGATCCCTTTTGTAGGATTTACATTGGGTGGAGGAATCAATCTGACTAACATAATTAAGGGTGGATTCTCAGGAATTCTCTTAGGATCCATAGTTGTATTTGTAGGAGGTACATTTATAGTACTTTGTGATGTATTTCTTGGAAAACGTCCTGGATATGCGGGATGGGCAGTCTCCAGTGCAGCAGGGAACAGTATAGCAACACCAGCTGCAGTAGCTATAATAGATCCAGCGTGGGCACCTTATGCTGCAACAGCAACAACTCAGGTGGCAGCAGCGGTGGTGTTTAGTGCTATAGTGGTACCATTAATAACCACTTGGTGGGCAAAAAAATACGGATGTCCGCAAATTCCAATTGAAAATAAAGATAAAGTACTAGATATTCAATAGAAAAATAAAATAACTTTTTAGTTGATAAAATAAAAATTAAAAGGAGAGTTTGATTATGTTAAATGCAGTAATAATAGATGACCAAGATGATGTTGTAGTGGCGATTGAGGAGATAAAAAAAGGCTCAGAAATTAAATATACGAAAAAAAATGGTGATATTAGCACAATAATTGCACTGGATGATATTACTATTTATCATAAAGCCGCAGCTAAAGATATTTCAGAAGGTAAACCTGTAGTTAAGTACGGAGAACATATCGGTGTTGCAAAAATTAGTATTGAGACAGGGATGCATGTTCATGAGCATAATGTAGAAGGTGTCAGAGAAGAATTATAATGAGATTGATGAATAAAAATATAAAATGATCTTTAGGGAGGAAATTAAGTATGAATTTTTATGGTTATAGAAGACCTGACGGAAAAGTTGGAGTTAGAAACAATGTTTTAGTACTGCCTGCAAGTGTGTGTGCTTCTGATACTACAAGGATAGTTTCTTCACAAGTAAATGGTACAGTTACATTTAATAACCAGCTTGGATGTTCTCAAGTTGCACCAGATCAAGAACTAACAATGGATACAATGGCTGGATTTGCCGCTAACCCTAATATTTATGGAACAGTAGTTGTTTCTTTAGGTTGTGAGAACTGTCAGATGGATTTAGTTGTAGAAGCAATTAAAAAAAGAACTAACAAACCTATTAAAGGTGTAATAATTCAAGAAGTTGGTGGAACTCTCAAGGCTGTAGAACAGGCTGTTAGATTTGCTAGAGAAATGGTAGAAGATGCAATGTCGATTAGAAGGGAAGAGTTTCCGGTTTCTGAATTGATTATAGGAACAGAGTGTGGAGGGTCAGACCCAACTTCAGGATTAGCTTCAAATCCACTTGTGGGAGAATTTAGTGATAAAATTATAGAGTTAGGTGCTACTTCAATTTTAAGTGAAACTACGGAATTTATAGGGGCAGAACATATATTAGCAAGACGAGCAAAAGATGAAAGAGTAAAAAATAGAATTTATGAGATAATACATAGATATGAAAAGCATATTCAAGGTGCAGGTGTTGATGTTAGAGAGGGGAATCCATCTCCAGGAAATAAAGCTGGAGGAATAACAACATTAGAAGAAAAATCACTTGGATGCATTCATAAAGGAGGACATTCTACTATAAATGAAGTATTTGATTATGCAAAGCCAGTTACAGAAAGGGGGCTGGTAATAATGGATACTCCTGGTAATGACCCTTCTTCAGTTGCAGGAATGATTGCAGGTGGAGCTCAGATTGTGTTATTCACAACAGGACGAGGGACACCGACAGGCAATCCCATTGCTCCAGTTGTAAAAATTACTGGAAACAAGATAACTGCTCAAATGATGAAAGATAATATAGATTTTGATGCTAGTCCTGTAATTTATGGTCCAGAAAACATGGAACAACTAAGCGATAGTTTGCTAAAACAAGTTATTGAAACAGCAAACGGTAAACCGACAAAATCGGAAGTATTAGGATTCAATGAAATTGCTATAGCTAGAGCATGTAATTTTGTATAAAAAATTATAGATTTAAAATTTAAGGCCCTCGACTAAATAGATTTAGTCGAGGGCAGCTATAAAATTATTATTTATATAAAGGAGATTGATTATGAGTATTTATTATATCCCTCCAATTAATTTAATAGGGAAAGGTTGTTTAGCTGAGATTGAGGGACCAGTAAGTAGTTTAGGAACAAAAAAAGCGTTAATAGTTAGTGATAAATTTCTTGTGTCTAGTGGTACGGTTAATAAAGTAACAGATTTGTTAGATAAAATAGATATAGAGTATGTTATTTATGATAATGTTAAGCCTAATCCGACAGTGAGTAATGTGAATTTAGGATTAGAACTTTTAAAAAAATCGGAATGTGATTTCGTTATTACAATTGGAGGTGGATCACCTCAAGATTGTGGTAAGGCTATTGCTATTTTAGGTACAAATGGTGGTGAAGTTAAGCATTATGAAGGGGTAAACAAAACAAAAGAAAAATCTCTTCCGATTGTTGCTATAACAACAACTGCCGGGACTTCAGCAGAAGTAACGATTAATTATGTTATTACAGATGAAGAAAGACATGTAAAGATGATTATGGTAGATACAAATTCACTTGCTGCCATAACTGTTAATGACCCGGAACTTATGCTGAGTAAACCTTCAGATTTAACTGCTGCAACAGGTATGGATGCCTTGACACATGCTATAGAAGCAGTGGTAGCTAAGGGAGCATATGATGTTACTGATTCAACAGCTCTATATGCTATAAAGCAAATTTTTGACTATCTCCCCAGAGCAGTTAAAGATGGAAATGATAGTGAGGCAAGAGAACAGCTTAGTTATGCATGTTTCTTGAATGGAATAGCATTTAGTAATGCTGGATTAGGAAATGTGCATGCTATGGCCCATCAATTAGGAGGATTATACGATTTACCACATGGTGTTTGTAATGCAATGCTTCTTCCTATAGTTCAAGAAGAGAATTCTAAATTTATTCCTGCAAAATTTAGAGCAATTGCTAAAACAATAGGTATGGATGTTGCGAATAAAACAGATATCCAGTGTGCAGAATTTGTAATAGAAGCTATTAAAAATCTTTCAGAAAAAGTTGGGATTCCTAAAACTCTAAGAGATGTGGGAGTTAATTCACCAGATTTTGATAGATTAGCAAAGAATGCAATGAATGATGCTTGTGCTGGAGCAAATCCTGTTTTCTTTAATAAAGAGAAATTAGTTGAATTATTTAAAAAAATTGCATAGAATAATATTAATTCCTTCCTCATTAATTAATTAATGAGGAAGGAATTTTTATTAGATGTTGCACAAAATAACAAAAGAAGTATAATAATAGATGAAATTATAAAAAAGTGAGGAGAGATATGTCATTGTATCAGCACAGATCAACATTAAGAGTATTAGAAATATTAGAAAAATTGGCAAATTCAGAAAATGGTTATAGTTTAACAGAGTTAACAAAAATTTTAGAAATACCAAAAAGTAGCTTATATCCAATTATTCAAACTTTGAATAGTGAAGGATACTTGAGTCTTAATGAACAAACTTTAAAATTTACACTGGGAGCAAGAGTACTTGCTTTGTCAGCAGCATATTTGAATAAAAACACTGTTCTGGGTATATTAAAAAATGAAATGCAGGAACTAGTAGATCGATTCTCTGAAACATGCCAGCTAGCGGTATTAAAAGATGGGGAAGTTTTATACCTAATAAGAATTGACTCATCAGAACGTATTAGACTAGTTTCAAATGAAGGAACAAGATTACCAGCGTATTGCACAAGTTTAGGAAAGGCACTTTTAAGCAAGCATACCTTTACAGAATTGAAAGATCTTTATCCTAATGGTTTAAAAAAAATAACTCCTAAAACGATTGATAGTATAGAAGATTTATATAACGAAATTTTAGAGATCAGAAAAACAGGCATAGCCTATGAAAAAGAAGAAGTTACAGAAGATATTCAATGTTATTCAGTTCCAATAGTGAAGAAGGATGAAATTTATATGGCACTAAGTGTAAGTATTCCAACCTTCAGAGCAGATTCTAAAGAAGAAAAAATAAAAAATGGACTTTTAGAATTTAAGAAAAAGATAGAAAAAATAGTAATTAATTTTGAGAACATTAATTTTTAAGTGTATATATAAAATTTAAGGTATCGTGTTAGGACTCCCATTAAGTGAAATTATAATTTATAACTAGTCTGTAAGTGCACACGGGGGAACTTATGTGGTAATTCGGTTTCCTGTTCTACTTTATTAAAGCCATTGGAAGAAACATGACTGAAAAATTGTGAAGAGATTTGGAAATATTTCAAATAAATATTAGAAGATTTAAGTAATAAAGCTATTTTTATTAGCGGTGTAAGAGAGGTAGGCTTGATGCCTATTATTAAATTTACATATAAAAACTATAAACAAAATGCTCATATGGAAGCGAAAGTAATGATTGAAGCTTTTAAAAAAATGTGTCTTATTGATAACATATTGGACATACAAAAATGTATTGAGATTTATGGCACCTGCTACAGTTAGCAAAGAGGAAATTGAGACTATATTTACTGACATTTATATTTCACAATTATAAATAATTTTTTTAGTAATAAAGGTGCATGTTTTATAAATAAGCACCTTATATTTTTATAAAGATTTAACCACAATATAAAAAAGAGAGCATCCAAAAATATTTAAAAGAAGCAATTGAGAAAGTGTACAGCATTACAAAGAAAGTAGATTTAATAAAAGTGTTTAGTAAATTAAAAAGGTGGAAAATAAATGGTCAATCAATTGATAGAATTATTTGGTAAAATAATCTTAATGATGGGTTTAGGATTTACTCTTGAAAGAGTTGGCACAATAACTGAAGAAATGAAGAAAAACCTTTCTAAATTACTTATGGAAGCAGTTTTACCGGCTAGTATATTAGCCTCGGCATTTCAACCGTTTGAAAAAGAGAACTTCTTAGGAATAGCAATTGTATTTGGAGTAAGTGCCTTATATTATTTAATTTCATTAGGAATATTGATATTGATAAGCAAAAAAATTAAAGGTGACTGGGGTTTTAAAAGTGTTTTCATCAATTTAATTGTTTTTGCTAATGTTGGTTTTATAGGTTTCCCATTACTCGTTGAACTGTTTGGACAAAAAGGACTTTTGTACGGAGTCGCTTACAATGTAAGTTATCAGATTTTCTTCTTTTCTTTAGGTATTTATCTTATGGAATTGGGAGATAAAACTAAAAGAAAAAAAGTTATTTTTAATAAAATAATTTTGATTTCTCTTCTGTCAGTTTTTCTTTATATTCTGCCATTCAGATTGCCTAATTTTGTAGGTGAATCTCTTTCAATGGTTGGTTCTATGATAGTGCCTTTATCAATGATAATTATCGGCTGTGAAGTCTCGAGAATGGATTTTAGAAGTATCTTTACTGAAAAGTACCCTTATATTATATCTTTTTTCAGATTAATTTTATTGCCATTTGTAATGTGTTTAGTTTTATCTGTTTTTAAAATTGAAAGAGATATTGCCCTGATTATTGTACTTCTTACTGCACTGCCATCAGGGTCACTGACTGTTATATTTTCAGAAGAAAAAAACTGTGATACTCAATTGGCTGTAAGAGGAGTTGCTCAAACCACCCTGTTAATGCTAATTTCTGTTCCAATAGTTTTAATTATTATGAAGAATGTTTTTGTATAATTAAAAATGCTAAAATATATTCACAGAGATTTTCAAGAATTTAGTGTGAATTTAAAAGATACGCTTTCTAGTCATTTGAAGTATAGTCTATCCAAACCCAGTAGTTTTAGGCACTCTTTTGAGGTGTCTTTTTAATTAATCACTAATTTATTATAATTAATAGTTATAATATACATCAACAGAATCAATCAAAATTAAATCTCATTTTTAAGGTGTCAGAAACTATTTTTTACTAATTTTAATATAATTTACCAGTGTTTCATAGGTGAATTGCTGCAGAAAATATCAAAAAGGTATAATCTCAGTATAAGGAATAGCGAAAATAAATAGAAACAGAACAAGGCACCTTAAAACCGGTTTGACCCCCTAATTATTGGACTTATTTCCTTAGTTTGCGCGTTTTACGCTGCTACTTTAAATTTCTCTGATTCTTTTCCTTTGTATTTCTCATAGAATTCCTGGGGAGTCATATATTTTAAACTTCCATGAATTCTTTTTGTATTATAGAAATCTATAAATTCCTGCATCTCTTTATAGGCTTCTTGAAAACTTTCAAAATACTTATAACCAAAGACTTCCAGCTCTAAAATACTATGAAATGACTCTATATGAGCATTTTTATCAGGGATAGCATTGGGGATTCTTTCATGATTTATTCCTAGAGGTCTGCAAGTGTCTCAAAATAATTTGCTAGTAAACTGGGACCCGTTGTCACTTCTAATATAGAGTTCCTCAGGTATGAGTTCTAATCTCCTGTTAACAGCTCTAATTAAAGATTTGCAAACATCTTCCGCAGTACAGGAGAACCCGATGTGGTAATCAATTATACTTCTATCAAAACATCGATAATTTCATAAACGTAGAATAATCTTTCGATTCCATGGATATATCCATACTCCACGTCTATTTCCATAATTTGTTTGATGATTTGACCTTTTTACTTGTAGCTAGAACCTTTTTTCTTTGGGCTGAGGTAGATATTTTTGGAGAAGTTTTAATTCTTTACATAGCCGATAGGCCTTCTTATCTCAGGACTAAGGACGGTTTATTACCCTCGTCAATCCAATGCTTTGCTACTTGATACTTAAAAATAGTGGTTACATCTTTTTTAACACATCCTTCAAAATCTTGATTTCAAGATCTTTTTCAGCAGAAATTTCCTTCAGTGCCTTATTTTCAGTCTCAAGGGTTTTATTAATTTTACTTAAATCCTTCTGTTGCCCAAATTCTTTCTGAGAAAGCTTTTTTTCCCACCCTCTGATGGTACTTTCAGCCAAATTATACTTAGCTGCCACGGCTCTTCTATTCTTAACAAGTTTAACTTCTTCCAATATCCTTTCTTTTTCTTCCATAGAGTATCTTCTTCTAGTCATATCGTTGCTCTTTAATATTAATTCGCGCAAGAGTCCAAACTGTCTAAGGGGCAATAAAGCTTCTGTAAAATTTATAAAATGTGAAAACCATACGCCAATTCAAAATTTCTCAAAAAAAAGGTGACTTAAGGAAAAAACAGTATATGTGATCTAAAATGTATGTATCTCTATTTTTAATAAGGAGTGATATTTATGGCAAAAGATCCTGTTTGCGGTATGGAAGTGGATCCAGAAAAATCTAAATTTAAACTGGACAAGGATGGCACCACCTATTATTTTTGCAGCAAAAAATGCTATGAGGAATTCCAACATAAAAAGATAGAAAATCCTGAAGAAAAAATGAAAGCAGCTACTAAATGCGTTATCGAGATAGAGGACATGACCTGCGGTTCCTGTGCCACCAAGATAGAAAAAAATATAAAAAATACCGAAGGGATAAAAGATGTCAATGTCAATCTTGCTACCAGAAAAGCCACTGTGAACTACTTCCCTGATAAAATCAGTGAAGAAGATTTGAAAAAAATAATCGTTGACAGCGGTTATAAGGTAAAAAAACCTGAATCTACTGCCACTATGAAACTGAAAATCATAGGGATGGACAATCCACACTGTATGGGGATCGTGGGATCAGCTCTGGAGAAACTCTCTGGAATAAGTGGAAAAACTCTGCTACCAACGGAAAAGGCTACAATAGAATATGATCCAAAAATAATTGACTCCGCGAAGATAAGAAAGATAATAAAAGATGCGGGTTATGACAATTTTTTGGAAACTGAAAATCAGGACAAAGAAAAAGAGGCAAGAGAAAAAGAGATCCGTTCATTAAAATATAAAACAAGTATCGCTATGATTCTGGGTCTGCCTTTGTTATATTTTGCCATGGGTCCACATATGGGGCTTCCAATTAACGATATCATAAACAAACACATGGGAGTAATACAGTTTTTAATCACGATTCCCATAATACTTGTAGGTTATGAGTTCTACACAAAAGGTCTAAAATCTATTATAAAAGCAAAAACTGCAAATATGGATACTCTAGTGGCCATTGGTACAGGGTCGGCATTCATATATAGTATCTGGGCTATGTTAAAAAGGAGACATGACCAGCTATACTTTGAGGTGGCCGGTCTTCTGGTAGCCTTTATTTTGCTTGGAAGGTTCCTCGAAGCGAAAGCTAAGGGCAAAACAAGTGAGGCCATAAAAAAACTTATGAGTCTTTCCGCCAAAACCGCACTGATTATAAGAGATGGTAATGAAATTGAGATTCCCGCTGAAGAAGTGATGGTAGGAGATGTAGTAGTAGTTAAACCTGGTCAAAAGATTCCTGTTGATGGAGATATAGTAGAGGGACATTCCAGTGTGGACGAGAGTATGCTAACCGGTGAAAGTATTCCTGTTGAAAAATCCGAAGGGGACAGAGTAGTCGGTGCCACAATGAATAAAACCGGAAGCTTTAAATTCAAAGCAACCAAGGTAGGAGTCGATACGGCACTTGCCCAGATCATAAAAATGGTAGAGGATGCTCAGGGGAGCAAGGCTCCCATACAAAAGCTTGCCGATATAATATCAGCTTATTTTGTACCTATCGTGGTAAGTATAGCAATTATATCAAGTATAATGTGGTACTTTGTAGGAGGATTTACCTTTGCTCTCACAATATTCGTGGCAGTTTTAATAATCGCCTGTCCATGTGCCCTAGGTTTGGCAACTCCTACCGCTATAATGGTCGGAACCGGAAAAGGAGCTGAAGCAGGGATACTCTTTAAAAATGCAGAGAGTCTCCAGATGGCACAAAAAATAGATACTATAGTTTTTGATAAAACGGGGACTCTTACAAAGGGAGAACCTCAGGTGACAGATATTGTTACAGTATCAGAGTTCTCTCAGGATGAAATACTTATCTTTGCGGCAGTTGCCGAAAAAAATTCGGAGCATCCTCTAGGGGAAGCGATAGTTGCCCATGCAAAGGAGAAACAGATAAAAATCGACACCCCAGATGAGTTTAATTCAATTACCGGAAAGGGTATAGAGGTCAGATACAAGGATATGTGGATCGATTTCGGAAACCGGAAGCTTATGGAAGAAAAAAATGTTGATTATGAATCGGCTTTAAAAAAGCTTGAAGAACTTGAAACTGAAGGTAAGACTGCCATGCTCATTGCTGTAGATAAAAAGTTGGCAGGTATTATAGCTGTAGCTGATACATTGAAGGAGCACTCGGCCAAAGCTATAGAAACGTTGAATAAACATGGGATAGAAACCATCATGATAACAGGTGACAACAGGCGTACAGCTGAGGCGATAGCAAAACAGGTGGGAATCAAAAGGGTTCTGGCTGAGGTTCTGCCTCAGGACAAAGCAAACAGTGTGAAACAACTTCAAGAGGAAGGCAAGAAGGTTGCAATGGTTGGGGACGGAATAAATGATGCCCCTGCTCTTACCCAGGCTGACCTGGGAATAGCAATAGGTTCAGGAACCGATGTTGCAATAGAGTCTGGGGATATTGTGCTTATAAAAGAGGATTTGAGAGACGTGGTTGTTGCAATGGAGCTGTCAAAATATACCATGAGAAAAATCAAGCAAAATTTATTTTGGGCATTTTTCTATAACAGTCTCGGAATTCCTCTGGCTGCAGGGGCTCTCTATCCTTTTACAGGATTTTTATTAAGTCCAATAATAGCTGGAGCCGCCATGGCTTTTAGCTCGGTTTCTGTGGTAAGTAACTCACTGCTCATGAAACGTTGGCATTCCAGCATTAAGACAGATAATTAAATTTATATAATTTTATTAGTGATTACGATGTTGTTGACTTCAATGTTGGCTTTTTCTAAAAATGTTTCTGTGTCTGTAAAAACAGCAATGATGCAATGTTTAAGCCAGAATATGAGTAGGCAATATATTATAGATAATATAAATCAAGTGCCAGTAAAAAGCGGGAGCCTAATTAAAAAAATAAGATAAAAGCTGCCGGAATTCCGGCAGCTTTTATCTTATTTTACAATCAAATACCCGACCATCGCTTTATGCCCACTTCCGCAAGGAACTGAACACCGGAATTTATAAATTCCGCTTTTTTCTGGAGTAAATTCTATAGTACTTATTTCTCCTGGATTTATATTCACGTCAATACCCATCTTTTCAATCATAAACCCATGTGTCACATCCCGGGTTGTAAAATTAAGCGTGACTTTTTCCCCTGCATTTACGACTATATAATCCGGTTCAAAGGCAAAGCGGTATGCCTCTACTTCTATAACTCTTGCACCATCAATAATCTCACCAATTACCTTGTGATCATCGGGGTTGATTTTTCTCTCATCATTTTTGCCAGAACAGCTAATTAAAATGAATATCGTCAAAATAACCCATAATATCCTTTTCATTTTTTCACCTCCTAATAATAGTTCAAAATTTATCTCTCAAGATTTTTTAATCCTCAAGTCTCATGTTTTATATTTTCAGAAGGGAGTTTGCAAAATCCCTGAGGAGCAACATCCAGAGCGCCGTTGAATTTACTGGATAAATTCTGAAAAGCTATTAGGCCGGTTAGCTCAACTATGCCATCTTCATCAAAATAGTTCTTTAGAAGGGCAACCATCTCGTCAGTAACCTCCCTGTCTGAATATGTTATCGCTTCGGTGTACTCAAGGATAGCCCTCTCTCTGTCATCAAAGAGGTCAGACTCCCTCCACTTTTCAAGATTTTCAACTTTATCCATTGAATTGGTTAGTTTAGCTAGTGTAGAGGAATTTATGTCAACACAAAAACGGCACCAGTTTATTTGGGAAACCCTAACCGTTACTATTGATCGTATCACAGGGCTTATGGGGGATTTCTTTCTGATTAACACTCCGTAGAGAACTGCTACAGCTGCAAAAAGTTTTGGGACTCTTCCCCAGAGAAGACCTGGAATCAGAACTTTTCCATATCTCTTCTTTTGACTCCAAAAGAATGGCTTTAAAAATATGGAATAATCTTTTAATTCTTTTACTGGGATTCTCATAAGCATTCTCTCCTTAAAGATGACATCAATCCTATTATATTGGACTAAATTGCCACTTGCTTTTATAG
Organism: uncultured Ilyobacter sp.; assembly: GCF_963668515.1. Taxonomy (NCBI): domain Bacteria; kingdom Fusobacteriati; phylum Fusobacteriota; class Fusobacteriia; order Fusobacteriales; family Fusobacteriaceae; genus Ilyobacter; species uncultured Ilyobacter sp. The sequence goes on along the minus strand of NZ_OY764866.1, from coordinate 219,052 downwards.
ATAGTTGACTTTATCTCAACTAATACATTATTTTATACAGAGGAAAATTCAGATTTAATCAAATATAGCAATAGGATAATTTTTATGGGTGGTGTTTTTATGAAAAAAATTACATTGCTTAAAATAATCAATCTACTTCTTTTAATAAATTTTATATCCATTGTAGCCGTGGTCTTTCTAAGAAGTTTAATGCCTCCAGAAATATTTTATCTGGTCCACCCAAAACTTGGATATTTGTTTATATTTTTGGCTTTTTTTCATGTGGGAATGAATTGGAATTGGATAAAATCAAATTTTTTAAAAGGAAAGAAAAAGTAATATTAATTTTTATCTTTATTTTTTTCTTTTTTATCTTTCGGATATTCTTCAATATTTTCTACAGAGATAACCTGATATCCTTCTCCTTCAATTACTGATTTAATCAGATCATTCTCAACTTCGCCGGAAATAAAGGCCGTCTTTTCCTCAAGAGAAACTTTGACATCTTCGACACCCTCTGTGGATTTCAGTTTTTTCTCGATGGTTTCTACACAATGACCGCACATCATACCTTTAATTGTTATCTTTTTCATTTAAGACACCTCCTAGCAATAAACTATCTATAAATTTATTGTTTTCAAAATCCATCATCATAAATCTTATTTTAACAAACTTAAAAATTTATTTTTATCCCCACCCCTTCATCATATTCTGAGTGGACATTTGCCATGAAAGAAATCCATTTTCTATATCTGTATTCTAGCTCCAATAGATACTCTCCATCAGTATTCAACTCCCAGTTGAACTGCAGTCTGTCTGTGAGTTGCAGTTCACTAGAAAAATCTGTTTCCAGATCTCCGTCATCATAAATCTTTACTTCAGACTCTATAAGCAGAGAAAGAAGATACTCCACACCCACAAATCCCCTGTTGTCTACTTCTCCGTCTTCACCCTCCTCAAAATTAAAACCTGTAATTAAAGATAAATTTCGATTTATATATCTTCCATATTGTATATCCATATCATGCTCTCCTTCATAGGATGCCTCTCCCATTAGAGAAAGGGTGTTTTTTGAATTAAATGCTGTGATATTGATATCTGAATAATTTGTGGCCCCAGAAATATAGCCCTTATAAAACCATCTTCTGTCCCAGGAAAGCTTGCTGGACAAATCCTTGGAAAGGTTCTCACTGTCATAGCTCACTATCCTGGACATACCTGTTTTCATATGGTATAAATTATGACAATGAAAAAACCAATCTTTTTCCTCCTGGGCCAAAAACTCTATCTCTACGGTCTGCATAGGAGGAATATCTACTGTGTGTTTCAGAGGGGAATTTGGTCCGTTATTATTTATAACTCTGAAGAAATGTCCGTGGAGATGAAGAGGGTGACGCATCATAGTTTCATTTTTTAAGATGAATCTGACTTTTTCCCCTTTTCTCACAAGGATTTTATCACTTTCTGTGAGTGCTTTATTATTAAATGTCCAGACATATCTGTCCATATCCCCTGTAAGATTTAGCTGCACAACTCTTTCATCAAGACCACTGCTGTATTCTGTAGATTTTTCTGATCTCAGGAAGTCGTAATGAGCAGACTCCATAGAATTCATAGAGTTCATAGATTGCATATCAGATTCTTCCATTTCCATGGCATCCGTAGGCATCATATTCATGTTTCCTGTATGAAGCATGGCATATCCTGTCCCGTCCTGAGCAGAAGCTGTAAGTGATCCTCCTGCGTCCACAACTATATCATATGTTTCAGCAACCCCTATAAGAAGCTTAGACTTATCAACTGGTACCACATCAAGACCGTCTGCAGCCACTATTTTCATATCCCCCTTAGAATAGGAAAGATTAAAGTAAGTAGATGCTGCGGCATTTATGACCCTCAATTTTACAGGTGTTCCTTTAGCGATATTCTGTAAATATATATTTTTTTGACCATTTATGAAAAAGGCATCATATCCCACATCTGAAAGATCCATGGGTCCCATTCTCATAAGAGAACCCATTAGCCGTTCTTTTACCGCTCTATTTTTTATTACTTGTTCCCAGGACTGAACTCTTCCCTTCTTTAGAGCATAATAGTCTCCGTCTTTTTTTAAGTTTATCAGAACCTGTTCTGGAGATTCATCAGTCCAGTCTGAAAGAACCACAACATACTCTGTCATGGATTCTTTTTTCTCTTTTGGATGTATTACGATCCCCCCGTACACTCCTCGTTGCTCCTGCAGTCCCGTATGAGAGTGATACCAATAGGTTCCTGATTGTATCAAGGGAATTTCATAGGTGAATGAAGTCCCTGGAAGTATGGGAGGGGTATTTAGGTAAGGAACTCCGTCTTGATCATTTGGAACCAGCAGACCGTGCCAGTGTATAGAGGTCTCCACATCCATATGATTGTTAAATGTTACTCTGAGAATGTCTCCCTCTGTAAATTCAAGAGTTGGTCCCGGGATGCCTCCATTTAATGTCATAGCCTTTATAGGATTCCCAGTAAAATTTACTTCTGTATAAGCTATGTCGACTTCATATTCCACTACTTTAGAAAAACTAAAATTAAAAATTAAAATGTATAAAAGTATAGCCCAAATTTTTTTCATTAAATTCTCCTCCCTACAATAAAAAATCTTCCTCTGTTTCACTTATTATTCAATTAAAAGTTTAAAAGTCCTTTCATGAATAATTAACCTGAGCTGCTACTTTGGTCATTAATATGACCTTTCAAATAAAACAACTAAAAAAACCTCCCGAGTCAATATTTATAATGACTAGGAAGGCTATATTAAATTTAGATTAAATTTGGGTAATTCCAACAGCTTTTATTTTTTATAAGCAAAAATATATTATCGTTCTTTGAGGATCTTTCGAAGATGCTGAACTTATTTCTTAGAAAAAGGAGAATTAAAAATAAGTTAATGTTTTTTTTCTTCATCTTCTTTTTCTTGTTTTGAAAGGTCGCAGCAGTCAATACTACCTTTTCCAAATTCTTTTTCATTAGATTTTTCAATCTTCCCTATTAATTTGCTAAAAAATCCCTTTTTTTCCTTTTCTTCTTTTAAATGAGCTTCTACAATTTCTATTGATAGAACTTTGTAACCTTCTTCTTCGATAGCTTTTTTTATCAAATCTTCTTCAATCTCTCCAGATATAAAAGCAGACTTTTCATCAAGTGAAACTTCTACAGATCCTATACCTTCAATAGATTTAAGTTTTTTTTCTATAGTATTTTCACAGTGCCCACACATCATACCTTCTATTATGATTTTTTTCATGACCTTACCTCCTACTATTCAAAATTTGTTTCTTACCTGTTTATTCTATTCAATAAAATAAGAGGAAATCCTTGTATTAATTGGATTTTAACAGTTTGAAAACAAAACTGGCGATTGTCATAATTATATTCTACCGATTACACATCAAGGATAGTGGTAATTATGAAAAAATTATTAGTTGCAGTTTTTGCTAGAGCTTACAATAACTACAGTCACATGTATGATTCAAGGAGACATGAGGCTAGAATTAATCAAAACTTAACTCCCGAACAAAATGAAAGTTAAGTGTTCTAGAAAAGGAAGCTTATAATAGCAGAAAAATATATATTTTAGAGAACCAAACCAAAAATTTAGAAGCTTAAAGAATAATAAACTAAAAAACTAAGGGTGAAATTGCCGCTATTCACGCAAAGATAAGAACTGAATCAATAAAGTTTAGCAAACAAGTTTCTGATATAACGCGTTATGAACATATGAACATATGAACGGAATGAATGAATTCTGTGGAAAACATAATCTGAATAGGAGGGGACATATATAAATTGTAAGCATTGTAAGGATAATCCATTGAATAATCGGAATGATTCCAATATGAATACAAGGAATAAGGGGCATATGACCAAGATTCCCTTAGAACTACGTTTAAGATTTCACTGTATGCGGTGTATGATGTCCCCATAGCACTAACAGCTAAATAATCCTTTTTTTCTGGAGCAAAAAACCATATATTATTCTTTTTTATAAAAGACCATATCACCATAGACGCTCCTAAAATCATTACGTCACATATTGTGCAGTGGAATTGGATTTGGAGTCCAAATTGTTGAGAACTAGAGGTCTACACGGTAGTAGAAAAGCACAGTAATGAAATCAAAGAAACGATGGTTAGACTTTTCAATAGGGGAAAAGGTAAGGAAATCAAAGACTTAACAATAGAATAAGGAGCTTATTCACCATAAAATATATGAGAGTTTTGAAGAGGTAATAGTTGATATTATTGAGTATATAGAGAATTGGTGCAATGATAGGAGAATCCCGAAGAAGTTAGACCGGAAGTCCCCTAGAGAGTACTTAGAAGCAGCATAAAAAAGGAGAAATAATTGTCCAAAAACTTGACGTAATACCAGACTTAGCAATAGAATATGGTATAGCAGAACCAACAGTTAGACACTGGGTTATGGATAAGCCCAGGTAATCCTAATAAAATAAAGAGAAAAGATATTAAGCGCGCTACCGTATATATAGAGAGGTGGGGGGCAGTATACCTCTAAAGCATTTAAGAGGCAGTAAAAGCTAAAGAAATAAGCTTATCATACTCAAGAAAAGGAAATCCATATGATAATGCCTGTATAGAGTATTAAAAAAGGAGCTTATTCACCATAAGATATATGAAAATTTTTAAAAGGTAATGACTGATATTATTGAGTATATAGAGAATTGGTACAACAATAAGAAAATCCAGAAAAGACTTGACTGGAAATCTCCTAGAGAATACTTGGAAGCAGCACAAAAAAGGAAAAATAATTGTCCAAAAACTTGACGTAATACCAATTTTGGGTGGCAGATACTGAATTATATTTTTTTTAAAAAAATAAATATGAAGAAAAAAGTCTCAAATATGCTAGAAATTGTAGACAATATGGTCAAAATATTGCATTTTGAAATCGTTATGCTGGTGGAGCTAGGATGAATTTTTAAAATGATCTTTGTTATGAGTAAACATAATCCAGACAGTCCTCCTGAATATTTATAAACTAGTGTAAAGGAAGTTTAAGGTGTTAATATAATAAGTTTGTAGGGGTGATTTAAGGTGAATAAAAATAAAAGAAATAATGAAGTTCAGGAAAAAAATCCATTGAAGGTGGCTTTACTTTCCCCCATAGCCTGGAGAACCCCTCCTAGGCATTACGGTCCTTGGGAAACTATTGTTTCCTTACTCTGTGAGGGATTAGTAAAAAGAGGAGTGGATGTAACGCTATTTGCAACGGGTGAATCTATAACAGAAGGGAAACTGAGATCGGTGTGTCAAGTTGGGTATGAAGAGGATAAAAATATAGATCCTAAAGTTTGGGAAGGTCTGCATATAGCTAAAGTGTTTCAGAGTGCCGATGAATTTGATATTATACATAACAACTTTGATTTTCTTCCACTGACGTATAGCGGGTTAGTGGATACGCCAGTACTTACCACGATACATGGATTTTCTTCTGAAAAGATACTCCCTGTATATGAAAAATATAATGAGAATACCTACTATGTTTCAATAAGCAATTCAGATCGGAGTAGTAATCTGAACTACATCGATAATGTGTATCATGGAATAGATCTAACTCAGTTTACATATAGAGATCACCCGGAAAATTACCTTTTGTTTTTTGGAAGATTACACAAAGATAAAGGTCCTAAAGAAGCTATCGAAATTGCTAAAAGATCCAATAAAAAGCTCATAATGGCAGGAATTATTCAAGATGAAGGATATTTCAAAAGTGAAATAGAGCCCCATCTGAATGGAGATATTACCTATATAGGAAGTGTCGGTCCTGAGGATAGGGATAAGCTGCTAGGTGGAGCACAGGCTCTTCTACATCCTATAGACTTTGAGGAACCCTTTGGATTATCCGTTGTTGAAGCGATGGCTTGCGGGACACCTGTAGTAGCCTATAACAAAGGTAGTATGCCTGAACTTATAGAGGATGAAATCAATGGGTTTCTTGTGAATGACGTGGAAGGAGCTCTGAGAGCCCTGGAGAAACTCTCAAGTATTGACAGGAAAAGATGCAGAGAGATTGTAGAGGAGAAATTTTCAGTCAACAGAATGGTGGATGACTATATAAAGGTATATGAAAAGATCCTTGAAGAACGAAGAAAAGCAGGTAATAGATGAAGAGAAAAGTAGTAGTACGATATAAAAAAAATCCCATATTAACTAAAGATGATGTGCCATATCCTGTAGCTACAGTTCATAATGCAGGAGTTATTAAATATAAGGATAAATATATTATGTTGTTTCGTTCCCACCTGCTAAATGGAAGATCGGTTATTGGAATGGCTAAAAGTGATGATGGTTATGATTTTAAAGTGGAACCGAAACCTTTTTTAACACCTTGCGAGGACAAGGAATCGATATTTTCTCAGTATGAGGAATACGGTGTAGAAGATCTTCGAATCAGTGAAATCGATGGTGAGTATCTTTTAACTTATAGTTGTTATTCCAAATATGGGGTTAGGATAGCTCTGGCGAAAACTCATGATTTCATAGATGTAGAAAGAGTCGCTCTTATTACTCAGGCAGATCAAAGAAATGTAGTTATATTCCCAGAAAAAATAGATGGACAGTACGTGAGGTTAGATAGACCCCATTCGGAGATATCCAAATGGTCGATTTGGATATCATATTCACCGGATTTGATTCATTGGGGAAGATCTAAATTAATAATGTATCCCAATAACTATCATTGGGATGAGATGAAGATAGGGCCTGGAGCCACTCCTATAAAAACTGAAAAAGGATGGCTAAATATCTACCATGGAGTATTTAAGACCATGGCAGGATCTGTTTATAGACTGGGGGTAGCTCTTCATGATTTGGAGGATCCCTCTATTATACTGGGAGTTTCAGATGAGTGGATCCTTCAACCGGAAGATCCTTGGGAAGTAACGGGCTATGTGCCCAATGTAGTCTTTACCTGTGGAGCAGTGGACGAAGGGGATGGAACACTGAAGATCTACTGGGGCGGAGCTGATAGTGTCATGTGTGTAGGAGAAGCCAATATAAATAAGTTAATAGATATGTGTTTAATTGAGGAGGATTTAGAGTGAAAAAATTAAATGTAAAGAGGATAGAGAAGATCTTTAGACCGGATCCTTCAAGAGTAATTATAAAATCTCATATACCTTCAAGTGCAGGGCGTATAGAGAATGTCATAGCACGCGTTTTAAACTTATCGGATGAGGAATCCAATAAGATTTTACAGGATATAATAGAAGATTTTTCAAGAAGGCATAAAAATGTCTGTGGTGCACTGGATAAACACTATAATCGAATAAAAAAACATATCCCCTCAGATCGAGGGATAACTGACGTGAAAAAAGCTCTTCTAGGAGCTTATTTTTCCAAGGAGTATGCAGTTCAATCAGCGGCTTTTTTTAATCCCTCCATTGTAAAACATCCAGATCAAACTCAAATCCCAGAAGGGAGTATGAGATTTATACTAAGTTTTAGAGCAGTGGGAGAGGGACACTTATCCTCTATAGAGTTTAGGAGCGGAATGGTGGATGAAGAAGCTAACTTCAAATTTGATGAGGTGAGCCCCTTTGTAGAAAGGGCAGCCGCTGTGAATAATCCCGTATATAAAAAAGATATACTCTTTTATAAATTGGAAGAGATGCATGTAGACTGTAGTTGTTTATCAAATCTAAAAGAACAACTATCAGATGAATTTAACTTATCTGAGCTCCGGGCTCTTTTAAATGTACTACCAGAAGAAAAAATTCATGATCTAAGGGATACCGTACTATGGTTAGCAGAATCCAATTATGAGCTACAGTTTAAAATAGATCAAAATTTATCTGAAAGGATTATATTCCCTAGTTCACAAAATGAAAGTAATGGAATAGAAGATGCAAGGTTTGTACGATTTGAATATGATGATGAAGAGGTAGTTTATTACGCTACATATACGGCCTATAATGGTGCTAAGGTTCTACCTCAAATATTGGAAACTAAAGATTTTCTTAACTATAAAGCTATAACATTAAACGGAGAGTATGCAACTAATAAAGGTATGTCTCTTTTTCCAAAAAAAATCAATGGGAAATACATGATAATTTCTAGAATCGATGGAGAAAACCTATATACAATGTCTTCTGAAAACATTCATTTTTGGAATACTTCAAAGCTACTGAGGCAACCGCAATATGATTGGGAATTTATGCAGATTGGGAACTGCGGGTCGCCGATAGAAACAGATAGAGGGTGGATAGTTTTAACTCATGGTGTTGGAGCTATGAGAAAATATTGTTTAGGAGCAATTCTCCTGGATCTAGAGGATCCAAGAAAGGTAATAGGAACTACTAAGCGGCCCATATTAGAACCCTTAGAAAGCGAAAGAAATGGTTATGTGCCAAATATAGTGTACTCTTGCGGCGGAATCATACATGGGGATAATTTAATTATTCCTTATGCAATGTCAGATACAAATTCGGGGATAGCATTAGTTTCTGTGACAGAACTCTTAGATTACATGCTAAATTATGGGGAGGTGGAAAAATGATAAATAAGATTATAAATGGACAAGAAAAAATAGGTGTTATAGGGAATTATCTCCCAAGACAGTGTGGGATAGCCACTTTTACAACAGATCTGAGTAAGGCATTAACCAATGAATTACGTGGGGAAAATAGATTAATAAATATAGCAATGAATGACAGGAAAGAGGGGTATGACTATCCTTCAGAGGTAAAACTAGCAATTCAGGAAGGTGATAGGGGAGAGTATATTAACGCAGCCCAGTACCTGAATGAGAATGAATATAGAGCTGTAGTTATTCAGCATGAGTATGGAATCTATGGTGGTGCAGATGGAGAATATATTATAGACCTGATGAAAAGGTTAGAGATGCCTGTCTTAACTAACCTTCATACGGTATTGGAAAATCCAAGTTTCGGTCAAAGAAAGGTCATGAATGCTCTAGCAAAATACTCTGAAAAGCTATTGGTGATGAGCAAAAAAGCTTTCGATATATTGGCGAGAGTATATGGAATTCCTAAAGAGATGATAGCTTTTGTTCCCCATGGAATACCAGATACTCCCTATGAAGAGCAGGGTATGTATAACGATCTAATTGGTCTAGAAGGGAAAGAAGTTATTCTTACCTTTGGTCTTTTGGGACCTGGAAAAGGTCTAGAAGTGATGATCGAAGCAATGCCTGCTATTGTAAAGAAAAATCCCAATGCAGTTTATTTAATACTGGGAAAAACACATCCCAGTATCTTAGAGAAAACAGGAGATGTATATAGGGAGAAATTAAAAGAGCAGATAAAGGGTTTAAATTTAGAAAAAAAAGTTATTTTTCGCGATAAATTTGTGGATCCAGATACCCTTATAAGGTATATAAAGACATCCACTATATATTCTATCCCATATTTGAATAGGGAACAGATAACTTCTGGAACCTTAGCCTATGCCATTGGATCAGGGGCAGCAGTGGTGTCTACGCCGTTTTGGTATGCTGAAGAGCTGTTAGCTGGGGAAAGAGGAATATTGGTGCCCTTTAGAGATTCAGAGAGCTTAGCTAGAGAAATAAATATGTTATTGGCAAATTCAGAGAAGCGTCAAAACATAAGAAAAAAGGCTTACGATTACGCTAGATCTATGATTTGGTCGGAGGTTGCAAAGAGTTATCTGAAGATAATAGCTGAGTGCAAAGAGAAAAAGAATACCGATATATTTCCTACAAAAAAAAGCATATTAAAAAAAGACAAACGAGAGGATGTAATAGCGTCAAAAAAAAATTATGAATTACCTGAGATAGACTTATCATATCTAAAGATACTGACGGATGATACAGGAATAATTCAACATGCGAAATATACTATTCCAGACCTAACTCATGGGTATTGTGTAGATGATAATGCCAGAGCACTGATCGCTACATCTATGTATTACAAGCTCAAAGGGAATGGAGAGGTATATCCTTTTATTGAGAAATATTTAGACTTTTTAAATTATTCTTTTGATGAAAAGACAAAGAGGTTTGCAAACTTCATGTCCTACGACAGAAAATGGTTAGAAAATATAGGAAGTGAAGATTCTCATGGAAGAGCTCTTTGGGCTATGGGAGTTACAATTAAAAATATAATGGATGAATCTATCCGTACTATCGCTATGGACTTGTTCGCATCTGCACTTTCTGTAGTGGCAGATTTTACTTCTCCCAGAGCTTGGGCCTTTACAGTGCTGGGCTTGTCGGAATATTTAGAAGTAAATCCAGAAGACCTAGAAAAAAAAGAATTTCAGAGGATTTTAGCTGAAAAAATTCATAGTTTATATAGGGATACAGCGACGAGTAATTGGCTTTGGTTTGAGGATACCGTTACGTATTCCAATGGAATTTTACCCCACGCTTTAATATTAGCTGGGGAATATATTGACGATAAGGATATGTATAACACAGGAATTCAGTGTTTGAAGTGGTTGCTAGAAATTCAAACTGCTCCAGAGGGACATCTTTCTGTAATAGGTAATGAGGGGTGGTTTGCTAAAGATAAAGAAAAAGCTACCTTTGGTCAACAACCGGTAGAGGCTATGTGCTTACTCAATGCTTGCTTACATGTATATAGAACTATGAAGGACCAATGGTGGCTAAATGAAGCTAAAAAATGCATGGCATGGTTTTTTGGGGAAAATGACCTGAATACCCCTATATATAACTATGAAGATGGTGGGTGTAGAGACGGATTGGATTCTCATGGGGTAAGTAAGAATCAGGGTGCAGAATCTACATTAGCTGGATTAATATCCTTGATTAACATCCATGAAATAGTAGGTAAAAATTCAAATTAAAAAACTCCTCTGGTGCAGCACATAAATAGGAGCCCCGTCAAGAAAATGCAGATTTACAACGCTAATAAATTTTTCATGACGGGATATCCCTTTAATATCAAGGTTTATGGCAGATTTAGTGCTCTTAAAAATTCTATAGAGATATCCTCATTTGAGTTAAAGGTGTATTTACTTAAAAACTTTATATGTTCCCATCCCATTGGAGATATGTTGGAAAGCAGCTCCTCCTTAAAATCACCAGTACCTTTCTTGTATTTAACCGCCTTTTCAAGATAAAGAGTATTTCAGATATTTATGGCATTTATTTAGTATATTTAACCTAAGTTGCTACTTAAAAAAAATTATTATAAATTACTGAATTTATCTGAATATCAGAATCAAAAGATTTTGTCACGAATGGAGACTAATAAAAGATAGGGAGATTAACACGAATAAGGACAAAACCTTTTGGCCACAGAGAAAAGAAGAGAGTATCACGGAGGAGAGCGATATTAAAGTCAAAAGATTTTATCACGAATGAACACCAATAAAAGATAGGGAAATTAACACGAATAATAACAAAATCTTTTGGTCACAGAAGACACAGAGACAGGAGAAGAGTTTCATAGAGAAGATTTTTTGAATTTTCAAGTCGCAGGGCTTATACAGGAAAGAGCCTGTACTCAGCCGTCCTACAGAATAAGTTCCGCAGGGAACCGAGGACTGTAGCTTACAAAGGCGATAAAAGAAATATCTACTTCCTAGACATTTGAAAATTCTTGAACTTTTCTGAGAGATAAGGAACAGATTTCTGTAACTATATCTCTCGACTCTGGAAAATTTTTCCAGAGTTTCCTTAAACTTCTTTCAAGAGAAAAGTAACGAATCCCGATAAATTCAATACTTTAATTTAATAAAGGTAGCAACTTAGGTTAATTAATTAAATTATAGACAAAAACTAATTTTTAACATCTTAAAATATCTTTACAAACGAAAAATTGCATGATAGTATATGCGTATATAATCATATAATGCTATTGGAGGTTTTTATGGATATTATAGAAATTTTAAAAACTCTTGCTGATGAAAATAGAATGCGTATTCTAAATATACTTTATAGAAAAAATAAATTATGCGTATGTGACATAGAGCAAACTCTTGGCCTAACTCAATCAAATGTCTCTAGACATATCAGTAGGTTAAGAAAAGAAAAACTGATAATTGGTGAAAAAAAAGCTCAGTGGGTATATTACTACATAAATGAAAAACTTTTAGAAGATTATCCTTTTATAAAAGAGATTCTGGAAAATGAATTAAAAGAAGGGATTTTTACTGAAGACCTGGAAAAAATTAGCATTGGTTCAATAAGCTGTGAATAGCAGCTATTTTATATAAGGAGGTAATACTCATGAGTAAACAAACTGGAATTGGTTTTTTCGAAAGATATCTGACGGTATGGGTGACTTTGTGCATAGTAGCCGGAGTGTCTATAGGACAATTTTTCCCTTGGATTCCAAATTTTTTAAGTAAGTTTGAATATGCCAATGTATCTCTACCCATAGCAATATTGATATGGATGATGATCTTTCCAATGATGCTGAAAATTGATTTTTCAAGTATACTCCACAGTGCAAAACAACCGAAAGGTCTTACCATAACAATTGTAACCAACTGGTTGATAAAACCCTTTAGCATGTATTTTATAGCTTACCTATTTTTCAAAGTAATATTTAAAAACTTTATACCTGCTGACCTATCCACTGAATACCTTGCCGGAGCAGTTATTCTTGGAGCAGCACCCTGCACGGCCATGGTCTTTGTATGGAGTTACCTCACAAAAGGTAATGCAGCATATACCTTAGTTCAAGTAGCAGTAAATGATATAATCATACTTTTTGCCTTTACTCCTATAGTTGCTGTACTGCTTGGAATGAGCAACATAGCAGTTCCTTACGACACTCTGTTTTTATCTGTCTTCTTATTTGTAGTGATTCCCTTTGCAGCAGGATATACAGTACGTAAATCAGTTATAAAAAACAGAGGGATGGACTACTTCGAGAATAAATTTTTGCCGAAATTCAGTAATATAACAATATCGGGACTTCTGTTAACTCTAGTAATTATTTTCTCATTTCAAGGTGAGATAATACTGAAAAACCCACTTCATATACTAATAATAGCAATACCCCTTGTTATACAGACGTTTTTCATATTCTTCTTTGCCTATTACTGGGCAAAAAAATGGGATACGACTCATGATATTGCTGCACCTGCTGGATTGATAGGAGCCAGTAACTTTTTTGAACTGGCAGTGGCGGTTGCCATATCAATCTTCGGCCTTAATTCTGGAGCTACACTGGCAACAGTTGTAGGTGTTTTAGTTGAAGTACCTGTAATGTTAACACTGGTAAAAATTGCAAATAAAACCAAGGGATGGTTCAATAAAGAAGTTTTGTAAGAGTACGGCCTAGATGACTAAAATAAATTATTAAAATTGATTTGAAGGAAATAACTATGAAAAAAATACAGATCTTTGAATCCGCTATGTTTTGTTCTACTGGTATTTGTGGGGCTAGTATAGATTCGGAATTACTTAGAATATCTACTGTTTTATCTACATTAAAAACAAATGGCATTGAAGTTGACGTAATTCCATATATCCACAAAACTTGTTGTTGAAGGAATTCTATTATTGATTTATGGCAAGTCTATGTCAGCTCTATGTCACTCATATGTCAGAAATTTTTTCTAAAACCAAAGGCCTTAAAACCAGTTGTTAAGTTTGAGTCTATAAAAATTTGATAAAAAATAACAATGACAGATCTCCCTCTTTTTTTCAATAAAATCAAAGATTTTTACCGCTTTATATTTTATATGAAATATGATATAATAATTCATAAATATTAATAGACAGTTTATTTGTACCATCCTGTCTCTAAACAAAACTAGGGCTAAGTTTTTGAGGAATCTCAAGAACTAAGTTTTCGTTTGTCTAGGGCAGAATTTTCTGCCTTTTTTTATTTTCCACAGAAAGGAGTCACATGAAAAAAATCGGAATAACAACGACAGTGCCCACAGAAGTTCTAATCGCTGCAGGATATACACCTGTAGACCTAAACAACCTTTTTATAACTTCTGATGAGTATTATAGATATATAGATATAGCTGAAAGAGGCGGCTTCCCAAAGAGTATGTGTGCCTGGATAAAGGGCATATACGGGGCGTGCCTAGAAAATAATATTACTGAGATTATAGGGGTCACAGAGGGAGACTGTTCAAACACAAAGGTTCTCTTAGAGGTCCTGAAAAGTAAGGGAGTAAAGGGACATCCCTTCGCATTTCCCCACTGCCACACCAGAGAATCAGTAAAAAGAGAGATAAGTAAATTTATGGATAATTTCAGAGTCTCGTTAGAAGATGTAGAAAAAGTGAGACAAGAGATAAACCTATTGAGAAAAGATGCCATAAGACTTGATGAACTGACTTATATAGATGAGAAAGCAGATGGTTTTGAAAATCACCTTTTCCAGCTGTGCCTCAGTGATTTTGACGGGAACATGGAAAAATACGGTGAATTTCTCAAGGGAAAAATAAACCAGATAGAAAAAAGAGAGAAAAAACCGAAGAAGCTCCGGCTCGGATATTTAGGGGTGCCTCCTATGCAGGGAGACCTTCACCATTTCGTAGAAAAATTTGATGCAAGATTTGTATACAATGAAGTACAGAGGGAGTTTGCTTTCCCCAGAGCTGTTGAAGCAGAAAATATCTTTGAACAGTATTACGACTACACCTATCCCTATGATATCGAGTACAGACTGAAGGATATCACAGAACAGATAAAGCTCAGAAAACTAGACGGGATAATCCACTATACCCAGGCATTCTGCCACAGGGCCATAGAGGACATTATTCTAAAGGAAAAACTAGATATACCTGTGATGAATATAGAGGGGGATAAGCTAAATTCCCTAGATGCCAGGACAAAGCTTCGTCTAGAGGCATTCTTGGATATGCTTCATGATTTAAAAAGTTAGCGGAGGAAAAAATTGAAAGTTGTAGGAATAGATTTAGGAAGTCGAGAGGTAAAGATAGCCGTCATGGAAGAGATGAAACTCTTGAAAAAACTCAAGGTGAGCACAGTGTCATTTTACCGGGACTACTGCTCCTATGACGGGAAAATCCTAGTTGATCTAAAAAAACTGGGAATAGACGAGGTAGACCGGGCTGTGTCTACAGGATACGGACGTAATAACACAGATTTAGAGACTTTTACCCCTATAAACGAGATAAAGGCCCATGTCTACGGGGCTTCCTTTCAGAGCGGTCTAAAGGACTTTATCCTATTAGATATAGGGGGACAGGACGTAAAAGTGGTGAAGGTAGAAAAGGGGATATCTACCGACCTTGACCTAAATGACAAGTGTGCTGCCTCTTGCGGAAGATATCTCGAAAATATGAGTACTGTATTAGAAACTCCCTTAGAAGAGCTATCAAAACATCATGAAAATCCCGTAGAACTAAATTCTACCTGTGCAGTTTTTTCAGAGTCTGAACTCATAGGATGTATAGCTGAAGGGGTCTCATTAGAGAGACTCTGTGCCGGAGTAAACTACTCTATGTATAAAAGACTTAAACCTCTTCTTACAAAGTTTCGTGGAAGAAACCTGGTGGTGACCGGTGGAGTGGCTCAAAACGAAGCCATTAAAAAGTACCTGAAAAACGACTATGACAAAATAACAGAGGTAAATGATCCCCAGTTCAACGGGGCCATAGGGTGCTGCTATTTTGCACACAATCATATGAAAAAATAACGGAGGATCAGATGTATATATTGACAGCAGAGCACCATTTTGACAGTGCTCATTTTCTAAAGGGGTACCAAGGAAAATGTGCCAATATCCACGGTCACAGATGGAGAGTCGTTGCAGAAGTGGAAGGAGAGAAGCTTTTTTCCGAGGGACAACTGAGAGATATGGTAGTGGATTTTGGAGATCTAAAAAGAGATGTAAAAAAAATGGCGGACCATTATGACCACTCTCTTATTATAGAGGCCGGTTCCATGAGAAAAGAGACCCTTTCATTCTTAAAGGAGGACGGTTTCAATATTATAGAGGTGGATTTCAGGCCTACGGCAGAGAGATTTGCAAGTAAGTTTTACGAGGAACTGGAAAATATGGGATACAGGGTAAAAAGGATCTATGTCTATGAGACTCCTACTAACTGTGCTATCTATGAAAGGCAGGGAGGATAGGATGAATTATAAAGTCGTAGAAACCTTTGTCAGCATAAACGGAGAAGGTAAAAAATCAGGAGAGCTGGCGGTATTCATAAGGTTGGCGGGGTGCAACTTGAGATGTAGCTACTGTGATACCATGTGGGCCAACCAGGCTGATGTATCTTTTGAGCTCATGAGCAGGGAAGAGATTTATGATTACATCAAGAGCACCGGAGTGGAAAACATAACCCTCACAGGGGGGGAACCCCTTATACAGGACGGGATGGGAGAACTGATTGATTATCTCATGAAGGATGAAAATCTCTGTATAGAGGTGGAGACCAACGGAAGCATAGACATTCAGAGTTTCAGAAAAAATCATGGCAGAAGATTATCCTTTACAATGGACTACAAGGGATCTTCAAGCCTTATGGAAGACAGGATGCTCATGAAAAATTTTGAGACCCTCACAGAATATGACACAGTAAAATTTGTAGTGGGGAATGAACAAGACCTTCTCAGAGCAAAAGAGATTATGGACAATTACCATCTGACAGAGATATGCCATCTGTTTTTCAGCCCTATATACGGAGCGATTGATGGAGAAACCATAGTAGAATTCATGAAAATCAACAGATTAAACAGGGTGAGGCTGCAGATACAGCTTCATAAAATCATATGGAGTCCAGAGGAAAGAGGTGTATAAATGAAAAAAATAGACAAGAAAAAAATAGAGGAACATATAAGGGGAATATTAGAAGCCTTAGGAGACGATCCTGACAGACCAGGACTTGTAGACACTCCAAAGAGAGTGGCAAACATGTATGCAGAGATATTTTTAGGTCTCGCCTATACAAACGACGATATAGCAGAGATGTATGGAGTTACTTTTGACGAAGAGGATATTTACACCGAGCCTGGAAGTGACATGGTCCTCATGAAGGATATAGATATATTTTCTCACTGTGAGCACCATCTTTCACTCATGTACAATATGACAGTAGCTGTGGCATACATCCCCAGGGAAAAGGTGATCGGACTCAGCAAAATAGCCAGAATAGCAGACATGGTTTCTAGAAGGCCCCAGCTTCAGGAGAGAATAGGAAAAGATATAGCAGAGATAATCCAGAAGGTAACTCAAAGTCACGATGTGGCCGTAATAGTCAAAGGTGAACATGGATGTATGACCACCAGAGGTATAAAAAAACCTGGAACCAAAACTATTACTACTACCTTAAGGGGAAGGTTCAAGTCAGATGATGCCCTTTATGGAAGACTTATGGAACTTTACAGATCATAGGAGGAAATTATTGATGCAGAACATAATAGACAAAGACAGATGCGTATTGGTTTTTAGCGGCGGTCAGGACAGTTCTACACTACTCTTCTGGGCAAAGAAAAAGTTTAAAGAGGTCATCGCCCTATCATTCAATTATGGTCAAAAGCACGATTTGGAACTTCAGTGTGCCAAAGATATCTGTAAAAAATATGAAGTAGAACATCATATCCTTGATATGGGGCTTCTTAGCCAGCTGGCCCCAAATGCTCTTACACGGACAGACATCAAGGTGGACAAAGAAGCTCCAAAAGATGGCCTCCCAAATACATTTGTAGATGGAAGAAACATGATCTTTCTGACTTTTGCCTCTATATTTGCAAAACAGAGAAACATCAACCATGTCATAACCGGAGTGTCCCAAAGTGATTTCAGCGGTTACCCCGACTGTAGGGATATATTCATAAAATCTATCAACACGACTCTTAGTCTGGCAATGGACTATCAGTTTGTAATAGACACGCCCCTTATGTGGTTAGACAAGGCTGAGACATGGAAGATGGCTGACGATCTCGGAGTCCTTGATATAATAAAAAATGAGACCCTTACATGCTACAATGGCATTATCGGAAATGGATGCGGAGAATGTCCAGCATGTAAATTGAGAAAAAATGGATATGTTGAATTTAAAAAAAAATTCAAATAAAATATATCATCTAAAATTCAACATGTAATTCTCAAGTGAATTTCCAAATCCCTTATAAAATAATATTTATAAGGGATTTTTTATTTTCTGCAGTCTGCTTAATCAGAAAATATACAAAAAAACCTTTTCCAGACAGCATCTGAAAAAGGTTTGACATCAATTTTATTCATTACACAACTTGCCCGCAGTTATTATTAAATACTCAAATTTTATCTGTCTAAATTCCCTCTACATCTTCTAAAGTCGGAAGTGCGGCAATTGCTCCGAATTTAGTGCATGTTATCGCACCTACTTTATTGGCAAAGCTCACTATCTCCTTGGTTTTTTCAAAATCACAGATAACTTTATTTGGATTTTCTTCCATTGACAGCTTGTACAGAACACCCCCTATAAAAGCATCTCCTGCTCCTGTGGAATCTACAGATTTAACCCCTATACTTTCAACTACTACTTTTTCTCCGTCTATACTGAGAAGGGTTCCCTCTTTCCCCAAAGTTACCACAACAGACCTTGTCCCGTATTTATGAATCTCATCAACGGCCTCTTCAAGATTTTCTTTCCCGCTTATAATTCTGGCCTCTTCGTCACTAACCTTTGTAAAATCAGCCTGAGCAAGACATTTTATACTTTCGGCTCTGAACTCCTCTTTTCTCTCACCGAAAAGTGCTCCTCTCCAATTTGGGTCAAATGAAACAAAGGCCCCTTTAGATTTTGCATATTTCATGAGTTCATAATAGCTTTTCTTGAGGTTTCCACCTAAAAGTGCTGTAGCCGACCCAAAGTGAAATATTTTGACTTCCTCTAGTTTATCCAAATCCAGTTCTTTAAAAGAAAGATTTTCATCGGCTCCCCTGTTGAATATAAAATCTCTTTCTCCGTCTTTTCTCAGAGAAACAAAAGCTAAAGTTGTAGGTTTTTCTCTGTCAAAATAAAGCATCCTGGTGTCGACTCCTGTCTCTATGAGAGTCCTCTCCAAAAACTTTCCAAAGGAATCATATCCTACCTTTCCTATAAATCCAACCTTTTGACCAAGTTTTGCCGCTGCTGCACATACATTGGCAGGAGCTCCCCCTGCTTTTTTTTCAAATTTTTCTCCGTCAATAAGATCACTGTCTATATCTTTACAGATAAAATCTATCAAAAGCTCCCCTATACACACTATTTTCGGATTCATTTTTTCACCTCATCATATATTCCATTTTTTTATACTTATTTCTGCTTCTCCGTCTGAGAAAAACTCTATTCCCTGGCTTTTTTCATCTGGAAATATTCTAGCAGTAAAAACCTCTCTACCATCATTTATGAAAACTTCTATCATTGATTTGTCCATAAATATATGAAAAGTGATCTCTGAAGAATCAATAGGGCATTTTCTAGTTGTCCCGTATTCTTCAGCAAAGATCTCTCCAGAACTGCTTCTGTCTAGCGTGACTTTTTTTTCAAGCCTATTATATTTCAATGTGGTTTTCTCATTTTTACCTACACGTAAGTTTATACCAAATTCATCAGCCTCTATACTTTTCATTCTGCAGATCATTTCAAAGGAGTCACCCTCTATACCAGGATAAGTCTTTTTACCGGAAATCCGGTCCTCAATCTGGACGAAATCCCTTCTGAGTTTTTTCATCTCTTCTACAGGTCTTTGCACCAGTTTCCCATCTATTATCTCAAGCTCTCTAAGCATAGTGAGGCAGTGGACCCAACCTTTCTCCTCTGTTGGGTAAGTGACCTCAGGAAGCCCTCCCCAGGCCACCATTATCCTTCTTCCTTTTTCATCTATCATTGTCTGAGGTGCATAAAAGTCAAATCCCCTGTCTAACTCATGAAATACACCGTGATTAAGAGTTGCCTTTTCAAGATCTAGATTTCCAAGCACATATCCAGACTGGTATATGTTATTATATCGATCTCCTTCTGCTGGTATTCCCTGAGGAGAAAAAATAAAAACCCCTTCTCCCTTTATTTCAAAATAATCGGGACATTCCCACATATATCCGAAATTTTCGAGATTTGTCTTTATCTCCCCTAAAAAATTCCAGTTCTTCATGTCACCGGAACTATACAAGGCTGCTGCTCCTGTGAGATTATCCCTTTGGGCTCCTATGACTGCATAGTATACTTCTACCTCTTTCCAAATCTTAGGATCTCTAAAATGCCTGGTATATCCTTCCGGCTGATTTACAATAACAGGTCCTAATTTCTCAAAATCTTCTCCGTTATCAGATACTGCAAGACACTGGTAGCTCTCTCTGTTCCCATCGTCATCCTTCACATTTCCAGTATAAAAGAGAATTAGCTGACCATCTTTTTCAATGGCACTCCCAGAATAACATCCATTTTTATCGTACCAGTCCTCTGGAGCCAATACAGGCAGAAGATTTTCCCATGAAACCAGATCTTTACTTGTAAAATGTCCCCAGAATTTCGTACTGTGGTTGCATTCAAAGGGATTCCATTGATAGAAAAGATGATACTTTCCGTCATAATAACTAAATCCATTGGGATCATTTATAAGCCCTGAAGGAGCCATGAGGTGATAAGAAAGTCTGTGATAATCTTTCTCCACCATATTCTTTTTATTTTCCACCTCATCCATGGCTTTTTTTATTAAACTAAACATCTCTTCACTCCCGTATTTTACAACTTTTTTATAATTAAAATAAAGCATAAGAGGGACTTGTCCCTCTTAATCCTTAATTGTTTTCCTTGAAACCCATTACCCATGTAGCTACAAATGATGCTGCCAGGGCAAGAGCCATACCGACAATATAGTTAACCGTAGAATTTGTAGACACAATGGCTGTTCCAGGTATACCTGTTACCCCGACTCCTGTCATGAAGACCTTGGTCATTACTACATAGGCTCCTCCTACAGCTCCTCCAATTGCAGCCCCTATAAATGGCTTAATCAATTTTAAGTTTACACCAAAGATGGCAGCTTCAGTTATCCCAAGGAAGCAAGATATTCCTGAAGGAAGTGCGATGGATTTTAGTTTTTTGTCTTTTGTTTTAAAGAATACAGCCAGGGCAGCTCCGCCTTGAGCCACATTTGCCATAGACCAGATAGGCAGGAGGTAGTTTCCGCCTATATTTTTTATCATTTCAGCTTCAAAAGCATGGAAAGAGTGGTGAACTCCTGTTATAACTATAGTAGAGTAAAGTCCTCCGAAAATAAGTCCAGCAACTGCACCGGCTCCGCTCAGCACCGATCCCAGTCCAAGAGATATTCCAGTACCTAGTGCTCTACCAGCAGGGCCAATAATAAATAGCGAAACAAAACCTGTAATAAGTATTGTCAAAAATGGCGTCAAGATAATGTCAAGAACGTTGGGAACTATTTTTCTTATATTTTTTTCCACATGAGACATCACCCATACAGCTATAAGTATAGGCAGTACCGTTCCCTGATAACCTAATTTTGCTACCTTAAGTCCTCCAATTTGGAAGAATCCTGTGATCCCTCCTCCCACAGTCCAGGCATTTTGAAGTGCGGGATGTATCAAAATCCCTCCGAGAGCTGCTGCAAGATAAGGGTTGCAGTCAAATTCTCTGGCTGCTGAGAATGCAATCAGTACCGGTAAAAATACAAAAGCCGCATTGGAAAACATGTCCAGAAGGGCAAACATATCACTAGATGAATCAAACCAGTTGAATCTTGCACCCATACCTAAAAGTCCCATTAAAAGACCAGATGCTACGATTGCCGGTATTACAGGAACAAATATATTCGATAATGTTCTGGCAATCTTTTGAACAATATTAAGATTTTTCATAGCTTCTTTGGTTGCTTCACTTTTAGAAGAGGCTTTTATCTCTCCCATTCCTGTCATCTCTGCATATACTTTATTTACAATTCCTTGTCCCAGAATTATCTGATACTGACCTGCAGTAGAAAAAGCTCCTTTTACACCCTCTATCTTTTCAATACTCTCTTTATTTACATTGGTCTCATCATTTAGTACCAGTCTTAGTCTTGTGGCACAGTGAGCTGCACTTGATATATTCTCTCTTCCCCCTATACCAGTTATTATCTCCTGAGCAATTTTCTTATAATCCATTTCATTCCTCCTTTATATAGCTTTATAATAACATTACTATTTTTAGACCAATAATTTTTTTATTTCATTTTTACCCTCATAAGAAGATCTCCGGCCTTTACTTTCCCTAATACTCTCTCTATCTCCTCTACAAGCTCCATATTAGATATTATTACCGGAGTTTTTACAGATTTAGCATTGGCTTTTAGATATTCAAGATCATATTTCACAAGTTTATCACCTGTCTTTGCCGATCCTTCTGTTCCAATTCTTTCAAATCCCTCTCCCTTTAAATTCACAGTGTCCACCCCAAAATGAACTATCAGCTCAAGACCTTCTTTTGACTCAAAAGACACTGCGTGATTTGTTTCAAATATGCTCATATCTTCTGTATCCATTGGTGAGTATATCATCTCTCCTGAAGGAATTATTGCGACTCCGTCTCCTATAGCTTTACATGCAAAAGCTTCGTCTGGGACTTCTGAAAGACTCACAACATCGCCGTCAATTGGAGAATATATTTCCAATACTTTTTTTTCAGCTACTTCTTTTTCAACTACTTTTTTACTTCCAAAAATTTTTGACAGAATACCCATTTGAAATCCACTCCTTACTTTAAAAAACAAACAATAAAAATATTTTTCCGAAATATGGTATCGATACCATATTTCGGAAAAAAGAGAAGGCTATATTTTTCTAGCACTCTCTCTTTCCACCAGTCTATAATTCATTATTTTTTTTTCTGATTTATCGGTATTTAAAATTCTCATCAAAACTCTGGCAGACTCTTCTCCTGATTCTAAATACTGATATTTTATAGTCGTCAAACCAGGATTATAAATCTCCGCTATACCAGAATCTCCTTCTCCCACAACTGATACATCCTCAGGAACCCTGTATCCATTTTTCAGGAGATAATTTATAGCACCTACAGCCAGGTTGTCGGTAACTGCAAATATTGCTGTAGGATTTTCTTTCATAAGTTTTTTCATAGAAGCATCTACAGATGAAATTTCGAAGTTACCTATAGAGATAAGGTTTCTGTCTACATCGATCCCGTGTTCCTTGAGGGCAGCTTCGTAGCCTCTTCTTCTCTGGTATCCTACTGCTCTGTCGATCTCATCTACCCCTATAAATCCTATCTTTCGGTGTCCCTTGTTCAAAAGATAGTTTGTCATCTCCACTGTAGCACCATAATCATCGTGAACGACACAGGAAAAATCATGACTACTTGAATCCTGTCCTATAAAAACCGTAGGTATCTTCATCTTTTTCAATAACTTTATGTGTTCCTCAGCTATATTAGTCGCTACAAAAATAATCCCGTCGACTCTCTTCTGTTTAAATATCTTTATGAATTCAATCTCTTTTTTGAAATCCAAGCCGGTATTTGCCAGTATGGAACTATATCCATTTTCATCAAGAACTTTTGTTATTCCATCTGCCACAAGGCCTATAGTCCTAGAACTCAGCTTTGGTATTATAATACCTATAAGTTTTGTATTTTTTTTCTTCAGATCTTTTGCCGTATCACTGGGCAGATATCCTGTATCATCTATTATTTTTTCTACCCTTTCCCTGACTTCCTGTTTTACATACCCGGAATCATTTAATACTCTTGATACTGTAGAGGTAGATACCTCTGCTAATCTTGCAATTTCTTTTATCGTCATCTTTCATCACCTCTTGTGGTATCGGTACCACACTCTAATACATTTCTACCACTTTTAGAACAACTTGTCAATATTTTTTTGTGTGAATTCTTTTTTTATAAAAAATATTTATCTGGGAACTCCGTTAAAAATCAAAACACAATAAATAAATACACTGTTTTTTTATATTTAAAAAAATACAGCCCTTTAATCATTTCTTTGAAGATACCATAAAAACTATTCTTGATTTAGGGTATTAGATAAAATGCCATAGATACTGGTATACATAGTAAGTTGAATCCCTTATAAAAATTGGATTTTTGATGGAAAATAAGGTAAAATATCACTTAAGAATATTTTACCTTGGAGAAAAATTGATGAAGAAAAAAGCAGACGAACTACTATCTCTTTACGAGAGCATTATTGCATCTGACGATAAGGTCTACCACAAGATGAAATTAAAAGTAAAGGAGGAAATATTCAAACTATTAGAAAATCCCAATGATTCCTTTATAGGGGACAGGCGAATTTATGAGGGGGAAATTTTAAAAGACCTTATTTTAAAAGAAAGATTTAAGGCAGAGAGACATTCTCTTCCTCTAAACTATATCCTCTTTGAAAAACTAACTCCTTGCATGAAAAAAGAAAGTATAGAAAATTTAGGTATGTTGATGTTGGAAAATATAAGATATGAAGATATTTTAGGTTATATCCCTTCTCTGGGATTCGTATTGCTCTTGTTTAATACTTCTAAGGAAAGTGCATTTATCATAAAAAAAAGACTTGTTCAGTCATATGAATTTGCAAAAATATCTGACAGCTTCAAGATAAAGGTTATAGAAGAAAAAGACTTTAGTCTTTTGAATATCTATTCAGACTAAAAATCTATATTTTTAATAAAAAATCATACAACAAAAAAAACAGCTATATTGGCTGTTTTTTTTGTTGATGTCAGATTTTTAATGTCACTATAAAAACAATTTAGCACGTTTAATTTTTTTAAATTACTCTTTGAAATAAACTGATTAATTTCATTTCGGCTGCTTATAGAGTGTTTAAAATTCAATTTGAGAAATAATTGCCTACCGAAGGACTATGGACTTTTCTAACACAAACATTATCAACATTATGGAAGGGTTTTAAATTTTTACCTGACTAAGAGGTATCCGTTCCCATATTCCTGTACGCTAAAACATGCCTACATATTTCTCTAAAATTATTTTAAACACAACAGCTAAAAAATCAGTTTCTAAGTCTGGTGCCTTTAATAGAACAAGCAGGGCAAAATTTTTCTTAGGGACCGGTTACCTCTGATAACCAGCATTATTTACCCTGCTTATTCTCTAATTTACTTTAGGAGTGATGGTGGCAAAAATATCTTTATTTTTCTTTGGCCATGTTTTCTCATTGACACAATAGTAAATATAAAGTATATTTTATTCATTAATTATAATAAATTAAAAAATTAAAAACTAACATATTTTTGAAAAAACTACTCTTATTTTGAAAATATAGTTACAATTTTAACAAATGAAGCAGGTGATAACGTGGTTCCCTTTAAGAATGATTTAAAAGGTAATGGAGGACTTGAAACAGAATTTGTAAAAATACTCTACTATCATTTAGACAAAGACTACTCGGGAGAATACAAAACTTTTAACTTCCCTAGATTTTGTACTATTATAGAGGGAGAGATAAAGGTAACTTTAGAAACCGGCAAGACCCTAATCTATAACAGGGACAACTTTCTTCTTCTGCCCTCTGACTCCATTGTCCGTATGAATATTAGAAAAGATACCAAGGCTCTAGCTTTTGAGTTCAGCAACAGTCTCATAGAAACAGTCCTCAAAAAAACAGACATACTCAAGTCTTCAAGAAAATCCCTTGATCACAAAAATAATTATATGCTAGGAAGCAATAGGAATGAAATTGCCGAGGATATATGGAATCTTTTTGTCACCAGCAGAGAAAGAAACAATAACAAAAAATTTCTTATAGATCTTTATGTTCAGAAATTAGTATATGATCTTATACAGGATGATTCCACTCATAATCTTTTGTATCCAAATGATTCTCACCCTGTTTCTAAATCTATAAAGTTTATAGATGAAAATATAACAAATAATATCTCTGTTAAAGAACTTTCAGAATCCCTCTATATGTCTGAGTCCAATTTTTCCCATATGTTTAAAAAAAATACTGGATGCAACCCCATCGAATATATCAGGGACAAAAAACTAGATCACTCAAAAGAACTTCTCAAAACAAAAAGTGTTACAGAGACCTCCTATGATCTAGGTTACGACAATATCTCCTACTTTATAAAACTTTTCAAGAAAAAATACGGCCTCACTCCAAAACAGTATCAGATGTCGGTACTAAAATCAGAAGAACAGTAAGATTTGCAAAAGCTCCCTATAAAAAGGGAGTTTTTTATATATACCCACAACTAAATAATATGCATTTCAACATATGAAAATTTCAAAATACATACTATAATTAATTTATAACGGTATTTTAAAATTTTTGACTATAATGACAGATATGGAATTCAGCTTTAGACAAAGGAGATCACTATGAAAAACATAAAAGAGTTAAAAAATCTAATAAGTAAAGTTAGTTCCAGACAGCTTTTTGCAGTCCTTGCAACTTCCCATGAAAACCAACCCTACACTAGCCTTGTGGCCTTTGCTCTAACAGAAGACTTGAAAAACTTGGTTTTCATAACACCTAGAGATACAAGAAAATTCCAATATTTGTCTGAAAATAATAATGTATCCCTCATGATAGATAACAGCGAAAACCAAAAGGTGGATATATCCAAAGCCGTGGGAATAACAATATCGGGTAAATCACGAGACAGCTCAGGAGAGGAAAGGGAAAAATTATTAGATTTATTTATTTCTAAGCACCCTCAGATGAATGAATTTGCTTTTTCTAAGGGATGTTCTGTAGTATCAGTGGATATAAAACGGTATGATGTAGTTGAAAGATTTCAAAATGTTTCTGTTCTTGAGTTCAGCAAAAACTCCTAGGGAGGTATAGATATGATGATCCCAATAAAAGAAATAAGAAAAAAAGATCTCCCTAAAGTGGGAGAAAAGGCATACAATCTTTCAAAGCTGAATTCGTCAGGATACCTCATCCCTGACGGAATCTCCCTCACTGAGGATATATACAGAAATTTCCTGAATGAAACAGGACTCATCGATAAGATAAGAATGGAACTTGCAAGAAGAGAACTCTCTTCAATGAGGTGGGAGGAACTCTGGGACACATCACTTCGTATAAGAAATTTGTTTCTTCGGACAGAAATTCCAGAGAAGACTTACAGAGAGCTCAGGCATGGTCTATCTGCATATGAAGACCTCCCTGTGGTAGTGAGATCATCTGCCCCTGGAGAAGACAGCGGTAACTCTTCCTTTGCAGGGCTCCATGAATCCTATGTAGATATAGAAGGAGTAGATAATATAATAACCCATATAAAACTGGTATGGGCATCTCTGTGGTCAGACAGGGCCCTACTTTACAGAAAAGAATTGGGACTTGACCCATGGAAGTCCTCTATGGGGGTAATAGTGCAAAAGCTAATAAAAGGAGATGTCTCTGGGGTGGCTTTCAGCAGAGACCCTACAGAGAAGGATCAGATGGTAATCGAAGCTGTCCCCGGTCTAAACCAGGATCTCGTGGACGGCAAGGTAGAACCGGAAAGATGGATGATTGATATAGAAGATGGGAGCATAAAAAAAAGATACAGCAGTAGCAACAACACTACCTTGCTAAAAGAAACAGAACTCAAGATTCTTTACAGCACCCTAAAAAACCTCCATGCAGAATACGGATTTCCCGTGGATTTGGAATGGACCCTGAAAGATAATAAATTGTACCTTCTACAGGTACGTCCTGTAACCACACTCACAAGTGAAGATGAAGAGGAAAAGCTGTGGGAAAAAGAGGACAAGAGACCCTGGTATAGAAGCCTTACAAAGAGTTTTGACACCTTAAAGGAGATGCAAAGGCGTATAGAGGAAGAAATCCTCCCTGATATGGAAAAGGCTGCTGCTTATATGAAAGATATGGATATTTCCTCTATGGACAACATTTCCTTATCGAAGGAAATCCTGAGAAGAAGCGACCTTTACGAAAAATGGCACAACATCTACTGGGAAGAGCTAATTCCCTTTGCTCACGGAGTGAGACTTTTTGGGAAAATATACAATGATGCAGTAAAACCTACTGACCCTTATGAATTTACAGAACTTCTCCGATCAAATAATATGATGAGTGTTACAAGAAATCGGTCTTTCTTATTTCTTATCAAAAAAGTAAAGGATGATCCGGTTCTCCATGAAAAATTGAAAAATAAAATTTTTGATGATACATCACTAGATTTTTTTCAAGCGCTAGATTTATTTATGCAGCACCACGGAAATTCTTCATATAAAGGAGACTCTCTTTTAACAAACAGAAAGGATGTACTTAGACTAATCTTAAACATGGCAGAAACTGAGGTTGATTTTGAAAAAGAATATGAAGATATATTTGTTCTTGAAAAAAAATTTTTATCAGCATTTAAAAAAGAGCAGCAAAATTTTGCAAAAAATATTCTTGATTTAGCAAGGATAAGCTGGCGGATTAGAGATGACGATAACATCTATCTGGGGAGGCTAGAGTCAGCCCTATTAGATTCCGTAAATCTAGGGAAAACAAGACTTTCAATTCATGAAAAAATTGCCCCCTATACTGTAGCTATAATGCTAGAAGACCCAGATCATTCACCGAGAGTTTCTGCCGATACAAAAACAAGTCCTTTCCCTTCAAAAGATAAACAGAAAAGGAATAAGATAATAAAAATAGCAACCAAAGACAAGAATTCTAAGATGAGGGTGAGAAAGTTTACAGGTCAGCCTGCAGGCCCTGGAATAGGGATTGGGAAAAGTCGGGTGATCCAAAATCAGGAAGATATTTTTCAATTTAAAAAAGGTGAGGTTCTTGTTTGTGATGCCATCGATCCCAACATGACATTTATTGTCCAATTTGCCTCTGCCATAGTAGAACGAAGAGGAGGTATGCTTATACACGGTGCAATAATTGCTAGAGAATACGGGATCCCCTGTGTCACAGGAATAGATAATGCCACTGAAGTTATCAAAACCGGCCTGACCCTCGTAGTAGACGGTTATACAGGAACCGTCACCATAAAGGAGACATAAGTAACCTAAGTTGCTAACTTTATTTCAGATTAAAGTATTGAATTTATTCGCAAACCTGTGTTACTTTCTTTGCTTGCCCAAAGAAAGTAACCAAAGAAAAGGCACCCCTAATTAAAATTAATGAAACTTGTAAAAATAAATTTTACAAGAACTAGAAAATATACTCGTTCCACTCATTATTTTCTAAGTCAAATCACTTCTGAACTAACTTTCTATTGAAATATAGTCGGTAAACCTCCTTATTTCAATGAAAGTGGATTTCACAAGATGATTTCTTAACGGCATTTTTTAAAGGGGAAAGCAGTCTGAAAATTAAAAGATTTTTATTTTCACTCTATGAAACTCCCTCTTTTTCTCTGCGTCCTCCGTGACCAAAAGGTTTTTTTATTATTCGTGTTAATTTCCCTATCTTTTATTGGTGTCCATTCGTGACAAAATCTTTTGACTTTAATATCGCTCTCCTCCATGATACTCTCTTCTTTTCTCTGTGACCAAAAGCTTTTGTCCTTATTCGTGTTAATTTCCCTATCTTTTATTGGTGTTCATTCGTGATAAAATCTTTTGACTCTATACCACTCCCCTCTGTGAAACTCTTTTCTCTGTGTCCTCTGTGACCAAAAGGTTTTATCTCTATTCGTGTTAATTTCCCTATCTTTTATTAGTGTCCATTCGTGACAAAATCTTTTGATTTTAATATTCAGATAAATTCAGTAATTTACTCACTGTCCAGCGATAGCTGAGATTGATTTTTAAAATTAGAAGAAGCTCTCAGGATATTTTTCCCTGAGAGCTTCTTCATCATACTCTTCTCTGTTTATTATATTCTTCCAGTATATCTTTAAATTTTTCCACATGACTATCTGAAAATCCCTCTTGAAGGAGGATATCAAAATCAAAATTATCCAGGTCGGAGGCGAACTCCATGTAGTTATCATTGAAATAATTTATGAGTTTCCTCTGCCGGCTAAAAATCTTTGAGAGCTTATCTCCCTTATAGAGATAGATTTTTATTTCCCAGCTTGTTTTTCCTGAAAAATAATCCTCGAGAATTTTTGAGGCAGTTTCTATATTTTTGATTCCATCTCCTAAAATTTCAACAAGAGACTTTTCTTTGAGCTCTCTTACCAAGGAAAACTTCATCTCAACAAGGGCAGTTTTGATCTCTGAAAATTTTGATGCAGAAAAAAGTTCCTCCACAGGTAGTTTGTATCTGATCTCATCGGATTTTGGACTGAGGGCCTTTGCCAACCTTTCCCTAAAATCATCCACCATGGATTCCTTATGTGAGAGTTCAGATTCCAAAGAGTTTATTTTTTCTCTCTGTTCACCACACAACCTGTTTAGAGAGTCGATCTTGAGTCTCATCTCTTCTAGCTCATCCTTGGATATAAAGGAATCTCCTAGGATCTGCATCTGATTTCCTTCGTTTTTTAATTCGTTTAAACGATTTATCTTATCTTCTAGTTGATTTTTAACTTCCTCTTTAGAAAGTTTTAGGTTTTGGTTTTCTCCCTCTATAAGCCTATATGTTTCTGAAAGTTGCAAATATTTGGTTTTTATTTCCTGGTTCTCTTCCCTAAGAAGGTTGATCTCCAGAGTTGATTTTTCATGGCTGTTTTTTAAATTTTCTAAATTTTTCTCAACTGCAGCCTTGGAATTTTTTAAATCCCGGATATGATTTGAAAGTTCAAGGTTTTTCTTGTCCTTATTTTTTAGATTTTTTTCGTAGATTTCAAGCTGTTTTAAATCTATTCCTACTTTTTTTTTCTCTTCGATAAGCTCTTCCTTCATCTGGTTTATAATCTGGTTTCTCTCTTCGATGATGCTGTTTAGAATATCTATCTCGCTTGATTCAATGTCGTTTCTTCTTTTTTTAAATATATTTCCAAAAAAACTTTCCTTTTTAGACATACCCTGCCTCCAAAACATATAGATTCTATCAATATAAATTATAGTTTATTTTCTTTAAAAGTTCAAATAAATGGGATTAAATTTTCAGGTGAGGCTCCTATACTTCAAGCTAAATTTTAGTAGACCTATTATTTCCAAAGAACTTACTTTGTACTTGCTTCATAAATCTTTATAACTTATAGGACAATAAATCGTCATATTAATTGTAAATATGGGGAGTAAATGTTATAATTTTATGTGAATTTTAGTTTTATAGGAGTGAAAAATGCTTAGTAAAATGAATAGATCGTTCCAGGATTGGGCAAGACCGAAAAGGCTGGCCATTGGGAAGTATATCTGGGATAGAAAAAAAAATAAAAATGATAAAATTGATATGAATAAAGTAAAAAAAATATTGTTTTTGAGATATGATGGGAAAATAGGGGATATGATTATAAACACTCTAATGTTTCGTGAAGTCAAAAAAGCATATCCTGGGATTCAAATTGGTGTGGTGGTCCGTGGTGCAAACAGACAGGTAATAGAAAACAATCCCAATGTGGATAAAATATATGAATGTGATAAGAGTTCAAAAAAAATGAAAAAACTAGCAAAAAAAATATCAGATGAAAACTATGATATATTAATAGATTTTTCAGAAACACTTCGTGTAAAGCAAATGATGTTTATAAATCTGTGTAAAGCTAGGCAGAATATAGGAATAAATAAAAGAGAATGGAATCTTTTTGATATAAATATAGATTATAAAGAGGATAAAAAACATATCACAAATAGATATGCGGAAGTCCTAAAATTAATGGACATAGATGAAGCTGACCTTTCTTATGATATTTACCTAACAGAGAAACAGGAAAATTTAGGTAAAAGTTTCCGGGAGAGCATACCTCAGGAAAATTTAGTGGCTTTAAACCCTTATGGAGCAAGTAAGTATAGAACGTTTAATAGAGAAAAGATATTGGAAATATGCAGAAAAGTTCTGGATGATCCGAAAAATGCAATTACTTTTGTATTTCCTCCTGAAAAGAGAAAAGAATTGGATAGTTTAGCAAAGGAACTTGGAGAAAGAGCTTATTTTTGTGAAGTTATAAAGGGAATAATGGATTCAGCAGCAATTTTGAAATATTCAGACTTGGTAATTACAACAGACACTTCCATCGTTCACCTTGGAGTTGCTCTAGACAAGGATATGATTGCGGTGTACAGAAGTGATGAAGGGACTGGAGAACACAACAGTCTAGTGTGGGGTCCAAATTCAGACAAGGTAAGGATAATTTATTCTGATCCCAATTTTATAGAGGGTGAAGAGGCAGATATAAATAGATTTAAATTTGAAATTGTGGAGGAAATATGAAAAAAAAATTATATACTTTATCTCTAACATTTTGGTGTGAGATTATAAGGTTATTATATTTTATAACCATCCCTTTATTTAAAAAAAGAAACATTTGGTTGATATGTGAGACAGAGTTTCAAGCACAGGAAAATGGGTATTATTTGTTTAAATACATAAGAGAAAATTATCCTGATAGAGATGTTTATTATGTAATTTCAAAAGAGTCTCCGTGCTTGCATAATATAGATTATTTGGATAATGTATTATATTTAAATAGTTTTAAACAAATTTTTTATATGTTTCATGCCAGTAAAATAATTTCTACTCATGGATTGTGGATGAATCCTGACGAACTCGGGATTTTTAGAAAATTAACAAAAAAGATGCTTAAAAGTAAAAAAGTGATGTTAAATCATGGAATTGGATTAATGAAAAATGGCAAAAAATATTATCATAAGAATATATTTGCCTTAAATGATCTTTTTATAGCTATATCTGACTTACATAAAAGTATTTTTGTAAATGAATATGGCTACAAAGATGAAGAGGTTATTATAGCAGGCTACCCGAGGTTTGATGACTTGATTGATACAAGTACGAAAAAAAGCATTTTGTTTATGCCAACCTGGAGAGATGGTCAGGACAATTTAGGTAATCATTTTAAGGAAACAGATTTTTTTAAAGAAATTGAAAAACTTTTAACTAGCTATAGATTGGAAAATTTTCTCAAGAAAAATGGAATATTATTTAATGTCTACCTGCATCAGAATTTTCAAAAATACAATGAAATTTTTAAGAAATTTGAAACTGAAAATATAAAAATTATAAGACAAGGAGAAAAAACTGTCCAAGATTTATTAAAAGAAAATAAATGCTTAATAACGGACTATTCCAGTGTTTTGTTTGATTTTGTATATATGAAAAAACCGTTTATATCTTATCAGTTTGATAGAAAAGAATTTTTAAATTCCAGGAAGGATAATCCTTTTATTGATATAACAAGGGACATTCCGGGCGATATAGTTGATAATTTAGATGATTTAATAAATGTTTTGGAGGAACTCAATAAATCTGAATTTAAAATAAAACCAAAACATTTAAAAGAAAGTGAAAGATTTTTTAAATATAGGGATCAAAATAATTGTAAAAGAGTGTATAAGGCTATAGAAACTATTTAATTTAAAGGGAGAGTAAATGATGAGTAAAAAGGTTATAGGATACACAGCAGGAGTGTATGATCTATTTCATGTGGGTCATTTAAATATATTGAAAAAAGCAAAAGAAAATTGCGATGAATTGATTGTGGCAGTTAGCACTGATGAACTTGTTGAAAAATATAAAAGTAAAAAAACTTTTATACCATATGAAGAGAGGGCAGAAATTTTATCACATATAAATTTTGTAGACAGAGTTGTTCCTCAAGAAACTATGGATAAAATGGAAGCTTGGAAAAAATACAGATTTGATATTATGTTTGTAGGTGATGATTGGAAGGGTACCGATAAATGGAATGAAATAGAGGATGAATTTAAAAAAGTTGGAGTTGAAATTGTTTATTTCCCGTATACAAAGTGTACCTCATCTAGCAAAATAAGGAAATTGATTGATAACAACTTAAAAATCAAAACCTATAGATAGGCATAATTTGTTTAAATTAAAATAGTTAAACAGAAAGGAATTGAATGAAAGAAAAAATATCGCTTATTGTAACTGTCTACAATAGACTTGAGTATGCCAGAAATATAATAAAATGTCTTTTGAACCAAACAGTTAAAATTGATGAGTTAATCTTTGCAGATGATGGGTCAAGAGAAAATTTATTTGAAGCAATTGAGGACTTGATTCCTAATTGCAACTTTAAAATAAAACATGTATATCAAGAAGATTTTGGATTTAGGGCTTCAAAAAATAGAAATAACGGAGCAAGGGCTGCAGAAGGGGATATCTTGCTATTTTTAGATCAGGATGTTATATTTTCAAATGATTTTATAGAAAAATTTTTAAATAATAGTAAAAAAGGAGTTTTTCTTTTTTCAAGGGCTATTATAAGTACAGAAAGAGAAAAATTGATAATACAGGATTTAATTGACTCAGATGAAAAATATTCAGAGATTTATAAAAAAATTGATTATAGTAATAAAATAAAATATAGAAAGAAAAAAAATACTAAAGATATTTTTTATAATTTTCTTTATTTGATAAAATTAAGAGACAGAGGAGCTAAAATTCCATCTATGATATTTTTAATATATAAGGATGATTTTGAAAAAGTAAATGGATTTGATGAAAAATATGAAGGTTGGGGTCATGAAGATGATGATCTTTTTAACAGGTTATATAAATCTGGTTGTATTTCAAAGCCTTTATTTTATGAATTGCCTCCTATCCATATGTGGCATTATCACGAAACAAGTAAAAAAGAGAGTCCAAATGAAGAGTACTACAGACAAAGAAAAAAAGAAATTTCCAAGGAAAATTACAGGTGTGAATATGGATTTTCAAATATGAACAGAAATGACGAATATGAAGTTAAAGTTATAAAATGATTTTTAAAAAATCATAAAGTTTGAGGTGTAATTTAGATGAAGTTAGAATTTTTTTTTAATATAGCTACTGTGTTCAGTATTATTACAATGATAATTTTTCCAAGTATGCATAATGAAATATTTACATTATATTTTTTATTGTTTATTTTTAAAATTAAAAGAGATGGGTATAAAAAGACTGGTTATGAAAAATATATAATTTTAGTTGCATTTACTTTTATATTAAGTTCTATAGGTACAGGTGATCCGAAGATATTAAAAAATATTTTTAGAGTTATAAAAATATTTATGTTACTTATATTTATGCTACAATTTGAATTCCATAAAGAAATAAAAAAGAATTTTATGTACCTGTTTTTATTAATAGGAATATATGGGGTAGTAAGATTTAAATTTTTTCCTTTACAAGAAAGTGTCACAAGATATTACTCTTATATGAAATTTATCCTTGATTCCTCTGTAGTTGCATTTACAGGCTTTATATTTTCAATTACAAGTATTTTTAATGAAGTAGATAAAAAAAGAAGGTTTGTGGCTCTCATAAATATATTAATTTTTCTTTATTTAATAATTGTTTTTCAAGTTAGAGCCACGTATTTAGCTGTTGTAGTGGTAAGCTTACCTATTATGTTTAATAAATTTAGAAATAAAAAATATGTTTTAGCTACTATAATAGGATTTTTAATTTTTACAGGGATACTCTTAAAAAATGAAAATGATATAATTGTAAAATATACTAAGAGAATAGAAAGTATTGGTAACGTTAAAACTAATTCTAGCAACTTAGCGAGACTACATTATTGGGAAAGTGCTATCAAAGTTTTTAAAAAACACCCGCTTACAGGTATGGGTTATAAAAGGTTTAATAAGTCTCATTATAGTTTGGAAAATAAAATGTTTGAAAAAAGTTTCTATCATGCACATAATGAGTATTTTGCAATTTTGGCAGAAACTGGAATACTTGGTTTTGTCGCATGGATTTTACTTAAATTTAAAATATTAAGTGTTCTTTGGAAAAGGCGAAAAGATAGTTATACAGAATTTATGTTTTATAGTGTTTTAGGATTTGAGGTCCATAATATGTTCCAAGTTTATTTAACTTCTAGATATACATATGTTTATGTTATTTTATTATTGGGCATTTGCGGTGAAACTTTATTGAGAGAGGAACAGTTGGAAGATAAAAAATTAAAGGTATTAAAAAATATGATTATTTAAGCTAGATAGTCTAAAATTGAGAGTGAGGATTAATAATGAAAAATTCTTTAGTAAGTATAATTGTGCCAATATATAATGCGGAGTTGTACCTAGATAAATGCATTAATTCATTATTATCGTCTTCATATGAAAATTTGGAGATAATACTTATAAATGACTGTTCTCCAGATAACAGTGAAGAGGTAATAAAAAAATATGCTGAAAAAGATAAAAGAATAGTCTATCTGAAAAATGAGAAGAATTTAAAGGTTTCTGAGACCAGAAACATAGGAATAGAAAAAGCAAGAGGAGAATATATAATTTTTGTAGATGCAGATGATTATATCTCAAATGACTGGATAGGGAATTTAGTTGAAACAATTGAGGAGAAAAAAGCAGATGTTGTGATCGGTTCAGCAAAACAGTTCAGAGGAGATCAAGTTAAAGAGTATAGAATAAGAGATTTAAACAGGGAAAAGTGGCTTGATTTTAAAAAAATTAGGCTTAATAAAAATAGTGTTATTTGGAATAAAATATATAAGAGAGAACTTATTGAAAAAAATGGTATTAGATTCAATAAGGACATTAAATTAGGTGAAGACTTAGTTTTTATATATAAAGTTCTTTCAAAAACAAATAAAATATTTTACAATAATCAGGGAGCTTATTTTTATAGAACTGAAAATGAAAAATCAGCAATGAATAAAGCTACTTCATTAGATAAAGTAGAAGAGATCGAAAAAGTATACAAAGAGCTTCTTTCTTATTCTAAAACAATTAAAAATATAAATAGAGGAGTTTTAAAAAAACAAGCATGCGACATACTTTTTCATTATTATTGGTCTTATAAAAAATATCCTATAGACAAAATCTCTATAAAAAAAGAGTTTCCAAGTTTATTTTTTATAATGTATTTAAAATATTTAAAAAAAAGAATTAAAGAGACCTAGACACAAAATATTTATAGAATATGTATAAAAATAGATAACAAAATAAATAGAGTTTTAATTTGTATTTTTTGAGTGGTAGCTAAATACTTTTCAAAATATTTGGATAAGATATGCTTGAAATGGCATGTTTCAACAGATGAAAAATGACAAGATGGTGAGGAAAAATGTTAAACAAAGAATATTTCTTGGATTATTTTGATAAAGAAAAATTAAAAGATAAAAATTGTCTGAGGAATTATAAAAATAGAAGAACAATATTCGTAGAGAAAATTGACGGAGAGAAATATTATATAAAAAAATATGTTCCGCATAAACAAAGGAAAAGAGCCATAGCTTTTGGACTTCGAAGAGATAGGGCAGAGCATTATAAATTTATATCTGAAAAATTAGATAAGCTAGGAATAGAACACGTCAAGCCAGAATTTGTGACCGTTAATAGAAAATCATTTTTTGAAAGAGAGTCTTTATTGGTAACAAAAGATGGAGGAACCCCTCTCGGAGAATTTCCTGATTTTGATAAAATTCAAAATAGAAAATTGATGCATAAATTTTTTGATTATTTTATAATTATGTGTAAAAATGGGATATTTCCTACAGATTATAATTTTGGAGGGGCCTTGGTAAAAGATGATAAACTTTATCTCATAGATTTTGATCCTTATAGGACAAAGCTAGTTGTCACAAAGAAATTTAAAGAATATATTATACATAAGTTGGAAAGAAGAATGTATCTGGAAACAAAACGTGAAAAAGAATTTGAAGATTATTTAAAAAGTCAAGTTTCTAGAGTCCGTAAGGAATTAGGCTGGTAAAAAATATAATTTCGGAATAATTCAAATTGTTGATAAAAATAGGAGAGTATCAATGAAAATATTAGTAGTCAGGTTCAAACAGATAGGAGATTCTGTTTTGGCATCTCCCATATGTAACAGTTTAAAAAAAACATATCCAGACAGTGAAGTCGATTATGTGGTATACGAGCACATCTCTCCTCTTTTTGAAAATCATCCCTCTATAGATAGTGTCATATCCATAACAAAGGAGGAGCAGAAGAATCCTTTTAAATATCTGGCCAAGGTTTGGAAGGTCACAAGAAAAAAATATGACATTGTTATCGATATAATGTCCACTCCAAAGAGTGAGGTCTTTACTTTTTTATCCCCAGGGGCAAAATACAGGATAGGAAGAAGGAAACCTAAGAGAGGTTACACATATACCCATAAGATAGATGAACCAGGAGATACGAAGGACAAAGTGGATAAGTTTTTGAAGATGTTGAAGCCTCTAGATGATGACGGGGTGGATGTAAAATATGATCATGATTACAGCATCTGTGTCACTTCTGAAGAAAAGAAAGTTCTCAGAGAGAGAATGTCGGATTCAGGAGTTGATTTTAATAAAGCAGTTTTTGCCTTTGCCATAAATTCCAGAAGGCCTCATAAAATATGGAAAAGAGAATATATGATAGAGGTCATAAATCATTGTATTGATAAATATGATGCTCAGATTATATTTTATTATTCTCCTGCTGAGAAGGCCTATGCAAAGGAAACACACGAGATGATGGAGTGGAATAAGAATATATTTTCAAATATAGAAACCAAATCCATAAGGGAGCTGGCAATGCTTCTAGCCAACTGTGATATGTTTGTAGGGAATGAAGGCGGTCCGAGGCACATAGCTCAGGGACTGGATGTTCCGAGTCTAGCCATATTCAGCCCTAGTGCATCTAAAAAGGAGTGGCTGTCCAATGCAAATGATAGGCATCAGGGGATAGAGATTCATGATATAGGTGCAAAAAAATATTTTGATATAAAACCTAGCCATGTAATAGAAAAACTGGACGAGATGATAGACAGATATGTTGAGAAAAGATAATTTTATTTTCTATTTTTAACCTTGAAAGGGATCTTATGATTAATTTGTTTGAAAAAGGATATAATGGGTACAAATTGTTTTTTTATGACCCTGAAGTTGAAGATGTTTTGAAAAAAATAGCAGATAATGACATTGAAATAACAGAGGAATATAAAAATACTCAGAGAAACTATGTTGTGAAGATACGCTATAAGGGCAGGGAATATGTCCTAAAATCTCCAAGGAATGAATTCAGAATACCACAAAGGAAGTTTTTTACATTTTTTAAGGCTGGTGAGGCAATAGAGACTCTCAGGAATATAAAGGATCTTCAAAAAAGAGGACTGGATATCTTTGCCATGCCTCTGGGGGCGGTTGTCAAGAGAAAACATGGGATGATTGAAGAATCTCATATAATCTTTGAGATGGCAGAGGGGGAAGCCGTTTTAAAAAATAAGCATAGAGCAGTGGACGCAACAAAGGAGATGCACAAGTACGGGGTCTATCATGGAGATTGCAATCCCAGTAATTTTATAATTACAAGGGAAGGACTAAAGGTGATAGACACCCAGGCTAAGAAAATGCATTTTGGGAATTACAGGGCACACTATGATATGGTTACCATGAAAAGTGACTCTTATAAGGAGATGGTATACCCTTATAGAAAAAATATTTTTTATTATATTGTTCTCATGGTAAAGTTTTTTAAGAGAAATCCCATAGTGGCAAAGATAAAAAAGAACAAGAAAATTTTAAGAGACAAAGGTTGGAAAATATAAATTTAGGAGATGTTGTAAATGAAAAAATATATGGTGACCGGCGGGGCAGGGTTCATAGGTTCCCACCTCTGTGACTATCTGCTCAATGAAGGACACAGAGTGGTAGTTGTAGATAATTTCAATGACTACTATGACGTGAAAATAAAAGAGAGAAATGTAGAGGAGAATCTCAAAAACCCAAACTATAGATTGTACAGGGGGGATATAAGAGACTTTGACTTCCTAAAAAAAATATTTGAAGAAGAGAGTATAGGGGTTGTTATAAATTTAGCAGCTATGGCGGGAGTGAGACCATCTCTTGAGAATCCAATGCTCTACGAAGAGGTAAATGTGAGGGGACTTATGAACCTTTTGGAGTTATGTAAGACTCACGAAATAAATAAATTTATTCAGGCATCTTCATCTTCTGTTTATGGTAACAACAAGGAGGTTCCTTTTAAAGAGACGGCA
This sequence comes from uncultured Ilyobacter sp., assembly GCF_963668515.1. Classification (NCBI taxonomy): domain Bacteria; kingdom Fusobacteriati; phylum Fusobacteriota; class Fusobacteriia; order Fusobacteriales; family Fusobacteriaceae; genus Ilyobacter; species uncultured Ilyobacter sp. The sequence continues at coordinate 179,125 of NZ_OY764866.1, read as the reverse complement.
GTTGTAGACTGTGCCATATCTCCCTATGCAGCCACTAAAAAATCAGGAGAGGTCATGGGACACGTTTATCACCACCTCTATAACATCGATATGATCCAGCTGAGATTCTTTACGGTGTATGGTCCTAGACAGAGACCGGACCTTGCCATACATAAGTTCACAAGGATGATAACAGCTGGAGAAGCCATCCCATTTTATGGGGACGGGACCACTCAGAGGGACTATACCTATATAGATGATATTATAGACGGAGTGGTAAAATCCATAAAATACCTTGAAAATAACAAGAAAGTTTATAAGATATTTAATCTGGGAGAATCACATACGATATCTCTCAAGGAGATGGTAGGAACCATAGAGACGGAGCTAGGTATAGAGGCGAAGATAAACAGACAGCCTATGCAGCCTGGAGACGTTGAGAAGACTTATGCAGATATAAGTAAAGCAAAAGAGATTTTAGGCTATGATCCAAAGACTGAGTTTAAGGATGGGATAAGAAAGTTTGTACAGTGGTATAGAGGGATTAATAGCTGATGACTATCTAAAATAAAAAAGTTCCGAAATAAAATTCGGAATTTTTTTATTTTTTAACAGAAAACCAGTAAACAATACTTGGGTCTTTAAGTGGGTTTCTATATTTATGAGGGGTAAATTTTTCTAGATAGACAGAATCTCCTTCATTCAGATTGAAAATTTCATTATTCACTTGTATCTCTAGAGCCCCTTTGATTACAACTCCAATTTCATCATAATCATGTCCCCAAGAAAGATCACTGTAGTCACTGTTTCCATCAATGGTAATGGCAATGCTATTAAGTTTGTGTGATCCTTTTGTAAGTAACTCTATCTTTGTGTGGTCGCTGTTAGAAGAAAAAACTTCCTTTCTCTCTTCTTTTTTTACCACTGGAGATGAATCAGAATTAACCTGCAGGATCTCCATTAAATTGATAGAAAGTGCCGCACAAATTTGCTGAAGATTAGAAACAGAAGGACTGTTTTGATTTCTTTCAATGTTGCTGATAAAGCCAACGGACAACCCTGTCATATCTGACAGTTTTTTTAGAGTAAGCCCCTTTTCTTTTCTGCAAAATTTAATTTTTTCTCCTAAATTGTTCACTATTTGTTCCCCCTGAAAATCTGATGATGAAGATTTTGAAAATTATATCATAACTTTTTTTTTTAGTAAATTGATTTATAGGAAAATCAAGAAAAAAATAACATCTGTAATTCTTAAATAGTATTTTTCATAGCAAGTTAATAAAATAATAATACAAATAAAAAAAGCATCCTTTAAATAGCAAAGATGCATTCTGATTCCAAGATGGTGCCTAGAAGTGGATTCGAACCACCGACCGCACGGGTATGAACCGTGTGCTCTAGCCAACTGAGCTATCTAGGCATATAAATGGTGGAGATAAGCGGAGTCGAACCGCTGACCTTCGCAGTGCAAGTGCGACGCTCTCCCAACTGAGCTATATCCCCATGGTACCCCGTAGGAGAATTGAACTCCTGTCTTCAGAGTGAAAATCTGATGTCCTCACCACTGGACGAACGGGGCTTTTTTTGGAGATAAATACATAAACATTCAAATTTAAAGTGAAATATTAAATACTTTACTATCTCCTCTGAACTCCAGATCAAAGCAGTGTATTCAGGACAGAAAAATAGTATCATGTGGTAAAAAAAAAGTCAACAAACTTTTAATTTTTTTTTGGGAATTTTACATCTAAAAGATTATTTAACCTAAGTTGCTACCTTTATTAAATTAAAGTATTGAATTTATCCGAAAACCTGTGTTACTTTCTTTTCTTGATAAAAGAAAGTAACCAAAGAAAATCAAGAATTTTCAAATGTCTAGGAAGCCTATGTTTCTTTTAGCGCCTTTATGAGCTACAGTCCTCGGTTCCCTGCGGAACTTATTCTGTATGACGGCTGAGTGCAGGTTCTTTCCTGTATAAGCCCTGCGACTTGAAAATTCAAAAAATCTTCTCTATGAAACTCTTCTCCTGTCTCTGTGTCTTCTGTGACCAAAAGATTTTGTTATTATTCGTGTTAATTCCCCTATCTTTTATTGGTGTTCATTCGTGATAAAATCTTTTGACTTTAATATCGCCCTCCTCCGTGATACTCTCTTCTTTTCTCTGTGGCCAAAAGCTTTTGTCCTTATTCGTGCTAATTTCCCTATCTTTTATTAGTGTCCATTCGTGACAAAATCTTTTGATTCTGATATTCAGATAAATTCAGTAATTTATAATAATTTTTTTAAGTAGCAACTTGGGTTATTTAAATCGATATCTTTATTTTTCATTATTTTTAGATAAAAGTGTGTTTTTAGTATTTGTTATGTATTTTTTTTGGAATTTAGAGTTATTTCTAGTATAATTTTACTAGAGATAAAAAGGCTAAATACTTGAAGGGAGCAGTATAATGGTTACATTAAAAACAGAAAGATTATATCTAAAAGTTCTTGGAGAAGAAGCGGTTTCAGAAGTAGCAGAATATTATAAAAAAAATAGAGAGTTTTTCAAAAGATGGGAAAGTTCAAAAAGAGATGACTTTTTTTCAGAATCATATCTAAAGATGCTTTTAAGATTAGAACAAGAGGAAATTGAAAACGGTAACAGGATGAAACTGTGGATTTTTAACAGGGAAAATAATAAAATTATTGGATTTTTAAATTTTGGTAATATAATAAGAGGTGCCTTTGATTCATGTTTTTTAGGTTATAAACTAGACAAGGATGAAACTGGAAAAGGCTATATGACTGAAGCCTTGAAGGAGGGGATGGCTTTTTACTTTGATGTGATGAAGTTACACAGAATAGAGGTTAATCTCATGCCACAAAATGTTTTAGGAATAAAGACAATAGAAAGAGTTGGTTTTATAAAAGAGGGAATTTCAGAAAAATATTTGAAAATTAATGGAAAATGGGAAGATCACATCCATTATGTCATGCTCAAGGAAAGATATGAAAAATTATATAAGTAAAACTTACTATATTTACCTTTGATATATGTTACATATAATTATTTAATTTTTAAAAAAAACAATTATATGTTATTAGTAAAGGGAAATCAGAAATTAATTTGAAAGTAGTTTATTGCAGAAAAATGGGAGTGTTTCTTATGTGGGAGTGGAGTAAATTAAGTATAATAAAAGGCGATATAACAAAGCAAAAGGCTGATGTGATAGTCAATGCCGCTAATGTATCATTATTAGGAGGCGGGGGAGTTGACGGAGCCATTCATAGAGCCGCAGGTCCAGAGCTTTTAAAAGAATGTAAAAAATTTCATGGGTGTCCCACTGGAGAAGCCAGAGTTACAAAAGCGTATAACCTGGATGCCAAATACATAGTTCATACGCCGGGACCGATTTGGAGAGGAGGTTTTTTTGACGAACAGAGTCTACTGCGTAAATCTTATGTTAGTTCGTTGAAAAAAGCCATAGAGTTAAAAGCAAAATCAATTGCTTTCCCTTCAATAAGTACGGGAGGACATAAATTTCCCTTGGAAATTGCCAGTGAGATTGCTCTAAATACAATTTCAGAAGTCTTGAGCAGCGAAGAAAATGAAATAGAAAATGTTTACATAGTTTGCAAAAGTGAGGATACTTTTAGTCAATATGAGGAGAGCGAAAGCAAACTGGCTAGTTAATTTAAAAAGAATTTAATAAATACAAAAATGTTCTCTGTATACAGGGAACATTTTTTATATGCTCTTATTGGTGTATTATCAAATGGACTGAGATAGAAAAAGATCCCTTTTAAGGTTAGAGAATTCATAAACTATAGTTTTTTAAAAAAAATCTTTATTTTTATTTGAAAATATTGTATACTTGTTTCGTTGACCCTGTAGCTCAGATGGATAGAGCGGCGCCCTCCTAAGGCGTAGGCCGTGCGTTCGAATCGCGCCAGGGTCGCCATTTTTATTTTTAAAGAAAATAAAAAAAGTCGGGAAACCGACTTTATTTTTTTAGGCAAAATTCCTTGAAGTGAGGCAGGGTTTCGCACCATTCACAAAATGTCCCCCAATCTTCCTTAAGTTTGTGATGTCTCCTCTGCAGGTAGATGGTCTTCAGCTGAAGATAATTGGAGGTAACCCTCATGGTCTGCTCAAATCCTAAAGGGGCATTTGAGATGACCTTCATAAATACCTCATACCTGGAGTATTTATTCTCCTCTATACTCACCTCATTCATTCCGGCCTCAAAAGAGTTGTATATATCCACCCATTTCTGAAGGTTTTCGATAACAATATCATCTACATATTTGTTGCAGCACTCTTTTATGTCCAATAGCGATAGGTAAGATTTTGAAGTTATCTCTATCTTTTCCCCCGCTCCACACCGTACGTGAGACTTTCACCTCATACGGCGCTCCATCAGATAGTAATAATATTACTTAATTAATTCTAAAAGAATTTTCCTGTACTTGTCGAACTTCTTATACTTGTGCACATAATCATTAGGTTTTTTACGATGTAACTCCTTGTGTATTTCAGATTTTATGATAATTAGATTATCTTTAATATCATCTCCTCCAAATTCTCTAGGAATGATGTGATGTACGTCAAATTCATTATGTTTCATAAATTCATTTGTAATTTCACATTTTCCTTTTCTTTCGTGGTAGATGATAGCTCTGATTTTATCCCATTCTGGGTTGTCACTATAACGCAATCTATTGTATAGATATTCGCTATTATTTTCTAGAGTTTTGATTTTAGTTAGTTTTTCACTCTTTCTTTTCATTTTAGGTTTCTTAAATCTAATATTCTGTATATTGAATAAAGTTATTCCACCTATACTCCAAGTTTTAGAGTTAAATCCTTTGTAAAACCTCTTATATCGTATGTCCTTATAATTGTCAGCTCTACCCCATATGTTATATTTCATCCTATTGAGATGTAATCCTATATGGCTTAGGTCTTCCGAGCACCTTGTCGCTAAACAGTAATAGTTCTGTATCCCCCTGACTTTAGCATTGTAGTTTATTACGTTTTTTATTACGTCCTTTCCACTGCTGTTTCTAATGTCTTTAATTGTATCCTTTAACTTTCTATGTATTCTCTTCTTGGCTTTTTTACAAATCCAAACTCTTGCTACATATTCAGTATGGGTACATATTTTCCTTTTGGCTCTGACTGTAAATCCTAGGAACACAGAGTAACTTCTCCGTAAATTTACCACCCTTGATTTTTCAGGTGATATATCTAGTTTTAGTTTGTCTTTTAAGAAGATTTTGGTTAGGGAAAAGTATGTTTTGGCCTCTTCCATAGTTCTACACATTAATTTAAAATCGTCTGCGTATCTTACTATCTTAACTTCTTTAAGATTACTTGCTTTTCTTAAATATTCTTCTTTTGTTCTTTGGTGAGTATATTTAGTTCTCGTCTTCTTTCCTGCCCATTGATTATGTATCCACCAATCAAATTCATTTAAACAAATGTTAGCTAGTAAAGGTGAGAGTATACCACCTTGAGGAGTTCCTTTAGTAGGTTTTTCTATTGTTCCATCTTGATGGAGTATGTTAGCTTTTAGCATACTCTTGATGATACTAATAACCTTCTTATCTTTTATTCCTATTGCCCAAACTTGCTTTATTAGTTTCTTGTGATTGATGTTATCAAAGAAACCTTTGATATCTACATCTACACAATAATATAATTTAGCTCTATTTATCAAATTGCTTTGATGAGCTATAGCTTGTTCGGTAGACCTATTCGGTCTAAAACCATAGGAATTAGGATGAAACTTCTTTTCGGCTATTGGTTCTAAAATTTGTTTGAACATTTGTTGTATAACTCTGTCCCTAATAGTTGGAATACCTAATGGTCTTCTCTTGTTATTTTGAACTATATAAGTTCTTTTAACAGTTTTAGGTACATATTTATACTTTAGTAGGTGTCTTATTTCCTCATATGTTATGTCCGAATTATTTAGAATATACTCAATATTTTTTCCGTCAGTTCCTGGGGTTTTACTTCCCTTATTTTGTTTTAACCTTTTGATTGCATTGTCAAAGTTATCCCTTGTACAAATCTTATCGAAAATTTTTCCCAATCTTTACGCACCTCCATTAGAGGAGATACTTTACTTTTACGGTTTGCGACCATCCGATTGTATCGAAATTAATTAAATAATAAATATTCTTATCTTGACTTGGGGCTATCCCTCCACCGTTTATTATCACGGTTTCATTGGTACTGTACCCCTACTTTCACTAGAGTAAACTGATTTCCGTAGGATAAGTTCCTACTTTATACAGACTAGACCGACTAATCTCGTTTAATATCTATCTCTAGCTTACCACGTTCCATAATTTCTATCATTTGTATGGAATACTTAGGTGCTCCCTTTAGACCTGTTAGCTTGAAGATGCCTTTAACATCTTAAGGTTATTCTTCCCAAAAAAACTAAATAACCTCACTAACCACCCATATATCGGATGTACGTCATTTCTGACGCAGACTTGATTTAGACCCGTACATTCGGAAGTTCGTCAGTACTTAAAGTACATTCTCACCATATATTCCGACCCCCACGCTATCACTATTCGACCACCTCTGGTTCGCATTTCCTGTTAATATAGTATTAACTTAGGATAGTTCTCACGTGACTTCACCGAGCTTTAGACCTAATATCTTGATTAGAGATATTACGCATATCGGAGTATCAGGGAAAGCATTTCAGGGCGTTACTCCTTCATTCTACTTTTCGAAATTATAGTTCTCTTAGCTACTTTCAGCTAATGCGTAAACTTTTCATTTACGAACGTGTCGCACTCTTAGTCATTCTGTGCATCTTACTGTTTGAAGATACTATGTCGTGAAATGAATATCTCTGAAATTGCGGCGTCCAGTAGTTAGGGTATCTGACGTCATATTGAACGATTATCCCCTTTAAGAAATTATCGTGTCCGCTTCCTGTAGGAACCGTTCCCAGCTTGACAGCTCTGGCTATATCTTTTTCGGTGAGCTGGATATCCCCATCAGTCCACTCTGTTATATCATCAGACCGCATGGGATATCCCCCCGCGATGATGCTCTCTTCCAACCCGTATACCCTGGTATTAAAAACCTTTAACATCTCTTTCCTCCTCTATTAGTCATAATCTTTTGTGCAGACTCTCCCCTCTGTAATGGAAGCCCTTACATCCACCATTCTTTGATTTGAACTTCCTCTGTAAAAAAGCTCAGGATTTGCAAGATTTTTTTCAAACCTGCCGTCAACTAAGACATCTATATATTCTAAGCATTTTTTTGTGATATCCTTTTTAATCAGCTCTTCAAAGGTATAACCTGTATATGCCCATATATTCTTATGGGTTTCCTCTTTGAGACGCCTCACAAAATCCAGGAGCTCTTCAGGAACGAAGAATGGGTCTCCTCCAGAAAGAGTCACGCCGTCTAAGAGAGGATTCCCACTTATCTGTGATATTATTTTTCCCATGTAACTTTCATCTAAGACTTCCCCTATATCTCCCTTCCAGGTCTCAGGATTATGACATCCTTCACAATAATGGCTGCACCCAGAAAAATATATACTATATCTGAATCCAGGTCCATCTGAGATGGTCTCTTTAAATATTTTTATTATCTTCAAAATTACTTACACCTGTGCTTTCTGTCCTCTATACCTCATAAAAACTAAGTTATGTTTTTCCCTTCAGCAGCTTTTACAAACTCCTCCCAAGTGGGAAAATCAGTATATTTATCAACCGCCTCATCTATCATCCATATTTCAACGGTACTGTATTCCTCTATAGGTTTTATTTCTATTCTGCCAAAGTAGAAAAAGTCCTCGATATCATCAAATTGTGTGTTATCTATCATAAATTTTTCAGAAAAAATTTCCTTATATCTACTGATTTCATTTTTATCGTTGATTTCCTTTAGAGCTGATTCTAGCTCAAATAGACCTTTTAACTCCAAATTATATCCCTTCCTGATCACCAAAAAAATGGTGAATAAAATCATTTTTGATTTTTGATCAATTTAAAGGGGGGATAATACCTCTCCCCCTTTTAAAAAATATATTATTACATCCCGTGTTTAACCCTGTCCTCTTCCTCTTTCTGTTTGTAAGAGTTCCAGTTGTCAAGGTCTCCAGTAAGGTAACCAGTGATTCTTCTTGTTTTTGATATATTCATACTTCCGCAAACAGGGCAGTCATTTTGAACTATCCCTTTGTATCCGCACTCTTTGCATCTATCCACAGGATGGTTTATAGAACCGTATCCGATTCCAGCCTCGTGCATCTCTTTTACCAGCTTCATGATGGCCAGTACATTTTTCTTTGCCTCGCCGTCTAGCTCTATATATGTAATGTGGCCGCCTCTTGTCAATTCATGGAAAGGGGCTTCCTTTTTTATTTTTTCAATTGCCGAGATATCTTCTTTTACATCTACATGGAAAGAATTTATATAGTAGTCTCTGTCGTTTACTCCAGGGATATCTCCGAATATCTGTTTGTCTATTTTTGTAAATCTACCTGATAGCCCCTCTGCAGGAGTTGCAAGAGCAGAGAAGTTTAACTTATACTCCATTCCTAACTCTTCAGCAGTTTCCTTGATTATTTTTACTGCGTTGTAAAGAGTCTCATAGGCTCTGTCATCTGAGCCGTGCCCCTTACCAAAAAGAGCCATCATGGCATTATGCCCTCCTATGAAACCGATTCCTAAGGTACCACTTGCTAGTACCTCTCCTACCTCTTCATTTAGATTCAGGGTTTCTCCGCCGTTCCAGATACCGTTACTCATCATAAAGGGGAACTGTCTGGCAAGAGCCGTCTTTTGGAATGAAAATCTGTCAGCCAACTGTTTTCCTACAAAGAGGGACATATTTCTTACTCTGTTATAAAACTTCTCTGTGGCCAATTTTTGGATTTCACCTTCAGAAGCACCGCCTAATTCTCTTTCTGCATCTAATTTTGCCCTGATGGCAAGTCTTGGCATATTTATAGATGTAAAGGAGATGTTACCTCTTCCTACAGATGTCTTTTCTCCGTTTATATTTTCAAATACCCTTGTTCTGCAGCCCATGGTGGCGATTTCGTACTTGTATCTGTCTGGGTCATTTATATTCCATTTTTCATTATGGTTAAATGGTGCATCTAAGAATACAAAATTAGGGAAGAGTCTCTTTGCAGAAACTTCACACGATCTTATAAAAAGATCAAAGTTAGGAGTTTCAAACTCCAGCTTGCCCTTTATAGCCTTATCCCAGTTTTGACAGGCTAATTTAAAATCTTTTTCAGAGTAAGTTATTCCCTCTTTTATCTTGAGTATCTGTATTGGGAATATAGGTGTTTCAGAGTCTCCTAGTCCCTCTTCAGTAGAATTTAAAAGCTCAAAAGCTACCATTCTTCCCTCTGGAGAAGTGTCAGTACCGTAGTTTATAGAGCTGAATACCACCTGGTTACCTCCTCTAGAATGCATTGTATTGAGGTTGTGGATAAATCCTTCCATAGCTTGGTGAGTTTCATTTTTTGTATCATTATAAGCAATCATAACCAATCTGTTTACCGTTTTTAATGATAGATTTAGCTCGGAAGCCAATTTTTCCTTTGTATTATCATCTACCTCTATAGTTGTCACCAGGGTATTTACTATTTGTTTTACCTCTTTACTTTTTTCCTCTATATAGTCAAATTCCAGGAAAGTAAGGGCCCTGTATCTAAAGTGTCTTCTGAAAGACTTTAAAACTCCTGGAGCCATGAAAAAATCAAAGGCTGGGATTGCCTGACCGCCATGCTGCTCATTTTGATTTGTTTGAAAGATAATTGTAGCCAGTACAGCATAAGTTGATATAGATTTTGGCTCCCTTATTTTCCCGTGCTTAGATGAGAAGCCATTATCAAAAAGTTTTTTCAAATCGTATTGTACACAGGTAGAGGTCTTAGTGGGATAATAATCCAAATCATGTATGTGGATATCACCGCTCATATGGGCCCTTGAATATTCCTGGTTAAGAAGGTATTTATGTGTATAGTCCTTGGTAGTTTCGCTGGCAAAGGTCATCATCTGACCGCTAGGAGTGTCCCCGGCCATATTTGCATTTTCTTTGTTTATATTATTTTTTTCTACTGTGACTATTCCATCAAAGGCCTTCTTTATATGTGTCCTCTTGTGCCTCTCTACATTTCTCATATCCCTGTAGAGAATATAGTTTTTTGCAACTTCAGGATATTCTTTCATAAGTTCTTTTTCTACAAAATCCTGTATGGATTCCACCTCCATATCCATTTCAAGTTTTAGTATTTTTGATGCTGTAACTGAAGAAAATTCTTTAGGTATATCTTTTCCTGCTGCAATTCCAGCCTTTTCAATAGCGTTGATTATTTTTTCCTCGTTGAAGGGAACTTTTGTTCCGTCTCTTTTTATAACAAACATGAGAAACCCCCTATATTTAGTTTAAATCTAAATCAGATGATACCATATGTGGTGTTTTATGTCCAGTTGAATGATGGGATGTTAGCTATATATATTTTATATTTTGTTCTCAAATTTGGATTTTAAAAGACTATTTAATCGGAATCTCCAAACTCTTTATCAAAAAACATAATTTCTTCAATAGCGGCACTGTGAGAGAATTACACAAAAGATAACGATTTATAAATATTGTAACTTTTGTTTCGGTTTTTTTGGCAGATTTAAATAAAAAAACTTCTAGATTAATGTATTATCACATTAATCTGGAAGCCAATATCAAAGTTTGGGAACATTGAGGTAGGAAAATTAATCCTTTCTGTTTTTCTTTCCCCATTCATAGAGCATATCCATTATAGGAGCCAAAGTTTTACCGTATCCAGCAAGGGAGTACCTTACCTTTGGAGGGACTTGATGATAAATTTTTTTATAAATTATACCATCGCTCACAAGCTCTTTAAGCTGATTGCTCAGCATCTTATGTGTGATTTTGCCCACACTTTTTCTTAACTCTCCGTATCTTATGACCTCCTTGTTATAGATGTGCCACAAAATAACTAACTTCCATTTTTCAGCGATTCTATTCATGGTATATGCCATATGACAGATAGCTCCGTTAGAACAATCATTCAGAACATCCTTATTGCCCATATTAATCTCTTTTCGCACTATATAAAGCATAAAATCACATACTTGTTAAACAGGTGTATTTAATGATAATATTATATCATAAAAGATAGTAAAAAAATTACTTTATAAGAAAAATTCAAAATTCTGTATAGAGATAAATTATTTTTTCTCTGCATAACTCTGTGACCAATATATTGAAATTTATTTTTTATTTAACCTAAGCTGCTAACTTTATTTCAGATTAAAGTATTGAATTTATCGGGATTCGTTACTTTTCTCTTGAAAGAAAAGTAACCAAAAGTTCAAGCCTATGAAAAATCAGCTAAACAACCTTGAAAATCCAAGAAAAACTCGAAACTCGCTGCGCTCAAACAGTCGATTTTTTCTAAGGATTTCACTGCGGTTATTCTTAACGCTGATTTTATCAATGGCAAGGGAAAAGAGATAAAAACCTCTCGCAAAAGAAGGTATTTATAGTTTTGGCTTTAACTCTGTAAGACTCATTCTTTTTCTCTGTGCCCTCTGTGTTCAAGAGGTTGTGTCCTTATTCGTGTTAATTTCCCTATCTTTTATTGGTGTTCATTCGTGATAAAATCTTTTGACTTTAATATCGCCCTCCTCCGTGATACTCTCTTCTTTTCTCTGTGGCCAAAAGCTTTTGTCCTTATTCGTGTTAATTTTCCTATCTTTTATTAGTGTCCATTCGTGACAAAATCTTTTGATTCTGATATTCAGATAAATTCAGTAATTTGTCAGAATTTCTTTCAAGTAGCAACTTAGATTAGATATATGGTAAGATATAATAGCAGTTTCAGATAGAGTTTTCAAAATAAAGAATTTAGGAGGGGAAGAATATTGAAAAAAGATCAAAATTTTTCAAAAAATATAATCGATTTTGAAAATATACATATAAATTATGAAGTGGGCCAACCGGTTCTAGAGAATATAAATCTTAAAATCAATACAAATGAACACTGGGCTATTTTAGGAGCAAATGGAAGTGGGAAATCAACCTTGATTAAACTGATCTCAAATGATCTGCATCCAAATACAGGCTACCCATTTAGGAAAAAATTATTTGGAAAAGATAGATGGAGTCTCTTTGAAATAAAAAAAACCCTTGGAATTATTACAAATGACCTGCATAATTATTTTGGAATCCATGGGAAATTTGCAACCGCCTATGAAGTAGTCCTGAGTGGATATTACAGTTCCATCGGAATTTTTAAATATCATGACTTTACAAAAGAACAACATAAAAAGGTTTTAGGGGTCCTAGAATTTCTTGAAATTTTAGAAATAAAAGATAAAAAAGTTCATCAGATGAGTACCGGACAGTTGAGGCGTTGTATTATCGGAAGGGCATTGATCCATGATCCTAAGGCATTAATACTAGATGAACCCACAGTGGGGCTAGACATAAAGGCTCAGGACAGTTTTATAAAATTTATACAAAAGCTTTCTACAAGGACTACCATTATACTAGTCACCCACCACATTGAAGAGATTTTCCAGGAAATCACCCATGTGGCTTTGATGTACAATAAAACAATATTTAAGCAGGGGAATAAGGACGAGATACTTACTTCAAAAAATCTATCTAAAATTTTTGAAATAGAAATTGATCTGCAAAAAGAAAATAATAGATACTACATCAAAAGTATAAACAACTAAGAATCTGTCAAAGGAATCAATAGTGGGTCCCTGCTAAAATGTGCATGTCCAAAGGGGTTTGCCTGGGATCAATACAATCAACATTTTTTTCATAGGCATACCTCCATTTGAATATAAATTTTGAACAAGTAACAACTAAATGAAATACTAGGTACCCTTTGTATCAAAAAGATGTCTTTTCAATTAAAAATTTTTTAAAAAAGTATTGGCTTCTAAATTCAGTATATAATATTTATAACCACGGTTTTATTTTTTACCGCTGAATAAAAAAATAATAACAGGAGATACTTAAGGGTATTTCTTTTTTAAATCAGGGAGGTATTTATGATGAAGAAAATATTTGGTGTGATATTTTTTCTTACGGTTTTGAGCTTTTCTTATGGGGCGACGTCCTATAACGTCTCGAGGTCCGTTCTCACTGACGCTATAGTTCAAAAAGAACCTGCTCCTCACAGGGAGTTGTTTTATTTTGGAGAGAGGGCGGTATTCTTTACAGAACTGACAGATATAGGGGTGGATGAAAAAAGGGTTTTTCATAACTGGTATCTGCTAAAAGATGACGGAACAAAAGAGATGATGGCATCTGTTCCGCTTAAAATAAAAGGTTATAGATGGCGTACTTGGTCGTCAAAAAATCTATATAACAAAGGAAACTGGATAGTAGATTTGACTGATGATAATGGAGTAATTTTGGAATCTAGGGAGTTCATTGTCCAGTGATTTCCAGAGCTAATGTTTTTTCAGAATGAATACTCTAAATTGTTTTTATTTAAAAATCAGCGCAGAGGGAGTTTTTTTAATGCGCTGATTTTACTTTTTCAATAATTTGTGAATTTTATAACTTTTTTATAAAAACTGACAGTCTAAAACATTTATAAAAACAATTAAAAAGATAAATTGAATAAATTGTTTGAATTCGAAGAGTTTTCAAAACGTATGTAATCAAAACATTTTTTGATTTTTTTAGTTTTTTCTAAAAGTGAATATCAAATTGATTTCTTTGATATCACTAGGATAGAGAATTAACATATATCTTATATATAACTAATATTGAAATAAAGTAATTGAATATGGTGCTAAAAAAGAGGTATACCTTTAATGTGAATGATGTTACTAAATGATAGTTACAGAAAATTTTCTCAGGGGTGTTGTTATGGGAAATAGAATCTTAGTCACGGGGTATTCAAAAATACCAGGAGGGATTTCTGCATCAGACGTGTATTCGGTGATAGGTGTGAGTATGGAAGTAGATGTAGAAACTGGAGAAATTGTTAAAGCAGACTGTTCGCTAGTGACGCAATTAGCTAGAGAATTTGTAAAGAGGATACTTGAAGGAGAGAAACTGACTGATATCAGTGGTCTCGAACATAAATTCAAAAACGATTATCATGGTTCCACCAGGAAGGCGTTAATAACTGCTACGAAAATATGTTGTGATAGATACCTCAAAGCTTTAGAAAACAGGAAAGCCCTGGAAACTAGTAAGTGACGGTTTTGCCGCTGGAATAAAGCGACCCTTTATTCTTTTACCCGGTAAAATAAAAGTTGATTTACTTTCTTTAAGAGAAGTATATTAGGTGTGAAGCATTTTTATGTAACCGCTATAATATATGGACCTAAGAGAGAGTGGATCAGCTTTTTTATTTTATAGAAACATACTAAAATTTTCTTGAGAAAATAGGATCCGGACCCCTAATACCATCTTAAGAATCTTTCAGGGCAGCTATGCTGACCTTGCGTGTACATCTTTTAGGAATGCTTGAGGCGAGACGAGTTATTATTTTCACCAAAACATAATGAGGGAGGAATTATGAAATTTGATTTGATGAGTTTTATGATGGATCAGTTTGTATTGATGTTCGTTGCGGTTGTTACAGGAATGATACTTGGTAAAATGCTAAAGATAGGAACTTCTGGGACACTGTTTACTGGATTAGGAATGGGATGGGCTGTCAAAAAGATGGCAGGAGATATCGTGGCAGCTGGAGAGGTAGCAGATCATGTAAAGGTTGCAAAAAAACTTTTATCAATATCTGTTGTTGATAAAATGTTCTTTTCACTCTTTCTTATACTTTTCGTTGCGGCAGTAGGTCTTCTTGCGGCGGATAAGATAGGTATTATTATAAAGAAATACGGTGCCAAGTTTATAATTCTTGGATTTATGATTACTTTTTTGGGAGCTGCCACTACTTATGGGCTGACACTTATGAGTAAAAGTGCAAGCCCTTATGAGGTTTCAGGAGTTTACACAGGGGCACTTACAAGCTCTCCGGGACTTGCAGCAGCTATCGAGACTGCTAGAGATCATGCTAAAGGATGGGCGGGAACATATGCTGACCAGACAGACCATAATAAAGCAAGAATATTAAACATCCTAGGTGAAGAGGGAGTAACTCTTGAAAACACAACATCTCTTACACCTGCACAAATTGATGAATTTGTGGTAAAAGCAGAGGCAGGAGTAGGGGTAGGACATGCTATAGGATATCCTTTCGGAGTAATAATAGTTATATTAGCAATGAGATTTTTCCCAATTTTATTTAGACTTGACGTTGATGCAGAATATAAAAAATTCAACGAAGAGATGGCATCTGCAGAATCAGTAGGCGGAGTAAAAGAGATAGAAACGGTATCATTTGACCTTACAGCATTTATTCTTGCCTGTGTAGTGGGTTACTTTATAGGTAAGATAAAGATCTTCTTAGGACCTCTTGGATACTTCAGTCTAGGGGCTACAGGGGGAGTACTTATAGCTGCACTGGTATTTGGTTATGTTGGTAAGATTGGAATGTTCCACTTTAGAATGGACAAGAAAATCCTTGCCGCAATAAGAGAAGTAGGGCTTGCACTTTTCCTAGCCATCGTAGGACTTAGATATGGATTTGCAGTTATTGATTCGCTTACTGGATCAGGACTTTTCCTAGCATTCGTATCACTAATGGTTGGAACTGTAGCTATGACTATAGGATTCATAGTAGGAAAATACTTCCTAGGAATCAACTGGATCATGCTTTCAGGAGCAATCTGTGGAGGTATGACTTCTACTCCTGGACTAGGAGTTGCAATCGATGCAGTTGGTAATGACGATCCTGCAGCAGGATACGGAGCTACATATCCATTTGCACTTTTCGGAATGGTACTATTTACAATAGTATTGCATAAGCTACCTATGTAAATTTCAATCTTTTAAGTATGGTGGGACACAAATTTAGGTATGCCTAATTAATAAATTATAGTAAACCGAATTTGTGTCCAAACCTAAAAATTTGTATACAAGTTAAAAAGTAATTTTGAACTATATAAAATTTTCATGGATTTTGAACACAAGTAAAACCATATTATATAAGACGAGGTGGGATAAAATATATGCTAAAAGAACGTATTCGTTGCGAAGAACTTAAGAGAAAAGTAATGACAGCAGAAGAGGCTGCAAAACTTGTAAAACCAGGAATGACTCTGGTTACAAGTGGGTTTACCCCAGCAGGATATCCTAAGGCTGTACCTCTTGCACTAGCAAAGATGGCAGAAGCCTCAGAAGAAAAATACAACCTTACCCTAATTACAGGGGCGTCAGTGGGAGATGAGTTAGACGGAGCACTGACTAGAGCAGGAGCGATCGCAAGAAGATACCCATACCAAACAAATAGCGACATGAGAAAAGCGTTAAACAGCGGAAAAGTGGCTTACCAGGATATGCACCTTAGCCATGTACCTAGATATATAGACTATGGTTTCTTTGGGAAAATAGACATTGCTATAGTAGAAGCAATCGCAATAACAGAAGACGGAGGAATAATACCTACAACATCAGTAGGAGTATCTCCACAAGGAATCGCAAATGCAGATATAGTAATCATTGAAATCAACTCGACTCAACCTATGGAACTAGAAGGTTGTCACGACATATATTCAGTGAAGAAGCCACCATTCAGTGAGCCTATCCCACTGAAAGATCCAGGAGACAGAATAGGAACTACTTATATTCCTTGTGACCCCGCTAAAATAGCAGCAATCGTAGAATGTGACATTCCTGATAATGTAAGACCTTTAGGGGCAATAGATGAGGATTCTAAGAAAATATCTAAGAATATCATCAAATTCTTTGAAAAAGAGGTTGCAGAGGGAAGACTTCCTGAAAACCTACTGCCACTTCAATCGGGAGTGGGATCTGTTGCAAATGCAGTACTAGGTGGACTAGTAGATTCCGACTTTGAAAATCTTACGTGTTTTACAGAGGTTATTCAGGATTCAATGTTTGACCTTATTGACGCAGGAAAAGTAAGGGTTGCATCAGGAACTTCATTTACTCCGTCTCAGACAGGATTAAAAAAATTAAAAGAAAACATGAAACATTATTCAAAATACTGTATACTAAGACCGATGGAAATTTCTAACAACCCAATCCTAACAAGACAGCTTGGTGTAATAGCAATGAATACAGCTATAGAGATAGATATGTACGGGCAGGTAAACTCTACCATGATCATGGGTAACAGAATGATGAACGGATTAGGTGGATCTGGAGACTTTACTAGAAATGCTTATATTTCAATATATACAACAGTTTCTACCGCTAAGGGAGGAGACATCTCTTCAATTGTACCTATGGTGTCTCATGTAGATCATACTGAGCACGACGTACAGGTAATAGTTACTGAGCAGGGAACAGCAGACCTAAGAGGTCTTACAGCAAGGGAAAGAGCAAGAGCTATAATCAATAACTGCGCTCATCCTGACTACAGGCCTGCATTATTAGACTATCTAGAAAGAGCTGAGAAAGAGGTCGGAGGTCATGAACCGCATATTATAGGTGAATCACTTTCTTGGCACGACAGATTTGTTAAAACTGGCAGCATGAAAATTAAATAGATAAATTTCCAACAAACTAATTATTTTATTCAAGGAGGAACTTCATATGTTCAAAGCGGAAAAACTCGCTGAAGTGAAAGAAGGATTTGTAAAGTACGACGAAAAAGTGAAAAAAGGTCTAGAAAAAAGACCTGAAATGAGATCAAAATTTGTAACAGGATCAGGAGAGGAGATTGAAAGACTTTATACACCTGCTGATGTGGAAGGTGTAGATTACCTTTCAGAATTAGGTTTCCCTGGAGAATATCCATTTACAAGAGGGGTACAGCCTACAATGTATAGAGGTAGATACTGGACAATGAGAATGTACGCTGGATTCTCAACTGCAGAAGAATCAAACAAGAGATACAAGTATCTAATAGAGCAAGGATCTATGGGACTTTCAGTTGCATTTGACCTTCCTACACAGATAGGTTATGACTCAGATCACGAATTATCTGAAGGAGAAGTTGGAAAAGTTGGAGTTGCTATTGATTCACTAGCTGACATGGAGATACTTTTCGGAGGAATCGATCTTGGTAAAGTAAGTACTTCGATGACAATCAACGGACCTGCTTCTGTACTACTTGCTATGTATATAGTAGTTGCTGAAAACCAAGGAGTTTCTGCTGATAAACTTAGAGGAACTATCCAAAATGACATTCTTAAAGAATACATTGCGAGAGGAACTTATATATTCCCTCCTACTCCATCAATGAGACTTATAACTAATATTTTCGAATATTGTTCAAAAGAAGTACCTCAGTGGAATACTATCTCAATATCTGGATATCATATCAGAGAAGCTGGATCTACTGCTGCTCAAGAAGTAGGATTCACACTTGCTGACGGTATTGCATATGTTGATGCAGCTGTAAAAGCTGGACTTGACGTAGATACATTTGCACCAAGACTTTCATTCTTCTTTAACGCTCACAATGACCTCCTAGAAGAAGTAGCAAAATACAGAGCTGCAAGAAGACTTTGGGCAAAAATCATGAAAGAGAGATTCGGAGCTAAGAGTGCAAAATCAATGGCTCTTAAATTCCATACTCAAACTGGAGGATCTACTCTTACCGCACAGCAACCTGAAAACAACATCGTAAGGGTTGCAATCCAAACTCTTGCGGCTGTAATGGGTGGAACTCAATCACTACATACAAACTCTAAAGATGAGGCTCTAGCTCTTCCTACTGAAGCATCAGTAAGAGTAGCACTTAGAACTCAGCAAATAGTAGCAGAAGAGAGTGGAGTAACTAATACAGTAGATCCATTAGCAGGATCTTACTATATCGAAGCAAAAACAAAAGATATCGAAGATAAAGCTATGGAGTTCATCAAGAAAATTGACGAACTTGGTGGAGCACCAGCCGCTATAGAAAAAGGTTATATCCAAGAAGAGATCATGGATGCTGCTTACAATTACCAGATGGATATCGAAAGAGGCGACAGAGTTATCGTTGGTATGAACAAGTATATAATCAAAGAAGATTCACCAAAAGATCTATTGAAAGTAGATCCAGCTGTTGGACAAATGCAGGCTGACAAAATAAACGCACTTAAGGCTAAAAGAGACAACGCTGCTGTAGCTGAAAAATTAGCCGCTCTAAAAGCTGCATGTTCTACAGATGAAAACTTAATGCCTTACATTGTTGATGCTGTAAGAGCATATGGAACTCTTGGAGAGATCTGTGGCGTTATGAGAGAAGTGTTTGGAGAATACAAGCAAAGCATCAAGTTATAATAATTTAATAATCGATTTTAGGAGGATTTTAAAAATGGATAAACCTATTAGAGTTTTAGTGGCTAAACCAGGTCTTGATGGACATGATAGAGGGGCAAAAGTTGTAGCAAGAGCACTTAGAGACGCAGGAATGGAAGTTATTTACACTGGACTTCGTCAAACACCTGAAGAGATTGTAAATGCTGCAATTCAAGAAGACGTAGATGTAGTTGCGTGCAGCATCCTTTCAGGAGCTCACAGCACACTACTTCCAAAGATAGCAAAATTACTTAAAGCTGAGGGAGCCGATGACGTACTATTCATAGGTGGAGGAGTAATCCCTGCAGACGACATCCCTTTCTTAAAGGAGAACGGGTGTGCAGAAATATTCACTCCTGGAACTCCTACAACAGTAACAATTGACTATATCAAAGCTAACGTAAAAAAATAGTTTTTTAGGAGAAGTGCTATGGAAGATTTTAAGCAAGGACTTTTACAAGGAAAGAAAAGGGCTGCTGCTAGATTGATATCCATGGGTGAAAACGGGCAACAAGAGGCTTTAGATGTGATAAAGGAGCTTTATCATAAAACGGGTAACGCCTATGTTATAGGTGTTACCGGCCCTCCTGGGGCAGGGAAGAGTACTTTGACAGACAAACTTGTAAAAGTATGCAGAGCCGCAGGACACAAAGTGGGAGTCATAGCTGTAGATCCTACCAGTCCTTTCACAGGTGGAGCTATCCTAGGGGATAGAATAAGAATGAGCGACCTAAATACTGATCCAGGGGTTTTTATAAGATCAATGGGTGCGAGAGGAAATTTGGGAGGAATCTCAGAAGCTACAGGAGTTGCCGTTGATATATTAGACATATACGGCTGCGAATATATATTTGTTGAAACTGTTGGAGTAGGACAGTCAGAAGTTGATATCGTAAAATCATGTGATACCACACTTATGGTAATGGTCCCAGGCTTAGGGGACGATATCCAGGCAATCAAAGCAGGAGTTATGGAAATCGGAGATGTGTTTGTAATAAATAAGGCAGACAGAGACGGAGCTGAAAAAACAGCCCGTGAAATTCGGATGATGCTCGAGTTTAATAAAAATGAGTGGAATCCTCCGGTTAATATGGCTATTGCTGTTGAAAATCAGGGTATTAAGGAGTTGTTTGATTCTATTCTCGAACATCGTGAATATATGACCGGAAGTGGAAAAGGTCATATCAGAAGGGTAGAGAACAGAAAGAGTGAACTGTTGACAATAGTAAAGGAAAGAATGACAAGAAAGCTTTTTGAGAAAACATATAATGGTGAAGTAATAGATAATTTGTCTCAAAAAGTTGCTAAAAAGGAAACTGATCCTTATTCAGCTGCACAAATGATATTAGAAAAAATAAATATGAATTAATAAAAATAAACGGGAGGTAAAAATGAAAGCATTAAAAGTAGATCATATTGGTATTGCCGTAAAAGATCTTGACGCTGTTGTAAAATTTTATGAGGATGTAATGGGTATCCCTTTACACGGAATCGAAACTGTGGAAGAGCAAAAAGTAAGAGTTGCTTTTATGCCTGTAGGAGACACTGAGATTGAATTATTAGAATCTACTTCTCCAGATGGTCCTATTGCAAAATTCATCGATAAAAAAGGTGAGGGAGTTCAACACGTGGCTTTTAAAGTAGAAAACATTGAGGAAGCTATAGCGGATATGAAGGAAAAGGGATACAGAATGATAGATGAGTCTCCTAGATACGGTGCTGGAGGGGCAAAAATAGCCTTTATGCATCCAAAAGGAACTTGTGGAGTGCTAATCGAATTAAGTGAAAGACAATAAAAACTAAGGGGGCTATAAAATTATGTCTGTTGCTGCTTCTAAAATAGAGAAGATGATAAAAATGAAAGAAAGAATTTCTCTTGGTGGTGGAGCTAAGAGAATCGAAAAACAACACGAAAAAGGAAAAATGACTGCTCGTGAAAGACTTGAGTATTTTTTCGATGCTGGAAGTTTTGTAGAAATTGATGCTTTTGTACAGCATAGATGTACAAACTTTGGAATGGACAAGCAAGATCTTCCATGTGAATCAGTAGTAACTGGTTACGGAATGGTTGACGGAAGACTTGTATATGCTTTTTCACAAGATTTTACCGTAACAGGTGGAGCACTTGGAGAGATGCATGCAAAGAAGATATGTAAAGCGATGGATATGTCTGCAAAAGTAGGAGCCCCTTTCGTAGGCTTGAACGACTCAGGTGGAGCTAGAATACAAGAGGCAGTGGATGCACTTTCTGGATATGGAGATATCTTCTACAGAAACTCTATATATTCTGGAGTTATACCTCAAATTTCTGCAATCATGGGTCCTTGTGCAGGAGGAGCAGTTTATTCTCCAGCTCTTACTGACTTTATATTCATGGTAGATCAAACTTCTCAGATGTTCATCACAGGACCTCAAGTAATCAAAACTGTAACTGGAGAGATAGTTACAGCTGAAGAGCTTGGTGGAGCTATGACTCATAACTCTGTAAGTGGATGTGCGCAGTTTGTATCCCAAGATGATAAAGCTTGTCTTGATGACATCAGAAGACTTATTGGATTCTTACCATCAAATAACATGGAAAAAACACCTGAATTTGCTTTTGACGGTGACTTAAATGTTATGCTAGATGATCTGAATACAATTATTCCAGACAGCCCTAACAGAGCGTATGACATGTTTGACGTAATAGCTAAAATAGTTGATGACGCAGACTATATGGAATATCAGCCACACTATTCTAAAAACCTTATCACTTGTTTTGCTAGAATCAACGGTAAATCCGTAGGTATCGTAGCAAACCAACCAAAAGTAATGGCTGGATGTTTAGACATGAATGCCGGTGATAAATGTGCTAAATTTGTAAGAACTTGTGACGCATTCAACATCCCTATACTAACATTAGTTGACGTACCTGGGTTCCTCCCTGGAACTACTCAAGAGTACGGAGGAATCATCAGACATGGAGCAAAAATGCTTTATGCTTACAGTGAGGCAACTGTACCCAAGGTAACACTAATAACGCGTAAAGCTTATGGTGGGGCATACCTTGCTATGTGTTCCAAAGCTATGGGAGCAGATGTGGCTTTAGCCTGGCCTACAGCAGAGATCGCAGTTATGGGAGCAGCTGGAGCAGTTAATATCATCTTTAGAAATGATATTAAAGCGGCAGAAGACAAGAAAGCGATGGCTAAACAGAGATTTGATGAATATACAGAAGAATTTGCCAGTCCTTATCAAGCAGCAAGAAGAGGTATGGTTGATGATGTAATTGAACCTAAGACAACTAGACAGAGACTTGTTGATGCATTTAATATGCTTGAAGGTAAGAGGGAAAAATTACCTGCTAAAAAGCATGGAAATATCCCTTTATAAAAACCAATTGGAGTGATGAATAGATGAATATTGCAGAACTTATGAAGCTGTTTGGGAATCCTGAAACCATCAAAAGCCTGGGTATGGGGGATAAAATGATGGGTGTAGGTGTGACTGTAATCCTTGGTATGGGTATCACAGTTATTGCACTTATATTCATACAGTTTATGATAGGATTCATGACAAGCATGTTGGCTGAGAAGCCAAAGACAGCGGCGGAAAGTACGCCAGGACCAACAAAGACTCAGGCTGCACCAGTTCAAGAAGAAGTTCCGGCAACGAACGATGAAGAATTAGTAGCCGTAATAGCTGCTGCTGTAGCAGCACATCTGGGGACTTCTACAGGTAATCTTCTTATAAAGAATATTAGAAAAGTTGCAGATGCTACTCCAACTTGGGGAAAAGCAGGAATTGTAGATCAGATGAGTACAAGATTTTAATTTTTTAGTAGATTAAAAAAACATTTTGATTTTAAATGAATCTTAGGGAGGAAAAATTAAATTATGAAAAACTTCAAAATAGTAGTTAATGGAAATGAGTATGATGTGGCAGTAGAAGAAATCGGAGGAGTATCTTCTGCACCAGCAGCAAGACCGGCAGCAGCACCAAAGCCAGCAGCATCAAAACCAGCAGCATCAAAACCAGCAGCAGCACCAAAACCACTAACTACTGCGGCAGGAGCAGGGGCAGGAGTAAACACAGTAACTGCACCTATGCCTGGTACAATAATTAATGTAGGGTGCCATGCAGGAGCAAAAGTTTCTAAAGGTGACATCTTAGTAGTATTAGAAGCAATGAAGATGGAGAATGAAATTATGGCTCCTCATGACGGAACAGTTACTGAAGTAAGAGTTCAGCAGGGTGCTTCAGTTAATGCAGGAGATATACTAGTAGTATTATCTTAAATCTAGAGGGGGACAATTGTTATGTTACAAGCTTTAATGGATTTTTATACCAGCACGGGTTTTTATGGTATAAATATAGGTTCCATCTTAATGATGATAGTTGCCTGTATTTTTATGTACCTTGCTATAGTAAAAGGATTTGAACCTCTGTTACTGGTTCCTATCTCTTTCGGAATGCTTCTTACTAACCTTCCATTTGCCGGTATGATGGCAGAGCCTTTAATGGAAGTAAAAGAGCATATTACAGCTTCTGGAGCTATGCAGTATGTAGTTCATACAGCAGAGCCTGGAGGATTACTTTACTACCTTTTCCAAGGTGACCATTTAGGAATATTCCCACCATTAATCTTTATGGGTGTAGGGGCAATGACAGATTTCGGCCCGTTAATTGCAAATCCTAAATCACTTCTTCTTGGAGCAGCAGCCCAATTTGGAATCTTCGTCACTTTCTTAGGAGCGATAGGTTCTGGACTATTTACCGCTCAGGAAGCAGCTTCAATCGGAATCATCGGAGGAGCAGACGGACCTACTGCGATCTTCCTTTCTTCAAAACTGGCTCCGCACCTAATGGGACCAATAGCTGTAGCAGCTTATTCATATATGGCGCTTGTACCAATCATTCAGCCACCTATTATGAAGGCTCTTACAACAGAAAAAGAAAGAAAGATAAAGATGTCACAGATGAGAATGGTAACTCAAAAAGAGAAGATAATCTTCCCAATCGTAGTAACTATTATAGTATCTCTAATAGTACCACCAGCAGCAACTCTAATCGGAATGTTAATGCTTGGAAATCTATTCAGAGAATGTGGAGTAGTAGGAAGACTAGAAGATACAGCAAAAAATGCACTTATCAACATCATCACAATCTTCCTAGGTGTAACAGTTGGGGCGACAGCAACAGCCGAAGCCTTCCTAAAAGTGGAAACTTTAGCTATCCTAGCACTAGGAGTAGTTGCCTTTGGAATAGGGACAGGATCAGGAGTATTACTTGCTAAGCTTATGAATAAGTTGAGCAAGACCCCTATTAATCCATTGCTAGGATCTGCAGGAGTATCTGCGGTACCAATGGCAGCAAGGGTATCACAGGTAGTGGGACAGAAAGCTGATCCATCTAACTTCCTATTGATGCATGCAATGGGACCAAACGTTGCAGGAGTAATAGGATCTGCAGTATCTGCAGGTGTACTACTTTCATTATTTGGATAAAATTTATAGATTCCCTCAAATGCAGCTTTAAGGGCTCTTTTGGGGGATTTTTTTTAACTGTGAAGGAGTCCTTGGAAAATTATGAACTTAATTTATAAATGAAGATATAACAAGAGAGGAAGCCTTAGAGCTTTTTAAAATAAATGGATTCAAATTAAATGAGCTTTTCTCCGTGGCAAATGAGATAAGAGAAAAATATTGTGGAAACAGCATTCATACCTGCACTATTTCCAACGCGAAATCAGGGGAATGTGAAGAATACTGTAAGTTTTGTGCCCAGTCAGCTCACTATAATACAAACCTTACTACCTATGACTTGGAAGAAAGAGACATTCTCATGTCTGAATATAAAAGAGCAGAAAAATTAGGGAGCACCAAATTTGGCCTGGTGACAAGTGGAAGAAGTATAAAAAAAGGATCTGAAGAATTTGACAGTATAAAAGAGTTTGTAAGAGATGCTAAAAAAGAGAATATAAATACAAATATCTGCTGCTCTATAGGTCTTCTCGATGAAGAGGAGCTAAAAGAACTGAAAGAGACCGGTGTAACCAGATTTCATAGCAATATGCAGACTTCTATAAGTGCTTACAACAAAATAGTGGCAACAACACACAAGATAGATGACAGATTAGACACTATAAAAGCCGCTAAGAAAATAGGCATGGAGGTATGCAGCGGCGGGATAATAGGTATGGGTGAGACCTGGGAGGACAGGATAGACATGGCCTTTACCCTAAAAGAGTTGAGGTAGACGCTACCTATAAATATTTTGAATCCTATAGAGGGTACACCTTTAGGGGACAGAAAACATCTCTCTATGGATGAAATACTTAAAACTATAGCCGTTTACAGGATAATATTCAAAGATAAAGTGATAAAAATAGGTGCAGGAAGGGGGGGAATCTTAAAAGATTTTATGGGGATGGCTTTTATGAGCGCTGCCAATGGTATGCTCGTAGGAGGTTATCTTACAGTAAAAGGAAGAACTGCTGAAGAAGATTTTGCATTCATTGAAAATATAAAAAAAATGTGGTCATAATTTAGAAAAGGGGAATACCTATGATTGATAAGAAAAAAGTGAATCGAAATTTTTCCAAAGGTGTCAAAACCTATGACGAATACGCTTTAATCCAAAGACATATGGCTGATAAATTAGGCATATTTATTGAAGATTCAGAAGAAGTTTTTAATATACTTGAGGTGGGATGCGGAACGGGTATATTTTCAGAAAAAATACTGAATAAATTTCCTAATTCAAACATAGATTTTTTAGACATATCTCCTGATATGATAAAAAATGTCAAGGAGAAAATAGGTTCTAAAGAAAATTTGAATTATATAGTAGAGGATATAGAAAATTATAAACCTCAAAAAAAATATGACCTTATTTTTTCCAATGCTACATTTCAGTGGATACAAAATAAGAAAAGTTTGTTTG
Organism: uncultured Ilyobacter sp.; assembly: GCF_963668515.1. Taxonomy (NCBI): domain Bacteria; kingdom Fusobacteriati; phylum Fusobacteriota; class Fusobacteriia; order Fusobacteriales; family Fusobacteriaceae; genus Ilyobacter; species uncultured Ilyobacter sp. The sequence continues at coordinate 152,861 of NZ_OY764866.1, read as the reverse complement.
ATCATCTGAACTCTTTGCTCAAACCTGGAGGGCTCATTCTGTTTTCAACATTTGGTAAGGATACATACCTTGAACTAAGGGAAAGTCTTAGGGCTATCGACCCAGACTTGGAGTATTCACAAAACTTCATATCTCTTGAAGAGCTGAAAAAAGTCTTGGGAGATAAATACAAGATACTTGCTGCTGAAGAGGAAAGGGTGAAGGAAAAGTATCACTGCGTGATGGATTTTCTAAAAATGATAAAGGGTATAGGGGCTAACAGTGCCTTGTCCAATAGTAAGCCTTTTACCCGGGACAAATTTAACAGGCTGGAAGATGAGTATAGGAGAAATTACTGTTCCGGAGATAGTATAGAGGTTACTAATCACTTAATATACATGATCTTAGGTAAGAACTATTAGTAGTAAATGTAAGAAGTAAAGACAGTATATAAGAAGTTTTTTAATAAAATATAAACCTTCCTAATTTAGATATTTTTAATTAGGAAGGTTTTTTGAATTGAGGATGATCTATAATTTCTGTATGACATTATATAGACAATTTAGAGGTGATTTTAAACATAAAAAATTATCTATACAAATATTTGTGATATAATTGATCTATAGAGTAATATAGTGAATGATTAAAATTGATATTAAATATTGAGAGAGGGGCGCAAATGAAGCTGGACCTTATAACTTTACTCGGGAATAAATTGGGAATTTTATTTATATTTGCCTTTGTACTATCTAGATTGAAGCCCTTTAGGAATTTAGTTGCCAAAAAAAATATCAATATATCAGATAAAATATTATTATCGATTGTTTTCGGAATATTTGGAATAGTGGGAACGTATTTTAGTTTTGAATATTATGGAGGACTTATAAATACACGAATTATAGGTGTGGCTACAGGAGGTCTTATAGGGGGACCATTCGTCGGTCTTCTATCTGGTGTGGTTGCTGGTGTACATAGAGGACTTATAAAAAGTGGAGAGTTTACAGGTCTTGCTTGTGCAGTATCTACTATTTTTGAAGGTCTTATGGCTGGAATGATGGGTGTTTTTATACGTAATAGAAATAATAAATGGATGTATGCAGCATTAACAGGGACAATAGCCGAACTCATGAGAAAGGTCTCGGTGCTTTTAATTTCAAAACCCTTTGAAAAAGCTCTAGAATTTGTCAGTCATGTCTGGCTGCCTATGATGATTATTAATTCAGTTGGACTTGCACTTTTATTTATGATAATCGAAAGCATATTTAAAGACCAGGAAAAAATGATAGCCTATCAAGCAAATCTTACTCTTAAAACTGTTGACAAGGCCCTACCTTTTTTAAAAAATGGTTTATGTTCTGACAACATAAAAAAAGTATCTGAGGTTATACACGAAATGACTGAATTTGATATAGTTAGGATAATGGAGTCCGGACTTTTAGTAGCTCAGACAGGTTTAAATATCGGCGATAGGATCAAGGATGGAATTGCTGCTATCGACTATGTAACCGAGAGTGGAGAACCTCTTGTTGTTGATGCACGCATTGATCTGAATGGTGAAAAAAGAGAGGTGTATTCTCTTCTCATCCTGCCTCTAAAAGAAAACGGAAAGGTTATAGGGATTCTTGAATTATACAAAAAGTTATCTAAGTCTATGAGTTCTATAGATTTAGAAATAGGAAACGGATTAGCCAAATTATTTTCAACTCAGTTGACTCTAACCAAACTTGAAAATGATTCAAAATTATTGGAGAAATCAGAATTAAAAATACTTCAGGCACAGATAAATCCTCATTTTTTATTTAACTCTCTCACAGTGATAGGTTCTCTATGTAGGATTGATGTTGAAAAATCCCGAAATTTAATAATACATTTGAGTGATTTTTACAGAAAATCACTGAATGTAAGAAAAGAGATGGTGGATCTTCAAACGGAAATTAATCATGTAAAATCATATGTATTTATAGAAATGGCTAGATTTGAGGAAAAGCTTAAAGTAATTTACGATGTATCTGAAAATTTAAATTGTTTCCTGCCACCTTTGACATTGCAGCCTATTGTAGAAAATGCTATCAAGCATGGAATTCTTCCTAAAAAAAATGGTGGAATAGTTAAAGTGTCTGGGTATAAAATTTCTAATGTTGTTAATTTAGAAATTTCTGACGATGGTGTGGGAATCGAGGAAAATAAATTAAATAGCTTATTTTATGGAGATTTAAGCCAAGGAGACTCTGTTGGATTTAAAAATGTAGACATGAGATTAAAAGGTATTTTTGGAGAAAAACACGGGCTCAAGATATTTAGTGAAAAAGATAAAGGTACGACAGTATGTTTAAGTATTCCAGTGATAGAAGATTAATGAGATATTAAAAAAAAGGACTGTTTAAAGTCCTTTTTTTGTTTAGCTTCAAGTCTCAATATAAAATCTTATAATTTAACTAAATCAATACCAGCCTGGAATGCCTTCTTGTTTAGCTCTTTTACATGGGCAGGAACTCTTCCGAGGATAGCCTCTTCTAGAATATCTCTATCTACAATGTTTGTAGCTGCCTGTATAGCTCCGAGAGATACGATGTTTGCAACTATCGAGTTTCCTACTTTTTCCTTAGCCGTCTCAAGGATAGGAAGTTTAACTACGTTTAAACCTTCTGGAGTCTTAACACTTGAATCTATTACAATGCTACAGTTTTCTTTGTTTCCGCTTCCATATGTATCAAAAGATTTCTGAGTCAGTGAAAGAAAGATATCAGCCTGATTTACCTTTGGGTAAAGAATCTCAGTATCACTTATGATAACCTCAGACTTACTTGCTCCTCCTCTTGCTTCAGGACCGTAAGATTGTGACTGAACAGCTACTTTACCCTGTTTTAAGGCAGCTTCTGCAAGGATGATACCTGCCAAAATAAGACCCTGTCCACCTGAACCGCTTAATCTGATTTCCTTTGCCATCTCCTACACCCCTCTTACTTTATCTATGATTTTTTGATATTCTTCTGTGTACTCAGGTTTCTGCTCGTTTTTGAATTCCCCGATAACAAGCTTTCCTTCTACTTTTTCCTTTGGAAGTTTTGCAACAGCAGCCACAGGAACACTGTTGTCTCTCATATACTTAAGCATGGCGGCAGGGTTCCCCTTGAATCCTTTGTTTTTTCTTCCGTAACTTGTAGGACAAGTACTTACAGCCTCTACCAGAGAGAATCCTTTGTGGTTGATGGCATTTTCAAATAATTTTACAAGAGCGTCAAAGTGGTATGCAGTACCTCTTGCTACATAACTAGCACCTGCACCTTCTACAAGCTTAACTATATCAAAGTTCGGATCGATGTTTCCAGTAGGAGTTGTAGTAGCATAATCACCAATAGGAGTTGTAGGAGAGAATTGTCCCCCTGTCATTCCGTATATGTTGTTATTAAAAATAATTGCCGCGATGTCGATGTTTCTTCTTGCAGCATGGATTAGATGGTTACCTCCGATTGCAGTGAAGTCGCCGTCTCCCCCTAGTGCGATTACTTTCATACCAGGTTTTGCCATTTTTATCCCTGTAGCAAAAGCAAGGGCTCTTCCGTGAGTGGTATGTAAAGTGTTGAAATCTAAATATCCAGGAGCTCTAGATGAACATCCTATACCAGATACTACACACACGTCGTCTTTGTTTAGACCTATATTTTCTATGGCATTAACCAGTGCGTGCATTACTATACCGTGGGCACATCCAGGGCACCAGATATGAGGTAATTTATCTTCTCTATAATAGCTTTTATTTTTACAAGTATCCATTATTACATTACCTCCCCAAATTTTTCAACTATTTCTGCAGGGCTTATGAACTCTCCGTTACCTTTACCCATTAGTTTTACAGGACAACTTCCGTTGGCGATACGCTCAACCTCAAGAACCATTTGTCCTAGATTCATCTCAGCCACAAGAATTCCCTTTGACTTTTGAGCTAATTCTCTGATTCTTTCCTCAGGGAAAGGCCAGATTGTAATGGCTCTGAATAATCCCGCTTTTATCCCTTTTTCTCTAAGATCCATAACTGCCTGCTTTGAAGATCTGGCTGTACTTCCATAAGAGAATATAACATATTCAGCATCTTCCATCATGTATTCTTCATACTGAATAATATCATCTTTATTTTTTTCAACTTTATTCATTAATCTTGTCATTAACTTATCTGCAACTTTTGTACTGTTTGTAGGGAAACCTGTCTCATCGTGTACAAGACCGGTGATATGGTATCTGTGTCCCTCTCCAAATGGAGACATTTTAGGAACAAGCTCATCTCCTGATACTCCATAAGGAAGGTAAGAAGCATCGTCTTTTGCAGGCTTTGCTCTGTCTACTATTTCCTCAATAAGAGTTGGATCTAAAACTACTTTTTCTCTCATATGTCCAACAACCTCATCTAGCATGAAAAGAACAGGCATTCTGTATTTTTCAGCCAGGTTGAAAGCCCTCGCTGTGAGAGTATAGCACTCTTGTACTGTAGATGGTGAAAGAGCAATTACAGGATGGTCACCGTGAGTTCCCCATTTAGCCTGCATCATATCTCCCTGAGATGGAGATGTAGGAAGACCCGTACTTGGTCCGCTTCTTTGTACATTTACAACAACTAAAGGAATCTCAGCGATTACTGCATATCCTAGGTTTTCCATTTTTAGTGAGAATCCAGGTCCGCTTGTTGCAGTCATGGATTTTGATCCTGCAATTGATCCACCGATTGCAGCAGCGATACCGGCGATCTCATCTTCCATCTGAATAAATTTCCCCTCAACTCTAGGAAGCATTTCAGCAGATTTTTCCATAACCTCAGTTGATGGTGTGATAGGATACCCTGCAAAAAATTTCATCCCTGCAGCGATGGCACCCTCAACACAAGCTTCGTTTCCTTGCATAAACTTAATTTTGCTCATTATCCATTCCTCCTAATACCGATAGCATAATCAGGACATAGTTTACCACACATATTACACTGTATGCATGCGCTGATATTTTTAACATTGACTTTTCCATCCTTCATGTCCAAAACATCCTTTGGACAGAATTCAACACAGATTTCACAGCCCTTACACAACCCTTTTTTTACAACAAGTACTTTTTCTTCCACGCTAGCCTCCTTGTTAAAGTAATTTTTATGATTAGATTTATTGATTTAGATATAAATATTAATAAAGTTTAAAGACAAGTACATTTTTAAATAGGTGATAATAAAGCTTTTAGAATTTAGTTAAATAAATTTACTCTTAAACAATTTTTATATTATAATTGTAATACATAAAGTTTTATTAGAACATAGTTTACTATTTTGTTGCATTAATTATTAATTTAGTGCATTATTTTTAAATAAAGTGTAAAATAAGTTTGAACTTTTAAGTAAATTGGATTTTAAGGTTTATGAAAGAGTTGTATATTGCAAACTTTATGAAAAATATATTTAATCTAATAAAAATATTCAGTAATAAAGTATAATATATTGTATAAATAAAATTTTTTGTTAGTCAGTATTGTTTTAGAAAGATAATCGAGATGCTAAAAACATCTTTAAGATAAAAAAATATCTGAAATCAGGCGGAGACCTGAAATAATTTAATAATGATCTAATGTAAAATATTTGTTTGGGATATAATAGGGGGAATAAAATGATTAGAATTTTTATCGTGGATGACGAAAAATATATAAGAAATGAGATCAGATATTTCTTGGAAAAATATGATGATATTGAGATATGCGGAGAGACTGGAGATGGTGACGAAGCTCTAGATAAGATAGAAAAATTAAAACCTGACTGCGTATTTATGGATATAAATCTTCAAAATAACAGTGGGATGTTGATCGCTAGAAAAATATCTGAAAATAAAAATCATCCATTGATTGTTTTTGCAACGGCATATGATCATTATGCGGTGCAGGGATTTGAAGTGAATGCAGTGGATTATATACTAAAACCTTTCTCAGAAGATAGAATAAAGCTTACCATTGATAGAATTAGAGATAAAATAACGAATAAGAATCCTAATAATGACGAAAAAGATCCTAATATTGAAAATGAGAACAGCACATCTCTTGAAAAATTATGTATTCAAAAGAATACTAAGCTAGTATTAATAGATATAAATAAAATAATTTTCATTAAATCAGAAAAGAATGTAATTTTGGTACACACTTTAGATTCTGCTTATGAGTGCAGTCATTCTTTAAAGGAGTTGGAGAGTAGATTAAGAGAGGATAAATTTATGAGAATACACAAGAGTACCATAATAAACATAGATTATATAGACGAGATTATTCCCTGGTTTAATTATACGTATAAAATAGAAGTAAAAGGGTTGAAAAATTATGATATACAAGTTAGCAGAAATTATTTAAAGAAATTTAAGAATTTTTTTGGAATTTGATACAGGACCTAGTCCTGTATTTTATTTTGTGATAATGTATTTTAATTTCTAAAAATGTATGATAAATAAAAGTTATTCTTATTTCGAAAATAATATACTAAAATCATAATAGTTAGAAAAAATAAATTTGGGAGGGTTTTTAATGAGAAATAAAAGTTCCGTATTAGTTGTATTTGTTCTTTTTTTGTTGGTCTTGATGACTGGATGTAGTGGTGGAAAAAAGGAGGGAGCTGAAGGTGAAAAAGCTGAAAATGTTTTTGTTACTATCGCAACAGGTGGAAGTTCAGGAGCATATTTTGCTTTGGGAGGAGCCATATCAAATCAACTTAATCAAAAGGTTGAAGGCATTAACTCGTCTGTACAGTCAACAGGAGCTTCTGCAGTAAATGCAACCTTATTGGGAGCTAAAAAAGTTGAACTTGCCTTTGCCATGAATGACGTAGTTAGTTATGCATACACAGGAACAGAGGTATTTTCGGAAAAGGGTAAGGTAGAAAACCTAAGAGGAATAGCGGCTTTGTATCCTAACTATGTTCAGCTTATAACAGTAGAAAAGACAGGGATTAAAGAAGTTTCAGACTTAAAAGGGAAAAGAGTGGGAGTAGGAGCCCCTGGAAGTGGAACAGAGGTTAATGCACGTCAAATATTGAAGGCTCACGAAATAACTTATGACGATATCAAGGCGGATTATCTGTCATATGCAGAGGCAATAGAGCAGATGAAAAACGGAGCTGTAGATGCTGCATTCCTTACTTCAGGTCTTCCAAACTCTACTATAATGGATTTGGCCACAACTCAGGATGTAAAAATCATACCTATAAGAAAGGCGACTGTTGAAAAGCTAGCAGAGGGGTATCCTTTCTACGCTTCAGAAGTTATTCCTGCAGGGACTTATGACAATGAAGAAGATGTAGAGACAGCTGCAGTTCAGACTCTCCTTGTAACAAGAGCAGATCTAAGTGATGACCTGGTATACAATATAACAAAAACTATATTTGAAAATTTAGATGCATTGAAAGAAACACACTCAGCTGCAAATAGTATAAAGCTTGAAACAGTTAGAAAAGGGATGCCTATACCACTTCACCCTGGGGCAGAAAAATATTTTAACGAGCATAAATAAGGAATTTATTTAAGGGACATTTTACAATGTCCCTCAAGTATATTTGTTTGTTTTGGTAGAAATTTGGAGGTGTAAAATCTAAAATGAAAAAGGATGAAGTAAAGGAAGAAAAAATAATTGATTGCACGGATTATTCATGTGATATCAAGTCTGAAATAGCTGATGAAAATTTACTTGAAAAATTTGATACAGAAGCTAGGTTTAGAAAATTTGGGAGAGATACAAGTTCTGGTAAAATTGTATTTTTAGTGGCAGTAGCCTTGTCTATTTTTCACCTCTATACCGCTTGGAGTGGCCCCTTAGTTACCCTTGTACACAGATCTGTACACGTTTCTGTAATAATGTCCTTAGTTTATCTCCTTTATCCGGCCAGTAAAAAATCCTCAAGAGAAAAGCCCTCTATACTGGATTGGGTTTTTTCCGGGTTGTCCCTGAGTCTCGCAGGATATATTGTTTTAAATTATAATAATCTCGTTATGAGGGCAGGTATGCCTAACAACCTTGATATAGCTTTCGGGATTATGGCAGTATTATTAGTGCTTGAGGCTGGAAGAAGAATAACAGGAAAAGAGATCGCTATTCTTGCCAGCATATTTCTACTTTATGCATTTTTTGGATCAAAACTTCCTAATCTGATAGCACACAGGGGATATGGTATAAGAGATATAGCTGATTATATGTATCTTTCGACAGAGGGAATATATGGAATCGCCGTAGGAGTTTCCTCCACTTATATATTTCTTTTTGTACTCTTTGGTTCCTTTTTACAAAAGTCAGGGATGGGACAATTTTTTAACGACCTTTCAATGGCCCTTGCAGGATCAGGTAAGGGTGGACCTGCAAAGGTTGCGGTAATTTCAAGCGGATTTTTAGGATCAATAAATGGGAGTGCCATTGCAAATGTTGTTACAACGGGGGCATTTACAATACCACTTATGAAAAAAATAGGATATGACAAGGAGTTTGCCGGTGCAGTAGAGGCAGCTGCCTCTTGCGGAGGACAGATATTGCCTCCTGTTATGGGTGCAACTGCATTTATAATGGCGGAGTATCTAGGAGTAAAATATATTAAGATAGCAACTGCGGCAGTAATACCGGCACTTTTGTACTACCTGGGAGTAATAGTAATAATTCATTTAAGAGCCTGTAAAAAAGGACTTAATGGTATGCCAAAAGATCAACTTCCTAAAACCAGTCTGGTAATGAAGGAGAAAGGGCATCTCTTGCTGCCATTGTTTGGACTTCTATATTTTCTAATAAGTGGTAAAACACCTATTTATGCGGCATTCTGGTCTATTATATTTACCATAATTGCCAGCTCTCTTAGAAAAGAGACTAGAATGAGTTTCAAGGATATAATAGACTGCCTTGAAGATGGATCTCGTACAGCACTTGGAGTTGCCATGTCTTGTGCAGTAGTTGGACTTATAATAGGTGTAGCTACTCAGACAGGTTTTGGATTAAAATTAGCAGGGGCAATTTTATTCTTAGGGAAAGGGAAATTACTTTTAACTTTGATGCTCACAATGGTAGCCTGTATAGTTCTAGGAATGGGTCTACCATCAATACCGGCTTATATAATTACAGCTACAATGGCTGCTCCGGCACTTGCTAAAATGGGAGTACCACATCTTGTATCTCATATGTTTGTATTTTACTTTGGTATGCTAGCGAATCTCACTCCACCTGTTGCATTGGCGGCTTTTGCAGGGGCAGGTATAGCAGGGGGAAGTCCTTCAAAAACAGGATTTGAGGCAGTGAAACTTGCTCTTGCAGGGTTTATAGTACCTTATGTATTTGTTTATTCACCTTCACTACTTCTTATTGATACAACAGTTACTAAGACCATCTTAGTAGTTGCCACAGCCTCTTTGGGGGTTTTGGCTATGGGGGCATCGGTAGAGGGATATCTCCATAAGAACTTGAATATGGTTGAGAGAACGGCAATGTTTGCAGCCTCGTTGATGCTGATCATACCTGGAATATATACAGATATAGCAGGAGTGATAATATTTGGGACACTCTTTATGCTAAGTAAAATTGCTCTAGCTAAGGCAATTTCCGAGGCATAAAAACTCTTTCCCCCTATATTTTCCGGTATAGGGGGTTTTTCTTATAAACTTTTTTAATAGTAAGTCCCTGTCCTTACTGCTGATGCGATTAAATTAAAGAAAGCATCAATATAGAAAAAATAAGACGTATGTATAAAAACTGAATTTTTTTCCGGGAAAATAAGGAAAAATGCTTCAATACAAAAGGATTTTTAAGTTTAAATCGGTATAGCTTATCTATAGTTTTTATTTTTGTGTTTTGATATATTTTTAATAAAATACAGATGGGGGGGAGATTTAATGAAAAAAAAGGGAACTGTTTTAGCAGTATTAATTTTGGTCGTGTTGGGGTTATTTACAGGTTGTTCAGGAAAGAAAGAAGAGGCTGGGGGAGAAAAAGCAGCCGGACCGGTCTTTGTGACAATTGCAACAGGTGGAAGTTCAGGGGCGTATTTTGCCTTTGGGAGGGGCCATATCAAATCAGCTTAATCAAAAGATAGAAGGCATTAACTCATCTGTACAATCTACAGGAGCTTCTGCAGTAAACGCTACCTTGCTAGGAACTGAAAAAGTTGAACTTGCCTTTGCCATGAATGACGTAGTTAGTTATGCATACACAGGAACAGAGGTATTTTCGGAAAAGGGTAAGGTAGAAAACCTAAGAGGAGTAGCTGCTCTTTATCCAAACTTTGTTCAACTTATAACAGTTGAAAAAACAGGGATTAAAGAAGTTTCAGACTTAAAAGGAAAAAGAGTGGGAGTGGGAGCTCCTGGAAGTGGAACAGAGGTTAATGCACGTCAAATCTTAAAAGCCTACGGAATAACTTATGACGATATCAAGGCAGATTATCTGTCATATGCAGAGGCAATAGAGCAGATGAAAAATGGAGCAGTAGATGCTGCATTCCTTACTTCAGGTCTTCCAAACTCTACTATAATGGATTTGGCCACAACTCAGGATGTAAAAATCATACCTATAAGAAAGGCGACTGTTGAAAAGCTGGCAGAGGAGTATCCTTTCTACGCTTCAGAAGTTATTCCTGCAGGGACTTATGACAATGAAGAAGATGTAGAGACAGCTGCAGTTCAGACTCTCCTTGTAACAAGAGCAGATCTAAGTGATGACCTGGTATACAATATAACAAAAACTATATTTGAAAATTTAGATGCATTAAAAGAAACACACTCAGCTGCAAATAGTATAAAGCTTGAAACAGTTAGAAAAGGGATGCCTATACCACTTCACCCTGGGGCAGAAAAATATTTTAACGAGCATAAATAGAATTTCAAGTTAAAGGGCATTATATAATGCCCTTTAAAAATGCATATATATAAAATATTGCTAATTTTGGAGGTGTGAATTTTATATGCAAGAAAAAAAACTTCTAGATGACGAAAATATAATTAATTGTTCAGAATCAACATGTGATGTGGAGCCTGAAGTTGCTGATGAGGAATTACTTGAAAAATTTGATACAGAGGCTAGATTTAGAAAATTTGGAAGAGAAACTACACCTGGTAAAATTGTATTTATAATGGCAGTGGCTTTATCAATTTTTCATTTATACACAGCGTGGAGAGGTCCACTTGTTACTCTTATGCACAGAGCGGTACATACATCAGTAATAATGTCTCTGATTTTTATTCTTTATCCATCTACCAAAAAATCTCCTAAAAACAAGCCCACAGTGCTGGACTGGAGTTTTTCGGCTCTTTCTCTGGGGCTTGGAGCCTATATTGTTGTTAATTATAACGCATTGGTAATGAGGGCAGGAATGCCTAATGACACTGACATAGCCTTTGGTATTATGGCAGTACTTTTGGTACTTGAAGCTGCAAGAAGAATAACCGGAAAAGAGATAGCGATTCTTGCCACACTTTTTCTTTTATATGCATTTTTGGGGCCGAGACTTCCTGGCCTAATTGCACATAGAGGATATGGCATAAGGGATATTGCAGATTATATGTATCTTTCTACAGAGGGAATATATGGTATAGCTATAGGGGTTTCTTCTACTTATATTTTTCTCTTTGTTTTATTTGGTGCCTTTCTTCAAAAGTCGGGAATGGGACAGTTTTTCAACGATCTTTCCATGGCTCTTGCTGGTTCCGGAAAAGGAGGACCTGCAAAAGTTGCAGTAATCTCAAGCGGATTCTTGGGATCGATAAATGGTAGTGCTATCGCCAATGTTGTAACCACTGGGGCTTTCACCATACCCCTTATGAAAAAAATTGGTTACAACAAAGAGTTTTCAGGGGGAGTAGAGGCAGCAGCCTCTTGCGGAGGACAGATACTACCTCCTGTAATGGGAGCAACTGCCTTTATTATGGCAGAGTATCTGGGAGTCAAATATATAACAATAGCAAAATCAGCTGTAATTCCAGCACTTTTGTACTATCTAGGAGTAATAGTGATAATACACCTGAGAGCCTGTAAAAGAGGGCTTCACGGACTTCCAAAGGATCAGCTTCCAAAGGCAGGGATAGTATTGAAAGAAAAAGGACATCTTTTGCTGCCGCTCTTTGGACTGCTCTATTTTCTTTTGAGTGGAAAGACGCCTATTTATGCTGCATTTTGGTCAATTCTTCTTACGATAGTCGCAAGCGGAATCAAGAAGGAGACAAGAATGAGTTTTGGAGACATAATCGATTCTTTAGAGAGTGGTGCACGTACTGCTCTAGGGGTTGCTATGTCTTGTGCAGTAGTAGGTCTTATTATAGGTGTAGCCACTCAGACAGGGTTTGGCTTGAAGCTCGCAGGTGCCATTCTGTTTTTAGGAAAAGGAAAATTGTTTTTGACTCTGGTACTGACAATGGTAGCCTGTATAGTTCTCGGAATGGGTCTCCCGTCAATTCCGGCCTATATAATAACAGCCACAATGGCTGCTCCGGCACTTTATAAAATGGGAGTCCCACACCTCGTATCCCATATGTTTGTATTTTATTTTGGTATGCTTGCCAACCTCACACCTCCTGTTGCATTGGCAGCCTTTGCAGGGGCAGGTATAGCAGGAGGAAGTCCTTCAAAAACAGGATTTGAGGCGGTTAAACTGGCTCTGGCAGGATTTATAGTACCTTATGTTTTTGTATATTCTCCGTCACTTCTTCTGGTTGATACTACCATTGCAAAGACTATACTGGTAGTGATAACCGCTTCTGTTGGGGTAATGGCATTGGGTGCCGCAGTAGAGGGATATCTTAATAAAAATCTGAACTTGTTTGAGAGAATTCTGCTCCTTACAGCGGCTCTGCTTCTTATAAAACCTGGCTTATATTCAGATTTGACCGGTGTATCTCTGTTTGTCTCAATCTTTATGATTAGCAGGGTAAAAGTAAATAAAGAGACCACCAAGGTATAAAAAAAGAATGAGGGTGATCCACAAGTAGTTTTTCTACTTGAGTCACCCTTACTTTTTTGATATCTGTTATTTATCTTTTTACTTTATACTCTATGATATCTAATGTCACTACCTCACATGTCCTGTTATTGTTATTTTCATACTGGCTAATCATTTCATCATTTTGAGTATAAGAATTACTTTATTGGTCCTTTAGATATTTTTTTTCCTAAAATACCATCTAAATATCCATTAAATGTTAATTTAATTAACTTAAATTCCATTATTAATAAATATTTAAACATATTCTTCATTAAATTCACAATTGAAATACCTTTATACATTTCACCATATTTTTTATTATTTAAAACGGAGTTCCTTGTACAGTAATATGCTCTAAGAGGAGATAAAAGTGCATCAGTATATTTAATTTTACCTATTTTTTTTAATGCTTTACTAACTTTATTGGGATGATATAAAATGGCATCTTTTATTAAGCGTATTTTGCCACCATTTTTTCTGATTCTTAAACTATATTCATCATCATCTCCATATATAAAGTATTCTTTTTCCGGAAAACCTATTTTATTTATTAGATCACGATGAACTGTAAAAGCATTAAAAGGACCTAATTCTAGATAGTTCAATAAATTATTTTCCTTATCATATTTTACCTCCAATAAAATTTTGCTCCTAGTTTCAATATCTAACTCTAACGGAATATATGCATTTTTTTTATTATTCATATGCTTAAACATTTTTTCAATGCAATCAGATTCCAAAATACAATCATCATCCATTAAGCAAATCCACTCATTTCCGTCTTCATAGGCTTTTTTCAATCCGTAATAAAAGCCTCCTGCTCCCCCATAATTTTTATCTAAACTCACACTAACTATATTTTTATAATTAAAGGTAGTTCTTTTTAAAAATTCTGGAGTTTCATCTGTAGAACAGTTATCAATAATGTAAATTTTATCTATTTTTTTTGTTTGATTTAATAAAGATTTCAAATTTTTATTCAGCCAATCTAATCTATTGAAAGTAACTACCACTACTGCTAATTTTTTTGTCATCTATTTCTCCTTAAATTCTTTTTTTACTGCGCTAAGAGCATTATGAATATTATGATGCATATCATAATATTTATAATCAGCCAATCTTCCTCCAAATATTACATTTTTTTCTTTTTTAGCCAGCTCGCTATATTTTTTAAATAGCTCATTGTTTTTATCATTATTTACAGGATAATAGGGTTCATCTCCAGGCTTCCATTCACTTGGATACTCTTTTGTTATTACTGTCTTTTCCTGATCTCCAAATTCAAAATGTTTATGTTCAATTATCCTTGTATATGGAATTTCTCTTTCTGTATAGTTGACTACAGCATTTCCTTGATAATTTTGATTTTCCAATACTTCATTTTCAAATCTCAAACTCCTGTATTCCAATGTTCCAAATTTGTAGTTGTAAAATTGATCTATCATTCCGGTAAACACTGTTCTTTCTGACAGTCTCCCCAACTCTTCCCTATTTTCAAAATAATCAGTACTCAACTTTACATCTACATCATCCAGAAGTTTTTCAAATATCTTATTGTATCCACCAATCGGTATCCCCTGATACTTATCATTAAAGTAGTTATTATCGTAAGTAAACCTTACAGGAAGTCTCCTTATTATGAATGCAGGAAGCTCACTACAATCCCTTCCCCATTGTTTTTCAGAGTATCCCTTAATGAGCTTTTCATATATATCAGTACCCACAAGTGATATCGCCTGTTCTTCTAAGTTTTTTGGATCTTCTATACCTGCATTCTTTTTTTGTTCTTCTATCTTCGTCAATGCCTCTTCAGGAGTTACAACACCCCATAGCTTGTTAAATGTATTCATATTGAATGGAAGATTGTATATTTCCCCTTTATAGTTTACTATTGGTGTATTGGTATACCTATTAAACTCTACGAGCTTATTTACATACTCCCATACTTTCTTATTGCTTGTATGAAATATATGTGCCCCATATTTATGTATGTTTATCCCCTCTACTTCCTCACAATAACAATTCCCACCAATATGACTTCTTTTGTCTATTACCAGACACTTTTTTCCTCTTTTTTTTGCTTCGTAGGCAAAAATACTTCCGAAAATTCCAGCCCCAACTATTAAATAATCATACTTTTTCATCTATCCACTCCAAACTTGTATTTTATTTTATTAATACCTTCTAACAGGTTGTTTTCTCTAAGTATTAAAAGTGTTATTACATAGATACTACCTCCTAAAGCAACCTGTTTCACTATCTCTAAAAAGCTATTTAGTGGTAAAAAAATCTTTGATAGAGATAAAAATACGGCCATCACTATACTAGATAATACAAATTTTTGGTTGCTTTTTGATAAAAATTTAAATTTCAAATATTTTCTTCCTAAAATAATTTGTACAATGAGTACTGAACTTTCACCAATTAACGTAGCTATAGCTGCTCCATTTTCATAAAAAACAGGTATTAAAAAATAATTCAAAGTAAAATTTACTACAGCTCCAACTATAACTGAGTACATCACTAATTTCTCTTTATTGTTTGGGTATAGTATTTGTATCCCGATAAAATGCGTGAATGCAATTATAGGAATAATAGGCAATAATATTCTCATAGTTATCACTGCCTGTGCAAAACTTTCCCCTGAAAAGACGTCGATTATTTCTGGAGCTAGAATATACAAACCAATTATTGAAGGAAGTGTAAAAAATACTATAAAATTAATCGACTTGTTCGCCAGTTTATAATATTCTTCAAAATTATTTTGTCCTAAATAGTATGAGAGTCTTGGAATTATAACCGTTCCTAATGAAATTGCGATAGTCATAACTATTTTATTTAATTTTATGGCTGCTGTATATATACCTACTGACCTTATACTTCCCAAAATCCCGAGCATGCTGCTGTCCAAATTAGTATAGATGTTAATTGCTATATTCATACTAAATATTATAAAAATCGGTTTTATGTGTGTCTTAAAATCTAAATTTCTCAACTTAAGTTTAAAATATTTTCTGCCGTTTAAAAAATTTAAAATATTTGATCCTACCAATGCAAAAACAGTTATTCCGCACCAAATTATATAATCACTTTTTTCTTTTACAAAAACAAACATCAATATAATTGAAAAAACTTTAAAAAATATGCTTCTCAATGTTATATAAGTGTATTCCTCTACCCCTTGATAGAACCATTCCATTCCCAAAGCAGTAAATAATATATTTAAACTTAATAGCATATAAAGTTTTATCTCACTGTGAAAAATATTAAAAAATCTTATACAAAAGGCAAGAGATAAGTAACTAAAAAATACAGCAAATAGGTTTAAAAAAAAGATTTCAGATACTGTTTTTGACAATTTTTCTCTGTCATCTCTTACTTTGGCAACTTCCCTTATCCCATAAAGTGGAATCCCTAAGCTTGATATAAGTAAAAAAAAGTTTGTTATACTCGTCGCAAAATTTATTTTTCCAACTCCCTCTACTAATAGTACTCTAGAAATATATGGAAAAGATACCAAGGGGAAAATTAGATTCACTACAACTCTTACCATATTTATTATAAAATTTAATTTTACACTTTTAGATCTCATTTAACCCCGTCCTTCCGCATTAAAAAATATTTGATTATATTTTTTTAACTTATATCCATACAGTAGGCGTAAAATGCTTAGCTTTTACACTATCACTTGGACGACTTTATACGTTTTCTATTGAATCATATAGTTTATTGCATTGTAAATCCTTTCCATATTGTATAATGATTTGATACACTCAAAGATTGATTTGATTACAATCTTGAAATTGAAATATTTATGGCAATGATTTTTTCTTTTTTTATTATAGAATGAAATAACTCAATACATACATTGTCGTAGGGTGAACCCCCTACGACTAAAGGAATGTATGATTTCCTTTGAAGCTAGTTACTTCTCAAATGGCTCGCTTGTAGATTGGGTTCCAATTTCTTTTTAATATTAAAACTACATACTTTGGGCTTCACGCCTATTCTTTTAAGTTTTTTCGCCCTCGGAGTATGCTCATTGGTTTTGTACTAGTAGTAAGTAAACTTAGGTAATTCCACTATCTTTAGGACTAAGGAAGTCTTGTTTTCTTCATTGATCCAATGTTTTTATATCCTACCAGTGATTTTATAATATACATATCCAAGTACTGGAAAATGAAATCGGTTAAAAAATTAATCGTTTCCCTTTATGATATTCTTCAAAAGATCATTTATATAACTATATAGAAAGTTTAACACCTCTTTCTCATCAAATCTATCCATTATCTCCTTTTCTACCTCTTTTATCTCCTTTGAGTTTTGTATATCAAAATTATTCTGCAGAATGTATTTTATGAGCTCTTTTATCCTAGACTCGTCAATCAATATTTTCATATAATATTCCTCCTCTCTAATCAGGATGTTTGTATTTATCTATGTATTGAAGTAAAAGATTATCTGTCTTTGCCAGTCTTTTCGACACCTCTTTTGCAATATTCAGTACCAGTAGACAAAATAGTTCTTTGTCTGTTTCAAAAATTTCTAGAAAGATTTTTTTTGGAAGGATTATAAACTCTGTGTTTCCTTTTGCCACTGCGGTCACTTCATGGGTCTGTATACCGATTATAGAGGCTTCACCGATACAGTTTCCCTCGCCCAGTTCAAAGAGCTGGTACGGCGTGTAGTTGACATATTCCACCAGTTTTACCCTTCCTCTTTTGATTATGTATATCTGTGTAGGAGCACTTCCCTGTTCAAATATTATCTCTGAGTCCTCATATTCTGCCTTTTTAAGATATTGTATGAGCTTACCTAATTTAACATTGGATATTCCGGCAAAAATAGATATTTTTTTTAGTACGGGGGATATTTCTTCCACATTTAATATAGGTTTATATTCCTTCATAAATCTGCCTCCCATCCATTTTATACTTTATTCACTTCCTTTTTTTTTTTCCTTTTATCAGGCAAATCTATTTTTCAAAAAATAAAAAACTGCCAGAATAAATCCGACAGTTTTGTGTGAAGCTTATTTCATTCTTCCTATAAGTTGTGTTGTTATCTCGTCTAGCTCTACTCCACGTTCATTTAAAAGTACCAAAAGGTGATAGATGAGGTCGCTTGCTTCATACACAAGTTCTGACCTGTCTGGATTTTTAGCAGCGATAATAACCTCGGCACTTTCTTCTCCCACTTTTTTAAGTATCTTATCTACTCCCTTTTCATAAAGGTAAGTGGTATAAGAACCCTCTACAGGGTTTGCCTTTCTGTCCTTTAGTATGTCGTCAAGAGCTCCTAGAATCTCTCCTAGACTCATATTTTTTTCTTTAGTTACTCTGTTGAAAAAGCATGATTTCTCCCCGGTGTGACACGCGGGGCCTTTTTGTTCTACCTTTACAAGAAGGGTATCCCCGTCACAGTCATAGGATAGTTCCTTTACTGTCTGTGTATTTCCAGAGGTAGCTCCTTTATTCCAGAGTTCTTTTCTACTTCTAGAGTAGAACCATGTCTGTCCTGTTTCCAGGGTTTTTTTATAGCTTTCCTCGTTCATATATGCCAGCATCAATACCTGCCCGCTTGTACTGTCTTGTATTATTGCAGGCACCAGACCTTTTTCATCAAATTTGATATTTTCCATTTTTATTCCCCCAAACTTATATTCTGATTTCGATTCCCTGTTCTTTTAAGTATCTCTTGAGATCAGGTATTTTTACCTCTCCAAAGTGGAAAATAGAAGCTGCAAGTCCTGCATCTATTTTTGGAAGCTTCTCAAAAAGGACCTTGAAATCTTCCATTTTCCCAGCCCCTCCAGAGGCAATTACAGGTACGTCTACTACATTTCCTACGGCTTCTAGAAGCTCTAAGTCAAAGCCGCCTTTTACTCCGTCGGTATCGATACTGTTTACCACTATTTCTCCGGCTCCAAGACGGCATCCCTGTTTTATCCATTCTATAGCTTCTAGACCAGTTTCTTTTCGTCCACCATTTAGAAAAACTTTAAAGACCCCATCTACCCTTTTTACGTCAACAGAAAGAACTACGCACTGGTTACCATATTTTAGAGCAGCTTCTCTAATAAGCTCAGGATTTTTTATAGCCCCAGAATTTACACTGACTTTATCTGCCCCGGCTTTTAGAACCCTGTCAAAGTCCAGTAGGGTATTTATACCCCCTCCCACAGTGAGAGGTATAAATACTTCGTTTGCCACTTTTTCCACTATGTCGGTGAAGAGTTCTCTACCTTCATTGGTAGCAGTTATATCATAAAAAACCAGCTCATCGGCTCCCATTTCGTTGTACATCTCAGCAAGTTTCACGGGATTATCAACATCTCTGATCCCTTCGAATTTAACTCCTTTGACAACCTTACCATCTCTTACATCTAAACACGGGATAATTCTCTTGGTTATCATAATTACCTCCTAAAGCACTTCTTCAAGTTTTATCTTACCTAAATATATAGCCTTTCCGACTATAGCTCCGTAGATATCAGCCTTTCTCAGGACTGATATATCTTCAGGAGTGCTAACTCCTCCAGAGGCTATCACATCTACCCCTAGTTTATTTATTTTCACATAGGCATCAAAGTTTGGTCCTGCCATCATTCCGTCTTTTGATATATCTGTGTAGATTATTGTTTTTACCCCTGTTTCTTTGAGTGACTTGCAAAGGTCAAAGGCACCGATACTACTTTCCTCTAGCCATCCCTTTGTAGCGGCCTTCCCGTTTTTCTCATCTACGGACACTGCTATTTTCTCTCCGTACTTTTCTACAAGATTTTTCAAGAGTTCCGGGTTTTCAATTGCCGCCGTTCCCAGGATTATTCTGTCTATCCCCATATTCAAAAGCATTTCAGCAGTTTCAAGAGTTCTGATTCCTCCCCCCAACTGAAGTTTTACATTTACCACTTCTCTTATTTTTTTTATTACATCAAGGTTTTTGTTTTCACCGTCTTTTGCACCATCTAAGTCCACAAGGTGTATCCACTCTGCACCTTTTTCTTCGAAACCCTTTGCTACTTCCCAAGGTTTGTCAGAAAAGACATCAACGTTGTTAAAATCTCCCTTGCTCAGTCTTACTGCCTTTCCGTCTTTTAGATCTATTGCCGGAAAAATTATCATTTCACCATCTCCCCAAATGCTTTTAATAGTTTTAATCCTGTGCTGCTGCTTTTTTCAGGATGGAACTGCATCCCCATTATATTCCCGTGTCCCACTACCCCAGGGACCTCTATACCGTACTCGCTAGATGCCAGGAGGTCTTCATTTTTTCCACTGGCAAAGTAACTGTGTACATAATATACAAATTCATTCTCTCCCAGATATTTAAAGAGTGGAGAATCTTTTTTTACATTTAATCTGTTCCATCCCATATGAGGGATCTTTAGGTCCTGGGATATTCGAGATTTAAAAGAGATAACTTCTCCTTTTAGCAGCCCTAGACCGTCATATTCACCGTCTTCATAGCTTTTCTCATAGAGAAGCTGCATCCCTAGACAGATTCCAAGCAAAGGCTTACCCTCTGCCACACAATCTTTTATGAGAGGGATGAGGCCAGTATCCTCGAGACTTTTTATGGCGTCCCTAAAGGCTCCAACACCAGGAAGTAGGATACCGTCGGCATTTTTTATTATCTCAGGATCGGCAGTCAGAATATTTTCGATCTCAAGTTTATTCAGGGCACTCATAACAGAGTGAATATTTCCCACACCGTAATCTATAATTGCGATCATCTTATATCACTCCTTTTGTAGAAGGGATCTCCCCTATAATTCTGTCATCTATGGTCACAGCCTGATCTAGAGCTCTAGCCACACCTTTAAATATACTCTCTATTATATGGTGGGTATTTTCTCCGTGGATAAGTTTTATATGCAGAGTTATACCGGCATTTCTCACAAATCCCCAGAAAAACTCCTTCACCATCTCACTCTCCATATCCCCAACTCTTTTATCAGGGATGGGATCCATATAGAGAAAGGCTCTTCCGCTAATGTCCACTGCACTTAGAGTAAGAGTTTCATCCATTGGGAGATAAAAACTTCCGTATCTTTTTATCCCTTTCATATCTCCTAAAGCATCCTTAAAAGCCTTCCCCAGGGCTATTCCTGCATCTTCTACAGAGTGATGGCAGTCGATATAGGTGTCTCCCTTTACTTTTAGCTTTATATCAAATAGACCATGTCTTGTAAAAAGCTCCATCATATGATCAAAAAAACCCACACCTGTTGAGATGTCGTATTTTCCAGTTCCGTCAAGATTTAACTCGAGCTCTATATTGGTTTCTTTTGTGTTTCTCATTACCTGACCTGTTCTCACAGTTACACCCCCATAATCTGATCTATGTTTTTTATCAGCTTTTCCATCTCTTCCTTTGTTCCTATGGAAATTCTGAGATAGCTGTTTATAAGAGGTTTTTTAAAGTATCTCACAAGAACCTTTCTGGATTTTAGCTCTTCATATAAATTTTCAGCATTATCTACCTTTGCAAATATAAAGTTTGCAGTGGACGGAAGCACCTCTATACCCCTCTTTTCCAGTTCTGTTACTGTCCATTCCCTGTTTTTTATTATCTCGCTGCATGTATATTCAAAATACTCTCTGTCCCTTATAGCTGCTTCCCCTGCAGCCTGTGCAAGCCTGTCTAGCGGATAAGAGTTAAAGGAGTCTTTTACCCTTACAAGCCCCTCTATAAGTTCTGTATCTCCTATTGCAAATCCTACCCTCATACCAGCAAGAGACCTTGATTTTGAGAAGGTCTGAACAATAAGAAGATTTTTGTATTTGCCTATAAGTTCTACTGCAGATTTTCCGCCGAAATCCACATAGGCTTCATCTACAACTACAAGGTTGTCTGGATTCTTTATAAGTATCTCTTCTATAGTAGATAATTCGACCTCTATACCTGTAGGAGCGTTGGGATTTGGGAATATTATGTTTCCGTCTAGCCCCAGGTAGTCCTCTGTTTCCATCTGAAATTTATAGTTTAGTGAGATAGGCTGATAGTCTATCTCGTAAAGTCCGCAGTATACAGGGTAGAAGCTGTATGTTATATTTGGGAAATAAAGTTTTTTGTCTTTGAAAAAAGCCATAAATACATGGGCTAAAACCTCGTCAGAACCGTTTCCTGCAAAGACATTTTCAGATTCGATATTGTAGAAATCTGCGATGGCGTCTTTCAGTTCGGTGCTTTCAGGGTCTGGATATTTTTTCAGCTGAGATCCGATGGCATTTTGCAAACTCTCTATTACCTTGGGAGAGGGTGGAAATGGGTTTTCATTTGTATTTAATTTTACTATATCAGTTTCATTGAGCTGTTCTCCAGGTACATAGGGAGTCAGACTCTTGGTAATATTACTCCAAAACTTCATGATTACTCCTCCTCAAATCTTATTCTGATAGAATTGCTGTGAGCCGTGAGCCCCTCACTGTCTGATATTTCCAGTACAGTATCCTTTACCTCTCTCAAGGCATCCTTAGAATAGTAGATTACCGAGGTCTTCTTTATGAAATCATCCACCGACAGGGGAGAGGAGAATTTTGAAGTACCGTTTGTAGGAAGGGTATGATTTGGCCCTGCATAGTAGTCTCCTAGAGGTTCAGGAGTGTTTTCTCCCACAAATATTGCTCCTGCATTCTTGATGGAGTTTACATATAGGAAAGGCTCGGCAACCATGAGTTCTAGATGTTCTGTGGCGATGTCATTTGCCATATCTATAGCCTCATCCAGATTCTTTGTTATTATGATTCTTCCGTAATTTTCAAGGGACTTTTCTGCTATCTCTTTTTTAGCAAGTTTAGCTAACTGTATATCCACCTCTTTAGATACTGCCTCTGCCAGTTTTTCACTAGGAGTTACAAGTATAGATGAAGCCAGTTCGTCGTGTTCTGCCTGAGAAAGAAGATCCGCTGCGATATATTTTGGGTTAGCCGTATCATCTGCTATTATCAGTATTTCACTAGGTCCTGCTATCATGTCGATATCTACCATTCCGTAGACCTGCTTCTTGGCAAGGGCTACGTAGATGTTTCCTGGGCCTGTGATCTTGTATACCTTTGGTACAGTCTCTGTACCGTATGCAAGGGCAGCCACTCCCTGGGCTCCGCCTATTTTGAAGATCCTGTCAACTCCTGCTATTCTTGCAGCTACAAGGATATTATCCATTATATCTCCCGACTTTCCAGGAGGAGTTATCATTGTGAGTTCTTTTACTCCTGCCACCTTTGCAGGGATGGCATTCATAAGTACAGTAGAAGGGTATGGAGACTTTCCTCCAGGGACATAGATTCCCACCTTTTCTATAGGGTTTATAAGCTGACCGGTGATTCTTCCCTTTAATGAGTTATCCATAAAGGAGTTTCTCTTTTGTTTTTCATGAAATTTTCTTATGCTGTCCCCAGCTTCTGTGAGAGCATTTTTAAGAGAATCAGGAGTTCTTTCCCATGCTCTGTCCATCTCCTCTTTTGTGACTTCCATCTTTTCCAGTTCTGCACCGTCAAACTTTGCAGTGTACCCAAGTACCGCCTTGTCTCCCTTTTCTTTTACGTTTTTGACTATCTCTTCTACAGTGACGTTGATATCCTTGTAGTCTAGATCACCCCTTGAGAGTATCTCGGCCTTTATGGCATCGTACTCTGAACTTCTGAGTATTTTCATTAAAGCTCCCCCTTCATATCCCCTAGTACTTTCTCTATAGTTTCATTTTTAAATTTATAGTTGACCTTGTTTACTATTACCCTTGCACTTATATCCTCTAATTTCTCTACTATCTCTAGATTATTTTCTTTTAGTGTGGCACCAGTTTCCACTATATCTATGATTGCGTCAGAAAGTCCCACTATAGGAGCCAGTTCTACCGATCCGTTTAGTTTTATAAGCTCTACTTTTCTCTCTATTTTTTCAAAATGTTTTCTTGAATAATTGATGTATTTTGTGGCTATTTTCAGAGTTCTGTTGCCGCTCTTCCATCCCTTTGGAGCCGCTATGGCGAAATAGCATTTTCCGAAACCAAGATCGAGCATGTCATAAACATCTGCCTCACTTTCTAGGAGAACATCTACTCCGGCCACACCGATATCTGCTATACCTTTTTCAACATATACAGGTACATCACTTGGCTTTACCCAGAAATATCTCACTTTGTTTTCCTCACTTGTGAAGACAAGCTTTCTGTTTTCCTCTTCTAGCTCTTTACATGAATAACCTATTTTTTTCAAAAGTTCATATGACTTTTTCCCCAATCTGCCCTTAGGCAGAGCTATATTGATATACATAAATTCCCCCCTAGAAATACTGAATGACTGAATATTTTTCTTTTAGCTCTTCAGGAGACTCACTCTTATCTTCTGACAGCACTCTTACTGTTTTACCATGTTTCCTTATCTCTCTGGCCTTTTCCATGGCTTCGAATCCGCTGTCTATATCAGAGTAAAGAAATAGATAGTCGATCTTTGTACTTTCCCTTTTTATAGAATCAAAATAATTGTCTATCTCTACACAAAACCCGAGGGCAGAGGCATCTTTTCCAAATCTTCTCACAAGGGTGTCATATCTTCCGCCGCTCAATACAGGTTTTCTGATTTCAGAGATATAGCCTTTGAAGATCAGTCCATTGTAATAATCAAGGGCCACACTTATTGAAAAATCCACCTTTATCCTGTCCTGAGGATATTTTTTATTGAGAGCCTTTAAAATCATCTCAAGGTCCTCTAATATTTTCTTTTGTTTCTCAGTTACCGCCATCTCATAAAGGGTTTCTTTTTCCTTTTCAAAGTTTCCGAATAAGAGATTCAGCTTGATCACCTGAGATATTTTCTTCTGGTCAACTTCCAGTTTATTTAGGTAGCTTTCCAGGTCGCTGCTTCTTCTATATAGATAATCTAGTATCTGATTTCTGATCTCTTGGTCTTCTGATATGGAGTTTACCATCTCTTTGATGAACTCAGTGTGTGATATACATAGAAGATAGTTTTCATCAAGTTTTTCTAAGGTCTGTACAGCAAGGTCTAAAACCTCTACATCAGAGAGGATGTTTTCCCCCCCGAGATATTCTATACCCACCTGTTTTCTTTCAACAAAGCCAAGACCCTTCTTATCTGTACGGAATACGCTGTCATTGTAGTAAAATTTACCCCTGTTTGCCTGAGTATCAGAGAAATACTTTACAACAGGCAGGGTCATATCAGGTCTTAATACATAGAGATCACCCTTGGGATTGATTATTTTCAATAAATTTCCCTCTCTGATAATATCCTTGTTTTCAAAATATGTTTCGTACCTTTCAAAGGCATTTAGCCTTATTTTTTCATATCCGTATGATTCAAAGACCTTTTCAAGGTCCATTACGAACTCCTCTTCTTTTCTGTAGTTTTTCATATTCCCCCCTAAAAAAAAATACCCGGATACACTATGGCATCCGGGTACTCTTAAAAAATTCTTAGTTTCAAGAAATGTTTCATCATCATCCCAGATACAGAACCTAGTTTTTTGTTGCACGAAACAGGTCTGTATCTTAAAAGATTACAAACCTTGTCAGCAGTGATGATGGTGATGGAAAACTATAAAAGTTTTTCTCAGCATTTCTTTTCCTCCTAAGATATTATTGATAAGTTTTGTGTATTATAGCACCCCTGAATGATATTGTAAACCAATTTTTTGACAGAAAACTTAATTCCTCTCTGTTTTTTAATATGTTTTTCTTTGGAGGATGGAGGATTTAAGCTTGTATAAGTAGGTTACATAGTTCTTTGCAAATATCCGAATCAGTGATTTGTATAAAAAAGCGAGGTGGCAAAATGCCAAAGTTTATATTTGGATTGATCTCTTTATTAGCAGTTAATTTTTTCATGTATTTTTATGTGATTTTAGAGATAGCTTTATTTTTCAATGTAAAAAACAAAAGTTTCCTTTTTGTACTTGCTTTTTTTACATCTATTATGATCATACCAGCAACTATTTTAATAGTAAAAAATAACAATCTTTTAACCCAGTTGTTATACAAGACAGCCGGAATTTTGATGGGCGTCTTTTTCCTCACCTTTGTATCTCTCATATTCTCTAGGATGCTAAGCATAATTTTGAAAATTCCTCCTAAAAATCTGGAAATAGCAGCTTTTGGACTTTCCTCTGTACTTATCATCTATTCTCTTCACAATGCAAGAAATATATCTGTAGAAACTGTAAAAATAGATGATTTTGGAGAAAAAATAAAAATTGTCCAGATAAGCGACCTTCACCTTTCGTCAGAAGCCTCTAACGGACTTTCTGAAATAATAGACAGGATAAATCTTATGGATCCCGACATAGTTCTCATAACAGGGGACATGGTTTCACAGGATACACCTATAACAGAGAAAACCTTTGAGCCCTTGAAGAATTTAAATGCAAAATCGTACTTTGTAACTGGCAATCACGAGTACTATATCGATGAGAATAAGATTTCCGAAATTATAGAAAATTCCAGAGTGAAAGTACTGAGAGACGAGGTGGATCTCTTTCATGGGGTTCAGATTGCAGGTTTGAAATACCGACATGACAAGAAAAAATCCATTGAGGCTTTATCTGCTCTAGAGTTATCTCATGACAAACCTGTTCTTCTTATGAACCACGTCCCCCTTGACCATGGCGATGAGAGGATAAAATTAACTGTGAGCGGCCATACCCATTACGGGCAGATAGTTCCCTTTAATCTTTTGGTGAGACTGACAACTAAATACATAAAAGGTCTCTATAAGTTGGAGGATGCTTATATCTACGTGTCGCCTGGGACTGGCACATGGGGACCTCCTATGAGGCTTGGGTCTAAAAATGAGATTACCCTGTATGATTTGAGGTAAAAGCTCATATCAACAGGGATAGGTCAGCTACTTTATCGGAGGGAGGATTTTATGAAGAAAAGATCTAAAATTTTTACTTTTTCCCTAAGCATCATATTTTTTATAGCAGCAATAATTTTAATTCAAAAAGAGCTCGCAAATTATAGCTACACGGATATTAAAAATGCAGTTTTAGAAATAAAGGGGGATATGATTTTATTATCTATCTTTTTGTCTATTTTAAGTTATATTCTTTTAATTTTTTTAGATTCTCTTGCCTTGAGGTACACAGGATTAAATTTTGAATATTATAAAATAATTTTTGTATCCTTTGTCAGCCGGGCTTTCGGAAATAATCTGGGAATTTCAGCCCTCAGCTCATCTGCCATAAGATTCAGATTTTATTCCCTGTGGGGGGTTCCCTATAATAAAATAATAAAACTGATTACCTTTTGCTATTCCACCTCGTGGATAGGTCTTATTGCCACAGGAGGTTTTGTCTTTACTTTTTGGCCTGTGACAATTCCTTACAAATTTAATTTTTTCTTAGAGGATAACAGAGAGATAGGGATAATTTTTATATTATTGACTTTATGCTATGTTTTGTTTTCAATGGGATCAAAATATATAAACTGGCGTTTTGAATTTCCATCCTTGCCCATCTCTTTTATTCAGATATCTTTATCGGTATTTGAGTGGAGTGTCGCCGGAAGTGTACTTTACGTTCTTTTACCTAGTACATCTAAAATACATTTTTTTACATTTATATCTATATTTGTAACTGGACAGCTCATCGGTATTGTAAGCAACCTTCCAGGGGGTATAGGGGCCTTTGAATTTATCATGATCTCATTTTTATCTCAGTTTATATCTGTCCATGAAATATTGAGCGGTTTGATTCTTTATAGATTGATATACTATCTTCTCCCCTTATTTTTTGCCGTTGTTCTCCTGGGGGCTTATGAAGTTTCCGTTAAGAAGGAATTCTTTTCGCGACTTACAAATTTCTTTGATAGTTTTATAGCACCCTTTATTCCCATAGTACTGGCTACTGGCATGTTTGCCGGAGGATTCATAATGCTGTTTTCTGGTTTTACTCCTTCGGAATTATGGCGGATAGAATGGCTGGGGAGATTTTTTTCAGTTGCCACTTTAGAGGTTTCTCATTTTATAGGAAGTATTACAGGTTTTTTGCTTTTGATGCTGGCCACAGGCATAAAACGGAGGTTGAACAGTGCCTATTTTATATCCATATTTCTTTTGATTATAGGGATTATCTCTTCTCTTTTAAAAGGATTAAACTACGAAGAAGCACTTTTGCTCCTTGTGATACTTCTTCTTTTGATTCCTTCGAAAAAACATTTTTATAGAAAGGCTTCGGCACTGACTAGTTATTTGAGTGGAAACGGGATTTTGTTAATATTTTTAGCGACTGCATCAGCTCTTTGGATAGGATTTTTTTCTTATAAGCACGTAGAATATTCCAGGGAACTTTGGTGGCAGTTTGAGCTCAAAAAAAATGCTCCTAGATTTTTACGTTCGACTCTCGGAATAGCGCTAGCAACAATCTTCTACGTCATTACTAAGATTCTGAAACCTGTAACCGACTATACCATGGAAAATAGTGGCGAGGGAATCGAAGATGCCAGAAAAATACTTATGACCTCAGAGAAGACATACTCCAATTTAGTCCTCATGGGGGATAAGTCCATCATATTTGATAAGGATAGAGATTCTTTTATAATGTACGGAGTCAGTGGTAAAAGTATGATCGCCATGGGAGACCCTGTAGGGAACAGCGAAGGTATTTCTGAGCTCATATGGCTTTTTTATGAAATAGCAATGAAAAATGGTAAGAGAGTCGTCTTTTATGAAGTGGGGACAGAGTACCTCAACTACTATCTGGATATAGGATTAAACGTACTAAAAATAGGAGAGGAGGCAGTGGTTGATTTATATGAGTTTTCCCTTGAGGGAGGGTCACGGAAAGGACTAAGATATACCTACAACAAGCTGCAGAAAGATGGATGTTCCTTTAGAATAATTGAGCAGATGGAGATAGACAGTGTAATCGATGAGCTTGAGGAGATTTCAGACACCTGGCTTGATCTGAAAAAAGGTTCTGAAAAAAAATTCTCTCTCGGAAGTTTTGATAAAGATTATATAAAAAACTTTAGGGTAGGAGTTATAGAAAAGGATGGAAAAATAACTGCCTTTTGCAACCTTTGGGAAACCTCAAGTAAAAATGAACTTTCTGTAGACCTAATGAGGTACAGGCCAGTTTCTCCAGATTCTGTCATGGAATTTTTATTTATAAACCTTATGCTTTGGGGTAAGGAGAATAATTATAAATGGTTCAACCTGGGGATGGCTCCTCTGTCTGGAATAGAAGGACGTGAACTCTCTAAATTTTGGAATCGTTTTGGAAATTTTGTCTTCAATCTTGGTGGACACTTTTATAACTTTAAGGGTCTGAGAAATTATAAGGATAAATTTTCTCCACAATGGCGCCCAAAATATATCGTTTTTTCAGGAGATCTGTCACTTTTAAATGTCTTAAAGGATATTTATGTACTGGTTTCAGGGGGTTTGAAAGAGATTATTAAAAAATAGATTACTCATTTACAGGATTAATTTTGAGTGATAATAGCACAAAACAAAACACCGGTTTTACTCGGTGTTTTGTTATAGTTTATTTACTTCAGAGTCTCATCCAGGAACTCAGTGAACCGTTTCCAGGATTTTTCATCTGCGTCCTTTCTGTAGCTTTTAGATCCAAAGACAGTAAAGGCATGAGGAGCGCCACCGTAAGTTATCATTTCGTGAGAAACTCCATTCTTTTCTAACTCAACTGCAAGTTTTGCAAAGTCATCCATTGTGATGTTTGCATCGGCTGTACCGTGAAGAATTAGGATTTCCCCCTTGGTTCTGGAATAGTCCTGTCCCTCAGGAGTACTTAGTCCTCCGTGAAAAGTAGCAAAACCTTTGAGGTTTATACCTGAGCGGGCAAATTCAAGTACTGCGGCACCTCCGAAGCAATAACCCATGGCCACAGCATTATGGATGTTTCCTCCCTTTAATCTGGCCACTTCAAGGGCTCCTAGCATAAGTGAACGCATTTTCTGGCGGTCAGCATAGAGTTCTCCTGTGTGCTGACGTCTATCTTTCACCTCTGTAGGGCGTATCCCTTTTCCAAAAAGATCCACGGCGAAAACAGAGTACCCCAAATCTGCTAGCATCTCGGCACGCTGAATTTCGTAATCTGTGAGTCCGTCCCAGTCATGGACAAGAAGTACTAGAGGAGCATCAGGGGACTTGTTTATAGAGTAATATCCTTCATAAACTTTACCATCTATCTTGTATGAGATCACTTTTACCGATGCCCCTATACAGGTCACAGTCATTGCCATAAAAAAAATTGCCATCATAAAATATCTTATTTTTTTCATATGTCTCCTCCTGTTTCTAAATATGATAATTTTTTTGATATAAATCGCTGGGTAAATTCATAACTTAACTTGAGTTAGTCATCCCTTTGTAATACTGCCTACAAGTATTTTATAAGCTTTTTTGGAAATTTCCTTTTAATGTTTTTCAGATTGGGATAGCTTCTTTGATTCTTACAGCAAAGTAGTTCTGGTATCTGCCATGTTTTTAGGAAGAGTTGAGATATTAATGGATATTTTTACAGGTGTTTATATGATATAAAGAAAAAATAGGCAGTTTAAGATTAATCTCAAACTGCCTCTTTTATTTTTCTGCTGAGGTCCAGTAAATACTGAAGATCCCCTATACTCTCTTTGGATTTGGCTTTTGTGTTGACATAGAGCAGGGCTCTTCCCCTTCTGAAACTTATGGTCAGTGGGTTTTCATGGGAATTCTCCTCTAATATGGGTTTTATTTTCTGAAAATATCTGTCTGCAGAAAGAAGTTTCCCCTCTGGATAGATGCTGACAAATTCTTTTTCTCCATCGGTGGTGAAGAATAGATCCATATCTAGGGGGACCTCAAAAGAAGCCCCAATATGAGCCTTATGCGGGTTTTCGTTGGAGTCTTCTTTTCCTAGGTCTAAGAGCTCAATATATCTGAAAACCGATATCTCATTATCCTTTACAAGGTCCTTTACCTTGATAAAGGACCGCATTTTTCCCTTTCCCTCAATGGCGAGTTTTTTATTGAGTTTTTTCTCCAAAATTTTGGTTTCTTTGTTTTTAAAAACCAGCTTATTCTTCTTTGCCAACTCTTTTATCAAGTTTTGTTTTTTTAGAGAAGAGACGGCACTGTAACCACCAACTATCAAAAATGCAGATGCGACTACAGGTAGAATCATTATATTCCAGCTCATATCGAATATTTCCCCCCGGTATATTTAGTTTAATAAAATTTTGGTTTCAGTTTTTCATACTTTTTACCTATAAAAAAAAGGAGTTAATAACTTATTCAAGAATTATAGTAGTAAGTTGATTTTAAATTTTCGACCTGTTTTTTTAGATTCTTTCAAACTTTAAATCTGTTCTTAAAAAGTTTAATAGTTTATTTATAGTAAATATAGAATTCCAAGTCAAGTAAGGGTCACTATAATATCTAAAAAACAGTTTATTTTTTAAATTGATCCGGCAATTTCTTTGACGAGTAAAGTTATCAAAAAGTTAAAAAAAGGAGGAGTTATGAATATAAAATTTTTTCAGGATTTTTTTCTTTGGTGCACCATCATAAACAGTGCAGCCCTTATCTTTTGGATGCTTATGTTTTCCTTGGGAAGCAGCTGGATCTATAAAATTCACAGCAGGTGGTTTAAAATTTC
This sequence comes from uncultured Ilyobacter sp., assembly GCF_963668515.1. NCBI lineage: Bacteria > Fusobacteriati > Fusobacteriota > Fusobacteriia > Fusobacteriales > Fusobacteriaceae > Ilyobacter > uncultured Ilyobacter sp. The sequence goes on along the minus strand of NZ_OY764866.1, from coordinate 121,315 downwards.
TTTAGAGGAGTTTCACTCTATTCATTACAAGGGGATGGCTTTTTATAAACTTGGTATTTTTTTATTTAACTTGGCTCCCTATATTGCTTTATTAATAATAGATTGATGGGATCGAATATGGACAGAGTTTCAAGTAAATTAATGTGGAATTTTTTCCTGTTGTTTTTTATTATCTATTCTGCAGTTTATGCAGGTGTGAAAATAGACCTTGTGAAAGTTGATAAATCCTCGAAGAAGATGTTTCTCATGTCAGGAAGTGAGGTGATAAAAGTCTATGATATATCCCTGGGGAGAGATCCTGTTGGACACAAGAAAAAGCTAGGAGACAAAAAAACCCCTGAGGGGATTTACATTCTCGACTATAAAAACAGCCAGAGCATCTATTATAAGAGTATCCATATCTCCTACCCCAATGAAAAGGACAAGGTAGCTGCAGCTAAAAAAGGCTGGGACCCTGGAGGAAGTATCACCATACACGGTCAGAAAAAAAGCAGTCTGTCAAAGGAAGAGTGGACTGAAGGGTGTATAGGGGTCACTAACAGGGAGATAGATGAAATATGGGAACTTCTTGACCTTCCTGTGACCATAATAATAGAACCATAAATAACCTAAAGTTGTTAACTTTATTTTAGATTAAAGTATTGAATTTATCGGGATTCGTTACTTTTCTCTTGAAAGAAAAGTAACCAAAAGTTCAAGAATTTTCAAACGTCTAGTGAGTATATGTTTCTTTTAACGCCTTTGTGAGCTACAGTCCTCGGTTCCCTGCTCATCCACTGGATAAGGTGTTTCATAGTCGCTGACGCTCCTTGAACTCCCTTAACTTATTCTGTAGGACGGCTGAGTGCAGGTTTTTTCCTGTATAAGCCCTGCGACTTGAAAATTCAAAAAACAAAAAATGATATAAGCCTAAATAAAAAAAATGTGCACAGTTATTTCTTAATTTTTGACTATTTTCTTAATTCTGATTTTATTGATAGTACGGGAAAAGGGATAAAAAACCTCTCGCAAAAGAAGTATTTATAGTTTTGCTTTTCACTCTGTGAGACTCCCTCTTTTTCTCTGCGTCCTCTGTGGCCAAAAGGTTTTTTTATTATTCGTGTAAATTTTTCTCTCTTTTATTGGTGTCCATTCGTGACAAAATCTTTTGACTTTAATATCGCTCTCCTCCATGATACTCTCTTCTTTTCTCTGTGACCAAAAGCTTTTGTCCTTATTCGTGTTAATTTCCCTATCTTTTATTAGTGTCCATTCGTGACAAAATCTTTTGACTTTAATATCGCCCTCCTCCGTGATACTCTCTTCTTTTCTCTGTGGCCAAAAGATTTTGTCCTTATTCGTGCTAATTTCCCCATCTTTTATTAGTGTCCATTCGTGACAAAATCCCTTGACTCTAATATTCAGATAAATTCAGTAATTTATTACAAACAGCAGCTTGAGTTAGTTCAAGTCAAATCTATCCAACCATTTTAAATTGAAAAATTATTCTTTAGGGAGGTTTAAGTGAAAATAAAAGGTATTATTGTATTTATTATTGTTTTTTTAACGACAGTCTTGGGAGCTTTTTCAGAACCTGGGGAAGAGGTAAAGATAAAAGAGGATTTTAAAAATCTAGACAACTGGGAAGCCTATGAATTTCCAAAAATAAAAGAGCACTCACTATATACCATAGTAGAGGGGGATATATTAAAAACTGAAAGTAAGGCTTCAGCTTCTGCTATTATTTACAAAGGCGAGTTTGACGTATATCAGTACCCACTAATAGAATGGAAATGGAAGGTGGATAACATAATAAAAAAGGGAGATGCCAAATCAAAGGAGGGAGACGACTATTCTATCAGGATATATATTGCTTTTAAATATGACCCAGAAAAAGCAGGTTTTGGAAAACGGATAAAGTATAATACTGCAAAACTTCTTTATGGCGACTATCCTCCCGACAGTTCTTTGAATTATATATGGGCAAATAAAAATCATGAAGAGGATATTATCGCCAACGCATATACTGACCAAGCTCAGATGATTCTCCTTCAAAAGGGAGATGCTGATGTGGGAGTCTGGAAAAATGAAGAGGTGGATATTGTAAAAGATTACAGGAGGGCCTTTGGGAAAGAGCCGCCATCTGTGGCTAGTATAATAATAATGAATGATACTGATAATACAGGAGAGAGAGCCGTATCTTATGTAGATTACATCAAAGTTTACAATGAAAAATAATCTTGGAGGGGAATAATATTTTTAAGTTTTTAAGAAAGGAAAAAGAATTATTTTTGGTAATTATTTAAAACTGACAAAAAAAACGGACAGAGAATTTCAAAGAGGAAAAACTTCAGATTTAAAGAGAAATTTATTTTGAACTTTTAATATTCTCACTCGTTTGTGATAAGTGTTTGGACAATTTGATATTTCGTGGAAAAATTCCAGGCATATGGAGTATGATTCTGGTGTTGTCTTGGAGCAAATTAAGAAAGGCGTTTAATTTATGAAGTATAAAGTGTTTTATATATCTAGCCATGGATTCGGGCATCTTACAAGATGCCTGGCTGAAGTTGAGAGGCAGATCAGAGAAGAAAATGAAAACAGTTTTAATAAAAAGTATAGATTTCTTTTGATATGTGGGGAAAATCATATAGAGTTTTCAAAGAAGTATCTTTCGAAATACAAGAATAAAATATTTTATAGGGAACTTATGACAGATGTAGGGCTTATAAATAAAGAAAACACTCTGAAAGTTGATAAAGAAAAACTGGAAGAGATTTTGAAAAAATTTATTGATTCATGGGACTCTATTGTGAAAAAAGAAATTGAAAAACTGAAAGGACTGGACATAGAAGAAATATATGTAGATATATCTCCTATAGGGGTGCTTGTAGGCAAGAAGTTAGAAAAAAAAGTAATTGTGAAATCAAATTTTACATGGTATCAGCAGTATAAATATCTTAATCTAGATAAAGATATAGTTGATAAATTTTATGAGATAGATCAGATGTATGATGAGTTATATATTTATCCTTTAAATCTTGATATGAGTCATATAAAATGCTCTAAAAAAGATATAGGATATTTAGCTAGAGAGTCTGACCCTGTGAAAGTAAAAGAATTAAGAGAGAAGTACGAGAAAACTATTTTTATAAGTTGTGGGAGATCAGCTAGTTTAGAAAAAATCAGTATAAAAAATTTTAGGGGAACTGTATTTTTTACCCCTGGTATAGAAGTGGAAAACTTATCAGGTGATGTATATAAACTTCCCATAGATATTCTGGATACACAAAATTATATATCCTCTAGCGAATTTATAATATCCAAAGCAGGGTGGGGGACAATAGCAGAATCAATCCTCGGGAAAACTAAAATGGTATTGATGGAAAGAGACGGCGTGCTGGAAGATACCCATAATATAGCTGAATTAAAAAAGCAGGGAAAAGCTATCTCAATAAAAGAAGATGAGTTGAAAGAAATAGATTATCTTGAACTGGATAAAAAGATAAAATTATTGAATACCGATTAACAAAGAAAATCAGTATTTAACCTAAGTTGCTACCTTTATTAAATTAAAGTATTGAATTTATCGGGATTCGTTACTTTTCTCTTGAAAGAAGTTTAAGGAAACTCTGGAAAAATTTTCCAGAGTCGAGAGATATAGTTACAGAAATCTGTTCCTTATCTCTCAGAAAAGTTCAAGAATTTTCAAATGTCTAGGAAGTGTATATTTCTATTATCGCCTTTGTAAGCTACAGTCCTCGGTTCCCTGCGGAACTTATTCTGTAGGACGGCTGAGTACAGGTTTTTTCCTGTATAAGCCCTGCGACTTGAAAATTCAAAAAACAAAAGATGATATAAGCCTGAATTAAAAACATGTGCACAGTTATTCCTTAATTTTTGACTATTCTTAACGCTGATTTTATTGATAGTACGGGAAAAGAGATAAAAACCTCTCGCAAAAGAACGCATATATAGTTTGGTTTTAACTCTGTGAAACTCCCTCTTTTTCTCTGCGTCCTCTGTGACCAAAAGGGTTTTTTATTATTCGTATTAATTTCCCTATCTTTTATTAGTGTCCATTCGTGACAAAATCTTTTGATTTTAATATTCAGATAAATTCAGTAATTTATAATAATTTTTTTTAAGTAGCAACTTGGGTTATTTATAATTCTTAAAATTTTTTATGTTTTTTATTATTCCTGGTAGAAATTTAAAAGATATTATAATTTCAGTGTTTTTTTATAAAAAGCAAGGATGAAAAACCGTAACATTATCAATATTAATTTAGGGGGTGGTTCTCATGAAAATAGGGGTCATGAAATGTAAAGGGTGCAGGCATATTGAGTATGATTCTGATGTGGCTTTTGAAAAAATAAAAGATTACTTTAATAAGGAGAGTTTTATATCTGAGGAAGACTCTGAGAATGCCGATATATGGCTTCTTATATCTGGATGCTCAAATCCCTGTATGGATCACAGTGCCTTAAAGAGCCCCCTGGGAAAACTTTTTATAATGGATGAAAAAGATGCCGATAAGGCCATCTATATGATAGAAAAACTGAAAAAAAATTTTAATGTCAGCTGAATAAAAAGATATATAGGACCTGTAGGCAAGACTTGCAAAAGTTTTTGTTTTACAGGTTTTTTATTATGCAAAAGATGATTTTTATAGTAAAATATCCTTGGTTCAAGTGCTGCGACTCTGATTGAGATAGAAAAGTTGAAATAAACGATTGCTCAAATAAAATAAATTTTTTTTAATGAAAATGAAAAAACTTGTGTGTGTTTGTGAAGTTTGTTACAATAAAAACTGACACAGAAGTGACACAAAATTATATAATGAAAAAATATAAAATTAATTATATGAAAAAGGAGAGAAAAAAATGGGTGGAAAAGAACTGAGCATACAACAAAGGGAATATAAAAATGAAATAGATTTGGTAGATTTATTTAAAATTTTGATAAAAAACTGGAAGATTGTTATAGGGGTTTGGATTTTTATTATTATGATCTCCTTTGGTGGAGCCCTTCATGTCAGATCAAATACTTATGATAAAAATGCAGTTGATTTTGTTCTTAGAAATAAAGCAGACAGTTTTTTTATCAATAAAGCCTCTCTAACCATGGAAATTTTTAGGTTGGAAGAAATCTTTATAAAAGATGAAATTGTTGAAGAATTTTATGAAATAGAAGAATTAAATATGTTATTTATGAAAAAAAACAATACTGATGAAGCCTTGACAATTTATAATAAGAGAAAATTTTTAGGGGATATAATTAAGCTGGAAAAAGTAGAGGAAGGGGGAGATAAAAAAAATATTTTTAAAAATTATCAACTTTCAGTAAGTAGTGAATTAGGAGAAGATTTGAATAAAAAAATAATCAATAAATATTTGGAAATAGTTGAAAGAGAAAAAGAAATTCAAATCCAAAATGCAATTTCAAGGGATTATGACCTTGTAAAGAATAAAACAACACTTTATAACAATGAACTTGCATCCATTGAAGAAGAGATAAAAAAAGTCATCTCAAAAGAGCCGTCTGCAGTTCTTGCAAATGAAGGTATAATAGGGGTAATTTCCACGAAATACCCAAGGCTATTTGAAAAGAAAAATCAAGTACAGGAACTTTATAAGAAGTATTCAAATGAATTAATAGGATTAGAGGGTCTTAAAGCGGACAGCGGGTTAAAAAACCAAGTAGAAGTATTATCGTCAATTTACCAAGTAAAGGTTGAAAGCAAGGCTAAATTGATACTTCTAGCTGGGATTATCTTTGGATTGTCTATGGGCATATCTGCAGCTTTTATAAAGGAATTTTTCAAGCATCTCAATTCTAAAATATAAAAAAATATAGTAGTCCACCGTCAAAAAATTAAATTAATTAATATAGATTATACAATAAGGAGGTTGACGTGAAACATACAAGCAGTGTAAGTATACGAAGTGTTTATATATTTCTCTTGTTTTTGATATATCAAAGAATATTCAAAATAATGGATCTTAGTCTAAATACTACTTTTTATGGTGTATTTTTAATGATGTGTTTATCTTATTATGTAATGGACCTTTTTAACTTTGAGCTTATTAAATATCGGGCTCATGACTTTATATTATCAACTTTTATAACTGTAAGTGGAGGAGTTTTTTCATATATTTTCACAAAAAAAATAATTTATTTTCAAATGTTTTTGATATTCTTGTTGATCCAAAATTTTTTGAGATGGACACTCATTCGATTAACTGGTAAAAAGATGAAAGTTGCCATAATCGGGAACAATAAAATAAATGGAGAGGTTCTCAAGCCGATTCTAGATAGTGAGAAATATGAATATGTGGGAAATTTTTCAAAAGAAGCGGAGGAGGAGATTGGTGAAAAATACATAGGATGTTTCGAAGAGATGTCTGAACTAGTAAAAAAGAATAGAATAAATAAAATGATAATAACTGAAGATAGACTGGAAAAAAGGATTTTGAGAGAAATATTAGGTTTAAAACTAAAAGGGGTAAAAGTAATAAATTATGAAAGCTTTAATGAAGAGATCCAAGGTAAAGTTGATGTGAAGAATATAGACGAAAACTGGTTTTTAAATGGTTCTGGGTTTAATATACTGCATAATGTTATTCAGAAAAAAATAAAAAGACTTTTTGACATAACTTTGGCCTTGTTAATATTTATATTTACATTACCGATAATGTTATTGTCGATTATAATAATTAAGCTGGAGAGTCATGGACCTGCACTCTTTAAACAAGAGCGTGTGGGGCTGGGAGATCAGGAGTTTACGATATATAAATTTAGAAGTATGAGAAATGATGCTGAAAAAGACGGAGCCAAGTGGGCTCAGAAAAATGATTCCCGTATAACTAAATTCGGGAATTTTATGAGGAAAACAAGAATAGATGAGCTTCCACAGTTGTGGAACGTTCTAAAAGGCGATATGAGTTTTGTGGGACCTAGACCTGAAAGACAGGTATTTATAGATGATCTGGAAAAGGAGATCCCATTTTATAATCTGAGGCACTGTGTGAAACCTGGTCTCACAGGATGGGCACAGGTGATGTACCCTTATGGGGCAAGTATAGAGGATTCCCTCAGGAAGTTGGAGTATGACCTTTATTATATAAAACATCAAAATTTTATAATGGACATATTTATATTTTTCAAGACAGTAAAAACTGTTCTATTTGGGAAGGGAAGGTAGATTGATGTTAGCAGCATTTATTATGGCAGGAGGAAGCGGAGAAAGATTCTGGCCACTGTCCACTAGAGAAAGGCCGAAGCAACTGCTGAAACTAATAGACCCAGAGAGAAGTATGATAAGGATGACCGTAGACAGAATACTGCCTTTGATACCAAAGGAAAGAATATTTATAGGGACTAATGCTATACAGGCGGCGGCTATAAAGAAAGAATTGCCAATGCTTCCGGAAGACAATATTATTGTTGAGCCTTCTTTTAAGGATACGGCGGCGGCTATAGGCTATGGAGCAACACAAATCAGCGAAAAGTTGAAAGTTAAAAGCGAAAAATTAAGTAAAGAAATTACCATGATAGTACTGGCATCGGATCACCTCATAAAAAATGAAGAAAATTTTAGACAAAGACTGACCACGGCAATTGAAACTGCCAAGAAAAATAAAAGCATAGTGACTTTGGGGATAAAACCAACAAAGCCAGAAACAGGTTATGGCTATATAGAAACAGAGGAGTGCTATATAGGGGAACCGGCAAAGGTAAAAAGATTTTGGGAGAAACCAAGCCTGGAAAGAGCCGAAAAATATGTGGAAAACGGAAACTATCTATGGAATTCAGGAATGTTTGTTTTTCAAATAAGTACTATGATGGATTCTTTCAATAAGTATATGCCTAAGCATTCAGAGATATTTGGAAATATAAAAAGAATTTCAAGAATAGAGAATCCAGAGGAAAAGATAAAAGAACAATTTGAAAAGTTTGAGAAGATGTCTATAGATTTTGGTATAATGGAGAAGGCTGAGAATATAGAGGTTATTCCTGTAGATTTTGGATGGAATGATATAGGGAGTTATCCGGCACTGGATGATGTTTTTGAAAAGACTGAAACTGGGACGATCAACCGAAACGGAAAAATTAAGGAATTTAATTCTAGGAATAATATTGTGATTGGAACAGGGGAAAAAGAGATAGGTTTACTTGGAATAAAAGATGTGGTTGTAGTGGAAACCGAAGATCAAATACTTATATGTAAAAAGAATGAAGCACAGAATATAAAGAAAATAATAAGATAAAAGAAAATTTTTTAGATATATACGGAGGATAAAATGGCAAAGAAAGTAGCACTAATAACAGGGATAACTGGACAAGATGGATCATATTTGGCAGAGTTATTGCTTGATAAGGGATACGAGGTACATGGAATAATAAGAAGGGCCTCTTCTTTTAATACAAAGAGAATAGAGCATTTATATATAGATGATCTTATTGAAGATATGCATAAAAATAGAAAGATAAAACTTCATTATGGAGATATGACTGACTCAATGAATATTACAAGAATTATAAAGGAAGTACAGCCTACTGAAATTTATAATCTAGCGGCACAGTCCCATGTTAAGGTATCATTTGAAGTTCCGGAATTTACAGCAGATACAGATGCGGTAGGAACATTAAGAGTATTAGAGGCAGTAAGATTTCTTGGAATGGAAAAAACCTGTAAAATATATCAAGCGTCTACATCGGAGTTGTATGGAGTGGTACAAGAAATTCCCCAAAAAGAAACGACACCATTTTATCCTACATCCCCATATGCTGTGGCAAAACAATACGGCTTCTGGATAACGAAGAACTACAGGGAAGCATATGGAATGTTTGCAGTAAACGGAATCTTGTTTAATCATGAATCTGAGAGAAGAGGCGAAACCTTTGTAACCAGAAAGATAACATTAGCGGTAGCAAGGATAGCTAAAGGGTATCAAAAGAAATTATACTTGGGAAACTTAAATGCTCTTAGAGACTGGGGATATGCGAAAGACTATGTAGAATGCATGTGGAGAATACTTCAGCATGACACACCGGAGGATTTCGTAATAGCGACTGGGGAACAATATTCAGTAAGAGATTTCTGTAACCATGCATTTAATGAAGCTGGAATTGAGATAGAGTGGACTGGAGAAGGAGTAGAAGAAAAAGGAGTTTGCAAAAAGACAGGTAAGGTAATTGTGGAAGTAGATCCAAAGTATTTCAGACCTTCAGAAGTTGAGACATTACTTGGAGACCCCACAAAAGCAAAGGAAGTATTGAGATGGAATCCAAGGCAGACATCATTTGAAGAGCTAGTTAAGATAATGGTAAGACATGATCTTGAGTTTGTAGAAAAAGAGCATAAGTCAAGAATGGATAACAATAAGAGCTGGGAGAGAGTATGATGGAATTAAATTCAAAAATATATGTGGCAGGACATAGAGGAATGGTGGGATCTGCAATAATCAGAAATCTAGAGGAAAGAGGATATAGCAATATAATATATAGAGATTTTGAAGAGCTCGATCTAAGAAGACAAGGTCAGGTAGAAAAGTTTTTTGAAGAAGAAAAGCCAGATTATGTGTATCTTGCAGCTGCTAAAGTAGGTGGTATTCATGCTAATAATACTTATCCGGCAGAATTTATTTATGATAACCTGATGATAGAGGCTAATATAATTCACTCTGCTTATAAAACTGGTGTAAAAAAACTATTATTTTTGGGAAGTTCTTGTATATATCCTAAGTTTGCTGAGCAGCCAATAAAAGAAGAGTATTTATTGGAAGGTCAGCTAGAGCCAACAAATGAGGCCTATGCAATAGCTAAGATCACCGGAATAGAACTTTGCAAGTTTTACAGAAGGCAGTATGGATGTGATTTTATCTCAGCTATGCCGACAAACTTATACGGAATAAATGATAACTTTGACTTAGAAACCTCTCACGTTATGCCGGCTCTAATCAGGAAATTTCATGAAGCTAAGATAAATGGTGACAAGGAAGTAGTAATGTGGGGAACTGGTAAACCTAAAAGAGAGTTTATGTACGTGGATGACCTTGCTGATGGACTTAATCACCTGATGCTTAACTACTCAGAAGAGATTCATGTAAATATAGGTACAGGTGAGGATGTTGAGATAGGAGAACTAACTCAAATTATAAAAGAGGTAGTAGGTTATGAAGGAGAGATAGTAAATGACCTCTCTAAGCCAGATGGGACACCAAGAAAATTACTTGATGTAACAAGATTAAAAGATACTGGATACACTCATAAAGTGGGTTTGAAAGAAGGTATAAGAAGAGTCTACAAGTGGTATTTGGAGACAAAAAATAATGAAGTTTAATTTGTTTAAATTTTTTATAACTTCTAATTTAGTTTCAATTAAAAAGCCAAATATAACTAGAATTAATCCTGTAAAAAAAAGTTTAATTGCTAGTTTAATTGAAAATATTATAAAGTTTTTTTTAAGTTTTACTATAAGTATATTTATAGCTAAAAAATTAGGACCTACTAAATTTGGAGAGTATAATTATTATTTAACCATACTTAGCTTAATTTATTCTTTTAGTTTATTTGGACTCGATAGTTTACTTCCTAAATTACTTGTTATTAATAAAGAGATCAAAGAAAAGGCAGAATGGCTTTTTACAGGAATATTGTTTCAGGCATTTGTAATTGCGATTGAAGTATTTATATTATTTCTATTAAGAAATAAACTGTCATTAAATAGTATGTTTTTCTTGGTTGCAATAAGTTATATAGTTAAAAGTTTTGAAAATATTAAATACTATAATTTAGCTAATAGATTAGGGTATATTAACTCAAAATTACAAATGATAACTATCATATTTTCTAGTGTTTTAAAGATGATCTATTTATATGTTTATTCTGATTTAAATGTTCTATTATTAATAATTCTATTAACTGAACTTTTAAGAAATTTTTTATTTATTACACAAATAAGGTTAAATTTTAAAATAGTATTTATAAAGAAAAAATTTATTTTTATTTTAAAACAAGGATTTCCACTATTTATATCAGCTTTATCTGTGAATTTATATATGAGAATAGATCAATTAATGATAAAAAATATGTTAAACAATACAGAACTAGGTATTTATTCGGTAGCTGTAAGATTAACTGAAATATGGTACTTAATTCCAGGAATGATTATTCCTATATTTTTCCCTTTAATTATCAAATACAAGGACAATAAAAAGGAATATGAAGATAGAATAATAGGATTAATATCAATATTAATTTTAATTTCAATTGTATTAATAATTCCCCTTATATTATTTTCGGAGCTTATAGTAAATACTTTATACGGTTTAGAATATTTAAAATCCGGATATATTTTAAAATATTATTCATTTTTAATTTTTATAACGTTTTTAGGAGCCTTTAGAGGGAAATATTTAGTTTTAGAAAATAAACAAAAATATTTAATTATTTTTGGAATTTTTGGATTAGGAACAAATATAATATTAAATTACACATTGATTCCGAGTTATCAATCTTTAGGAGCTACTTTTGCTTCTATTATATCTCAATTAATGACTAATATTTTCATTTTATTTATTTTTAAAGAAACTAGAGAAATAGGGAAAATGCAATTTAAAGCTCTTTTTACAATTTTTAAATTTAAAACTCATTTAGAAAAGTTAGAAATATAGAAAGGAATTTTAATAAGAATGTTAAATAAACTAAAGCAGAAAATTAAAAATAATAATAAGCTATATAACTTATTTCAAATTTTGATTATGATAAAAAAATCAAAAATTATTAAAGAAAATGGTTTAAAGAAAAAATATCCTAAAGTAATACAATTACCAATAACTCAATATTGTAATGCTAAATGTATAATGTGTAATATTCCAGAAATGAATTGTGAAAATGAAATAGGTCATGATGAGTTAGAAAGGATTTTAAAAGATCCTATATTCAAAGAAGTAGAAAGTGTTGGTGTAAATGGAGGAGAACCTTTCTTAAAGTTTAATATAGAAAAATATATTAAAGCAATACTAAAACTTCCTAAATTAAAATCTATAAATATAATAAGTAATGGCTTTGCTACTACAATTATTTTGAGTAAACTAGAATTGATTTATAAGCTTTGTAAGGAAAAAGATGTGAAATTTCATATTTCTTTTTCTTTGGATGGAGTAGGAAGAATTCATGATACAATAAGAGGGGTACCTGGGGTATTTAAAAAAGTTATAAAAACAATAGATGAAATATTTGAAAATAAAAATAAATATTGTGATTCTATAGATCTTGGGTGTACAATATCTAAAAAAAATTTAGATTATTTATCAGAGTTAGAAAAATTTTCTGATATAAAAAATTATAATATAAAGTATAGATTGGCAATTTCAAATGCGCGAATAGAGAGTGAGGAAAAAATTAAAGAATTTAGCATATTTGAAGATGTTAGAGACAAGCAAACAGCAAAAGAATTTTTTCAAAAGCAATTTTATAAATCAAAAAAAATTAATGAAAAATATAAATATTGGTCTATATATATGTTTTTATCTGAAAAAAATCCTAAAAGATATTTAGGGTGTACTTGGAAAGAAAATGGAATAACTTTAGATTCGCAAGGAGAGATATATTATTGTGCAGTAAAGAGTAAAAGACTAGGAAATTTGAGAAGTAAAATAAATGGTGAAAAAATATTTTTTTCTAATGATAATCTTAATTATAGAAGTGAAATTCTTAATGAGGAATGTGAAAATTGTATTCATGACTATTCAGGAGGAGTCGATTTTAAAAATATAATTAAATTCGTTCTTTATTGTTTAAAGAATAAATTTTGGATAAATTCTTATAAAAGGAGATAAAATGAAAGTTTGTATAGTAGGTTGGTACGGAACAGAGACAATTGGAGATAGAGGAATACTGGCTGGAATAATTTCTTTTTTAGGAAAAAAATATAACAAATTAGAAATAAATTTAGGGAGCCTTTATCCAGATTATACAGAAAGAATGATAATTGAAGATAAAGGATTTTATGAAAAAATTTTAGGAAAAAAATTAAAAATAAACTTATTTGATTCAAAATCTAAAAAAATTCTAAAAAATGTTATAGTAGATTCTGATTTTGTGATTATGGGAGGGGGACCGGTAATGCATATTAAACCATTATATATGGTTTCTTATGCGTTGAAATATGCAAAAAAAATAAAAAAAAAGACAGGCATGATTGGTTGTGGTATAGGTCCTTTATTTACCAAAGAATTTAAAAAAGTTACTTTGGAGATGGCTAAAAATTCTGATATCATAATTTTAAGAGACGAAAATTCAAGAAAAAATTTGCAAGAAATATCAAATGAGTTAAATTATAATTTAGAAAAAAATATAGAGGTAAGCTATGATCCTGCTGTGGAATGTGCTTTACAATATTTAGAGAAAAGACAAACAAAAGAAGTTAAAAGAGACAAAATAGTAGTAAATTTGAGGGATTTTCCATCGGAGTATTCTAAAAAAAACATTAAATATAAAGTAAATACAAAACTTAATAAATTCATAGAGGCATTGTCATTGAAGTATCAAAATAATGAAATTATATTAGTTCCTATGCATTATTATTTTATAGGGACAGATGATCGTGAATTTCTAAATGAGTTAATTTTAAAAAATAAAACTTTAAAAAACGTAAGGGTTCAAAATGAAATTTTAACTTTAGAAGAAACAATGGAGTTATTTTATAATTCATTTTTTTGCATAGGAATGAGATTTCATTCTGTGGTATTGCAGACAATTTTAAGTGGTAGAAATTTTATTTTAGACTACACAGAACCTAAGAAAGGTAAGATAAGTGGGTTTGTATTGGATATTGATAAAAAGAATTTTTATGATGATAGATTCTTAAATTTACAAGAAGATTTAGATAATGAAATAGACGTTAATAAATTTGTTTCCAATGAAAAATTAGAATTTAGCTGCGATATAAAAAATATAAAAATTAGATTGAAAAATTATTATAAAGAATTATCTAAAATAGGGGAGAATCATAGAAATGAAAATAGTTCATGTTAATACTACAGATGTAATAAATGGTGCTGGAATTGCAGCTCACAGATTACATCTATCAATGATAGAACAAGGAATTGATTCAAAGATGCTAGTAATGAGTAAAAGTAGTGATGAGCTAAATATTGACGTAGCTAGAAAAGGGAATTTTGAGAAGTATTTTTTATCAAATTTTAGAAAATTAAGAGAAAAAATTACATTTAATAAATATAAAAATAGAAAAAACCCAATATTGTTTTCTTCAGCTGAATTTGGAATAGACATATCAGAACATTCCTTTATAAAAGAAGCAGATATAATCCATCTTCACTGGATTAATGGAAGTTATTTATCGTTAGAAAGTATCAAAAGATTAAGTAATCTTGGAAAAAAGATAAGATGGACATTACACGATATGTGGCTCTTTACAGGAGGGTGTCATTATAGTAATTGGTGTAAAAAATATGAAAAAAATTGTGGAAATTGTCCGATATTAGAAACAGGAAAAGAAAATGATATAACAAGAAAAATTTGGAAGAAAAAAGAAAATATATTTAGAGATTTAGATATTGAAATAATAACTTGTAGTAACTGGCTTGGAGATTGTGCAAAAAAAAGTAGCCTTTTAAAAGAAAAAAAAATAATTGTACAAGCTAATGTCTTGGATAAAAATATTTTTAAACCAATAAATAAAGAAATATGTAAAGATATATTAAATTTGGATAAAAATAAAAAATATATTTGTTTTGGTGCTATGAATTCAACAAGTGACCCAAGAAAAGGTTGGGATTATTTGAAAAAAACACTTTTGCATTTGGATAAGGAAAATCCGGAAATAAAAAAAGGTACAGAACTTTTAATTTTTGGTGCTAGTCATGGCAAGGATATTGATAAATTGCCCTTTAATACTAAATTTTTAGGTCGAGTTTATGATGAGACAACTTTAAGTTTGATATATAATTCTGCAGATGTTTTTGTAGCTCCTTCTTTGGAAGATAACCTACCAAATACGGTAAATGAAAGTATTCATTGTGAAACTCCTGTTATAGCTTTTGATATAGGAGGAATGCCAGATATGATAGCTCATGAAAAAAATGGTTACTTGGCAGAGTATAAAAATATTGAAGATTTAAGTAGAGGACTTAAGAGATATCTGTAGTTTTGAGTGAATTTTTAAGTTGTTAAATATTTTCAATTTTAAAATTTGAATAAGATTCTTTAATGTCCATATGAAATAAATAAATTCTTTTAGGGGGTTTATAAAATAGAAATATTATTAATTATAGCTATTATTTTAATGCCTTTAGATAGTTTACCTCTATTTAAAAGCTTGGGGACATATGTTCCATATCCATCTTTAATTTGCTTTATATTGTATTTAATTCCAAGAAGTATAAAAAGGTATATGGAATTTAAAATTTTAATAATTATTTTAATTAGTTTTTTATTGCTATTGGTTTCTGTATTTAAAGGGATTGAATATGGAAAGCTTGAAGGATCTGGACGATATTGTATAGAGCTCACATTTTTTATTATTTCCTATTTAGCTTTTAATAAATTTTTTAAAAAGATAAAAAGTGAAGAAAAAGATAAGTATATCGATACTTCACTTTCAATTATTTATAAGTTTCATAAACCATTTGTTATATTTATGATTTTTCAAATATTTACTCATTTAATGTTAAAGAAAAGTATTTTAACACCGTTTTTAAGTAGTAGATTTACCCTAGGTAGGCTCCAGTCATTTTCTGGGGAACCCTCATGGGCAGCAAGAACATTACTTATACTAATTTTTGTTGCCATGATCGATAAAAAAGATAAGATTATTCAGTTTACTTTATTGTTTTTACTGTTTTTGACTGGATCATCTTTAGGGATTTTGACCTATTTAATTGTAATTGTATTATCAAAAACAGAAAGATCAACTATAAAGAAAACTTTGACATTTTTTTTTATGATATTATTTTTATATATAGTAATACAAAATACTGATAGCTATTTAAGTTCTCGAATCAAAGAATTAATTAACTATAAAAATTTATTAAATACCAGAAGTGGTTCGATAGCAGCGAGGATTTTTTTTCCAATAAATGCATTATATATAGGATTAAATAACTTCATACTTGGAATAGGGGGAGGTTATTATAGAGAATTTCATTATAAGTTTTTATTTGAACTTTTTCCCCAATTTGAAACTATACCAAATATTTATTCAGTGGGTGTAACAAGTAAAAATTTGTATACAAGATTAGCAGCTGAAAATGGTTTTATTTTTTTAGTATTTATATTATCTTATTTGTTTATATTATATTATAAAGTCTTAATAGAACTAAAAAATCAAAACAGAACAGAAGTACAATGTTTATTTATATTAATGATTTTATTGAATTTAAATTTTGATAGTTTATTTTATTTATATTTTATTATGTTATTAAGCTTTTTTGAAAATTTAGTAAGGGTGGAAGATTATGAAGAAAATTGGAATTATGACAATAAACTATAATAATTTAGAGGGATTAAAAAAGACCTTTGAAAGTGTAAATAAACAAACTTTTAAAGATTTTGAATATGTAGTTGTTGATGGGAACTCTTCAGACGGATCAGCAGAATATATATTAAAAAATAAAGAAATAGTAGATAAATACTTAATAGAAGAAGACAGGGGAATATATGATGCACTGAACAAAGGAATTGAACTTTGCAATACAGAGTATATTTTAGCTCTTAATAGTGGCGATACTTTAACAAACAAAGAAGTTCTTAATAAAGTTAAGAGGGAAATAGATTTGTTAAAAGAACCTGTGGGAGTTTTATATGGCAAAGCGGTATATACCTTGAATGAGGAAAAAACAGGATGGAAATGGCCAAGTATAGAAGGGGAATTTGATGAGGAAAGTTGGGTAAAAAACTATAATCCAAATCATCAAGCATCTTTTATTAATAGAAATATATATAATAAAGAGAAGTATAATTTACTTTTTAAGTCTTCTGGAGACGGTGAATTTTGGAAGAGAATAAAAAAATTAGGTTATAAATTTAAATATTTTGACAAAGAAGTTTCTTATTTTGAATTAGGGGGTATCTCAAATACCTCTGCATCATTAAAACATGTTCAATTAATTTCATCAGAGCGTGCAATTATAGACACTATCTATTCAAAAAAAAATATTTTGAATGCATATTTAGAAAACTATTTAAATCAATTAATTAAATTTATATTAAAGAAAGTATTAGGTGAAAAAAAATATTATTTAAGTCTAAAATTAAAGAATGAAAAAAGACAAAGGAAATATATAAAATGAATAAATTAATTTCTATAATAACTCCCCTATACAACTCTGAAAGATTTATTGAATCTACAATTAAATCAGTTATTTCCCAATCTTATAAAAACTGGGAGATGATAGTTGTAGATGATTGTTCCACAGACAAAGGAGCTGACAGAGTAAATAAATACTCTCAAAAAGACCATAGAATTAAACTGATAAGATTACCACAAAACAGCGGTGGAGCTTTAGCGAGAAATAAAGCTATAGAAGAGGCAAAGGGGAAATATATAGCTTTTCTTGACAGTGATGATCTTTGGCATCCTGAAAAATTAGAAAAGCAGGTTAAATTTATGGAAGAAAACAACTATGACTTCACCTATACCTGGTATGAGAAGATGGATGAAGATGGAAATTTAATTAACGAAATTGTAAAATCTAAAGATAAAATGGATTATAGTGAACTCCTTAAATCAAATCAGATTGGTTGCCTTACAGCAATTTATAATCAGAAAAAACTGGGAAAGATCTACATGCCCCTTATAAAAAAAAGACAGGACTATGCTCTATGGCTTCAGGTTTTGAAAAAAACTAAGTATGGTTATTGCTTAAAAGAAAATTTAGCACAGTATAGATTGGTGAACGGTTCAGTATCAAGTAACAAGATAAATCTAATAAAATTTAACTGGAAACTTTTTTATGAAATTGAAAAGCTAGGCTTGATAAAAAGTTCTTATTATTTAATGTGGAACATCTTTACAAAATTATTTTTAAAAAGATAGGATGTTTAATAGATTACTCATGTAGTAAACTAAAGAATCAGCATATAAAGGGAATTTTGAAACTATTTTTAATCCTTGTAATCTGTCAAATCTGTAACAAAAAAAAATTCTACATTAAAAATTAGGAAAAAGGAGAAAAAAATAATGAAAATATGTGTAGCAGGGACTGGATATGTGGGACTGTCAAATGCAGTGTTATTGGCTCAAAACAATGAAGTGGTGGCTCTTGATATAATACAGGAAAAAGTTGATATGATAAATCAAAGAAAGTCACCTATAGTGGATACTGAGATAGAGGATTTTCTTGTCAATAAAGAGTTAAACCTTGTAGCTACCACAGATACATACAAGGCCTATGAGGGAGCTGAATATGTAATTATTTCAACACCTACAAACTATGATCCTGAGAAGAACTATTTTAATACCAGGACAGTGGAAGCTGTAATAGCCAATGTACTAGCTATAAATCCGGAAGCAACTATGATAGTAAAGTCTACAGTGCCTGTTGGGTATACAGAGAAGGTAAGGGAGATGTTTGAGACTGACAACATTATTTTTTCTCCTGAATTTTTGAGAGAGGGAAAGGCTCTTTATGATAACCTGTATCCTTCCAGAATAATAGTTGGCGAGAAATCAGAGAGAGCCGAAAAGTTTGCAGGACTTTTAGTAGAGGGTGCTGTAAAAAAAGATATTCCTGTGCTGTTTACTAATTCCACAGAAGCAGAGGCGGTAAAGCTCTTTTCAAACACTTACCTTGCCATGAGGGTATCTTATTTCAATGAACTGGATACCTATGCAGAACATAGAGGCTTGGATACAAAGCAGATTATCGAAGGTGTAAGTCTTGATCCTAGGATAGGTTCTCACTACAATAACCCTTCATTCGGATACGGCGGATACTGCCTGCCGAAGGATACAAAACAGCTCAGGGCAAACTATGACAGCGTACCAAACAATATAATCGGTGCAATAGTAGATGCCAATACAACGAGAAAAGACCATATAGCTGAGATGATCTTAAAAAGAGAGCCTAAAACTGTGGGGATATATAGGCTGACAATGAAGACAGATTCTGACAACTTTAGGGATTCTGCAGTGCAGGGGATCATGAAAAGAATCAAGGCCAAGGGTGTAGAAGTGGTGATATACGAGCCTGCACTGAAAGAGGATGATTTTTTCAATTCAAAGGTTATTAAAGATTTAGATGAGTTTAAGGCTATATCAGACGTCATTGTTACAAACAGACTGTCAGATGAGTTGGCAGATGTGGAAGAAAAAGTTTACACAAGAGATTTGTATAAGAGAGATTAGTAAAGTATTAAAAAGATATTTAATTATTTTCTTTTTAAGATACTAATTTTAGAGAGTGGATTTATAGAAAATCCACTCTTTTTTTGTTTTCAGAAAAATTTTGTGATTTTTTCGTCTGAGAGTTAAGAACTGGTTATACTTTGAAAAAACTTTATTTTGCTGTATAATGCTTTAATAATATTATTAAAATTACAGGAGGGCAAAGATGTTGTTTGGAGAGAGATTCAGAATAAATATAACGGAAAATTCCGATGGGGTGGACTTAGTAGTTTCTGGAGTTCCTGGTGGGGTAGATATTACTGCTGTGGACTTTGGCAAAGACCTAGCCAGAAGAGAGATGGAAGGAGTCACAACAGATCCTGAGGAAGAGATAGATGTGGTTTCAGGGATAGTAGATGAAAAAACCACAGGTAAGGATATAGAGTTTCAGTACAAGAAAGGTGATGTTATATCAGCACTTATCTTGGCTGGTGTACTGGCCAAAAAGTTGATTGAGGGCAATATAGAAGGGAAAACCATTGATATAGGCGGTATAAGCACCAATGAAAAGAACAGTGAATATATAAAAATTGGAATTCAAAAGATGATAATGACTAAAGACTCCTTTGGTGGGACTGTAGAATGCTCTCTTCCTGTAGAAGTGGATATGAACCTCATAAAGGCAGATTTATCCAAACTCATTTTTTCAACTGTTTCAGAGATAGAGGCCATTCAATTTGGTATGGGAATAAAATCTACCAAGGTGACTGCTCTGACAGCACAGTCTTATCCAAATAGAGTATTGGTAACTTTTTCTCCCAATAAAGAACTAAAATATCCATGTATTGCTGCAGTGATGGACGTATTTATTGAGGCAGCAGCGGCAATTGTAATAGCGGATAAATCAATAAAATAAACATTTAGCGACTAAACATATATAGAATATATAGTTTTTTGAAATAATATATATTTTGTGAATTCAATTTGGCGTGCTATACTCTTTACATAAGAAGAAATAAAAAATTATTTAAGGAGGTAGCCGTCATGAAAAATAATGATGACCTAAAAAAAATACATGAATACCTGTCTCTTCTGGAGAAAGAGAAGTACAAAGTTTTGGAAAACAATATAGATTGGGACAAACTTTACGAAAGTGAAGATTCTTATGAGGATATAGTTTTTAATTTTTAGTATACACTCTGATTGTGAAAAGGGAGGAATAGTTATGAAGAAGAATATGGATTATGAGAAATTTTGTGAGTATATGTCGTATGTTGAGAAGGACAGATATGAAGTTTTGAAAACCAATGTAGATTGGGACAGCCTTTATGAAGCGGAAGATTCTTATGAGGATATAGTTTTTAACTTTTAGTATACACTCTGATTGTGAAAAGGGAGGAATAATTATGAAGAAGAATATGGATTATGAGAAATTTTGTGAGTATATGTCGTATGTTGAGAAGAACAGATATGAAGTTTTGAAAACCAATGTAGATTGGGACAGCCTTTATGAAGCGGGAGATTCTTACGAAGATATAGTTTTTAATTTTTAGGATTTGAAAACTTTGTGCGTATAAAAACTAGTATGAAGGGAAGTGAGCATCTCTTGTTAAATCAAAATTTTATAATTTAAGACTCTCTGAATGCCATGCTTAGGGAGTCTTTTTTTATTGGAAATAAAAATTAAACGGCAGTTAATTTAAAGGGGCAAGTTTCTTATTTTTTATCTGATAGTACCTGTTTTCATTAACTTTGGATATTGTAGCCGGTTTGGAAATCTTATCAAAATGGAAAGAGATTTAGGAGGTAGAAAAATGAAAAAAATTATTCTCGTAATATCATTTTCATCTTTCATTTAATCATTTATTCATCCCTCCTAAAGTAGTTCCATCTTATTTCCTCTCATGATCAGAACGGGGGAGTTCTGATTCCCCCCCGATAAAAGCTCATTTATATTAAAATATAAGTGGGCTTTTTAATTTTTTTTGGAAAAATATTTTTTTTATGTTCAATTTATTTAATAGCTTTACATAGTGTTTGCAAGAAATTAATATTCTGAATACATATTAACACCAAAAATATATGAGAAGCCCTAGCTTCTTTTTTTATTTGGCTACATTTCCTGCAATATTCAGAGCATCCCAAGTTCTTGCAAAAGGTGGTGCATAGCAGAGGTCAAGCATCCCCAGATCCTCTGTGGTCATTTTGTTATGTATAGCAGCTGCGATGACATCTATACGAAGGACCGCTCCTTTTTTTCCTATTATCTGCCCTCCTAGGATAACCTTTGAATCTTTTTCATATATCAACTTAATATATATATTCTCCTGTCCAGGATAATAATTTGTCTGATTTTTATCTTTTATAAATACGACACCGTAATCTATATTCATATTCTTAGCATCAGTTTCAGATATTCCAGTTCTCCCTGCCTCTAAGTCCAATACTTTTACTGCGGCAGATCCTAGGGTTCCAAAGAAATGGCTGTTTTTTCCAGCCAGATTTTCTCCCACCACTCTTCCGATTTTATTTGCCGTAGTTGCAAGGGGGATGTAGACATTTTCATTTTTCACCCTGTGAGGTACTGTGGCACAATCTCCTGCAGAGTAAATGTCTTCAATACTTGATCTCCCTTGCTTGTCGATTATGATGGCACCGTTTTTTAGCATTTCTATCCCGGTTTCTTTTATAAAATCTGTATTTGGTCTTACACCAGTTGCTATTATCACTATTTCTGCCTCATAGATCCCCTTGTCGGTTATGACAGCCTTTACTTTTTTTTCTCCCTTTAACTCCTTTACAGTTTCGCTGAGGTGAAGACTGATATTCTGGTAAGAAAGAATCTCCTCCTCCATAAGATCGGTGATCTCTTTATCGAAACTCTCGGGAAGTACCCTGTCGTCCAACTGAATAACTCTAACACTTTTCCCAAGATGGTGCATAGCCTCTATAGCCTCTATACCTATATAACCTGCACCTATTAATACGACATTCTTATTTTCCTCCTTAGAGACGGCCTCCTTTAGATCCACCCCGTCCTGGAATTCCTTCAGTGTGAATACATTTTCAATTTTTACATTTTTGATGGGCGGTATTATGGCACTGGCCCCTGTGGCTACCATGAGCTTATCATAGGAATCTTCAAAGAATTCACCATTCACCAGGTTTTTTATTTTTATTATTTTATTGACATGATCAACTGATAATACCTCGTGCTTTATTTTTACATCGATTCCTGATTCTCTGAATTTTTCTATTGATCTAGCCATCATATTGTCGGTACTCTGGAAAAATCCCCCTATATAATAGGGAAGTCCGCAGGCACCCCATGAGATAACGTCAGTTTTTTCATACACGGTAATTTCAGCATCTTTAAGTGTTCTTTTGGCTTTGGAAGCGGCACTCATACCTGCAGCTACTCCCCCTATAATTATAATTTTCATGAAAAAAACCTCCAAATTTTTATATGTTTTGATGTTATAATGAGTTGATGGATTAAATATCTGTTACTTTTCTATCAAGATAAAAGTAACGAATCCATAAAAATAAGTAATTTAATTGAAATAGAAACATAAAAAATATTCTATTTTTTTAAAAAGTTCCTTTAAACTTTGTATGATATATTTATTATAGCATTAAAACAAAAAATAACGAGGTGAAAAAAATGTCCTATTTTGACAATGCAGCCACTAGCTACCCCAAGCCTGATGAGGTATACAGTGTTTTGATAGAAACCATGAAAAACAGGGGTGGGAACCCAGGAAGGGGAAGCCACAGGATGGCACTAGACGCCTTCAGGGCGGTCTATGAAACCAGGGTGAAGCTGGCCAAACTCTTTAATGTAGATGATCCTCTGAGGATAGCCTTTACACAAAATGCCACCATGAGTTTGAACTTTGCAATAAAGGGAGTCTTTAAACCAGGTGACCATGTGATAACTACATCTTTAGAGCACAATTCTGTACTCAGACCTCTTTTCTCAATGGAGCAGCAGGGGAAAGTAGAGCTTACAATAATAGAGGCAGATTGCCAGGGGATAATATCCCTCGATGATATAGAAGAAGCTATCCAAGAAAACACAAAGGCCATAGTCATAACCCATGCTTCAAACCTGACGGGAACCATAATCCCAATAAAAAAAATAGGAGAGATAGTAAAAAAACACGGGATTCTCCTCATAGTAGATGCCTCTCAGAGTGCAGGTATCTTAGAAATAGATGTAAAAAATATGAATATAGACATTCTCTGCTTCACAGGGCATAAATCACTTTTCGGTCCCCAGGGGACAGGTGGAATATATCTGAGAAAAGGCGTAGAGATAAAGCCACTTATGGAAGGGGGCTCTGGGAGTCATTCTAAACTTAAGAGACAGCCTCAGGAGATGCCCGATCTTTTAGAGTGCGGGACACTAAACGCCCCTGGCATAGCGGCCCTCGGAGCAGGGGTTGATTTTATAATGAAAACAGGGATGGGAAATATCAGAAAACATGAGAATGAGCTCACTGAGGCTTTTATAAAAGGCTTGAAAGGTATAGATAAAGTCAGGATATATGGACCGGAAACAGGGGAAAGGACACCAGTGGTTGCTCTCAATATGGGGAACATAGACCCGGCAGAAGTGAGTGCTTTGTTAGATGAAGAATATGAGATAGCTGTAAGGCCGGGGATGCACTGTGCCCCTCTTGCACACAGATCCATAGGTACCTATGAGACCGGGGCAGTGAGATTTTCCTTTGGGTACTTCAATACAAAAAAAGAGATATCAGAGGCTATAGAGGCAATAAAAGAGATAGCCGACTATTATAAGGAAAAATAATAAAAACCCCCTCTTTGATTTCAGATCAGGGAGGGGGTTTTTAAAAATTCTTCTAATTTTTCACATTCCTCTATACCCTTATTATAACCGGCCTTGTAGAAAAGTCTTAATTTCACCTTATCCTGCTCTATTACAGATAAGGGCATGCTTTCCGGTCTTATAACATAGGCGATGTTTACTTTTTCCAAGAGATCGAGAAAGTAAAGGGTTCCGTTATAGCCGATATATCTTTTTTTCAGGGCCTCGGCCACCTTTGGACAGGAATGGTACCACAACATGGATATATTGAGATACCAGCTAGGTTCATCTTCATAGCCCTTTGGGTGGCAGAGGATGACTATAAGTTTCTTATTGCCGTCATCTAAGGCCTTTTTTATTGGGATCGCATCAGATATACCGCCGTCTAGATACTCCTCACCACCTATTTTTACGGTATCTGTGAGAAATGGATAAGAGCAGGATGATTTTAATATTCGATTGAAATATTTTTGAGGATATCCGTTTTTCTCAAAATAAGCAGGTTTTCCAGTCCTGCAGTTTGTGCTTACGCAGATAAATTTTTTTGTACTTTTGAAAAAATTTTCATAGTCCACAGGATATTTCTTTTTTCCCATGAAGTTTATAAGAAAGTCAGAATTTAAAAGAGAGTCCCCCTTGAAAATCCTCTTGTAATCAAGGAGTCTGGGGTCGTAGATATAGTCCATGAACATCTTAAAGGTCCTCCCCTTCTGTCCGGTAATATATGAAACACCATTGTATGCTCCCATGGAAACCCCTATAACATAGGGAATATCAACTCCCTTCTCTATAAATGCATCCAAAACTCCGCTGGTGAATATTCCTCTCATTCCTCCACCTTCTAAGACAAGGGCTGTATTTTTCATAAAAGATCACCTCACAACTAGTTCTAGCCTATTTTTATTTTTGACTTGGGCTGTATTTCCAAAATTATTTGCATTACGTCTCATATAGTAATTTTCTGCAAGAGTTATGAAGCTCCTTTAAATTAAATATTGAATTTCTCCGAAAACCTGTGTTACTTTCTTTGCTTGCCCAAAGAAAGTAACCAAAGAAAAGGCACCTAATTAAAATTAATGAAACTTGTAAAAATAAATTTTACAAGAACTAGAAAATATACTCGTTCCACTCTTTATTTTCTTGGTCAAATCACTTCTGAACTAACTTTCTATTGAAATATAGTCGGTAAACCTCCTTATTTCAATGAAAGTGGATTTCACAAGATGATTTCTTAACGGCATTTTTTAAAGGGGAAAGCAGTCTGAAAATTAAAAGATTTTTATTTTCACTCTATGAAACTCCCTCTTTTTCTCTGCGTCCTCTGTGACCAAAAGGTTTTTTTATTATTCGTGTTAATTTCCCTATCTTTTATTGGTGTTCATTCGTGACAAAATCTTTTGACTTTAATATCGCTCTCCTCCGTGATACTCTCTTCTTTTCTCTGTGACCAAAAGCTTTTGTCCTTATTCGTGTTAATTTTTCTCTCTTTTATTGGTGTTCATTCGTGACAAAATCTTTTGACTCTAATATCGATCTTCTCAGTGCAACTCCTGCTTTTTCTCTGCGTCCTCTATGGCCCAAAAGCTTTTGTCCTTATTCGTGTTAATTTCCCTATCTTTTATTAGTGTCCATTCGTGACAAAATCTTTTGATTCTAATATTCAGATAAATTCAGTAATTTATAAGAATTTCTTCCGAGTAGCAACTTGAGTTAATTAAAAAAGAGACTGCTATGAAGAACAGTCTCTCATTATAATTATATAGCCTCTAAAGCAGTGAGTATGTTTATATAGTGCTCGATACCCTTTAAAAGAATATTTTCATCGAAGTTGAAGCTGCAGCTGTGGAGAGGATAGTCAAATCCAAGCTCCCTGTTTCTGCTTCCTAAGAAATAAAACACCCCTGGTATTTTTTCCTGATAGTAGGAAAAGTCCTCTGCAAGCATTACAGGATCAGTTTCTTCTATATGAACTTTTTTTGCCACCTTGTTGTAGAGAGCCTTGTCATTTATTACCGGAGGATAGTAAGGTTCTAGATCCACATCTATCTCCACATCGAAAGACTCCTCTAATCCCCTTGAAATCTGGAGGATTCTTTTTTTAATTATTTCAAAGGTATCCTTTGAAAAGGTTCTGACGGTACCCTCTATATGTGTTTTCTCCGCCACTATATTTCTGGCACTTCCTCCCCTTATCTTACCAAAGGAGATGACAGCAGTCTCAAGAGGAGATATACTCCTTGATATAATAGACTGACAAGAGGATAAAAATTTAGAAGCCACAAGGATTGAGTCGATGGCGTTATGAGGCATACCCCCGTGACCGCCTTCTCCTTTAATTATTACATCTATCTCCCCAGACTGAGCCATAAGAGGACCTGCCTTAGAAGCGATGATTCCTTCATCCAATGTAGGGAAGAGGTGGATTCCAAATATTCCCTTTACGTTATATTTTTCAAAAATTCCACTTTCAGTTATTATCTTGGCTCCCCCTGGACCCTCTTCAGCAGGTTGGAAGATCAAAAGAATATTTTTCTTGATGTTCTCAGTTTTTGAGAGGACTTTGGCTAGTCCCAAAAGCATAGCCATGTGGCCGTCATGACCGCAGGCGTGCATTTTTCCAGGATGTTTTGAGGCGTACTCTACATCGTTTTCCTCTTCTGCCTCCAAGGCGTCCATATCTGCCCTAAAGGCGTATGTTTCATCTGAACCGGCATCGATGTAGACATATATTCCGGTCTTGGCTATGGTAAAAGGATGCAGTCCAAACTCTCTTAACTTCTCCCCTATATAAGCACAGGTTTTATACTCCTCCAGTCCAAGCTCAGGTATCTGGTGAAGTTCTCGTCTATAGGTCTTTATTTGGTTTCCCAAATCTTTTAAATCCATGATTTCCCCCTTATTTCAATAAAAAACGGACGTATATAATTTTAAAATTTGACTACTATTAACTTAAAATTCTGTTTATTTGACCTATCACCTCTTAAATTTCAATAGAAATTTTTATGTAATTTTAAAAAAATAAAATACTCTTATAATTCTTAGATATTAACAGATTTTTAAGAAAAAGAAAAGATAGTAAACAAAAAAAAACTATAGTTTTTATGAAAAGGCTATTTTTTCGAACATATTTATGATTAACTATATCCCAATGATTACAGTGTCTAAAGATGTTTTATTTATAATGTATATCTAAAGGATATACCCTGTGAATTTTTAAAAAAAGCATAAGTGTTGTAAAATAAAACAAATCAACTTTATAGATATAGGATCATTACTTGATTGAAGGGATGTTTCAGTAGACCTCTATAAAGTAGTTTGTTTAAAAAAGAAACTAAGAATTAAATTAGAATAAAGATAGAGGTTGCAGATGATCATTAGTAGGAAAATAGAGAGCCGGCCAGCTCAGTGAAGTTTTCTAAAAGGGAGGTCTGCCGAAATTCATTCTCTGTGCCGGGAGAGTGGGTTGGGGCATCGGAAAATATCCGTTGTACTGTCGTTGTCTAGACTGAGACAATGGAGTACTATCTTACCATAACTATGATTTTTTATTGTTATTTAGTTGGTAGGATTGTACCCTGCCAACTTTTTTTGTTTATAAAATTTTAATATAAAAACGGAGATTTTTTAAGGGGGATATATAATGAGACTTTTTGGTTCAATGGAGATCAAAGACAACCAGCTTTATATAGGTGGAATAAGCTCTAAAGAGCTTGTGGAAAAGCACGGGTCACCTTTATATGTGATGGACGAGGCTCTTATCAGTAAAAACATGGAGACATTTAAGGCGGCTTTTAAGTCAGACAGGTTTCAGACTGAGGTTGTCTATGCATCTAAGGCTTTTCTGACCACAGGGATGTGCCAGATTGTGGACAGACACGGACTGAGCATGGACGTCGTTTCAGGTGGAGAGCTTTTTACGGTGAAAAGTGCAGGCTTTCCTATGGAAAGAGTACACATGCACGGAAACAACAAGACCTGGGAAGAGCTTGAGATGTGCCTAGACTACGGTATCGGAGAGATAATCGTAGATAACAGAGATGAACTCGATATGTTAGAAAGAGTATGCAGAGAAAAGGGAAAGAAAATAAACGTTCTTTTGAGAGTGAACCCAGGTATAGAGGCTCACACTCATGAATATATACAGACTTCCACTTATTCTTCTAAATTTGGAGAGTCTATATTTGATGAAAATATAAAGGATATAATCAAAAAATTCATCGCTGCCGAGCATGTAGAGCTCAAAGGATTTCACTGTCATATAGGGTCTCAGATATTTGACGAAAAGCCTTTCTTTGCAGCTATGGACACTATGCTGAAATTCATAAAACAGATGAAGGACGAGGCCGGTCTTGATACGAAAGTCTTAAACCTCGGAGGAGGCTTTGGAGTCTACTATTTTGATGGGGATGACGCAGTGGACTTTGAAAAATTCTGCAAAGAGATGATAAAAGATCTAGAACTAAAACTAGATGAATATGAGATAGATTTAGACAAGGTAATAATAGAGCCAGGAAGAAGTATAGTGGCAAATGCAGGAACAACTCTCTACACAGTAGGGGGAACTAAGGTGACCTACAGTGGTAAAAAATACGTATTTGTAGACGGTGGAATGACAGACAACATAAGACCCGCTCTTTATCAGGCTCAGTATGAGGGTGTCATAGCCAACAGAATAAATGAAAAAACAGAGGACCTGGTGACCGTAGCCGGAAAATGCTGTGAATCTGGAGACCTTCTTCTAAGAGACGTATATCTCCAGGAAGCAAAAGAGGGGGATATACTTGCAATCAGCACCACCGGGGCCTATAATTATAGTATGGCCAGCAACTACAACAGGATAAGAAAACCTGCGGTGGTTTTTGTAAAAGATGGAGAAAGCAAGGTAGCTGTAAAAAGGGAGAGCTATGAGGATCTTATAAGAAACGACCTCAAGCTTTATTAAGGGGGAATAAAAATTGAGAATAGTACAAAAATACGGGGGAACATCGGTAGGGACAATCGAAAAGATAAAGGCCATAGCAGAGCACCTCATAAAGGTAAGAAAAGAGGGAAATGAGGTAGTGGTAGTAGTATCTGCAATGGGTAAAATGACAGATGAGCTGATAAAAAAGGCCAATGAGATCACAGACAGGCCTGACAGACGTGAGCTAGACATGCTTATGTCCACAGGAGAACAGCAGACAATAGCCCTTCTATCTATTACTCTGAAGCACATGGGTCAGGAGGCTGTATCCCTTACAGGAAGCCAGGCTGGAATACAGACCACAGGAACTCATACAAAAAGTAAGATAAAAAGCATAAATAAGGAAAGAATGGAAAAACATCTTGCAGACGGTAAAATAGTCATTGTGGCAGGATTCCAGGGGATGAATGAGGCCGGGGATATAACTACCCTAGGACGTGGAGGCTCTGATACCAGTGCAGTGGCCTTAGCAGGAGCCCTAGGTTGCCAGTGTGAGATATACACTGATGTAGACGGAATATACACATGCGACCCCAGAGTGCACAAAGGAGCGAAGAAAATAGACAAGATCTCCTATGAAGAGATGATGGAGATGTCAAACCTAGGAGCGGGGGTCATGGAAGTAAGGGCCGTAGAGCTTGGGAAAAAATTTGGTGTCCCAATATATGTGGGAAGAAGTCTCGGAGAAAAAAATGGAACCTATATATTAGAAAAGGAGCAGATAATGGAAGAGAAACTTATAACAGGACTTAGTATAAATGACAATGTATTGATGGTAAACTTGCAAAACTTATATAATAAACCTCAGAAGATAGCAAATATATTTTCTGCCCTTGGAAAACAGGATGTAAATGTGGATATGATAAGTCAGAGTCAGTCAGTGGAAGATATGGTAGATATAAGTTTTACCTGCCCGGCAACTGAGGAAGATCTACTAGATAAGGCTGTAGAGGTCATAGCCACTCATAACCCGGCTCTGAAGATAAGTAAAAACCAGGATCTCATAAAGGTTTCTGTGGTAGGAGTGGGAATGATAAGCCATTCTGGAGTGGCGGGAAAACTTTTTGAAATATTCGGAGAGAAGGATATAAAATTCTATCAGGTGACTACATCTGAGATAAGTATATCTTTTACAATGGACAGAGATAGAAAGGCAGCCGCTGTAGAGGCCATCTCAGAAGCATTTAATATCTAGGAGGGGCAATGTTAAAATTTGAAAAATATCATGGTATTGGAAATGATTTTATAATATTCAGGGAAGAGGAAGTAGCGGGACTAGACTATTCAGAGCTCGCTATGAAGGTCTGCCACAGAAACTTCGGTATAGGGGCAGACGGAATGATGGTTGCTGCAAAATCAGAAAAAGCAGATATAAGAATGATATTTTACAATGCCGATGGTAGTGAGGCTCCTATGTGTGGGAATGGGGTTCGTTGTTTTTCACACTTTGTGAGAAATAATAAACTCGTGGAAAAAGATCTCATTGCAGTAGAGACTCTCGCAGGAAACATGCTGATAAAAACAGAGGAAAAAGATGGCAGATATTTGGCCAGGGTAAATATGGGCATGCCTATATTTGAGACTGAAAGTATACCTATGAGCGTATCAGAAAAAGATTATATTGAAAGAAAAATACAGTCTTATGAGAGGGAATTTAGCATTTCGGCTCTTTTTATGGGAACTACTCACAGTGTAACTTTTGTAGATGACCTAGAGACGCTAGATATACATAAGTACGGAAGAAATTTGGAGATAAATCCCATATTTCCAAATAAAACCAATGTTAATTTTTCCAAGGTGATCTCAAGAGACAGAGTGGATGTTAAAACCTGGGAAAGAGGAGCCGGCTATACCTTTGCCTGTGGTACAGGGGCCTGTGCAGTGGTTGTCATAGGAAACCTCACAGGACGTCTAGACAAAAATGTAGAAGTCCGGGTTCCAGGGGGGAAACTATTCATAGAACTCACCGATGAGGGAGTATTTATGACAGGGGAAAGCCAGAGGATAGCAGAGGGGCATTATTTCAAGTAGCAGACTTTGATTTTCCAAAACAGGCGTTAAAAAATATCAATTTGACCGGGAGATATGATAAATATGAAAAAATATAATGTAGCAGTTGCCGGTGCAACTGGAATGGTAGGAAGAAAGTTCTTAGAAGTCCTTGCAGAAAGAGACTTTCCAATTGAAAATCTATATCTGTTTGCATCTAAAAGATCTGCAGGTAAAAAGATGGAATACAGAGGGAAAAGTTATATAGTAGAAGAACTGACTGATGAAGTTTTTGACAGAGATATTGACATTGTTTTATTTTCAGCAGGAGGGGCAACAAGTGAAAGATTTTCACCTGTGGCCAGAGATAAGGGAGTAATAGTCGTAGACAACAGCAGCGCTTTTAGAATGTCTCCTGAGATACCACTTGTGGTACCAGAGGTAAATCCTGAAGATGTGGAAAAACACAAGGGCATCATAGCAAATCCCAACTGCTCTACAATACAGTCTGTGCTTCCACTAAAGGCTCTTTCTGAAAAATTTGGAATAAAAAGAGTAATTTACTCTACATATCAGGCAGTATCAGGGTCTGGAGTTGACGGTATAGAGGACTTAAAGAGAGGGTTACAAGGAAAGGGACCTAAAAATTATCCTCATCCTATAGCCAATAACTGCCTTCCTCATATAGATGTGTTTCTAGAGGACGGATACACAAAAGAAGAGCGTAAGATGATAGAAGAGACAAGAAAAATCCTAGGAATCCCAGATATGCCAATAACAGCTACATGTGTTAGGGTACCTGTGGAAAACAGTCACAGTATCTCTATAAATATTGAACTTGAAAAATCCTTTGAGATGTCAGAAATATTTGAGGCACTAAAGGGATTTGATGGTATAATAGTGGAGGATGACACATCAAATAACATCTACCCTATGCCTATCCACGCAACTGGAAGAGATGAAGTCTTTGTAGGAAGAATAAGAAGAGACTTCAGCAGGGAAAACAGTGTAAACATATGGTGTGTTGCTGACAATATCAGAAAAGGGGCTGCAACAAATACAGTCCAGATAGCGGAACTCTTAATCAAAAAGGGTCTAATTTAAACTCAATCAAGGAGGAAATATAATGTTTACAGGATCAGGAGTAGCTATAATTACCCCGTTTAAAAAAACTGGTGAAGTTAACTTTGAAAAACTCGTGGAACTGATAGAGTTTCACATTGAAAATAAAACTGACTCAATAATAGTAACTGGAACTACAGGAGAAGCTTCGACACTTTCTGACGAAGAGCACCTTGCTGTGATAAAATGTGTAGTGGACACGGTAAAGGGTAGAATACCTGTAATAGCAGGGACAGGAAGCAACGACACGAGACATGGGATAGAGCTCAGTGTAGAGGCCGAGAAGCTAGGTGCCGACGGACTTCTTCAGGTGACTCCTTATTACAATAAAACCAATAAAGAGGGCCTTATCA
Organism: uncultured Ilyobacter sp.; assembly: GCF_963668515.1. NCBI lineage: Bacteria > Fusobacteriati > Fusobacteriota > Fusobacteriia > Fusobacteriales > Fusobacteriaceae > Ilyobacter > uncultured Ilyobacter sp. Next base: position 88,718 of record NZ_OY764866.1, on the reverse strand, counting down.
AACATTTTGAAAAAATAGCTGAATCTGTAAACATTCCTACTATTCTTTATAATGTTCCAGGAAGAACAGGTATGAATATTCCTGTAGATGTAGTGGCTCACCTCAGTAAAAACGAAAAAATAGTGGGAATAAAAGAGGCCAGCGGAAATATCTCTTATGCCGTTGAGGTTGCAAGACTTTGCAATGATAATTTTGCAATGTACTCAGGGAATGATGATATAATAGTTCCTATACTTTCTATAGGGGGGAAGGGTGTGATATCTGTTGTAGCAAATATCTTGCCAAGAGAAACTCACGATATGGTGGATCTGTTTTTGAAGGGAGAAGTTGAAAAATCAAGAGAGCTTCAGCTTTATTTAAAGCCATTTATAGATTCTCTATTTATTGAGACCAATCCTATTCCAATAAAAAAGGCGATGAACCTAACTGGTTATGATGTAGGAGGCTTAAGACTTCCTCTATATGAGATGAGTGAAGGAGCCACTGTAAAATTAGTGGAAGAGATGAAAAAAATTAATTTACTAAAGGGGTAGGTGATTATGAATATAGCAGTTTTCGGATACGGTATGATGGGTAAATTTGTCTGTGAAGATGTGGCTTCTGCCGGGCTTCACATAGCCGGAGTTATCGAAAAAAGAGAGGGTGCCCAGGCAGTTGCACCTGTAACAGAGGATATTCTTTATAAATCCTTGAATGATATAAAAGAAAAAGTCGATGTAATAATTGATTTTTCAAATCCTGCCAATCTTGATGAGATTTTGAAATTTGCAATTGAAAATCAGAGTGGAGCAGTAATTTGTTCAACTGGATTTACTGCTGAACAACTGGAAAAAATAAAGCAGGCCAGTGAAAAGACGGCGATACTTTTCTCAAGAAATATGTCATTGGGAGTTAATGTCATATCGGAAGCATTAAAACAGATTACTCCAATTTTGGCTGACGCCTTTGATATTGAGATTATTGAAAAACATCACAATCAAAAGGTGGACTCCCCATCTGGAACAGCTAAATTATTCTATGATTCAATTAATGAGTCATTAAAGGGTGAAAAAGAAGCTGTTTACGGTAGAGAGGGAATTGTCGGTAAAAGGACTAAAAAGGAAGTGGGAATTCACGCTATCAGAGGTGGAAGTATTGTCGGAGAGCATAGCATTATTTTTGCAGGGCAAGACGAAATCATTGAGCTGAAACATGAAGCTCTTTCTAAAAGAATCTTCTCTCAGGGTTCTGTTAAAGCGGCAAAATTCTTGGCAGGTAAAGCACCTGGATTTTATACAATGAAAGAAGTATTAGACATAAAATAAGGAGGAATAAACAGTGAGTTTAAACACAGCACAAGAAATAATCAAATTTATCAAGGATTCTAAAAAATCAACACCTGTAAAGGCATATCTTAAAGGTGATATGGAAGGTATAAACTTTTATTCTTGCAAGGTATTCTGTGAAGGGAATACAAGAATCATAATGGGAGACTGGGATGATGTAAAGAAAATTCTAGATGAGAACAAGGATAAGATAGAGGACTATTACCTTGAAAATGATAGAAGAAACTCTGCAATCCCGATGCTAGACCTAAAGGATATCAATGCAAGAATCGAACCTGGATCGGTAATCAGGGACAAGGTGACAATAGGAAACAATGCAATAATCATGATGGGAGCTTCTATCAATATAGGGGCTGTAATCGGAGACGGGACTATGATCGATTTTAACGCTGTCCTAGGAGGAAGAGCTACAGTAGGGAATAACTGTCATATAGGGGCAGGAGCTATACTTGCAGGAGTTATAGAGCCACCTTCAGCAGACCCTGTAGTTATAGAAGATAACGTAATGGTAGGTGCTAATGCAGTGGTTCTAGAAGGTGTAAGAATAGGAAAAGGTTCTGTAGTAGCTGCAGGAGCAATAGTAACTGCAGACGTACCTGCAGGAGTTGTAGTGGCTGGAAGTCCTGCAAAGATAATAAAAAATGTAGATGAAAAAACAGAAGGAAAAACTCAGATAATGGAAGACCTTAGAAATTTAAAAAAGTAATAGGAGGAAGCAATGGAAGTCAATCAGAGAGTAAGAGAGATGGAGGTATCAATAATACGTCAGATTGCTCAGAAATGTGCAAAAATACCTGATAGTATTAACCTCACTATCGGAGAACCTGATATAAAAACTCCAGAAATAATAACTCAGAAGACAGCAAAATACATGATGGAAAATCAGCTCTCTTATGCTCCTTTGGGAGGGGTTCCTGAACTAAGACAGGAGATAGCTTCTTTTTATAAGAAAAAATATAATATAGACTACAGTCCAGACGAGGTATTGGTAACTGTAGGTTCTACAGAAGCTCTCTCTACCACTCTCAAAGGAATTCTAACTGAGGGGGATGAAGTGGTAGTTGTACTTCCTGCTTTTTCCCTTTATGAAGCTCTTCTAAAGATGTATGGGGCTAAGGCTGTATTTATAGATACCAGCAAAAATAATTTTAAGCTGACTCCAGAGATGCTAGAAGAGGTAATAACTGATAAGACCAAGGCTGTAATACTAAATTATCCCACAAATCCTACGGGAGTGATACTCTCTAAAGAGGAGACGGAAAAAATTGCAGCTGTACTGGAGAAAAAGAAATTGTTTATAATTTCTGACGAAATATACAGTGAGCTGGTTTTTTCAGGAGAAGAATTTTATTCCATAGCCAGATGTGAAAATGTAAAAGACCAGGTAATTGTGATCAACGGATTTTCAAAATCCCACTCTATGACAGGGTGGAGAGTTGGATATCTCATGACTCATGCAAAATTCAGAAAAGAACTTATAAAGGTCAGCCAGTATACCGTAACCTCGCCTTCAACACTATCTCAAATTGGCGGTATAATCGCTTTAAAAGATGCCTCAGATGTCAGTGAGATAGCATCTGAATATGAGGAGAGGGCAAAACTCATATGCTCTAGACTAGAGGCTATGGGCTTTGATGTGGTAATACCAAAAGGTGCTTTTTATGTTTATGCAGGTTACAGTAAAATAAGCAGCAAGGATTCCTTGGATTTTGCACTGGAAATTCTTGAAAAGACAGGGGTTGCTTTAGTACCAGGGAAGGCTTTTTCTACTGAAGGGTATATCAGAATAGCCTGTACTAAAGAAAAAGAGATTCTGAAAAAAGCCATGGATAAAATGGAAAGTTATATAAAAAAAATAAAAGGTTAGTAAAAGTTGTAAACATTAGAAAAACAGGGTTTAAAAAATTCGGGGGAATTTAAATATAGTAAAGGCTGTCTCTAACGAGGCAGCCTTTTGGGGTTGTTTTAGTATTTAACGTGATTTAGAGAAGCCAATTCTTTTGAGATTTCTGCCGCCAATTTAGCATTGTTGTATATAAGCTGTATATTTGATTCAAGAGACTTACCCTCAGTAAGTTCTTTTACTTTTGCAAGAAGGAAAGGTGTAGATTCTTTACCTTTTATATTCTTTTTTTCCGCCTCTATAAGGGCATTTTTTATGATTTCGGTAATAAGCTTATGGTCCATTGAGTACTCTTCAGGGATGGGGTTTGCTATGACCATCCCACCTTTTAATCCCAGTTCCCATTTGGCTTTTAGTGCCAGGGCGATCTCTTTTGGGTTATCAACCTTGTAATCCACTTTAAATCCGCTCTTTCTGGTGTAAAAAGCCGGAAGTTCATCTGTCTGATATCCTACCACAGGAACACCGTTTGTTTCGAGATACTCAAGTGTGAGGCCTATATCCAGAATGGATTTGGCTCCTGCACATATAACGGCTACGTTTGTGTGAGCAAGCTCCTGAAGGTCTGCCGATATGTCAAAAGTAGTCTCAGCACCTCTGTGAACCCCCCCTATACCTCCAGTTGCAAAGACTCTTATCCCTGCAAAGGATGCTATGATCATGGTAGATGCCACAGTAGTAGCTCCTGTAAGTTTTTTAGATATAATAAAAGGCAGATCCCTTCTACTGGTTTTTATGACATCTAAACCTGTTTTCCCAAGTAAATCTATCTCATCTTTTGAAAGTCCCACCTTAAGTCTACCCTTTAGGATGGCTATGGTAGCGGGAATAGCACCGTTATCTCTTATTATCTTTTCTACCTCAAGGGCAGTCTCTACATTTTTCGGATAGGGCATCCCGTGGGATATTATTGTTGATTCCAGTGCCACCACAGGCAGACCTTTTTCGAGGGCTTCCTCTATTTCTGGGGATATGTCTAAATATTTTTCATAGAACTGCATTCTCTCACCTCCCAGATAATCTTATCTGACCTCAATATGCTAATATATAATTATAAATTCCCAATGACATTTTTGCAAGTTATTTTTAATTTGCTGAGAATTTTAACTAATCCCAGTTTGTTGTGCAGTGGATAAATTATTGCATTTATAAAGTTTGGTGAGCTCAATATTTTGTTAAGAACCAAAATTGACAAAAAATAAAAAAAGGTGTAGTATTTAATGTGCATATGCACTTAACGAAACGATGGAACCTGTCTTGGATAAAAGAGTAATCTACATGAAAAAGCAGAATAACTGAACTATATATATATCAGATAGATACTCATCTGCCGATAAATTAATAATAAGGGCTGTGTAAAGAATTATTTAAAAAATATAATCATAATTGGTTGTATAAAGATAAAGTAAAGTAATTTAATTAAGGGGGGATTTATTAGAATGAAAAAAAAGGTGACCGACTTTAAAAGTTGTTTAAAATCAATGCCGGACATACTTGTTTCGTGCAGAAGCAAAGAGGGGGAGGACAATGCCTTGGCTGTGGGATACGCCGGTAACTGTAGTTATGATCCTCCTATGGTTATGGTGGGTATAGTTCCAAGTCGTCATTCATACAATATGATAAAAGAAACAGGGGTATTTGTTGTGAATCTGGTTTCTGAAGAGCAGAGAGAACAGTATGCATATCTAGGAAGTCATAGTGGACGAGATGGAGATAAACTAAAAGCTTTGGGAATGAATGTTGGAGAAGGGGTTAAAATTAATGCACCTTTACTTTTAGACTGTCCTGTAAGCATTGAGTGTAAAGTTGTAGATTCGATAATGACAGGATCCCATGAAATGTTTGTAGGGAAGGTAGAGTATGTACATGCAAAGGAAGATCTGATAAAAGAAAACGGAAGTGTTGATTATTCAAAAATAGATCTTTTAAAATTCAGATAGAATTTTTTTAAATTAAGCAAAAAAGGATTTATTGTTATGAATAAGGGCTCCTCAGGGGGCCCTCTTTTTAAATTGTAGATATCAAGTTTAGGACTTATTTATTTTATTAAAAAAATAGATCAATAAGTTTGGGACAAAAATCACAGATTTAAGTTATAATGAAACTGTGAGTGTCGAAAAACTTTGAAGACATTAAAATAAAATTTTTAGTTTTTTAGAATATTAAGGAGGTAGTAATGGCAAAGGGGTTGGATAGAGACAGAGAGAGAAAGAGCAAGGTTTTATTTTTTGGAAAAGACCTGGCCAGAAGATCAAAATCAAGCTGTGAGTTATGTGAAGTTAAAAATGAAAAATTGGAAATATATGAGGTCCCTCCAGTGGTTGAAGAACCTGACTTTGAGAGATGTATGTTGATATGCGAGCACTGCAGGAAAATATTGAATAACCTCAACAAGGCAGGGGAGAATGACCTGAGATTTCTGAATTCTGCAGTATGGAGTGAGGTACCCATTGTAAAAGCTGTGGCAATCTACGGTCTTAGGAAGATAAAAGACAAGTACAGCTGGGCAGAGGAAACCTTAGAGACGGTCTATATAGAGGAAGAAGTAGAGGCTTTGCTTGATAAAATAGAGATTTGATATATTCATAAAATACTGAATTTATCTGAATATCAGAATCAAAAGATTTTGTCACGAATGGACACTAATAAAAGATAGGGAAATTAACACGAATAAGGACAAAAGCTTTTGGGTCACAGAGAAAAGAAGAGAGTATCACGGAGGAGGGCGATATTAAAGTTAAAAGATTTTGTCACGAATGGGCACTAATAAAAGATAGGGAAATTAACACGAATAAGGACAAAAGCTTTTGGTCACAGAGAAAAGAAGAGAGTATCATGGAGGAGAGCGATATTAAAGTCAAAAGATTTTATCACGAATGAACACCAATAAAAGATAGGGAAATTAACACGAATAATAACAAAATCTTTTGGTCACAGAAGACACAGAGACAGGAGAAGAGTTTCATAGAGAAGATTTTTTGAATTTTCAAGTCGCAGGGCTTATACAGGAAAGAGCCGCACTCAGCCGTCTTGCAGAATAAGTTCCGCAGGGAACCGAGGACTGTAGCTCACAAAGGCGTTAAGAGAAATATCTACTCACTAGACGTTTGAAAATTCTTGAACTTTTGGTTACTTTTCTTTCAAGAGAAAAGTAACGAATTCTTATAAATTCAATAATTTAACTTAAATCAAAAATAATAGATAAATGTAACAGGGGGAAGAGCATGAAAAAATTAATCGCATCTATTTTTATGGTTATATCGCTTACTATATGGGGGATAGAGATAGATGCTCCTAAAGCACCTCCTAGCATACCGCTGCTGGCTATGGAGGGGATAGATATAAACTTTTATCAGGATGTTTCCACAGAGGTGGTTCCAAAGATAATAAAGAAAAGGGGAGAACTCTATATAATTCCTGTAAATGTAGGGGCAAATCTTTATAATAAAGGTATAGATATAAGACTCGTAGGAGTTACAAGCAGAGGACTTTTATCTTTTTTATCAAAGGAGATAGACAGAGTAGAAGATCTAGACGGAAAGAAACTTTATATAGGGGGACAGGGGTCATCTCCAGATGTGGTCATGAGAAATATTCTAGAGAGTAGAAAAATTTCCCCTGAGATAAGCTATAGGTCTTCAGGAGAGATTGCAAAGCTTGCCATGGCAGGAAGAATAGAAAACCTTGTACTTCCAGAACCCTTGGCAACTATGGTACTTGGGAAAAACAAAGATTTTAAGAGGGTGGTAGAGCTAAAAGATCTGTGGGAAGGAAAAGAGATTCCCCAGGTGGGGATATTTGTGATGGGTAAAGTTTATGATGAAAAACCTCTAGAGGTAAATAAGTTTGTAAAGTACTACAAAAAGGCACTTGAAAGAAAAAGTGAAGAAAAACTTTTGGAAAAAGCCAGAAAAGAATTTTTGTTGGGGATGAGTACAGGGGAGTTAGGAAAATCTGTGAAATATATGAATCTGACCCTAGATACAGGGTGTGAAAAATCTGTAGAGCACTATCTAGATGCTCTCGGGATAAAGCTCCCTGGAGATGAGTTTTATGTCCGGTAAAAATTTTAAAGGAGTAATTTTCCTCTTGATTTTGTGGCAGTTAGTTTCTATGAAGTCAGATCCCCTTATTCTGCCATCGCCAATAAGTATTCTAAATGTTTTCAAAAATAATATACTAACTGCAGGAGGCATGGCAGAAACCAGTATCACTTTATACAGGTTTTTTATAGCCTATGCAGTCTCAGTATCGTTAGGGATACTGTGCGGTGTGGTTATTTTTAAAAATTACACTGTCAAAAGTTTTTTATGGCCATTTATAACCATAGTTCAGTCTACCCCGGTTATATCATGGATTCTTTTGGCTTTGCTTTGGTTTCCTTCTGGAATGATCCCTTACTTTATTCTGGGGATCTTTACCCTTCCTGTGATAATAATAAATACATTTAACGGTCTTGAGAGCACCGATGAAAAATTACTGGAGATGGCTGCGGCTTATGAGGTGGAGGAAAAACAAGTGTTTTCCAAAATAATGCTGCCCTCTATGCTCCCTTCTCTTATGGGTGGTATAAAGATAACTGCAAATTCCTCTCTGAAAGTTCTGGCAACGGCTGAGATCATAGGCCGGCTACCACGAGGTATAGGGGGAGAGATGAATACAGCCTGGATAAATATAGAGACAGATTCCCTGCTGGCATGGACAATATATCTGATAATTCTCACAGGTTTGTTGGAAAAGTTGATAAGTGCAGCTATAAAAATAAAATGGGGAAGATATCTATGATAAGAGTGGAAAATTTGTATAAAAATTATGATTCTAAAGTGATCATGAAAGATTTTAATATAAATTTTGAAAAAAATAAGGTCTCTGTTCTTTTAGGTCCTTCGGGATGTGGTAAAAGTACATTATTTAATATTTTGTCTTCACTAGACAGGGAGTATAGGGGCAAGGTAGGTATAGATGGAAAAGTGAGCTATATTTTCCAGGAGGACAGGCTCATTCCCTGGCTTAGAGTGGAGGAAAACCTGAGACTGATACCCTCACAGGGGAAAGTTATAAATAATGTTTTAGAGAAATTTCATGTGGCATCTAAGGCAAAAACCCTTGCAAGGAATCTGAGTGGAGGGGAAAAACAGAGGGTGTCCATAGCCAGGGCTTTTTATCACGGTGGAGAGATCATTCTTATGGACGAGGCTTTGCGGTCTTTAGATATGCTGTTAAAACTTAAGATTATAGAGGAGATATCTGATAATGTAGAACAGGAGTCAAAAACCATGGTAATAATAAGCCATGATATACAGGAGGCTCTGCTTATAGGGGACAGGATATTTATACTAGATAGAGATCCTATGGAGATAGTGCATAGCTATGACATAGAAACCCCTAGAAAAAATAGAATTTTAAAATCTGGAGAGCTTTTAGACCTTGAGAAGAAAATTTATGAAAAACTTTTGGGTGAAAAAAGCAAAATGCTGTCTAAATAATTTCAGACAGCATTTTTTAGCTTAGGAAAGGCAAAAATTATTTTTTGTGATAAGTTTTACAATCTACATGGTCACCAACAATAGACATATGAACACCTGTAGATGTACATTCATAGGATTTGTTAAAAGAACATTCTGAAGTTTTACAAGAACCTACCCCACCGATAACATCTTCAAAACCACCCTTTGACGGTCCAGCCATAAAAGTATCGCATAGAGGCTCTTTATCCCCTATATTTACAGCCAGAGTATGACATTTCTTATCCTTGTTATAAATACAGTTGACAGCATCACAATCCAAAACTTGAGACATTTTCACGTCTTTTTCACCTCCGCAGCCTTTCCTGCTATACTATACAATTTTATAGAAAAAATTCCTTCTGAAAATAAAAAATACTATTCAACTTAGTGTTTGGAACAAAAGAAAGGGATTATTATGTTAATTGACAAAACACAAAAAAATGATAGAATGATCGGTGGAGTCTGATTTATAAAAAGTAAATATACAGTAAGATCTTTTTTAGTTTGATAAAAATTAACAGAGGGTATAAAAATATTAACATAATTAATCTTCAGGGGAGGAACAAAATTGAAAAAAATACTACTTATATTTTCAGTAATACTTTTTGTTATAGGATGTAGCAGTAAGTCTGAAAATCGAGGGGAAATCTCAAAAAAAATCGAGGTTTTATCCACCAGAAAGGTAAAGAAAAGCTTAAAGGACGGAGACACGGTGCTTATCGATACCAGAAGTTATGATGAATATAACGGGTGGGATATCAAAGAAATGGGGATACAAGGTCATATCAGCGGGGCATACAATCTTCCTGCTAGTTCTCTGAAGCACGAAGATATAGAGGCCTCTTTTGAGAGAAAGGGGATAACAAAAAACAATAAGATAATTTTATACGGTGAAGATACCAGCATGGCAGAGATACTTTCTGACAAGGGATATGATGTATATGTTTATGAAGCGGGAGTAAAAGAATGGAATAAGAAAAAATATCCTATTGAAAAACTTCCAAGGTATGAATCTCTTGTGCCTGTAAGCTGGGTAAAAAGACTGATAGAGGGGGAAGAGGTACCTGAGTATGACGGAAGACCTGTGAAGGTTATTAATGCAGGATGGGGTGAAAAAGGTAAATTCCATAAGAGCGGTCATATTCCAGGTTCTTATTATGTTCATACAGGGTGGTTTGAAGAGGGACCTCTATGGAACAGAGTAAGTGACAAAGAGATAAAAACTGAGCTTGAAAAATTAGGAATAACAAAGGAAACTCTTGTAATTGTTTATGGAGATGATCCTATGCCGGCGGCTAGGTTTGCAATAATATGCAGATATGCCGGTGTTGAAGATGTTAGACTTATAAACGGTGGATGGAAGGCCTGGCAGGAGGCTGGATATCCTACAGAAGTAGGTATAGAATATTCTCAACCTGTAGATGACTTTGGTATGAAAGTTCCGGGAAATCCAGATATTATAATAGATTTACCTGAAGCAGAAAAATATTTAAAAAGCAAGAAAAGTGACCTTGTAAGTATAAGAAGCTGGAAGGAGTACATAGGAAAAACCAGTGGTTATGACTATATAAAACCAAGAGGAAGAATAAGAGGCGACAAGTGGGGGATGGGTGGATCTGACCCTTGGCATCTAGAGGATTACCGTGCAGACTATGGGACTTATATGAGACCGTACAATGAAATCTTAAAGATGTGGGATGATCTGCAAATAGACACTGATAAAAATATCGCATTTTATTGTGGTACAGGCTGGAGAGCCAGTGAAGTTCTTTTTTATGCATATGCTATGGGATTTGATAAAGTATCTCTATACGACGGCGGATGGAAAGAATGGTCAGAAAATCCAGAAACAGAGGATAAAATTTTAAAGGGCGAACCTGAAAATTTAAATGAAGAAAAATATTGATAAATAACCCCCCTCTCAGTTGAGAGGGGGGTTATTTATCATCTAGTATTTTATGGATTTTATGAGACTTACAACGGGATTATCCATTAGTTTGTCTATATATGCCCGCTTCCCAAGCTTACTAAAAGCTTCTGCATATGTGGGATAGGGGTGAATCACTCCGGCAAGTTTATCTAGAGAAAGGCCGTTTGATTTCATAGCCTGTATCTCACATATCAGTTCCCCTGCCCTGTCAGCTAAAATCTGAGCCCCCAAAATCTTTTTTTTGTTGTCACAGATAATTTTAACTTTAAAAATATCACCTTTCTTTGTCTTTGCCCTGTCTAATTCATCCCGTTCTAAAGAATAGATATGAATATTGTCGTGTTTTTCACGTGCTTCTTTCTCACTTAGGCCTGCACTGGCAAGCTCAGGTTGGGTGAATGTTGTCCAGGCTACGTTGGAGTAGTCTATGGACTTTTTAAGAGGTGTAAGGGCGTTTTGCACGGCGATTATCCCCTGATAATTTGCCATATGCGAAAACTGATATGGGCCTACAACATCCCCTACAGCATATATGTTGTGTACATTTGTCTCTAGGTGTTTATCCACCTCTATACCCTTTTTATTATATTCTATACCTGCATTTTCAAGCTTTAGAGAGGCTGTGACTGGTTTTCTCCCCACCGCCACCAGTATAGACTCTGCAGATAATTCACTCTTTTGCCCATCTTTTTCCACTGTTAGGATTATACTGTCTTCATTTTTTTTAACTTCCACAGCCTTTGTCTTAATGTGGATATTTACCCCTTCATCTATTAGTTTTTCCCTTAAGATGTGGGCAAACTCCTGTTCCTCTCTAAAGAGGATATTGTCTAGCATCTCCACCAGATGAACTTTTACCCCTATACGGCTTAAAGCCTGGGCCATTTCCACCCCTATAGCCCCTCCACCTAGGATGATCATAGATTTTGGAAGTTCTTCAAGGAGAAATAAAGATTCATTTGTAAGGTAATCCACAGTATTTATCCCCGGTATAGGCGGCACAAAGGGAGAAGACCCTGTTGCGATAATAATACCCTTTCCGCTAAAGGTATTCTCCCCTACTTTTATGGTTTTATCTTCTGTAAATTCAGCTTCTCCCTTGAGAAAATTAATTCCTGTTTTTTCAAGGACTTCGGGAGTCTCGTGAGAGTAGACATCTTGAATCACATTTTTTACATCTTTCATTATTTTTGCTGTATCGGGTATAAAGTCACAGTACTTTCTGGCTGAATTTATCTCCTTTGAGATATTTATAAGGGCCTTGCTAGGAACACATCCTGACCAGGTACATTCCCCACCAGCTCTGTTTTTTTCTATGAGAAGTACTGATTTACCGAAACCTTTGGCAGTGATTGCACAAGTCAATCCAGCTGCCCCTGCGCCTATAACAATGAGGTCAAAGTCAAAAGTCATTTTTATTCCTCCGTAAAAATTAATTTTTCAGGGAATGTCGATGCCTTTTTGTCTTACGAAGCACAGCACGTCCCTTCAGACAGACATATACTTTGTTTTTTTAACACATCCTCTAATTTATCCACAAAAATATCGACATCCTCCTCTGTAATATCGAATGACATTACAAATCTCGATTCTTTTTTATATTCATTCCACAGGTAAAAATATGAGAACTCCTGCATCTCAGGCAGAACCTCCATAGGTATTTTGGCAAAGACAATATTTGCCATGACATCATTTGTCACTTCGACACCTAGATTTACAAGTTTTTTCTTGAGATACTTTGCCATTTTGTTGGCTGTAGAGGCATTTTTATGCCATAAATTGTCCTCTAAAAGTCCAAGATACTGGGCAGATATAAATCTCATTTTTGAATGAAGCTGAAGATTTTGTTTACGAAGTCTAAAAAAATCTTTTGCTAATTCTTTGTTAAAGAATACGATAGCCTCTCCAAACATAAGGCCGTTTTTTGTACCCCCAAAAGATAACACGTCTACACCACAGTCGGCGGTCATCTCTTTTAAAGAACATCCTAAGGCTGCAGCAGCATTAGAAAGTCTAGTACCATCCATGTGAAGGAGCATGTTGTTTCTTTTTGCAAAGGCAGAAATATTTTTTATCTCTGCAGGAGTGTATACTGTCCCGAGCTCTGTAGCCTGAGTTATGGATATGATATGGGCCTCAGGTTTGTGAAGACCTCCCTTAAAAGATTGAAATTTTTCTGCCGCTTTTATACTAAATTTTCCGTCTTCAGATGGAACAGGCAACAACTGCATCCCTGTTATTTTCGTCGGTGCTCCAGCTTCGTCCTGGAATATATGAGCTGTCTCAGGGCATAGAACACAGGTAGCTCTCCCCTTCATAGCCTCTAGTGCCAGTACGTTACATCCAGTTCCATTGTATACGAAAAATACTTCTACATCTCCAAAAGTCTCTTTGAATTTTTCTTTGGCTTTTATAGTTAGAGGATCCATACCATAGGCAAAAGTATGCCCCTGATTTGCCTCCATAAGTTTTTCCATAATCTTTGGGTCTACCCCGCTAAAATTGTCACTTGCAAAGGTTCTTTCCATTTTTATCCCTCCTAAAATTATCTAAAAATTAAATATTTAATAACTACTAAAAAAATGCGGATGAGATACAAAAAAAGGCTACAAAAAATGCAGCCTCTAGAAAACAAGTTATTGTTTTCCTCTGTCCATTTTACCTGAGAGTATTACTCCTTCGGCGACTGACTAAACAGTTCTCTCCAGAGGCTCGTCCAGCATAGGTCCTTTTACCTGAGAGTTTTACTCCTTCGGTGGCCGATTAATCAGCTCTCTCCCCATACCTTCGTCCGACTTAATTAAGTTTTATTTATTAAAAATATTCTATAGTATTTTATTGTAAATGTCAAAGAAAATTTGAAAAAATATTAAGATTAGTATTTTAGTCCTAATTTTTTGGACAAAAATTTTAAAAGGATAATTAGAAGCAGTTTTGAATATTTTATTTATTGCTTTAGCAGTATGGGGGAAGTATGTTTCAGAGGTGGTTTTATGATAAACATTATTTTTTTCTGGATAGCAGTTTTTATAATAATTTTTATTTTTACAAGAAAGTCTAAATCTACTTATGGAAATAAAAAGGATGAAAATATTCAGGATTCAGAGAAAATAACTTTTGATAATCTGAAGAGAAAAGAGATAAAAGTATTTTTTGATGACAAACTGACAGAATCTGAAAAAATTAAACTTCACGATATTTTTGAAGAGAGATGCTTTAAATGTAAAAGTACAGAGCATTTATCTATAGATCATCACATCCCAATTTCTAAAGGGTATCCTCTAAAGGACAAAGAAGCTGGTTTAAATGCAGTGGTTTTGTGTGAAAAATGCAATAGGCAGAAGGGGGATATTCCTCCAGAGAAATATTACACAAAAGAGGAACTCATAAAACTAGAAAATCTCGGAGTAAAAAGTCATCTTTACTACACCTCTAAAAGGTTAAAGTTTTTAGAAAAAAGGCTTCTCTCTGGGAAAATAAAATTTTTGGAAAAAAGTGCAGCAAATAAAGATAAAATAAAGTTTGTGTACTTAGATCAGAGAGATCCTCTATTTGTGAGGGAGAAGGTGGAGGTGCTGCCTTTGAGGGTAGTCAGTAGAAAGACCTTCTTGTATAGGGGTTGGACCAGGGAGTGGTTTTTATATTCTGCAGAGGATAACAGGAGAATCTTTAATATAAGGTGGATATATCATTTGGAAAAATCTTTTAAATAGGTTTTGAATTTAAAATTTTAGGTTAAAATAAATGAATCCGTTGTTTTAATCTGAGAATTAAATTTTAATACATGGAGTATATATATAAAATCTTTTAGATATTTTGATGCTGAAATCTTTTTAAATTTGCAATTTTTAGGGATGAACTTTCTATTTTGATAATATTTCCATATTAAATAAGACTTGACATCAATCTTTCAGTGTACTATTATAAGTTAAAAATTAATAAAATCTCCATATAATCTTCTAATAAGGTGAAGAGTTTCTACAAGTCGCCGTAAACGACTTACTATGGCCATATAATTTGGTTTTATTTTTTAAACCGTTCCAAGTGGCCCTTTAATAGGGCCTTTTTAATATTTTAACTTTAGGAGGGTTTTAGGAAAATGGAGAATTTTTTCAAGTTGAAAGAACACAACACAAGTATTAGACAGGAAGTTGTAGCAGGAGTGACCACTTTTCTGACAATGGCCTACATTATTTTTGTAAATCCGGCAATATTGAGTGCTGCTGGAATGGATAAGGGGGCCCTTATCACAGTAACTTGTTTAGCAGCCTTTATCGGTACTGCCTTTGCTGGTCTTTGGGTAAATGTACCCTTCGCCATGGCACCAGGAATGGGGCTTAACGCATTTTTTACCTATACACTGGTTATGGGGCATGGGGCCACATGGCAGGAAGCTTTGGGAGTTGTATTTATTTCTGGGATAATATTCCTTATTCTTACATTTACAGGTTTCAGAGAAAAGATAATTGATGCCATACCATCACAGTTAAGACTTGCTGTTGGAGCTGGGATAGGTCTTTTTATAGCCTTTATAGGTATGCAGAATATGGGGCTTATCGTTAGTAATCCTGCAACTTTAGTTGGATTGGGAGAACTTGATACACCTGTACTTCTAGGCCTCATCGGTTTTGCTGTAATGGGATACCTTGAGATGAAAAGAGTAAAGGGTGGAATACTGGTAGGAATAATTGTGACTACAATATTGGGAGTTATCTTTAAAGAGGTAGCCTTGCCTACTAGTGTGATAGCAATGCCACCAAGCATAGCACCGATAGCATTTAAATTAAATATCTTAGGAGCACTTAAAATATCACTATTTGGAGCTATTTTCTCATTTATGTTTGTAGACTTATTTGATTCTGTAGGAACGATAATGGCATGTGCTCATGAAGCTGAGATGATAGATGAAAAAGGTAAAATCCAAAATGTAAGTAGATTACTTGAAGCAGATGCCATGGCCACAGTTATAGGATCTCTTTTAGGAACCTCTACAACTACAACCTATGTAGAGTCTGCATCTGGAATTGCCGAGGGAGGAAGAACAGGACTCACTGCTATGACTACTGCAGTTTTATTTATAGTCGCTTTATTCTTTGCTCCTCTTATAGGGATTGTACCCGCGTTTGCAACTGCACCGGCACTTATGCTTGTAGGGATATATATGTTTAAGAATCTTCTGGATATAGATTTTCATGATATAGAGGTTGCGATACCTAGCTTCCTTACAATTATACTTATGCCATTAACTTATAGTATATCTACTGGAATAGCATTCGGATTCATCTCATATGTTGCTGTTTCTATTTTTTCAGGGGATCTGAAAAAGATAAAACCTGCGATGTGGTTTATAGGAATACTATCTGTTGTAGAATTAATATTTTAATATGAGTATAAAATGCACCTGTGTACGGAGTTTTTTCTTCATCAAGGTGCATTTTTTTATTATGGCAAGTGAAGATTAGACCATAAGAATTATGAGCTTACCTTATTCGGCATATCTAAGGTGCATTTCGCTTTATATTATAAGGTCTATTTTGTTATTGAATTTTCTTTTTATTTTTTTGATAATATTAGTAAAACTTGGAGAAGAGATTACAGGGTTGCTATGATTGTCTTTTCTCAAATAAATATCAAGGTGTTTATTTGGAAGTGGCAGAAATTCTTCAAACCTTTCTAGAGAATATATTTCATTACCGGCTATATTTAAGTACTCCAACTTATTTAGGTTGGAGAAATCTATTTTATAGAGAGTTTTGATCATATTTTCTTCCAAGTCTAATATTTCAAGATTTTTAAAATTTTCTATTCCTCTCAACTCCTTTATCTCTTTGCCTTTACAATGAAGTTTTGTAATTTTTTCCACATCTTCGAAGGTTATTTTATCCGCAGTAGATGTATATTTGGGAAAAACTTGGATATTTTCCCAGACTATTGATTTAAGGTTTTTATCTGGTATGAATACATAGAGGATATCTAGATAGTTTCCTGAAACATCAGAGAAACTTAAAAATTGAAGATTTTTTAATTTGAAAAGTATTTCTAGGTCGGATGCTGTCAGAGGATTTCCTCTCAGATAAAGTCTTTTTAAATTTGTTAGATTTTCTAAACCCTCCAAAGTTTGGATCTCATTATTTTCTAGATTTAATACTTCTAAATTAGTAAAGAGTTCAATTCCATTTAGATTAGAGAGACCACTATTAGAGGCGTTTAGAGAGGTTGAATTTTGGGCATCACCTGCTGATATATCATTAAAAGTTGAACTAATGCTATTATTTGACGACAAAGTAGAAGAAGCAGAATCATTGGAACTGCTGTCCGATCCTGATAAATTGCTTGCAGTTGTTGATGATGAAGTAGAAGAAGTAGAATCGGTGAAACTGCTGTCCGATCCCGATGAGCTGTTTGCAGTTGTTGATGATGAAGTAGAAGAGGTAGGATCATTGGAACTGCTGTCCGATCCCGATGAGCTGCTTGCAGTTGTTGACGATGAAGTAGAAGAGGTAGAATCGGTGGAACTGCTGTCCGATCCTGATGAGCTGCTTACAGTTGTTGATGATGAAGTAGAAGAAGTAGAATCGGTGAAACTGCTGTCCGATCCTGATGAGCTGCTTACAGTTGTTGATGATGAAGTAGAAGAAGTAGAATCGGTGAAACTGCTGTCCGATCCCGATGAGCTGCTTGCAGTTGTTGATGATGAAGTAGAAGAACCAGAATCTTCGGAACTGCTGTCAGACTCCGAAGAAGATGTGGAACTTGTCTTATTTATGTCTTGTGTTACAGAAAGAATGACAGTCTCACCTGTCTTTTTATCTATTATTGTCTCGGTCCAGGCAGCCTCTATACCCAGACTCACTAATAAAAAAACTGTTAAAATTATAAAGTTTTTATACATGATTATTCCTCCCACATAAGCTTTCATTGGATTAGAGCAGATTAGTTATTCATTTATTCTGAAATTTCAAAAAAAAACCTTTTAAAAATATAATCATTTTTAAAAGGGTCCTTTGTGGTCTATTTTCTACCTCAAAGATACTGAAAGTGAGAGGCTTTAAATAAAGTCAGTAGTTTATCCAAAAAGTCAAAAGGGCTGTAAACTACCCAGATAGTTTACAGCCCTAGAGCTTTTACATTTTAACTTGTAAGAGCTTTCTTTTTATCTTTTCTATATAAAGAGATTTGAATATGCCTCTTGAGAATCTCCAAGATATGAGGCTACTCCTCCATAATCTATTCCCTCAATGAGCTCCTCTTTTGCTATTCCCATGACATCCATAGACATTGTACAGGCAGTAATTTTACCACCGTTTTCAAGATATGTTTTCATTAGTTTTTCCAGTGAATCTACATTTTTTTCCTTCATGACATGTTTCATCATGGCTGTTCCCATTCCACCCATGTTCATTTTGGAAAGTTTTAATTTATTGACACCCTTTGGCATCATCATTCCAAACATTTTGTCTATGACTCCCTTGTTTTTATTTGTGTAGTTTTCCTTTCTGAGGGCATTTAATCCCCAGAAAGTAAAGAACATACTCACTTTTTTCCCCATTGCCAAGGCACCGTTTGCGATTATGAAACTCGCCAAGATTTTGTCTAAATCCCCGCTGAATACTACCATAGTCTGTGTGTCTTTCTCTGCTACAAGGGTTGGATTTTTAGATTCACTGCCTTTTTTTACATGGGCAGTTACTATTCCGTTTTCTAGCTGGACATCCAGAAGCTTGTTTCCTGTTTTTTCTGCCCAGGTGGCGATATCCTTTTTGAACCCGGCATCTGTTGATTTTATTGATAGAACTTCTCCATCTTTGATGGTTTCCATGGTTTTTTTGGTTTTTAGAATAGGTCCTGGACACTGGAGTCCACAGGCATCCACCTCTATAATTTTATTCATCTCTCTCTCCTCATCTATAAGTTCAGAGACCGTTCCGCAGCACGAAGCCTCCTTGTGTTTAAACTGGTCCTTATCATTGAAGATATCCCTGTTGCTTTGCTCATTTTTAGTGTATTGCCAGAGTTTATATCCTCCGTCAAGGTTCTTTGCCTTGAATCCGTGCTGTACAAGCATCCTGTAGGCGATATAGCCTCTCAGACCTACCTGACAATATGCAATGTACTCTTTATCTTTATCGAGCTTGGACAAGTTGTCACGCAGTTCTGCAAGGTCGATGTGCAGAGAACTAGGGATAGATCCCAGCTCATTTTCATCTTTTGTTCTTATATCAAGAAGCTGAGCGTTGTTATTTTTTAGATAATCTTCTATCTGGAAATATCTTATTGTTTCCACTTCACCCTTTATCATATTTTCAGCAACATACCCGAGAATATTTACCGGGTCTTTTGCAGAGTTGTAGGGTGGAGCGTAGGCCAGCTCGAGGTCCTGGAGATCCCATACCTTCATCTTACCTTTGATTGCTGTGGCGATGACATCGATTCTCTTGTCTACTCCTTTACATCCTAAACCCTGTGCCCCTAAAATATCCCCATCCTTTGTGAAAAGAAGTTTGAGAGTTATCGGAACCCCTCCTGGGTAGTAACTGGCATGGCTGTTTCTGTTTACAGTTGCTACCATATACTCTGTACCTGCAGTTTTGAGATATCTTTCATTCAAACCTGTAGCAGCAACAGTTGTGTCAAAAGCCTTAATTATAGATGTCCCCAGTGATCCGTTATATGCTTTTAAGTTTATTCCTAGCATATTATCTGCCACTATACGTCCCTGTCTGTTTGCAGGCCATGCCAGTGGAATAATGGACTCTTCCCCGCTTAGATAGTGCTTCACCTCTATAGCATCTCCTACAGCGTAGATATTTTCATCAGAGGTCTGAAGGTATTGGTTTACCGTGATTCCGCCTTTTTTCCCTATTTCAAGGCCAGCTTCTTTTGCCAGGTCATTTTCAGGCTTTACCCCTATAGCCATTACCACCATGTCTGCCTTGATCTCTTTCCCGCTTTCTAATTTTACAACAGTCTTACCCTCTATATCCTCAAACTGGGTAACACCGTCCTCTAGATAAAGTTCAACCTCTTTATCCTTTATGTTTTGATGCACCTGGGCAGCTATTTCTTCATCTACCATGGTGAGGACTTGGGGAGCTTTTTCTAGTATAGAGACCTCTATATCCCTTTCAAGGAGATTTTCAGCAACCTCTATACCTATAAATCCGGCACCTACCACAACAGCCCTTTTCACACTGTTTTTTTCTATGTGATTTATGATACTGTCCATGTCACTCATGTTTCTCAGAGAGAAAATATTTGGAGAGTTTACCCCTGGAATAGGAGGTATAAACGGCGCTGCCCCTGGTGACAAAAGAAGTCTGTCATAGCTCTCTTCAAAGTTTTCTCCTGTTTTTAAATTCTTGGCATAGATTTTTTTATTTTCTTTGTCTATTTTTGTTATTTCTGTCTTTATTTTTACATCAATGTTGAATCTAGTTTTCATTCCCTCTATAGTCTGAACCAAGAGGTTTTCTCTCTCTTTGATGACTCCCCCTATATGATAAGGCAGTCCGCAGTTTGCAAAGGAGATATACTCCCCTCTTTCAAACATTATAATCTCTGCATCTTCATTTATTCTTCTCAGCCTTGCAGCGGCAGAAGCACCACCTGCTACACCACCTACTATTAATATTTTCATTTTTTTGCCTCCCCTTTTGCCACCCTATTCATCATTGGCATTATTTAATATAAAATTTGCAAACTCTTTTAAATCCCCGGCCTTAAAAACAGTAATTCCCTTACTCTTGTCCCCTAAAACCACCAACTGGTCTCCAGGCTGTATATCAAAATAGTCTCTGGCCTTCTTTGGGATAACTATCTGACCTCTTTCTCCCACAGTGACGGTCCCGCAGATACACTTTCCATCTTTGAATTCCAGCATAGCTCCTCCTTTTCATATATTTCATACTTTTCATACAAATTATACCTTCCTAATATGTTTTCGTCAATGCTTTTGTGAAAAAAAGTAAAATCTTTTATCCTTTGCAAAATTATGTTGTATGAGATATAGTTGTTTTAGGATAACTTTTAAAATTTTATGAAAAAAGATTAAAAAATTTCGTCACGAATGTACACGAATGGAAGATAAAAAAATTGCACGAATAGAAAAACAATAAAAAACTTTGGTCACAGAGTGCACAGAGGGTAAAAATTAGGTGTTTAAGAGGAGAAATTATTTAAATATTGAAATAGAATTAAAACCAGCATGAAATTAACGAAGATTAATTTTTAAGGAGGTAAATACATTTATGGAAGCAAGACAGACAATGATGTTGCAGTTTTTATCTGGGGAAGATAAAAAATTCATAATACCTGTATTTCAACGAAATTATGATTGGAAATTTGAACAATGTAAACAATTATTTAAAGATATAGAGACATTAATAGTTGATAAAAATAGAAAGACTCATTTTTTAGGTACTATAGTTTATATTGCAAACAATGAAGTTGATATGATTGATTTTAGAGAATTTTTACTTATCGATGGGCAGCAAAGGGTTACTACAACAATGTTACTGCTCAAAGCCCTTTATGATAAGTTAAAAGAAAAAGATACAGATTCTTCTATTAAATTATCAAAAAAAATTTTAAAATCATATTTGATTAATGAATTTTCAGAAATAGAAGAAGAAAAATTAAGATTAAAACCAATGAAAGAAGATAATGAAACATTTAAAATAATAATGAGTAATAATTTAACTAGTGTGAATAAAAATTCAAATATTTATAAAAATTATACATATTTTTTGGAATTATTTGAAAATTCAAAAATAGACATTGAAGATTTTTATAAAGGTATACAAAGATTAGTTATAGTTTTTATTAGTTTAAAAAGAGGAGATGATGATCCTCAATTAATTTTTGAAAGTTTAAATTCAACTGGTTTAAATCTAAGTCAAGCTGATTTAATAAGAAATTTTATATTAATGGATAAAGAGCCAAGAGAACAAGAAAAGTTATTTGAATTATATTGGTATAAATTAGAAAAATTATTATCAAATGAAACAATTTCTGAATTTATAAGGGATTATTTAACTATGAAGCAACGTGTTATACCCAAAAAGGATAATGTTTATTTTGAATTTAAAAAGTTCGTTAATAATCAATATTCAAATAGAGAAGTTAATGATTTATTAGAAGAATTGTTATATTTTTCAGAAATTTATAGTAATTTAATAAATTGTAACTCTGAAAATAAAAAAATAAATATATTACTTCAAAAGATTAAGAAATTAAAAATGACAGTTTCTTATCCATTTTTAATGGAAGTTTTTGATGATTATAAAAAAGAACAAATTGAACTTGAAGAAATGTTAAAGATATTAAAACTAATAGAAAATTATGTATTTAGAAGAGTTATTTGTGAAATTCCAACAAATGCTTTAAATAAAGTATTTCAAACATTAGGTAGAGATTTAAAAAACATATTAAATTATAAAGAGTCCTATTATAAAAATATTAAAGATTTATTAATATTAAAAAAATACAGTGCAATATTTCCAACTGATGAAATGTTTAGAAACAGTTTTATTAATAAAAATATTTACAAATTTAAATATAATAAATTTTTACTTGAAGAACTAGAAAATTATAAAAATAAGGAAAAAGTTAATATTGAAGAATTGAGTATTGAGCACATTATGCCACAAACTTTAGATTTAAGATGGAAAGTTTCTTTAGGAAAAAATTATGAAAGAATACATGAAAAGTACCTTCATACAATAGGTAATATTTCTTTAACAGGGTATAATTCTCATCTAGGAAACAAAACATTTTTAGAAAAAAAAGAAATTTTATTAGAGAGCAGGTTAAAGTTAAATGGATATTTTAAATCAATTGAAGTTTGGGGAGAAGAACAAATAATTGATAGAGCTGAAAAAATTTTAGAAATTGCATTAAATAATTGGGGATTCCCAGAAATAAGTGAAGAATTAAAAAAAGAAAATATAATTTTAGAAAAGGAATTTTTTGATTTAAGCGACGATTTAAATGTTACAGGATTAAAACCAGTTTCATTTGAATTTATGGATAAAAAATATCAAGTTGATAGTTGGAGAGGCTTTTTTCAAAAGGTTGGAGAGTTAATGTATGAATTTGATTATTCAAAATTACTTTCTTTAACTGAAGATATTGATTTTTCAGGAAAAAACTCAAGAATCATATTAAAAAATAGTCAATGCCGAGAACCTATTAAAATAACTGAAGACATTTTTTTTGAAGGGAATTTAAACTCTAATGCTGTTTTAAATTATATTAAAATAATATTTGAAAAATACAATTTTCAAGAACACGACTTAAAATATTGGTTAAAACAATAATATATATTATAACATAACATTAGACCAAACATGTTTAGTAAGCAAAACTTAACTTCTTGAAAAATTAAATCTTAAAAATGACTGTAAATTCAATTTCTTTATTCCTTTTGAAAAATCGTTAAGACTTAGGTTTTAGATTAAATTAATTAAAAAGGAGGGAATTTGTATCAAAAGAGCTTATTACTCAAATACTTTAAACAACTTCCTTTCAGATGAGAATAATCTTATTTTTGGATAATTAGCCAAACGTCATTCATATGCTTTAGAAGATTTACAAAAAAATGTTTGGATTGAAAATTACAAATTTTAGAATATAGAGATTAAAGAGGTTTTAGATAAAACCACAATCAACTCTTTAGAAATTCATTTCAATAATTTTGATGCTAAAAAATAATTTCAAACTAAAAATTTACGATAATAAAAACTGTTAAAATATAATTAAGTATTATTCTACTAAAAACCCCTATACCAAAAGGGGTTTTTCTCTTGTTCAGATAATATTTTAAGTTTTATTCTCTCTATTTTATGTCCATATGGAATGTTTTGTCAGATTTAAGCATCGGCAGGAATTTTAACCTCTAAATTGTATAATTTAATTAGAATTAAGGAAGTTAAATGTATATACAATCTTCTGAGTTTAGAATCGGAAAAGAGGTATATTATGGTCATTATCGATATTTTTATATTTACTTTAACAGTTGTTCTGATACTCTTGATGCTGTTGCTCTTTGTACCTTTCTGTTATGGTATCAAATTAAGTAATGATGAAAAAGGTTTTTTTTATAGGGTTCATATCTGCTGGATGTTTGGCTTATTTCAGTTGGCATACAACAGGAAAAATTTGCTTTGTATGAGGCTCTTCGGTATATTGATCAAAATAAAGCGTGACAAGCACAAAAAAGTTAAAATAAAAAATAAGAACGAAAAAAATGAAAAGGCCGGGAAGAAGCATAAGGGAAGGAAATTAACCAAAAAAGAGGTAATATATTTTATAGAGTGTTTTACTAAATTAGTAAAAAAATATAGGCCGAAAAAGCTTGTTCTCAGCGGAGAATTAGGCTTTGAAGACCCAAGTATTACAGGTTTTATACAGGGGTTAGCCAACGCTTTTGAACTTCCTGTAGACATAGAAGAGCTCAAATTAACATACGACAAAGATATATATAGTTGGAAACTGCATACAAGTGGAAAAATTACTGGATATTATCTGTTTTTTATTTTTTTAAAGCTGATTTTGTACAAACCCACAAGAAATTTACTGAGATAAAAATTTAATGGAGGTTATAGTTATGTCCACAAAAGAAAATATTGATCAACTGTTTGAGAAATTCGAAAATTTCATAAAAAACAAAACTGTCATCGGAGAACCATTTCAGATTGGAGATATTACTTTGATTCCCACCCTTTCCATCTCTTTTGGCTTGGGGTCCGGAAGTGAAGAAAAATCATCTTCTAAAAAATGTGGTGGCAATGGTGCTGGTATGGGAGGCCGTGTGATGCCCATAGCAATGATTGTCATTAAGAATGGGGAGATCAGTGTTCTTCCGATCAAGAAAAATACAGGACTCGATAAACTTATAGATAAGGTACCGGACTTAATGGATAAAATTAAAGAAATCTCTCCTGACAGCTTTAAGAAAGAAAAAGAAGAATAAAAAATCCCCCTGTTATCTGGTGATAATAGGGGGATTTTTTCATCATATCCTTCAGAAGATACACTCATTTTGTAAATTTTTGGACTTTTGGGACTCAGTGACCAAAATTCTGAAGAATCTGTATTTTCTGAAAAATATTTTCCCGGATTATAAACAACCCAAGATGAGTTATCGATCTCGTATACTTTTTCCACAGATTTATATTAACTCACCTAAGTTGCTACCTTTATTAAATTAAAGTATTGAATTTCTCCGAAAACCTGTGTTACTTTCTTTGCTTGCCCAAAGAAAGTAACCAAAGAAAAGGCACCCCTAAAAAATACCTAAAATCACTTCTGAACTAACTTTCTATTGAAATATAGTCGGTAAACCTCCTTATTTCAATGAAAGTGGATTTCACAAGATGATTTCTTAACGGCATTTTTTAAAGGGGAAAGCAGTCTGAAAATTAAAAGATTTTTATTTTCACTCTATGAAACTCCCTCTTTTTCTCTGCGTCCTCTGTGGCCAAAAGCTTTTCTTCTAATTCGTGTTAATTTCCCTATCTTTTATTGGTGTTCATTCGTGATAAAATCTTTTGACTTTAATATCGCTCTCCTCCGTGATACTCTCTTCTTTTCTCTGTGACCAAAAGCTTTTGTTCTTATTCGTGTTAATTTCCCTATCTTTTATTAGTGTCCATTCGTGACAAAATCTTTTGATTCTGATATTCTTATAAATTCAGTAATTTATAAGAATTTTTTTTAAGTAGCAACTTGGGTTAACTCTTATAGCTACTATTTTAGACTACTAAAGTGAAAATAAAATTAACAAAATGTAAAGAGAGTGTCAAAATTATAATTATTTTTTATAGATAGACCTTGCCAAATTAGTTGGAAGTCTAACTAAAATTTTTTTAAAAAAATTTTAAAATAATTGAAATATTATGTAGGAAAAACAATTGATAAGTAGAATACTATAATAGAAACATGTGCGTATTAATTTGCTCAAAACAGAAGATTATATTTCAAAATATTTATTCTTTTTTTATTGCTTTTATTTATATGAAAGGAGGGCAACAATGGGAAACTTAATTAAAAAAAATGACTTTTTCAGCCCTAGCATTTTCAAAGATTTTTTTGAAGATGATATATTCAACGACAGGTTCTTTCATAGAAGGGGAATGCCGCCAGTTAATGTGTCTGAAGACAATGAAAAATATCAGATTGAGTTGTCTGTTCCTGGAATAGAAAAAGAAAATATCAATATTACCAGGGATAAAGACATGCTTACTGTCTCTTATGAACAAAAGACTTCAGATGAGTACAGAGATAAAAACTATCACAGAAAAGAGTTCCAATGCAGCTCTTTCACCAGAAGTTTTAACCTACCTCCAGATGTGGACTTTTCAAAAATAGACAGTATGCATCATGATGGAGTTTTGACAATACAACTTCCAAAATTGGAAAATGCTAAGAGAGAAGACATGGTGAACATAGAGATACATTAAAAACTAAAAATTGATATACTCTTCAGGGTTCCGGATTTCCGGAACCCTTTTAAATTTTGGATTTTATCCTGGAAATTCTCAAAATCTCAAAAAAATGTTGACAAAATTTCATAAGCTAGTATAATTATATTAGAAAATAATTATATAGTTATAAAGGACGGTGGAACATGGTCATTGACGATTTTCAGATTAAAGTATTTAAGGCTCTCGGTCATCCTGTGAGGTTTGCAATAGTGAAGAGGCTTTTAGAGGGCGAAAAATGCGTGTGCCAGCTTCAGGAAGACGTTGACTTTTCTCAGTCCAATCTTTCTCAGCATCTGAAGATACTGAAAAACTCCGGGGTCCTTTCCTCAGAAAAAAAGGGACTCAATGTACACTATAAAATAAAAAGAGATGAGATTATAGAGGTAATAAGACTAGTGGAAAGTTTTGTAAAAAAAGATATCCTTGAGATGGCAGAGGGGATGAAATAAGATTAAAAAAATTTAAACAGGAGATGGTTTAAGATGTTGGGTTATATATTTAATTTTGGTTGGCTAGATGACCTAGTCAGAATGCTTGTGGAAAATATTTTTAAAATATCCATGGACACCCATCTAGGTGGAAGTGTACACTTCTTTATCTTCGATAGTATCAAGATACTAATACTATTGTCTATAATGATATTTGGGATATCTTATATAAGAAGTTATTTTTCTGTGGAAAAAACCAAGCTCGCCTTAGAAAAAATTGGAGGTCTCAAAGCACATATTGCTGCCAGCTTATTTGGGATAGTGACTCCATTTTGTTCATGTTCTAGTGTGCCCCTTTTCATAGGCTTTGTAGAGGGAGGTATTCCGCTGGGAGTAACCTTTTCCTTTCTCATAACCTCTCCAATTGTAAATGAAGCCGCCCTTGTGATTTTATTGGGGACTTTTGGTTTTAAGGTGGCTCTTTTATATGTGATCTCTGGAGTTGTAATAGGAGTTTTGGGGGGCTACCTCATACATATCTTAAAATTGGAAAAATATGTAGAAGAATATGTGTATAAGATGAAAATGGGAAACCAGGAAATAGTAGAGTTAAACCGTAAGGAAAGAATAAGCTTTGCCAAGGAAAATGTAAAAGAGATAGTTAGTAAGATATGGAAATATCTTCTTGTGGGAATAGGTATAGGGGCCTTGATTCACGGATGGGCTCCAGAGGAGGTTCTGTCAAAATATGCAGGTCCTGATAACCCGCTGGCAGTCATTGTAGCTACTGTAATCGCCATACCATTGTATTCCAATGCAATGGGTACTATACCAATAGCAGAAGCCCTAATAAACAAGGGAGTTGGAATGGGTACAGCTATGGCCTTTATGATGGCCACCACAGCCTTATCACTTCCTGAGATGATACTCTTGAGAAAAGTTGTTAAGCCCAAGCTTATAGGTGTTTTTACGGCGATAACAGGAGTAAGTATTGTAGGTGTAGGATATCTTTTCAATATAATAATATAAAGGAGGAAGTATGGATATTAAAATTTTAGGAACAGGATGTAAAAAATGCAACGATCTTACAAACAACGTAAAAGAGGCTTTAGCTGAAACTACAGTGGATGCCTCTATAGAAAAAGTAGAGGACATGAAAGATATAATGGGTTATGGTGTAATGTCTACTCCTGCCGTTGTGATAGATGGTAAGGTTGTTTCAACAGGAAGGGTCTTATCTGTAGAGGAAGTAAAGAAACTTATCAAAAAATAGCATGACAGTCATAAAAAAATCCCTCAGTATGAGTTAAACTGGGGGATTTTTTTGTTTTTTGTAATTTATTAGAGTTTTACATGAGAAACGGCTTTTTTAAGGAGAACTCCTGTCAGATAAAAATATGAGGAGTAATATTCTGTGTTGTTTTCTGTGTTGGATTCCATGTTTTCTAGCTCCTCTAATATATGAGGAAAGTCAGAGAAAGTGTCTCTGAGTGATGTTATTCTCTCTTTTACCTGTCTTTTTTCAAAAAGTCTTACAAGAAAATGGGCAAGTTCTTCGCTGTATTTAAAGATTTCTCTGTTTTTATTTTGAAATGAAACGGTTTTGCTTTCTTCATCTAGGTTGGCATAAACTCTGTTCCTCAAATTTACAATGTTGTAGTTCAGTTTATTTCTGAAAATTTCCAGTGTATTTTCATACCTAGGATGATCGATCTTTTTTGTATGACACTCTAAAAGAATATCTTTATCAAAAATTATATGTTTATTCCAGAGAAGGGTGCAGTTATTTTGTATTTTATCTATCAAATAAAAAAAATCATGACCTTCATTAAGGCTAACTTCAATTTGACTTATATTATCAAGGTATTCTCTTAGATATTCCTTTAGATTCAGAAGAATCAGATTTAGATATTTTTTAAATACAACCTCCTGATTACCGATCAACTGTGTTATTGAGAACTCTTTTTGTATCCCTCTTTTGAAATTGTCTTTTCTTGTGTATTTTAGATAATGGATTTGATTTTTACTCATCCTGTTCCCCCAAAAGACGGTGGATCTGAGTTCGCCTGTTTTTGAATTTCTGTTTATAGGATGCCCTATGAGCTCATTTCTAAGGTCTCTTATTCTCTTTATCTCTTTTTCAAACTCTTTTTTTTCAGCCTTGTCTATATTGAAGATGTAAAAAAACTCCCTCACAAGATCATGCTGTATAAAGATAATCTGAAGTAAGCCGATAGCATAAAAAACAGAAGCTGAAAAACTGTCTTTATCATCTTCTGGGATGTTTTCCTTGATGAGTATAAGAGAATCGTAAAAATAATGGAGTATGTCCCCGAAATAATTTGTTTCTACCTCTGAATCAAAATTTATTTTTCTTTGAAAAAATTCCTCGTTTAAAATAAAATCATTCCATATCTCTGCAATTTTATCCAGTTTTGTTTCTATCATTTTCAAGTAAGTTCACCTCTTCTTTTGTCTTATGCCATAAATTAATTTTGAAAGTTAACTTTCACCTATTATACCTCAGTAAATAAAAAAATGTAATTTTTATAAAAATATCAAATTGTAAAGATTACATTTTTATAAACTAAATTTTTGTGGTAGTATATGAATAAAGGATTATCTATTTTAAAGTGACCTCATAAAATCCAGTTAAAACAGATTTAAAAGAGGATAATCAGAGATTATTTTAAAAATAATAAATGTGAAGTTAGCTAGATTTTTATCAGATAAATTTATAGATATTACTTTAAAAGTATATTACCGATTTTTATCTTCAAGCTATTAAGAGAATAAAATTTTGGAGGGATAATATGAGAATTATCATAATAGGATCAGTGGCCGCAGGAACCTCGGTGGCTGCAAAGGCAAGAAGAAATTCTGAAGAATGTGAAATAGTAATATATGAAAAAGATAGAGATATAAGCTATTCTGCCTGTGGGCTTCCATACTATATAGGTCAGAATGGGATAGAGAGATCTGACCTTACTCCTAGAGATACATGTTGGTTTAAAAAAAGGTTTAATATGGATGTGAGGACAGGATATGAGGTGCTTACCATTGACCCCTCAAGGAAAAGTGTAGAGGTAAAAGATTACCATACAGGAGAGATATTTGAGGATTTTTATGACAAGCTGGTTATAGCTACAGGCGCCAAACCTATAAAGCCAGATATAATAGGGGTAGACAATGACAATGTTTTTACCGTCAGAAATATAGAGAGTGCCGACAAAATAATAGGGTATATAGCTAAAACCTCTCCTAAAAAAGCTGTGATAATAGGAGGGGGCTACATCGGTCTAGAGCTTCTAGAAAACCTCATAAAACTCGGGGTAGATGTAGTCTTAATAGAAAGAGAAAAAAGTCTTGCAGGGAAATTAGACAGAGATATATCAATATATCTAGAGGAGTATTTGAAGGAGAAAAAAGTAAAGTTTTTATTGGGAGAGGAAGTTTCTGAGATAAATGAGCAAAGGGTGATTACAAAATCAGGTAAGTTTATAGAGGCTGATTTTGTTGTTTCTTGTACAGGAGTTCGCCCAAACTCTGAATTGGCTAAGGAGATAGGGATAGAAACCTTTCATAACGGTGCAATAAAAATAAATCATAAGCTGGAAACAAGCATGGAGGACATATATGCAGTGGGAGACGTCGCCATGGCCTGGTCTCTCATAAATGGAGCTCCCATATACGTGCCACTTGGTTCAACTGCCAACAAGATGGGGAGAATCTGTGGAGACATTCTCACAGGAGGAGGTCTGAGGTTTAAAGGAATACTGGGGACAGGGATATTTAAGGTGTTTGATATGGCAGTTGCTCAGACAGGGATGACAGAAGCTCAGGCAAAGAATATGGGCTATGATATAGAGGTGATCCACAACCTAAAACCAAATCAGACAGAATACTTTGAAGAAAGCAGAGAGATGGTAATAAAAGCAATAGCCGATAGAAAGAGCAGTAAAATTCTGGGTGTACAGATAGTAGGTGCCAGAGGTGTAGATAAAAGAATAGATGTTTTTGTTTCATTAATATCCATGGGGGCAACAGTAGATCAATTATTTCATTTGGATCTTGCCTATGCTCCACCTTTCTCTACCACAAAAGACCCGGTTATGTATACCGGTATGATACTCAGCAACGCCATAAACGGAAGGAATAAGATAATAACTCCCGAAGAACTTATAAAAGAAAGAGACGATTATATAGTTATAGATGTGAGGTCTCCAAAACAATACGGATCAGGTCATATTCCGGGATCTGTAAATATTCCCCTTGAAAAATTGAGAAGTAAGGCAGAAGCTCTGCCAAAGACTGAAAAATATGTAGTCCACTGTAACAAGGGAGTCTCGGGAAATGCAGCTCATAATATAATGCTGAATATGGGATTTGACTGTTATAATCTCTCAGGGGGCTATAAGAATTTTAAGATTTATACACAATTAAGCAAGTAGTTTATTTCAAAGTATTTTTATAATCCACCCTATTTAAAGGTTTGTATTAATTTTTAGTATCAATGTACATAAAAACTTGAAAAAAGGTAAAAAAATAGTTTAAACCCTTAAAAACTAAAGGTTTTTTGAAAAAATCATTGAAATTATAAAAATTCTATGGTATAAAAGATTAGGCGAAAGACCTTGATTTTTAAGGGATAAACAAAGAGCAGGAGGAAATCGAATGACTAAAAAAGAATTTGTTAAATTATTTTTTGAAAAAGGTGAATTTGAATCTAAGGCAGATGCAGAAAGAAAGTTAGAT
The DNA here is from genome assembly GCF_963668515.1 of uncultured Ilyobacter sp. NCBI lineage: Bacteria > Fusobacteriati > Fusobacteriota > Fusobacteriia > Fusobacteriales > Fusobacteriaceae > Ilyobacter > uncultured Ilyobacter sp. The sequence goes on along the minus strand of NZ_OY764866.1, from coordinate 57,385 downwards.
GCTTTTTTAACAACTGTAGAAGATGTATTAAACGACGGAGATGACGTAAACTTCATCGGATGGGGAAAATTCGAAGTAGCTGAGAGAGCTGCTAGACTTGGTAGAAACCCTAAGACTGGAGAAGAAATCAAAATCGAAGCTAAGAAAGTAGTTAAATTCAAAGCTGGTAAAAAATTAAACGACAAAGTTAACTAAAATAAAAAAAGGACCCCGGGGTCCTTTTTTTATTTCTACAATTATTTATTTACAGATTTATAATCCATTGAGAAACGGGAAATTTATTTTTAAGATGGCATCTCTTGAAAAAATTTTTTATTTTCAGAACTGTGATACCATTTGATAAAGTCTACCCGCCTCAGTGGGTGGTTAAAATAAAATCCCTGTGCATAGTCACATTTTAGTTTTTTTAACATCTCAAGGGTATCTTCAGACTCCACACCCTCAGCCACAACAGTTATACCCATATTGTGGGCCATATCTATGGCAGATTTTACAATCCCCATATTTTCCCTGCTCTGTTCAAGATCCTTTATAAACATCATATCTAACTTTATCTTGTCGAAAGGAAGTTTTTTTACATAGGAAAGAGCCGAGTATCCAGTACCAAAATCATCTAGAGAAAATCTAATTCCCATTTTTTTTATGGAATTCATTATGTGAGATATTTTTTTGAAGTCTTCAACACAGTCCCTTTCTAAAATTTCAAATTCTATTTTCTTTAATGGATAGCCCAACTGCCTTAGTTCTTTTAAATAGGCAATGAATTCAGGGTCTTCTAAAATTTTCAAGGGGACATTTATTGAGAGTCTGACATCAACACCGGCTTTTTCCATTATGTTTAGAGATTTTAGAGACTGTCTTAAAATCCACTTTGTAATTTTCGTTATAAAGGTAGTGGTTTCAAGGTAAGGGATAAATTCATTGGGGCCTACAGTCCCCTTTTCAGGATGCCTCCACCTTATGAGGACTTCGACCTCTTTTACCAGTCCGGTAGAAACCTCAAATTTGGGATGATAGCAGAGAAAAAACTCATTATTACTTATTGCTCTTGGGAATTCTTCAAAAAGTTTGAAGTTACTGTCAATCTTTGAGGATATCTCAGGGATATACATATGGTAGTCTCGTAGATTTTTTTTGGCAAAAAGTCTGGCATACTCAGCTTTTTTCAGAAGGTCGCAACTGTCTTTCTCACATCTAGCAGCTCCTATAAATATATAGGGGTGAACCTCTATACCGTCTACCTTTAAGGCTATCTGTCCCAGCTGCAGAAACTTTCTTGAAATCTCCTTTTCATCTGGATTTTTTATCAGAACCCCAAATTTGTTGTCCTGAAGATGAAACATCTGACTTTCTCTGTAACTTTTTATAATGTTTGAGACTTCTTTAGAAAAGGCTTTTACTAGCTTCATACTGAACTCATAACCTAAATTGTAAAGAATCTGGGAATAGTTGTTCATCTCGATTATGAAAAAATATCCCGGAGTATCCTCTTTTATCTCCATGTTTTCAAAATACCTTGCGTTGGGAAGATTTGTAAAATGATTATAAAAGCTCAGCTTGTTTAGTTTTTTTATGGTGGAGACCAAAAAGTCCATTATTAACCCGGTTATTAGCCCTATCAGCATATAAAAACCAAGCCTGTAGTTCCAGTTTATAAAATCCTGCATCTCCATGGTGATTGTATCTAAAGGCATGAGAGGCCCTAAAAGGATACCACCGCTCACTCCAAAGATGACCCCACCTACTATCCCGAAAAAAAGTGATCCTAGTATAAGAGGAATATACATAGCCTGAGAATAGGAAAATTTTGCACCCCCGGTCAAGTATACCATTCTATAAATCATGATCTGAAGTGACATTATAAAAAAAGTAACCATTACCTTCCTGATTCCTTTTGGGGTGGTCCATTTTTCTAAAATGTCTATGATTGATACGATATTTTTCAATACAATGACCTCCAGCGAAAAGTATATGCTTACTAGATATATACTACCAAGATAAAGTCATTTTTCATTTTAAAAAATTTAAAAAATTTAATAACCTAAGTTGTTTCCATTATTTTAAATTAAATTATTGAATTTATCGGGATTCGTTACTTTTCTCTTGAAAGAAAAGTAACCAAAAGTTCAAGAATTTTCAAACGTCTAGTGAGTATATGTTTCTTTTAACGCCTTTGTGAGCTACAGTCCTCGGTCCCCTGTGGAACTTATTCTGTAGGACGGCTGAGTACAGGCTCTTTCCTGTATAAGCCCTGCGACTTGAAAATTCAAAAAATCTTCTCTATGAAACTCTTCTCCTGTCTCTGTGTCTTCTGTGACCAAAAGATTTTGTTATTATTCGTGTTAATTTCCCTATCTTTTATTGGTGTTCATTCGTGATAAAATCTTTTGACTTTAATATCGCCCTCCTCCGTGATACTCTCTTCTTTTCTCTGTGGCCAAAAGCGTTTTTCCTTATTCGTGTTAATTTCCCTATCTTTTATTAGTGTCCATTCGTGACAAAATCTTTTGACTCTAATATTCTTGTAAATTCAGTAATTTATCTAAACTACCCACAACTAGGATTAATTTAAAATACAGAAAAAAGGAAAGGGAGTTCTTTTTAAAATATAATTATCATGAGAATAATATACAGAATCTTATAAAATAAGAAAATAGGGGGGCAATTATGAAAAACTATGAGATGAATCAAATAAGAAATGTAGCTTTTCTAGGCCATGGAGGAAGCGGGAAGACCACCCTCGCTGAATCACTTCTGTACGTATCCGGTGCCATAAGCAGGATGGGAAATGTAGATGAAGGAAGCACAGTTTCAGACTATGATAAAGAGGAGATTCACAGAAGATTCTCTGTTAATGCTTCTGTGATACCTCTAGAATATGAAGGTCACAAATATAATATTCTGGATACTCCCGGGTACTTCGACTTTGAAGGTGAGGTTGTCTCTTCTCTCAGAGTTGCAGGAGGTGCTGTAATTGTGGTAGATGCAACTTCCGGAGTAGAGGTAGGGACAGAAAAATCCTGGAAAAAACTGGAAGAGCGGGGAATACCCAGAATATTTTTTATAAATAAGATGGACAAGGGATTTATAAATTACACAAAGCTATTGGGAGAACTCAAGGAAAAATTTGGAAAAAAAGTGGCTCCTTTCTGCATTCCTATTGGAGAAAAGGATAATTTTCAGGGATTTGTAAATGTAGTGGATTTAAAAGGAAGAAAATTTGACGGGAAAAAGTGTGTAGACAGCGAGATACCCTCAGATCTAGATATATCAGAGATAAGAAACATGCTTTTTGAGGCTGTGGCAGAATCTGATGAAGAACTCATGGAAAAATATTTTGCAGGAGAGGAGTTTACCCAGGAGGAGGTCCACAGAGGGCTGCACAAAGGTGTAGTGGCTGGAGACATAGTTCCTGTGCTGGTTGGGTCTGCAGTAAAGGGTATAGGGGTCCATACGCTCTTTGAGATGCTCTATGATTATATGCCTACTCCCAAAGAGATGAAAGATGGGGAGAGAATGGGTACAAACCCTGAAACTGCAGATGTGGAGATCAGAAGAGTGGATGAATCTGAGGAATTTTCTGCTATAATTTTTAAAACTATCGTAGATCCCTTTGTTGGAAAGGTATCACTTTTTAAGGTGAACTCGGGAGTTCTGAAAAAAGATATGGAGATTTTAAATTCCAATAAACATAAAAAAGAAAAGATATCTAATATATTTTTTCTGAGGGGGATAAAGCAGATAGAGGCAGATGAAATACGCTCAGGAGATATAGGGGCTACAACAAAACTTCAGTATGCAGAAACTGGGGACACACTCTGCACCAAGAGTCATCCTATAGTCTATCCCAGTATAGATTTTCCCAAACCGTGTCTTTACATGGCTGTAGAACCTCAGAATAAAAGTGATGATGAGAAGATAAGCTTATCTCTACAAAGACTTACTGAAGAGGACCCGACCTTTTTAGTAGAACGTAACTATGAGACAAAGCAACTTCTTATAGGGGGATTAGGAGAAAAACATTTAAGAGTAATAATTCATAAACTTGAAAATAAATTCGGCGTTCATAGTATCGTATCAGAGCCTAAAATTGCTTATAGAGAAACTATAAAAAAATCCATAGATATAGAAGGTAGACATAAAAAACAGTCTGGAGGAGCAGGTCAGTTTGGAGATGTCTTTATAAAATTTGAACCTAGTCAAGAGGAGTTTGAATTTATAGATCAGATAAAAGGAGGAGTGGTACCAAAGCAGTATATTCCTGCAGTTGAAAAAGGTCTCTTAGAAGCCAAAAGCAAAGGGATTTTAGCAGGATATCCTATGATAAATTTCAAAGCCACCCTTCATGACGGGTCTTATCACTCTGTTGATTCTAACGAACTTTCTTTTAAGCAGGCAGCAATATTGGCTTTTAGAAAGGGAATTCCCAATGCTGACCCTGTAATGCTAGAACCTATTATGAAGGCTGAGATAGTAATACCTGAAAATTATATGGGAGATATCATGGGAGACATAAATAAACGGCGAGGAAGAATACTAGGGATGAATCCTGTATCTCTGGGAGAACAGAAGGTAATAGCTGAGGTTCCCCAAAGTGAGATGCTAAAGTATGCAACAGATCTGAGGTCTATAACCCAGGCAAGAGGCAAGTTTGAGCTCTCTTTTGAAAGATATGAAGAGATGCCATCACATCTTGCACAAAGGGTAATTGATGAGGTAAAATAAAAGGGGCGGGTGTTGTATCCGCTCTTGATGTTTATATGTTTCATCTATAATAGTAGTTAATACAGGGAAGTGAGCTTATGAAAAAATTAGTAATATTATTCATCGCAGTAATTTTTATTGTAATTATCTCCTGTAATAAGAGAGAAAATAATATTATAGAACTTACTGTTAAGGGGAATTTTCCCACCAGAGGGAAAGCAATAATACATCTTTATGGCTATGACAAAAATATTCCAGATGAAACGACAGCCCTTATAACTATAAAAAAGATAGATATAAATGAAAATCCTCTTTATCTTCAATTGAAATTTCCAAAAGATGCTTATGAGACAATAAATTCCAGTCAATCTAGAAAAGAGGATATAGAGTTTTTCATCACAGTGGATTTAGATATTAATGAAGATGAAGATATCGATTATACCCAGGATTTTGGTGGAGAGACGCTTTTGAGAGTAACTCCCGGTACGAAAAAAGAGGTATATGTGAAAAAAATATGATAAAATTAAAAAAGCTAGCGTGAGCTAGCTTTTTTAATAGGGAAACTAGGGTTGAGAAAAAATAAAACAAAGGTACCACGAAAATGAGAATTTTGAAATAAGCTTTCCCGTGCTAAATCACAGACAAGCCTCCCATTATTACAGGTGTTTTCAAAATTTTTAATTTAGGAAAGAGTTATAAGCTAACATATAGCTTAGCTAATGATACGAGATGAATGTGATGTTTTTATGATATTTAACTGAAATTTTGTTGTTTTATAAGAAAAACATAGGTATAATAATATTTATAAATTTATATAGGAGGAAAAACATGTTTATACTTGGGAAAATAATAGGTCAGCTAGTGGTATCCCCTGCTATATTTATAGCCTTGTTTATTTTTATAGGAATATTTTCAAACAGATATAATGTAAAAAAAATAAAAAGAATGAGTCTTATACTGGGAATAGTCCTGTATGTTATAACAATAAGACCTACAGTAGATTTAACGGCTAAATTGGTGGAAAACAGGTTTAAACCCGCTACAGCGGAGGAAATAAAAAAGGGAGAGGCCTATGTAGTCTTAGGAGGGGGAATTATAGAAAAAACTCCAGTGGGAAACATTCCAAGTGAACCAGCTTCGGTGAGGCTTATGAATACAGCAATTTTATACAATAAGCAGCCCAAAAAAATATATATAACCGGTGGGAAGGTAACAAATCAACAGGTCAGCGAAAGTTCTGTATATAAAAGGGTTTTGGTAGGTCTCAATATTTCAGAATCGGATATTCGGACAGAAGAGGAAAGTAGAACAACTATGGAAAATGCCAGGTACACATCTGAACTCCTGAGAAAATCTCATATTGAAAATATAATATTGGTTACCTCAGCATCTCATATGGCAAGAAGTAAAATGACTTTTGAAAAGCAAGGCTTTAATGTAATTCCGGCACCATGTGGTTACATACAAAATCGTAAAAACTACAATATATTGGACTTTATTCCAAGAAGTGAGAACTTCTCTTATTTTATGAGGCTTACATGGGAAGTTGCAGGGATAGTTTACTATGGAATCAGAGGTTATTTATAAACAAGTAAAAAAAGACCCGTAAAGGGTCTTTTTAATTTTCTAAATTTGGTTTGCATACTTTACAGGGGGTAAGTCCCATATCTTCAGCATCGGAAACTGAAATTGGGTTTTCTTCTTCACGAATAAATTTACAACCTTTTCTGTGATATTTTTTACTTCCGTGAGACATATAGACCATTTTTACCTCAGGGACTATAAATGGTTCTGCATGATCTTCTTCAGAAGGGTTGTTTTTTATCTCTTCAGATTCTTGAGACAGTTGCATTTCAATTTTATCTTGGTCCTGACTCAATCTATGTAGAGCGGAGTATTTTGTATTGTATTCCTTATTTTCATCAGGGATCGTATTCTTCCCATCTCTAAAGGCAAAAAAAGAGATTAAAACCGCCACCACAGCCAACAATAAGAACATTTCCATAAACAACACTCCCTTCTTCTCTAATACAAGTTTAGCCTGTAAATTTCATAAATTCAAGGGAAGATGATAAAAAAATTATATTTTATTTGTAAAGTACAAAAAAATAGGAAATAGATATGAAAAAGTTCTTATTTATTTAGAGAGGCCGCAGCTTATGCGGTCTCCTGAATATGTTTTTCTACCAGAGAGAAATACTCGCCCTTTTTTTCTACCAGGTCGTTATGGGTTCCCTCTTCTACAATTCCTTCACTGTTTAATACTATTATTCTGTCTGCATTTTCAATTGTAGAGAGTCTGTGAGCAATTGTTATGGTAGTCCTGTCCGTGGTGAGTTCATCTATTGATTCCTGGATGAGTCTTTCGGTGTTGTTGTCTAGTGCACTGGTGGCTTCGTCTAGAATCAGTATTTTTGGATTTTTCAAAAATATTCTGGCAATGGCTATCCGTTGCTTCTGACCGCCACTTAGTTTTACCCCTCTCTCTCCTACATTTGTGTCAAATCCGTCAGCTAGAGATAAAATAAACTCATAAATTCTGGCTTTTTTGGCTGCCTCTATAACATCTTCCCTAGAAGCAGTTAGATTTCCATAGAGGATATTCTCCTCTATACTGCCACTAAACAAAAAAACATCCTGCTGTATTATTCCTATATTATCTCTCAGGGATTCTAGGGTATAGTTTTTTATATCCCTGTCATCAATTTTTATAGATCCTCTTTCTACATCATAAAATCTAGGGATGAGATTACATATAGTGGTCTTACCTGCTCCGCTGCTTCCTACTAAAGCCACTTTTTCTCCGGATTTTATTGACATGGAAAAGTTTTTCAAAATTTCCTGTTCAGATGAGGCGTATTTAAAAGAAACATTTTCAAATTGGATGGTTCCCCTTGGTTTTTTCAGTACAACTGCATTGGCTCTGTCTTTTATCTCGGGATCTTTGTCCATTAACTCTCTGAATCTGACAAAACCCGCCATACCTTTTTGAAAACTTTGCATGAGGAGCATCATTCTTCTTATAGGCTCCATAAATTTTGAAACATATAAGAGAAAACCGATTACTATACCGACAGTGATCTCTCCTTTCAGGATGAAGATCCCCCCAAAGAATAGTGTCGCTAACTGTATTATATTCATAATAAAACTCAGACCTGAAAAATATTCTGCCGAGAGTTTGAAGTTCTCTCTCTTAGCTTCTCTAAATTCTGTGTTTTTTTTCTGGAATTTTTCATTTTCAAATTTCTCATTTGTAAAAGCCTGTACAACCCTTATCCCAGAGATGGAATCCTCTACCTGTGAGTTTATGGCAGATATTTTTTTTCTGGATTTTCCAAAGGATATCTTCATTAAATTCTTCTTAGCTGCTGCAAACCATATGAGTAAAGGAACAAGAGAGAATATGATAAGTGTGAGCTTTTTATTCATGCTGAACATGATGATAAATGTCCCTGTAAATTTCAGTATTGCTAAAAAGAAATCCTCAGGACCTATATGGGCAAACTCAGATATATAACTTAGATCATTTACTATCCTAGACATTATAGCCCCGGTTTTTGTATTGTCAAAAAATTTAAAGGAAAGTTTCTGAACATGGGCAAAGAGATCTCTCCTCATATCATACTCTATAAGGATACCAAGCATCTTACCCCAGTAATACACAACATAACTGGCGAGATACCTAAGAATATAAAGTGCCACAAGGACAGCACCGAATATGTAAAGGAGTTTCAGATCTCCCTTTGGGATGACATCGTCTAGGGTCTTTTGCACCAGTAGGGGGAACAAAAGATCTAGGCCTGCCATGGCAAAGGCACAAAGAAAGTCCAGGATAACTAATCTAAAATGAGGTTTATAATATCTTGCAAAACAAAGTAGATCCTTCATATTAACTACACCGCCTGTTTATTTTTTGAAATTATAACGTAAAAATTTATTTTCTATAAGTTTATATTATGAATGAGTCGCTATTCAGACTATATATAACATATTTTTTATACAAATTATTTTAGCATAAATTAAGAATAAATATGAAAATAATAATTAAAATCTTAAATTATTGTTGACTTTTATGGGTTATAATAGTATATTTTTTACAGAAAGTGAATATATTTTTAAGGTTTTCCAAAATTTGGAATTAAAAGGGAAGAGGAGTGAAAATCTCCCGCGGTCCCGCCACTGTAATGCAGACGAAGGCAAATTACCCACTGGATAAAAATCTGGGAAGGGTGCTAGTAGGATGATGCTGAGCCAGGAGACCTGCCTTAAAAATAATATTGTCAATATCACTTGCGGGGACGAGAGATGTGAAGGCTTTTTTAGGCTTTTAAAATTTCTCTCCTGAGATTACTCAGGATTTTTTTATTTCCTGAGAACTATTAAAAAATCTTAAGGAGGAAAAAATGAAGAAATTTAGCATTTTGGCAGGAGCATTATTACTGGCAGGAACACTTTTTGCATCAGAGGGGTATGAAAAGAAGCCTATGTTTGAAAGCATGAAGGCTGATGACAAAGGTGCAGTTGTAATGGTACATTTTGGAAGCAGCTATCCTGAAACAAGGAAACTTACCATCGATGCAATAAATGAAAAGGCAGAAGAGGAGTTTGAAAATTTAGAGGTGAGAGATGCCTTTACATCTAGGATCATAATGAGAATACTTGAAAAAAGAGGGGTGGACAAAAATAATCCTAAAGAGGTTTTAGAGGCCTTAAAAGCTGAGGGTTATACTCATGTGCTTGTTCAGGCTACTCACGTAATCGATGGAATAGAGTCTGAAAATCTTAAAAAAGAGATAGAGGAATTTGAGGACGACTTCAAAGAGATAAGACTTGGGAAATCACTTCTTACAACTCCAGAGGATTATAAGGAAGTAGCCCATATTTTAGGAGATAAAATTGGGAAACTGAAAAGAAAAGAAGCCGCAGTATTTGTAGGACACGGAACTCATGATACAGGAACTGCTGCATATCCTATGATGGACTATGTCTTCAAGTCTGAAGGATACAAGAACTTTTATGTGGGGACTATAGAGGGATATCCTACATTTGACAATGTGGTTTCTAGATTAAAAAAAGCGAAAATAAAAAAAGTAAAGCTTATGCCTTTTATGTTTGTAGCGGGAGATCATGCTAATAACGATATCGCTGTAGACTGGAAAGAGATGCTAGAAGAAAATGGCTTCAAGGTGGAAGTTATCTTAGAGGGATTAGGTCAGCAGGCCAAGATACAAGCTATCTATATAGAGCATGCAAAATTTGCATCTGAAAATGAAGCAGAAGATATGGCCAAAAAGAAAAAAGAATACGCTGCAGGTAAAGAGTAGTGATTTATGCAGACAGGTTTTCTGTCTGCATTTTTTATATAAAAAAAAGCAGCCTCTATATTAGAAGCTGCCTTTGAACTCTATAAAAACCTTAAATAGATTTGCTTAATTTTTCATGTATGGACTTTGCTGCCTTTTTACCTGCTCCCATTGCAAGGATTACAGTGGCTGCACCTGTTACAACGTCACCACCTGCATAAACACTGTCCTTTGTAGTTTCCATACTTTCCTCTTCCACGATTATTCCGCCCCAATTATGGGTTTTTAGACCCTTTGTTGTTTGTCTTATGAGAGGATTCGGGGACTGGCCTATGGCGATTATAACTCTGTCCACGTCCAATAAAAATTTACTTCCCTCTATAGGCACAGGTCTTCTTCTCCCGCTTTCATCAGGTTCCGAAAGTTCCATCTCTACACACTCTAGCTTGTCTACCCATCCGTCATCTCCCTTGATTCCAACAGGGTTTGAGAGAAGTCTGAATATCACTCCCTCTTCCTTGGCATGGTGTACCTCTTCTAATCTCGCTGGGAGCTCCTCTTCACCTCTTCTATATACGATATAGACTTCTTTTGCTCCTAGCCTTACAGCTGTTCTAGCAGCATCCATGGCCACATTTCCTCCACCAATTACCGCTACCTTTTCTCCTACGCTGACAGGAGTAGGGCTGTTTTTATCATAGGCCTTCATAAGGTTTACCCTGGTAAGAAACTCGTTTGCAGAATAAACTCCGTTTAGATTTTCACCCTCGATTCCCATGAAGTTTGGAAGTCCTGCCCCGCTCCCTATAAATACAGACTTATACCCCTCTTCCATAAGCTCATCTACAGTTATAGATCTTCCTATTATTACATTTTTCTCTATATTGACTCCCTGCTCTACTACATTTTTGATCTCTTTTTTTACTATCTCTTTAGGAAGCCTGAATTCAGGAATACCATACATAAGGACTCCTCCTGCTGTGTGAAGGGCTTCAAATATCGTAACATCATAGCCGTATTTTGCAAGCTCCCCTGCACATGCCAGACCTGAAGGCCCGGCTCCTGTTACGGCAACTTTTATATTGTTGCTCTCTGTCTTTTTCTTTTTTGTTTTACCATTTTCAATAAACCAGTCTGCCACAAATCTTTCTAGTCTTCCTATTCCCACAGGTTCGCCCTTCATGCCCCTTACACACTTTGATTCACACTGTTTTTCCTGAGGGCACACTCTTCCGCAAATTGCAGGGAGAGTGTTCTGTTCCACCAAAATATCATAGGCCTCTTCAAAATTTCCCTCTGCCACCTTATTTATAAACTGTGGTATATGGACATTTACCGGGCAGCCAGCTACACATGCCGGTGATTTACACTGTATGCATCTTTTTGCCTCCTTTATAGCCTCCTCTTCAGAGTACCCCAAAGATACCTCTTCGAAATTTTTTCTTCTTACTGCAGGATTTTGTTCTGCAATCTTTGTTTTCTGAAGAGTCATATTAAATTTCCCCATCTTTATCCCCCTATAGTCCTAATCTACATCTGTGTTCTGCTTCTTCTGGTATATACATGGTCTGCCTTCTCATGAGTTCTTCAAAATCAACTAAAAAACCATCAAAATCCGGACCGTCTACACAGGCAAATTTTGTCTCTTCCCCTATTGTCACCCTGCATCCCCCGCACATTCCAGTACCGTCTATCATTATGGGATTTAGTGAAACTGAAGTAGGTATGTTCAGTTCTTTTGTGAACTCCACAACTGATTTCATCATCACAAGAGGACCTATGGCTATAACTTCATCATATTTTTCACCCTGAGAAATAAGCTCTTTTAATACATCTGTGACAAAACCCTTTTTCCCCTTGCTTCCGTCATTGGTTGCAAAATATATATTTTCTGCTATTTCTCCAAACTCCTCTTGAAGTATCATCATCTCTTCTGTCCTGCTTCCGATGATGACATCACAGGCCGCTCCCATTTCAGTTAATTTCTTTATCTGAGGGTATAGAGGTGCCGCTCCTACTCCTCCCCCTATACCCAGGACTCTCTTGACATTTTTCATATGAGCAGGCTGTCCTAGAGGCCCTGCTATACCGCTTATAGTCTGACCTTCCAGCTTTTGACTGAGAAGTTTTGTTGTGTATCCCACTACCTGATATATAATAGTTACACTGTTTTCTGATCTGTCATAATCTGCTATTGTAAGGGGTATCCTCTCACCATCTTCTTCTACCATAACCATGACAAACTGTCCCGGCTGGCATTTTTTTGCGATGTATGGAGCCTCTATAACCATTTTTTCTATATCTTGGCTCAGTATCTCTTTCTTTAAAATTTTATACATTTTTTCACCCTTCTTCGGAAATTTAATTTTGTTCAAAATCTCAAAAAAATATCATGTTGACTAGTTTTTAAAAAGGTGTGATAAATTTCATACAGAAATTTATCACACCCTTGAAATTATTTACTAATTATCTATATATTTGAAGCTGTAACCCCGTAATATGCAGCCTTGTAGATCTCTTTTACATCTTCTACAGATGACTGTCTAGGATTAGTAAGGGTACATGGATCTTCAAAGGCATTTTTACTCATTCTGTCTAGGACTTGGTTAAATTTTTCCTCATTCATGTCTACTTCTGTTATCTCTTTCAAGCTTACAGGGATTCCCACTCTTTTATTAAGTTCTTTTAAGCTCTCAACTATGTCAGACTTTCCAAGGGCTTTTTCTAAATAAGAAAACTTATCTGTTGCTTTTTGGTTGTATTCTACAATATAAGGAAGTAATACAGCGTTGGCAAGTCCGTGAGTTATTCCTAGTTCTCCACCTATTTTGTGAGCCAGGCTGTGTACTAACCCCAAAGACGAGTTTGTAAATGCCATTCCTGCAAGAGTAGATGCATTATGCATATGGTTTCTAGCTCCCATGTCGTCTGCTTTTTCATAGGCTAAAGGAAGATTGGCATAGACAAGTTTTATAGATTCCACTGCAATAGGGTCTGTATAGCTTGTTGCATTTGTAGACACAAAGGCCTCTATTGCGTGTGTCATTACATCCATACCTGTATTGGCAGTTATATGAGCTGGCATTTTGGCCGGTAGAGCCGGATCTAAAAGAGCTATATCCGGAGTTATCTCATACGAAACCAAAGGATATTTTATATGATTTTCAGTATCAGTTATTACAGAGAAAGCAGTTATCTCAGAAGCAGTACCACTTGTAGATGGAATAGCTATGAATTTAGCTTTTTTTCTGAGTGTTGGGAACTTTCCAGCCACAAGGTCTTCAAATTTTGAGTCAGGATACTCATAGAACACCCACATGATCTTAGCCGCATCCAGTGCAGACCCGCCACCGATAGCGATAATCCAGTCGGGATTAAATTCCGCCATCTCTTTTCCGCCTCTTAGAACTGTTTCCACAGATGGATTTGGCTCTACTCCGTCAACTATAGAGACCTCCATTCCTGCTTTTTCAAGTTGAGCTTTTGCTTCATCCAAAAATCCGAATCTTTTCATAGAACTCCCGCCCGTTACAAGCGTAGCCTTTTTACCTTCTAATGTTGATAGATATTCTAGTGCATTTTCTCCAAAAACTATATCTTTCGGAACTCTAAACCATTGTAAAGCCATTTTCTACCCCCTGAAGTTTTATTTATTTTTTTACAGCCACTAGGCTCTTTGAAACATAAAAATAAACTAATATTTTTATAGCAGGTCTCTTTCAAAAAAAATGTGAAATTAAGAACTACTAACAACTTCAGTATATCCCTGTTTAATTTAAAAAACTAATTTGTTTTTGTAAAAAATATCCCTTTTTTGAATATATCATTATATTTTTCACAATATATGGATAATTAACTCTGGTTTCTGCTTACAATTTTTACAATAATTTAACCTAAGTTGCTACCTTTGTGACCAAAAGGTTTTGTTATTATTCGTGTTAATTTTTCTGTCTTTTATTGATTTTCATTCGTGATGAAATCTTTTGACTCTAATATTCTTAAAAATTAATCTTTTGTACACAAATTTTGAATTTATTTTCTCTACTCGTACGATTCATTACTAAAAAAGATTTTACTTACAAAAAATACAATGCTATATTGCAGAGCAATTTAGGTTAATTACTCTTCCACTATTATGCATACAATTTCAAATTTATTCTCTTTTACTTTAGGAATTTATTTGATAGGACAGCCTTCCTTGGGTATACTTAAATAAGTTATATAAAAAATAAAATGAAGGTGTTTGATATGTATGAAAAAATAACTCTGATAAAAGGTGATATTACCACTCTCAAGGTGGATGCCGTTGTAAATGCCGCAAACAATGGTCTTTTAGGAGGAGGTGGCGTAGACGGTGCTATTCACAGGGGAGGCGGACCTCTAATCGCTCAGTACTGCGGCGAGATACGTCGTGAAAAAGGCGGCTGCGAAACTGGCGACGCCGTCTTAACCTCCGGAGGCAACCTCCCGTCTAAATATATCATCCACACTGTGGGACCTGTGTGGAATGGAGGTCATTCTAGAGAAAAAGAGCTCCTCAGAAACTGCTACCGAAACTCACTTATGTTAGCTAAAGAACATCATATGAAAGCCATAGCCTTTCCTAATATAAGCACTGGCGTCTATGGTTATCCCAAAGAAGAGGCGGCAAAAATTGCAACTACAGAGGTCAGCAATTTTTTAAAAAACAACGACTTCCCGGAAAAAGTGATTTTTATCTGCTTCGATCAGGAAAATTACAATATTTATAATAAAATTTTGAAAAAGGAGGCCTATTCTTTCTGACAGATTAATCCCAGTCACTCATGTAGAATGGCTGCCTTCAGGAATAATTTCAGAATAATAAATATAAGTTTGAACGGAGAGTAAAATATATGATCGAATATATAGAGCGTAGTCTAAATGATGATGATATAAAATATATCAATAACAAATATAAGCTTCAAGAGAAGAGCCTTATTTTTATCAATAAAAAGGTGATGAAATATCTGCCTTTTTATTCTGCCTTATTTGGTACTTGTGCCGTTGTTTTTTTTATACTTCTATATAAAAAATCAGATAATTTTTTTCTCTTCCTCACTGGTACTATTTTCATATTTTCACCCTTTGTAATTTTCAGACTGGTCAAAACCTTTATAAAAAATACGATGCTCCAGACTAAGCTTCATCAGATTGTAGATTCTATCTTAGAAAAGGACACTGCAAAAGTAGTTCGCTGCATCAGTTCTAAAATGATCGAATTCGAAGAAGTAGAGGATGAAGGGGCCCAGTATCTATTTCAGGTAGAGGAAAATAAGATTTTTCACATTTCAGGGCAGGAATTTTACGAAACCTCTTTTTTCCCCAGCAGTGATTTTGAGTTGGTGACCATAATGGGGCCAGGAGAAGAAAACACCTTAGACTTTCACATCCACTGTTCTGGACACAAGTTATCTCCTATTATGACTGTCCCAAGAGATGTAAAAAAGGAGTATATAGACAAAATATCAGAGCTTCCTGAGGTTATAGAGGGAAATATAGAAAATCTAGATTCTGTGATGAATATTATTTTAAAGTAATAAACTGTAAAAAAGAGTACAGCTCTTTTATAGTTATAACTTCTATGAGTATGACCTAATTCTTTGCACTTTATCCTTTTATAATATATAATTACTATTATAAAACTGGATGTTAAAGAGGTGCTCTGTGATAAAAGATGAAAATTATCTGAAAAATATACCGGCCTTCTACAATTTGGAAAAGGAGACCATTGAGAAACTCAAAAAAGCAGGAGAACTATTTGAACTCAAAAAAGGAAATATGCTTTTTTTTGAAAAAGACCTTGTAAATAAAATATATATTATCATCAGAGGAAAAATAAGTATTTTTCGTTATTCACAAAAGGCCCAAAGAAGGGTTATCTATATCTTAGGTGATGGAGAATTCATAAATGAAGTTATCTTTGACGACCTTCCATCATCTGTAAATGCAGAAGCTTTTGAGAAAACCCTTCTGATTAAATATGATAAAAAAGAGCTTGAGGAGATAATGGAATCTGATTTTCAATTAACCAAGAATATAACTAATTCCATGGGAAAAAAAGTAAGAAGACTCTACAGACAGATAAAAAATACAATCCCACTTGGCTTAGATAAAAAAGTAGCTGCGAAGCTCTGGAAAATCTCAAAGGACTATGGCATAAGCTGTAATCTAAACGGTTATAATTGCAGAGATTTTAGGGAAGAATGTGTTCCTTGGACAGGGATCAACTTCAGCCTGACTATTACATATCTCGCCGATATGCTTGGAAGCAGCAGAGAATCCGTCTCTAGAGAATTGAAAAAAATGGAGTCTAAGGGATATATCAAATGGGAAGGAAAAAAACTTCTGGTGAAAAGAGAAGAATTAAGAAAATTTTACAGAGAAATCTAAGCAGTGTGACCTAGGTCACATTGTTTTTTTTTATTGAATGATAAAATAGACTCAATGAAAGTGAAAAAAATATTTAAACGGAAGTTGTGTATGTTTTTAGAAACACTTAGTGAACTTTCAAACGGTACAGTTGCAAAGATAACATTATTAAAGGAGAGCAAGTCAAAGTATTTTATAGCTTCTCTACTGGCAGGTTTTTATGTAGGAATCGGTATAGTTCTCATAACTACTATCGGAGGACTGACAAAAAGTACAGGGCCACAGTTTAGAATATACATGGGCTTGGCTTTCGGAATAGCATTAACATTGGTTATAATGGCAGGTTCAGAGTTATTTATCGGTAATAACCTTATTATGTAATATCCTAGTGTGTCTAGCTGTTCTTTGCTGCATTAAGATGAAGGAAGAATCAGCAAAATTAGTTGTTATCTTTTGGTGTCTATTTGCATTCACCACAGCAGGATTTGAGCACAGTATCGCAAATATGACTATTTTTACAATGGGACTTCTTCTCCCTCACGGACCTGAGGTTTCTCTGGCAGGCTACGGATGTGACACTGGGTAACTTTGTGGGAGGAAGTGCACTTGGACTCTGTTACTACTATATGGGTAAAAAATCTAAAGTCAAAGAAAGCATATTGACAGAAAATAAATTATAGAAAGGAGTGAAATAATGAAAATTTCTTTGGATAAAATCTCTTTTGATGAGGGACTGGAACTTTTAAAAGAAAATTACAGAATATTTGCACCAAAGGTATTTGCAGGTGAGGGAAGATTTTCCGACACTGACCTTGTGAAATATAGTGAGATCGATTCTATCCAAGAGATCTGCTTTGATAAAAAATCAGAGTTTTCTCCGAAAGAGGTAATGCTCCCTATTACTCAGACAATGTTCTACTTCACAGAAAAAGAGTACAAGGTCCCGGACATAGATAAAAAGGGAATTATCGTATTTTTGAGAAGCTGTGACCTGCACAGTGTAAAAAGAGTGGATGAGATATACCTCAGAAACAGATATCAGGATATTTATTACAAAAGAATCAGAGATAAAGTCAAGTTTGTGGTTATGGGATGTCCTACCTCCTTTGAAAACTGCTTCTGTGTAAGCATGGGAACAAACAAAACAGAGGACTATCATATGGGGCTGAACTTAAATAATGATTCTGTGGAACTTCATATAAATGAAGAGGAGTTCAAAGGTATCTTCTCGGGAGAGGAAAGCGAATTTAATATCAAATTTGTAGAGGAAAACAGCGTAAAAGTAAATGTACCTGAAAACATAAGCCTTGCAGAGGTCAAGGACCTTGACCTATGGAGAGAGTACGACAAAAGGTGTGTCGCTTGCGGAAAATGTAATTTTGTATGTCCCACATGTACCTGCTCCACTACCCAGGACATTTTCTACAGTGAAAACGAAAATGCAGGTGAGAGAAGAAGAGTCTGGGCTTCATGCCATGTGGACGGATTCACGGATATGGCCGGGGGACACTCTTTCAGACAGAAACACGGAGAGAGGATGAGATTTAAGACTATGCACAAGATATCGGATTTCAAGAGAAGATTCGGGTATCACATGTGTACCGGCTGCGGAAGATGTGACGATGTGTGTCCTGAATATATATCATTTTCAAACTGTGTAAATAAACTATCTAAAGAATTGGAGGGAAACGATGAATAATACCTATATTCCAGGAAACCCCTATACCCCTATAGAGAATGTCTATCTCCCAAAGGGATACAAGCTCATCTCCCTAAATAAACTCACAGAGATAGAGTGGCTTTTCAGAGTTGAATATGATCAGGAGGTTACCTTCGGGCAATTCATTGAAATATCCATTCCAAGGGTGGGAGAAGCCCCTCTGTCCATAACTCAGTTCAACAAAGAGGAGGGATGGATAGAGTTGCTTATCAGAAAAGTTGGAAAAGTGACTGACTGTCTTTTTGAACTAAAGGCGGGAGATTTGATGTTCCTCAGAGGCCCTTACGGAAACGGATTCCCTGCTGAAGAGGAGTATAGGGGAAAACACCTAATTATTGTAGCAGGAGGATCTGGACTGGCTCCTGTGAGATCTATGATAAATTATTTTTATAATGATAACGCTAAGGATACAAAAGTAGATCTTCTTTTGGGATTCAAGGACTACGACTCTATCATCTTCAAGGATGAGATCAAACAGTGGAAAGAAAAATTTAACACACTTATTACTGTAGACAATTCATGCAGCATCGACGGCGTGTGTGAAGGACTGGTTACAAAGTATATCCCAGACCTTGAGCTGGCTGATGATATTGCAGACATGGAAGTAGTTATAGTGGGGCCCCCTGTCATGATGAAATATTCTGCCATGGAATTTCTAAGCAGAGGTGTTCCCAAGGAAAAAATATGGGTTTCATTTGAAAGAAAAATGTCCTGCGGTGTGGGAAAATGCGGCCACTGCAAAATTGACGAAACTTATATATGTTTAGAAGGCCCTGTATTTAGGTATGACGAAGCAGAAAAATTAGTAGATTAGGAGGTTAGTCCATGAGTTTGGGTATAAACAGAAAAAAGGTCACCAAAAATGCCTATAGAGTTACTAAGGTCAGAGACAAGACTACGCTCAGAGTCAGGGTTCCAGGGGGAGAGATTTCCGGAGAACTTCTTCTGAAGGTATCTGAAATCGCAAACAATTACGGTAACGGTAAAGTACACCTTACTACCAGACAGGGTTTTGAGATAATGGGAATCGACTGGGACAAGATAGATGAAGTAAACATCGTAGTAGAGTCTCTTATGGAGGGGCTGGGAATAAACCACAACGATAAAAACAGTGGTTATCCTGCAGCGGGAACTAGGAATATAGCTGCATGTATAGGAAATAAAATATGTCCCAAGGCTCAGTACAACACAACTGAATTGGCAAAAAAAATAGAAAAAGAGGTTTTCCCTCATGATTTCCATTTCAAGATCGCGCTCACAGGCTGTCCCAATGACTGCCAGAAAATAAGAATGCATGACTTTGGAATAATCGGAATGACTTTACCAAAGCTCGAGCCCCACAGATGCATCTCTTGTGGAAGATGCGAGAAAAAATGTAGGAATTTATCAACTGGTGCAATAAAAATGAGCAACTACAAGCCTGTGAGAGAACATGACAGATGCATAGGCTGCGGAGAGTGTGTATTAAACTGCCCTGTCTCTGCATGGACAAGGAATTCAAAGAAATACTACAGACTGGCTATAATGGGAAGAACAGGAAAGAAAAATCCGAGACTGGCTGAGGACTGGATTATATGGGCTGATGAAGAATCTATTATAAAAATCATAAAAAACACCTATGATTATGTGGACAAATACATCGATCGAACTCTTTCTAAGGAGCACATCGGCTACATCGTAGACAGAACCGGATTCATGGAGTTTAGAAAATGGGCTTTAAAAGATGTGAAATTATCTTCTGAAACTGTTGTAAAAGATAATATCTACTGGAGTGGAATAAAATATCCGGGAATTAAATAAATCTAACATTAATATATTTCTATAATTCTATCTAGAATATATACCTGGCCACAGACCAGGTTTATATTCTTTTTTTTTAGTTTTCCAGTCCATCAGAGATTTTTTTTACTCATAAAATGACTGTTCATGTACTCTTTAAAATCAGAAGAGGACAAAGGCTTGCTGTAATAATACCCCTGTATACGGGAGCACCCTATGCCCCTCAGATATTCTACCTGCTCTTCGGTTTCTGCCCCTTCTGCTATCACCGTGATATCCAATTTTTTCGCTAGATAGGTTATTATCTCTGCTATGGAGCCATTGTCTGATTCTGGATAATCTTTTATAAAACTCCTGTCTATCTTGATCTTATCAAATTTC
This sequence comes from uncultured Ilyobacter sp., assembly GCF_963668515.1. Lineage (NCBI taxonomy): Bacteria > Fusobacteriati > Fusobacteriota > Fusobacteriia > Fusobacteriales > Fusobacteriaceae > Ilyobacter > uncultured Ilyobacter sp. The sequence continues at coordinate 37,108 of NZ_OY764866.1, read as the reverse complement.
AGTTTCTTGAGGTGGGTCATAGATGAAAACCCAGTTCCAAAATCATCTATAGCCACAGATATGCCATTCATCTGAAACTCGTCTAATTTTGGCTTCACATAATCGTAGTCATCTACCAAAACCCCTTCGGTGAGTTCTATTTCAAACTGGGAAAAGTCAAGGCCATGGACCTCTAAAATATATGTGATCTCTTCTACCAGAAACTCATTTTTAAAATCCGTCGCTGATAAATTTATTGAAATTTTAATATTTTTATGCTTATCAATCCCTAGAATTTTTGTCAGTCTGGCCACCTCGTTTACCACCCACATACCTAACTTATTGATAACCCCTATATTTTCAGCAATAGGTATAAACTCTGCTGGGGAAACACTGCCCAAAACCCTGCTGTTCCAACGAAGCAGAGCTTCTGCTCCTACCAACAGATCTTTTTCGCTGTCCATCTGGGGCTGAAAATATACCTCGAGTTCATTGTTTTTGATTGCAAGAGGAAGGTGCTCTTCAATATCTAGCTCTCTTTGTATCTTTTTTTCCAGGGAATCTTGATAGATTAGAAAACTTCTGTCTGGGTAGTACTTCAATGCCTTCACTGAGAACATGGCCTTTCTCAGCAGATCTTTTGGAGAATTCCCATGTTCCGGAAAAAATACGGCTCCGAAATCAAACTTTAGATTTATATCCTTATCTCCAATCTTCATGTTGGACTTTAGTCTGGAAGACAGCTCTGTCAAGGACCTGTTCATAGAAATTTTTTCATCTGGTAATTTTAATATAGCGATGAAGACATCCCTTGAAAGGTGGGCTATGTTTCCATCTTTTCCTGCAAAAGACGTGAGTTTTTCCACAATCTCTTGGTAAATAAGATCTAAAAAATCTTCGCTGTATTTCATCTGAAGATTATCAAATTTTTTTAACTTTATATATAAAATACCAAATTCATTCTCTTTTTTTATCTCTTCATTTATGAGGCTATAAAACATAAACTCATTGGGAAGGTTGGTTTTTGAATTATGAGTCAGGAGGTATTCAGTCTCTGCGGCTTTCTCTTTCTCTGCCGAAAGATCTCTTATCACCGAGACATAATAATCTGTACTTCTGTTTTTAGGATTTATTATATTATTTATGGTGAGGAATACCGGATATTTGGAATTATCTTTTTTTCTAAACCACAGTTCTCCTTTCCAATCCAGGCCTTCAAGAAGCTGTTTTTTTATCTTCTCGTAGAGTTTCGGGTGGATCTCACTGTAATTAAATATTTTTGTATTTAGATTTAAGAGTTCTTCTCTAGAATACCCTGTCAGTTTTGTAAATCCCTCATTCAGACCCACTATATTTCTTCGAGAGTCGGTTATAAGCACTGCCTCATCAACATAACTTAAAATCATCTTTGTTAAATAAAGCTGATCACTTTCCTTTTTTTTCAGGTGAAGGATTGTTATTATTATTGAGCTTATTAAAAATACTGTGAAAAGTATATAAAACTTCGTATTCTTTTGAAATAAAAATTGTTCCGGAAACATCTTTGGGATATTTTGCTCTTTTATAGAGGTAAGAATATTCCAGTAGTAGTTTTTATCCTCAAAATATACCGAACCTCTGAAGGTTGGCATGAGTTTTTTAAAGTAAAAAATCCTATCTTTTATTTCAACTGTTTTTTCAGAATTTTTTATAATTTCATTCCATAATTCTGGGATCTCTTTTTTCACTGTATAGTCTAGAGATTCCCCCCTAAACATAAAGCCAAAGTTTTTGTCAGAATCTTCATTGGACAGATAATATCCGTTGTTATCTGTAAGATATAGCTCTATTAGATCCCTGTTGACACCAAGGTAGTCTTTGAATGAGTTTATAAACCTCTGTCCATCATAATTTATGACAATAACTCCTATTGCCTTTCCCTTACTGTCTTTTACAGGTTTAGAAAACCTAATAACAGGAACATAGGGTTCAATTATTTTTCCAAACTCGATATTGAGATCGAGATTTGATATATAAATTCCTTCTTTTCCACTTCTTATAGAGTTTATAAAATAGGGTCTGTCTTTTTTCTGTTGGAGCTTTTCATCTGGAGTAACTGTTACCTGGTCATTTATCCTATCTACTCTTATGAGCTCCTTCCCCTCTATACCTATAAACCTAAGCTGGAGATAGTCCTCTTTATTTTTCATATAACGGCTAAACAGTCCTAAGGCTTCCATTCTGTTTTTATAACTCTGGTTCTGTATAAAATATTCAAACTCATTTGCATTTTCTATGATAAATACATCCTGGAAAACCTCCTGAAAAAGCGACTGGATCGTCTTTTCAAAAACATCAGTTTTATTTGAGATTTCAGCCAGTATATTTTTTTTAGATTTTTCCACCTGGTATCTATAGGCGCTGTCTATGAGAAAGCTAAGTGCCAAGAGCAACGGCAGTACAGCTATTGAGATTTTGATGAATATTTCTGTGATAGTTTTTTTCAGATCGACACTGTCTTTCTTCACTAATTCCTCCCTTCGAACTTAGATGAATGTTTTTTTATCCAAAAGCCACAGAAGATCAGCTCTTCCCAAATTTCAAGATGGTTTCTGTCACTGTAAATCCCATTACGTACTTTTGAATATATATCCTGTATGAATAATAATATCAAGTCCATATTAGAAATATTATATCAAAATATTGTGCATAATCAAATCATAATTTGCGGTAGTATTTTACCATGAGTGTGTAATTTTTTTTCAGTAGATGCCCCAATGATAATAATGGGCAAAGAGTCCCACCGGTGGAAGTTTTTCGACTTATCTGTTAAAATATTCAGATATTATGAATATTTTGTTTTGTAGAGGTGTTAAATTAAAATCCCAGGATTATAAGAGAGTGATTCTTTACCAACAAAATAAGTTGACCCAAGCAGTTTTCTGCTTGGGTCAACTTATTTTTATGATCTGAAATAATTTCAAAATTTATATTTGTGATATATCATATACTTTCAGGTCTTTGTTGAGGTGGATATTTTTCTCCATAATATTCAAAATTGCACTTAGGGTATCTAGTGAAGTGAGCACTTCAACTCCATACTCGATAGCTGTTCTTCTGATTCTAAATCCGTCTCTCATGGCGTCATTAGCCTTGGTTGCGGTATTTATAAGCAGGTCGATCTCCCTGTTCTTGAGTTTATCAAGAATATTTGGATTTTCCTCAGATATTTTATTTACCCTTTCTGCTGTTATTCCATATTTCTCTAGGAATTTTTGGGTTCCCACTGTAGAGAACAATTTGCATCCCTGTCCTATGAGTCTTTTGGCAAGAGGTAAAAACTCCTCCTTATCCTTATCTCTTATGGTGACAAGGACATTCTTATCTTTTATCTGACTCAGCCTGTATCCCCCGACAAGGCCCTTATAGATAGCCTCATCCAGATTTTCAGATACTCCTAAGACTTCCCCTGTAGATTTCATCTCAGGTCCTAAGGAAACTTCTACGTTTCCTAGTTTTTCAGTTGAAAATACAGGTACTTTTACAGCATAGACATTTGGCTTCTTGTAGATTCCTGTACCATATTTCATGTCTGCCAGTTTTTCACCTAGCATCACTTTTGTGGCAAGCTCTATCATAGGAACTCCTGTCACCTTCGAGATGTAAGGAACAGTTCTAGATGATCTAGGATTTACCTCTATTACATATATCTCATTTTCAAAGGCTATAAACTGGATATTCATCATACCGCTTATCTCTAACTCTTTGGCTATTTTCTTGGCATAGTCTAGGATTTTTACCTCTGTACCCTCATAAAGATTTTTAGAAGGATAAACAGTTATTGAATCTCCTGAGTGAACTCCGGCTCTTTCTAGATGCTCCATTATTCCAGGTATAAGGACATCCTTCTCGTCGCAGATGGCATCTATCTCTATCTCTATACCATTTAGGTATTTATCTATAAGTACTGGATTTTCAGGGTCTCTGTCAAAGGAAGCTTCGAGGTACTTTACAAGGTTGTACTCATCGTGACAGATTTCCATTCCCTGTCCACCAAGAACATAAGAAGGTCTCACTAGTACAGGATAACCAACTGAATTTGCTATCTCTATTCCAGGCTCTATGCTCCAGACAGCCCTCCCCTTCGGTCTCTTTATATCCAGTTTTTCCATCATAGCTTCAAATCTTTCTCTGTCCTCTGCCTCATCGATCTTGTCTGCAGAAGTACCTATTATCTTTACCCCTGCTGCTGCTAGGTCATTGGCAAGTTTTATAGCAGTCTGTCCTCCAAACTGAAGAACCACTCCTTCAGGCTGCTCTTTTTCGATTATATTCATCACATCTTCTGTAATAAGAGGCTCAAAATAAAGCTTGTCTGCAGTGGAGAAGTCTGTTGATACAGTCTCTGGGTTATTGTTTATTATGATTGTCTCTATTCCCATCTTCTGAAGGGCTTTTATACTGTGGACCGTGCAGTAATCAAACTCTATTCCCTGACCTATTCTTATGGGACCTGAACCAACAACAAGAATCTTTCTTTTGTCAGAAACAGTTACTTCATCATAAATGTCATAGGTAGAATAATAGTAAGATGACACTGCATCAAACTCTGCTGCACAGGTATCTACCATCTTGTATACAGGTCTTATCCCGAGCTCTTTTCTCTTGGCGATAATATCCGCCTCAGATACATTCATAAGAGCCGCTATTCCCTTATCAGAGAAACCTTTTTTCTTTAAGTTTCTCAGGGTACACTTATCCATATCTTTTAGAGTACTTCTTTTGAGAAGTTCTTCCTGTTTTACTATCCACTCTATCTTTTCCATGAAAAACTTATCCATACCGGTGATCTTCTGCAGTTTAGATTTTACATATCCACGCCTTAGCATCTCTGCTGCTACGAATATTCTCTCGTCATCTGGTCGCATTACTGCATCTTTAAGTTCTCTGATTGACATTTTCTTAGCTACAGGGTGTTCCATATTATACTGACCTATTTCTAAGGATCTTATCCCTTTTAGGAAGGCCGCCTCAAAATTGTTTCCGATGGCCATGATTTCTCCTGTAGCCATCATCTTAGTTCCCAATTTTCTGTCGGCTTTTTTAAATTTATCAAATGGCCATTTAGGTATTTTCACTACACAGTAATCAAGGGCAGGCTCAAAACATGCATAAGTCTGACCTGTAACTTCATTTTTCACCTCATCTAAGGTATAGCCAAGAGAAAGCTTTGTGGCAACTCTTGCAATGGGATATCCTGTGGCCTTTGATGCAAGGGCTGAGGATCTAGAAACTCTCGGATTGATCTCTATGATAGCATACTGAAATGACTTTGGATGAAGGGCAAACTGTACGTTACATCCTCCGATTACCCCAATCTCGTTTATTATTTTTATAGATGAAGTTCTCAGCATCTGATATTCCTTGTCAGAAAGAGTCTGAGAGGGAGCCACAACTATAGAATCTCCTGTGTGTATTCCTACAGGGTCAATATTTTCCATGTTACACACTGTGATACAGTTTCCATTCTCATCTCTTATAACTTCGTACTCTACCTCTTTCCAACCTAAGATGGACTTTTCAACTAGCACCTGTCCAACTCTTGAAAGCTTTAGACCTTTTAGAAGTATATCCTCTAGTTCCTGGGGATTTTCAGCTATTCCTCCCCCTGATCCTCCTAGGGTATACGCCGGTCTAACTACAAGAGGATAGCCTATCTGGGCAGCAAACTCTAGACCGTCTTTTAAATTTTCCACTATCTTACTCTCGATGGTAGGTTCACCTATTTTTTTCATTGCGTCTCTGAATAGGTCTCTGTCCTCTCCTCTTTTTATTGAATCAATGGGAGTTCCTATTACTTTTACGTTGTATTTATCTAAAATCCCGCTGTCATAGAGTTCAACTGCAATGTTCAGGGCAGTCTGTCCACCCATTCCAGCTAGGATAGAATCAGGTCTTTCTTTTTTTATTACCTTTTCTACAAATTCTATTGTAATAGGCTCTATGTAAATCCTGTCTGCAACTGCTCTGTCTGTCATTATAGTTGCAGGGTTTGAGTTTATAAGTACAACCTCTATACCCTCCTGCTTTAGTGCCTCACAAGCCTGGGTTCCTGAATAATCAAACTCCGCCGCCTGACCTATCACTATAGGCCCAGATCCGATTACAAGGGTTTTCTTTATTGATTTATCTAACATGGTTTCCTCCTAAAATATGAGTTTATCTGATCTCTCTATAAATATCCTGTTCAACTTTCCTTTTAGTTATCTTATTTCTCTATGGCTTTTAGAAAATCATCAAAGATATATCCAGAATCCTCAGGTCCGGGACAGGCCTCAGGATGGTACTGAATACTCATTACTTTCAGTTCATCACTTTTCATTCCCTCTATGGAGTTGTCATTTAGATTCAGATGAGTGACTTCTACACCCTCTGGCATTTTATCCACTACATATCCGTGATTTTGGGATGTGATAAAAATCTTATTCTTCTGAAGGTCCTTTACAGGATGGTTCCCACCTCTGTGCCCGTATTTTAGTTTTATCGTACTTCCCCCTAGAGCCCAGGCCAGAAGCTGATGCCCTAGACAGATACCGATAACAGGCATTTTTCCTATTATTTTTTTTATCTCTTTTACTGTATCTGTAAGATCGGCAGGATCCCCAGGACCATTTGACAGGAAAAGAGCGTCTAGGTCATGCTCTAGTATCTCCTCGGCAGTTGTTCCAAATGGGAATACAGTCAGCTCACATCCACGTTTTTCAAAAGATCTCAATATATTCTGCTTTATACCAAAGTCCATTACCCCGATTTTTTTACCTTTACCAGGTATCACATACTTCTCTTTGCATGTAACTTCCTTAACGGCATATCTGTTGGAAAAACTTTCAAATTTTTCTTTAAGCTCTTTCTGAGTTAGCTCTTCCGTAGTTATTATAGCCTTGCATGTTCCTATCTCTCTTATAATCTTTGTAAGGTGTCTTGTGTCTACACCTTTAAATCCCATTACCTTGTGCTGCTTTAGGTATCCGTCTAGAGTCATCTCACATCTAAAGTTGTTTGGATACTTTCCTTCCTCTCTCACAACAAGGCCTCTTACCTTTACGCCGTTTGATTCGGTGTCCTCTAGGTTTATTCCGTAATTCCCTATAAGTGGGTAGGTCATAACCACGATCTGACCGTAGTAAGAAGGGTCGGTGATCAGCTCTTGATATCCAGTCATACTCGTATTAAAAACCAATTCTCCTGTAGTATCTTTAAAATAACCAAACGCCTTTCCATCGAAAGTCATTCCGTTTTCTAGGATTAACTTAGCCTTCATGTAATAATCCTCCTTTATTATATAAAAAATGTTTTTGACTAAAAAAAAAGGAATAATAACTGATTATATCAATCAACCATTATTCCTAAAATTTAAATAATTATTAAAAATAAATATATTTGAAATATTCACTATAAATATCTCAACTGGAAAATCTAAAAATATATTGGAAATAGATAAGGGTGAGAACAATTGTTTTAGAATGTTTTTTTTCTTGTAATCAAACATCAGATTTCCCCCCTCTTTTTAAAAAAAATTATCAAGAAGTAATATATCAAAACTAACTCTTTCTGTCAACCTATAAGTTTTTAAAAAAGTTTAAGAAAATTATAAACCTCAATCCCGAAGGTGCTTTGACAGTTTTCTAGGGAAATATTTTTTTAGAATTTCAGTGGGGATTAAAGCTGCTCGAATAGGAAAAAAATCCGGATAGTTATTTGATAAAGTTTTTATCCCTTTATTTTAAAGGGTTTTCCACTTCTAGAATAACAAGACAGATGTTTTATTTTTTGACAAAAGTCACTTTTCGTGGTAAAGTGGCCTGGTAGAAAAGAAATTCGCAGTTTGTAACACTCGTATAATCCCGTAATATGGTCGGGAGTCTCTACAGCTAACCTAAAATTAGCTACTATGGGTGAAGTGACCGGACTTATTCATGTCCCGACATTTACTTCATTCCATGTATGATAAATGTCGGATTTTTATGATTTTTGAGAAAGGAGGTTTGCACGTGCTGGTATCATTTTTTTCACTTTTGGGCAATTATATAGGCCAACTGAAGATCAAATGGTACGGGATAAGTGTGGACTTCGAGATATTTTTTCATAGAAGGCCTAGGTACGCATTAATCTTTAATTAATGTGGACTTAGGTTTTTTAAATACCAAAATTGTAAACTTAGGGAGTTTAAATATAAATTATACAGAAAAATTGGAGGGTTTTAGCAGATGAAAAGTGATATTCAAATTGCTCAAGAGGCCAAGTTATTAAAAATCAGTGAAGTGGCAAAAACAATCGGTCTCAATGAAGACGATTACGAGCAGTACGGAAGGTACAAGGCAAAGGTAGACCCCGGTCTTTTGAGAAAATTGGAAAATAAGCCAGACGGAAAACTAGTACTGGTAACAGCCATTACTCCTACTCCTGCAGGAGAGGGAAAATCAACTGTTTCAGTGGGACTTACCCAGGCTCTGAACAGGCTAGGGAAAAAATCTATAGCCGCCCTGAGAGAACCATCTCTAGGACCTGTATTCGGAATAAAAGGTGGGGCAACAGGTGGAGGTCATTCCCAAGTTATACCTATGGAGGACATCAATCTTCACTTTACTGGAGATATCCATGCTATAGGGGTGGCACACAATCTTGTCTCTGCATGCATCGACAACCACTTGAAATTTGGAAACACTCTTAATATAGATATCACAAAAATCACATGGAAAAGAGTCATGGATATGAATGATAGATCTCTTAGAAATATCGTCATCGGACTAGGGGGAACTGCAAGCGGGATTCCCAGAGAGGATTCTTTCCAGATTACAGTGGCCTCTGAGATAATGGCCGCTATGTGTCTAGCTGACTCCATAGCTGACCTCAAGGAAAAAATCGGAGAGATGGTCTTTGCATATAGCACTGCAGGAACTCCTCTAAAAATAAGAGACCTCAATATACAGGGAGCAGTTGCTGCTCTTATGAAAGAGGCTATAAAACCAAATCTTGTACAGACTTTAGAAAATACTCCTGTATTTATACACGGAGGACCTTTTGCAAATATAGCCCACGGATGCAACTCACTCCTTGCTACAAAACTAGCTCTTAAGCTTTCTGACTATGCCATAACAGAAGCCGGTTTTGCAGCCGACCTTGGGGCGGAGAAGTTTCTTGATATAAAATGCAGAAAAGGTGGTCTGACACCAAATTGTGTGGTAGTGGTAGCAACTGTAAGAGCCCTAAAGCACCACGGAGGAGCAAAAGATCTATCACTTCAGGACCTTGATGCCCTTCAAAAGGGACTTTCAAATCTTGAAAAACATATGGAAAACATGAAAAAATTCAATCTTCCGGTAGTTGTGGCTATGAATAGATTCGTCACAGATACAGAGAATGAATTTGACCTAATAAGAAAAGTCTGCTCAGATCACAATGTTCCTGTAGCTGACTGTGATGTATGGGCAAATGGCGGTGCAGGGGGAGAAGAACTAGCAAAACTTGTCATAGGAGAAATAGAAAAAGGCGAGGACAACTATACTCCTCTATACTCTTTAGAAAGCTCTCCAGAAGAGAAAATAGAAAAAATCGCAAAGGAGATCTACGGCGCTGACGGTGTTGTATTCTCTCCTAAGGCAAAGAAAACAATAAAAACAATAGTAGAAAATGGATACGGAGAACTTCCTATCTGTATGTCTAAGACTCAGAAATCTATTTCTGACAACCCGGCCCTTCTAGGAAGACCGGAAAACTTTACAGTAACAGTGAATGAATTAAGACTCTCAGCCGGTGCAGGATTTATAGTAGCCATGGCAGGAAATATCATCGATATGCCTGGCCTTCCTAAGAAACCTTCAGCTGAACTTATAGATATAGATGAAAACGGAAAAATAACAGGACTATTTTAAAATCACTCATATAATCCCGTAATATGGTCGGGAGCCGATAATGGCCTTCTATGAGTGAAAGTTTATGGGATTAATCACCCAGGTACTTTCACTCTGAAAAGTATCTGGTTTTTTTGTATACAATATTTAAAAACAGGTATTTTATAAATATTTAGTATCTTGAACTTGAATAAGTAGGTATACGGCCACACTGAAGTGTGAAGGTTATTAAAAAAATAAAAGGTTTTAGGGGGAAGTAATGAACTACCGTATCTATGTTGAAAAGAAAGACGGATTTGATGTAGAGGCTAAGGGGCTTCTAAATGAGCTTAAGGAAGGATTTAAGCTTGAAAAGCTCCAGAAGGTAAGAATCTTAAACAGCTATGACATATTTGGAATTACTAAAGAGGAGCTGGAAAAAGCCAAAAGAACTATATTTTCAGAAGTTGTTATGGATAAAGTCTATGACACCTTAGATCTCAAAGATGAAAAATATTTTGCGGCAGAGTTTTTACCAGGTCAGTTTGATCAGAGAGCAGATTCGGCTATACAATGTCTGAATCTCGTGTCAGAAAAAAATGAGAATGTAGAAGTTACAAGTGGAAAAATCATAATCTTCCAAGGGGAGATAACTGATGAGGAACTAGAAAAAGTAAAGAATTTCTATATCAACCCTGTGGAAATGAGAGAAAAAAATCTTGAAAAACTTCATATCGAATCTGTGGAAAAACCAACAGAGGTACCTTTTATTGACGGATTTACTAAATTCACTGAAGAGGAGATGGAGGCTTATCGATCAAAAGAGGGCTTTGCCATGACTCTAGAGGATATGATGTTTGTGCAAAGTTATTTTAGAAACACAGAAAACAGAGATCCTAGTGAGACTGAGATAAAAGTCCTAGACACCTACTGGTCAGATCACTGCAGACATACAACATTTGAGACCAGAATAAAAGAGATCGTATTTCCCAAGGGAAGATTTCACAAGATTCTTCAAGAGACCTTTGATCAATATCTAGAAAGCAGAGAGTTTGTTCATGGAGAAAAAATAGACAAAAAACATATTTCGCTCATGGATATGGCTACCATCTCAGGTAAAGAACTTAGAAAGTCAGGAAAATTAGACGATCTTGAGGTGTCAGAAGAGATAAATGCATGCTCGGTATATGTAGACGTCGATGTAGACGGCATAACTGAAAAATGGCTTCTTATGTTTAAAAATGAAACCCATAACCACCCCACTGAAATAGAGCCTTTCGGGGGAGCATCCACCTGTCTAGGAGGGGCCATAAGAGACCCTCTTTCAGGAAGGTCTTATGTGTATCAGGCAATAAGAGTGACAGGATCTGCAGATCCCCTTGAAAAGCTAGAAGATACAATGCCTGGAAAACTTCCCCAGAAAAAAATAACAAAGGGAGCTGCCCACGGATATTCAGCCTACGGTAACCAGATCGGTCTTACTACAGGTCACGTGGCAGAGATATACCACCCTGGATACAAGGCAAAAAGAATGGAGGTAGGAGCTGTCGTTGGTGCAGTGCCTGCTGACTGGGTAAGAAGAGAGAGCTCGACACCTGGAGACATAGTCGTCCTCCTAGGAGGAAAGACAGGAAGAGACGGATGCGGAGGAGCTACTGGTTCTTCTAAAGAGCATACCGACGAGTCCCTTGCCACATGCGGAGCAGAGGTACAAAAAGGAAACGCACCTGAAGAGAGAAAAATCCAAAAATTATTTAGAAATCCTGAAGTTACTAAACTAATAAAAAAATGTAACGACTTTGGTGCAGGAGGAGTTTCTGTAGCCATAGGGGAACTGGCAGACGGACTAGAAATAGATCTAGATGTAGTACCTGTAAAATATGAAGGATTAAATGGTACTGAACTGGCTATCTCTGAATCACAGGAGAGAATGGCTGTAGTTATAGAAGAAAAAGACAGAGATCAGTTTATAGAGTTAGCTGATAAAGAAAATCTACTTGCTACAGTAGTTGCAACTGTAACAGACAGAAACAGACTTGAGATCTTCTGGAAGGGAAGCAAGATAGTAGATATCTCAAGAGATTTCCTAGACACAAACGGTGTCACTCAGGAAAACAATGTAGAACTTGAAGCTCCGGCTGACTCCTCACCTCTTGAGCAGGAACTTTTCTCAGAAAAAGAGGGAAAAGAGAGATGGCTTAAGATGCTTGCTTCTCTAAATGTATCCTCACAAAAAGGACTTATGGAGATGTTTGACTCCTCTATAGGGGCGTCTACAGTCCTTATGCCATTTGGAGGAAAGTATCAGATGACTCCTACCGACCTCAGTGTACAGAAGTTCCCACTCCTAAAGGGAGAGACAGATACGGCTTCGGCTATCTCTTGGGGATATGACCCTAGTGTTTCCTCATGGTCACCTTTCCACGGGGGAGCCTATGCAGTGGTAGAATCACTGGCAAAGATAGTAGCTGCAGGGGGAGAATGGTCTAAGATCAGACTCTCATTCCAGGAGTATTTCCAGAAACTAGGAAAAGACCCAATAAACTGGGGAAAACCTTTTTCTGCACTTCTAGGTACATTATTTGCTCAAAAACAGTTTGAGATAGCGGCAATAGGTGGAAAAGATTCCATGAGCGGAACCTTTAATGAGATTCATGTACCGCCTACACTGATTTCTTTCGCCGTGTCACCTGTAAAGGCAAGTGAAGTTATATCCCCTGAATTTAAAAAAGCAGGAAATAAAATATATCTCGTAAAGCACAACATGACGGCAGACCTTATGCCAAACACCAAAGAGCTGAAAAGAAACTTTAACTATATGTATGAAAATATAAAATCCGGAAAAATAATCTCGGCAATGACACTTAAAAAAGGCGGAGTTGCAGAGGCCCTTGCAAAGATGAGTTTCGGAAACAGAGTAGGGGTAAACATCGAAAACCTTGAAGAAAACTTATTCATGCTTGGCTACGGTTCATTTGTAGTAGAAGCTACTGAAGAACTTTCTGGAAAAAATATAGTATTCCTAGGAACAACCACTGAGGAAGAAAAAATGAAAGTCGGAGATACGGTAACCACCCTAGAAGAGGCTGAGAAAACATGGCTAGAGACTCTAGAACCGGTATTCCCATATGAGACAAAAGAGGAGAAGAAAGAATATATCTGGACTCCTTACGAGGCAAAAGAAATTATCGTTGCCAAAAATAAAATAGCAGATCCAAATGTATTTATCCCTGCATTCCCAGGAACAAACTGTGAATATGATGCTAAAAGAGTCTTTGAAAAGGCTGGGGCGACTACCTCTGGAATGACTTTTAAAAATCTTACACAAAAACATATAAATGAATCTATTGAAGAGATGCTAAAGGAATTAAATAAATCTCAGATACTTATGATCCCGGGAGGATTCAGTTCTGGAGATGAGCCTGATGGTTCCGGTAAATTTATTGCAACAGTGCTGTCTAATCCAAAGGTAGCTGACGCTATAGCTAAATTCCTAGAAAGAGACGGTCTTATCCTAGGTATCTGTAACGGATTCCAGGCACTTATAAAGTCTGGACTTCTTCCTTATGGAGAGATCGGAAAGGTAACTGAAGATTCACCTACCCTTACATTTAATAATATAGGAAGACATATCTCTCAGATGGTATCTACAAAGGTGACATCAAATAAATCTCCTTGGTTCTCTGGTATAGAGGTGGGATCAGTCCATGAGATTCCTGTATCTCACGGTGAGGGAAGATTTTTCGCCAATGAAGAGGTGGCTAGAAAGCTCTTTGAAAACGGTCAGGTGGCTACCCAGTATGTAAATTTTGAAGGCAATCCTTCAAATGAGTTTAAGTTTAATCCAAACGGCTCTGTATATGCCATAGAGGGGATCACATCTCCAGACGGTAAGATCCTCGGTAAAATGGGACACTCTGAAAGAATGGGAGATAACCTTTATAAGAATATTATAGGGGATAAAGAGCAGAAAATATTTGAAAACGGAGTAAAATATTTTAAGTAATATAGTAGAGATTTTGTTCACAGGAAGGAAGAATAATGGGAAAAATAGGTATAATTATGGGAAGTGACTCAGATCTACCAGTAATGAGTGCTGCCGCAAAAATATTAGATGAATTTAAAATAGATTATGAATTGACTGTAGTTTCGGCACATAGAACAGTTGATAAAATGTATGAATATGCAAAAACAGCTGATGAAAGAGGTATCGACGTTATCATTGCCGGTGCAGGTGGGGCAGCCCACCTTCCTGGGATGGTGGCAGCAATAACCAGTGTTCCTGTTATAGGGGTACCAGTTAAAAGCTCAAATCTAAGCGGTCTTGATTCACTGTTGTCTATAGTGCAGATGCCTGGTGGAGTACCTGTGGCAACTGTGGCAATAAACGGAGCAAAAAATGCCGGAATACTTGCAGCCAAAATAATCTCTATAAAAGACAAGGCAGTCAAAGAGACAGTAAAAAAATATATGGCTGATATGAAAGAAGAAGTAGAGGCAAAAGCTGAAAAAGTAGAAGAAATGGGATACGCTAAATATCTCGAAAGTATGTAGTTTGGGAGGAGAAACCAATTGAAAAAATTAGGAATTATCGGCGGCGGACAACTTGGAAAGATGACTATTCTTGAAGCTAGAAAAATGGATATTTATACCTGTGTGCTTACAGAGCAGCATCCTTCTCCTGCCAGCGAGATCTCAAACGAATATGTTATAGGAAGCCTGCACGATGAAGATAAGATAAGAGAGATATCTGAAAAATGCGATGTACTTACCTACGAAATAGAGCATATAAATGTTGAAGTATTAAAAGAACTTGAAGAAAAGGGGAAAAAGATATTTCCATCTTCAAGGGTCATTGAGATAATTCAGGACAAATCAAAACAAAAAGAACTTTTAGATGAAAAAAATATTCCTACTTCAAAATGGAAAAAAGTTACTGAAGATAATCTAGAAGAACTGAAAAAAGAGTTTGGATTTCCAGTTGTACAAAAAAGCTGCAAAGGTGGCTATGACGGCAGGGGAGTCTTTATTCTTAAAGATGAGTCTGATATAGAGAAGATGATCCAAGGGGACAGCTTCTTTGAGGAATTTATAGAGTGTGAAAAAGAGATTGCGGTAATGGTTGCCAGAAATTTCAATGGTGATATAGCTACATATCCAGTGGTGGAAATGGTGTTTGATGATAAAACAAATATATGCGATACCGTAGTTGCACCGGCTAGGATAACTGAAAATCAGTGTAAAAGAGCCAAGGGACTGGCACTTCAGTGTGTAGAGGCTCTTGATGGTGTAGGAATATTTGGTGTGGAGATGTTCCTGACTAAAGAGGGTGAGATACTTATCAATGAAGTTGCACCGAGACCTCACAACTCTGGACATTACACAATTGAGGCATGCAAAACATCACAGTATGAACAGTTTATAAGGGCTGTTCTAAACTATAGCTTGGGAAGTTGTGACTTACTCTCTCCTGCCTGCATGGTAAACATCTTAGGTGAGGATGGCTACGATGGAAAAGTTAAGGTTATTGGTATGGATGAGATGATGAGTGTCGACGGGGCCTATCTTCACCTTTACGGAAAAAAAGATACAAAACCATTCAGAAAAATGGGACATATAACGGTTCTAAATGATTCAGAAGAAGAGGCCTGTAAGCTGGCATTAAAAGCTAGAGAGCATCTAAAAATAATAACTGAATAGCAATTATTGGCAAAATAATCTTTTATAAATCGGGAGGAAGAATAGAAATGGTAAAAAAGGATATGGTGTATGAAGGAAAAGCTAAGAAAGTATATTCTACAGATGATCCAAATCTAGTTATCATCCACTTTAAAGACGACGCCACTGCTGGAAACGGTGCTAAAAAAGGGACTATCGAAAACAAAGGTATTTTAAACAATAAAATCACTGCCACTCTATATGAGATCCTTGAAAAAAACGGGATAAAAACTCACTTCAAGAAGATGTTAAACGACAGGGATCAGCTTTGTGAGAAGGTGGAGATCATCCCTCTAGAAGTAATCGTAAGGAATGTAATCGCAGGTTCTATGGCGGCTAGAGTTGGTATAGAGGAAGGAACTGTTCCTTCAAACACTATATTTGAAATCTGCTATAAAAATGATAAATACAACGATCCTCTTATCAACGACCACCACGCTGTGGCAATGGGGGTAACAACTTATGAGGATCTTGCAAAAATATATGATACCACTGCTAAGATCAACAACCTTTTGAAAGAAACTTTTGATGAAGAGGGAATTACTCTTGTTGATTTTAAAATAGAGTTTGGAAAAAATAAAGACGGAGAGATCCTTCTTGCAGACGAGATAACACCTGATACTTGCAGACTTTGGGACAAGGAAACAGGTGAAAAACTTGATAAAGATAGATTCAGAAGGGACCTCGGAGGTATCGAAGAAGCTTATATTGAAATTTTAAAAAGGCTGGGTGCTAAATAAATATGTATGATATACATGATATAGATAAAATGGAAGAGGAGTGCGGAGTATTTGGTGTCTACTCAAAAGAGATCAAAAAAGTCTCGAATCTTACTTATTATGGAATATATGCCCTTCAACACAGAGGGCAGGAAAGTGCCGGAATCACCGTATCAAACTTCGGAGAAAAAACAACATTTAAAGGAATGGGACTTGTAGCCGATGTCTTCAGCTCTGAAAAGCTAGATGAACTTAAGGGAAATGCCGCTATAGGGCATGTGAGATACTCTACTTCAGGGGCTAGTAAACTCATAAATGCACAGCCTCTTGAAAGTAAGTTTAAACTTGGACAGATAGCAGTGGCTCACAACGGAAACCTTGTAAATGCAGAAATAATAAAGGAACTTCTTGAGGATTCAGGATCTACCTTTATCACAGATATAGACTCAGAAGTCATCATAAACATGATCGCAAGAAAGGCATCTAAAGGTCTAGAAGAGGCCATCAGAAGTACGGTAGGTGCCATAAAAGGTTCTTATTCTCTAGTTATCCTTGCTGACCAGAAGCTTATAGGTGTAAGAGATCCTTACGGTATAAGACCACTGTGTCTTGGACAAAATGACGAGGGAGATTATTTCCTAGCCTCTGAATCCTGTGCCCTAGATGCTGTTGGGGCAGACCTTATCAGAGATATAGAACCTGGAGAGATGGTCGTAATAGATGACCACGGAGTAAAATCAATTAAGTATGCTGAAAATACTAAAAATGCTCCTTGTTCATTTGAAACTATATACTTTGCAAGACCTGACAGTATCATAGACGGAAAGAGTGCTTTTCAGGTGAGGGTAGAATCTGGTAGATACCTTGCAAGGCAAAAACCTGTAGAAGCAGACGTAGTTATAGGGGTCCCTGACTCTGGAATACCTGCAGCAATAGGATTTGCAGAAGAAAGCGGAATTCCATATACTGTGGGACTTATTAAAAATAAATATATTGGAAGAACTTTTATAAAGCCCTCTCAGGAGCTTCGAGAAAAGGCGGTTCAGGTAAAACTAAACGCGCTAAAGGTCAATGTAGTTGGCAAAAGAGTAGTGGTAGTAGACGACTCACTGGTAAGAGGTACAACAAGCAGACTTCTTATTCAGATGCTGAGAAAAGCAGGAGCTACTGAAGTACACTTCCGTTCAGCTTCTCCAGCGGTAAAATATCCGTGCTATTTTGGAATCGATACTGCACATAGAAAAGAGCTTATAGCATCAACACACTCTATAGAAGAGATAAAAGAAGTTATCGGAGCTGATTCACTAGATTATCTTACTCTTCCAAATCTTGCAAAGGTTCTAGGAAGTGAAGATTTCTGTTTAGGATGTTTTGATGGAGAGTATCCTGTATGTACCCCGATGGGAGAAGTTTAAAATTAGGAGGAAATAATGTCAATTTCTTATAAAGATGCTGGAGTAAATAAAGAAGAGGGATACAAAGCTGTAGAACTCATGAAAAAAGCCGTATCAAAAACTCATAATAAAAGTGTTTTAAATGGTCTGGGAAGTTTTGGAGCCATGTATGAGATGGGTCAGTATAAAAACCCAGTTCTTGTATCTGGAACAGACGGTGTAGGGACAAAGCTAGAAGTAGCATTTAAGATGGGAGTGTACAACACTGTAGGAATAGATGCTGTAGCCATGTGTGTCAATGATATATTGTGTCATGGAGCGAAGCCGATGTTTTTCCTTGACTATATGGCATGCGGAAAATTAGAGGCTGAAAAAGCTGCTCAGTTGGTATCAGGAGTAGCTGAAGGGTGCCTTCAGTCGGGAGCTGCCCTTGTAGGGGGAGAAACAGCTGAAATGCCTGGTTTTTATAAAGATGGAGATTATGACATTGCAGGGTTTTCTGTGGGAGTCGTAGAAAAAGATGAGATTATAAACGGAAGCACAGTTGAAGAGGGAGATGTTCTTATCGCTCTTCCATCTTCTGGAGTTCACAGCAACGGTTTTTCTCTTGTGAGAAGACTGGTTACTGATTTTGACGAGGAACTTAACGGGAAAAAAATAGGAGAGGTTCTTCTTGAACCTACCAAAATTTATGTAAAGCCCGTTCTTGCACTCCTTGAAAAATTCACCGTAAAGGGTATGGCACACATCACAGGAGGAGGTTTACCTGAAAACCTTCCTAGAACAATAAGAGAAGGGTATCAGGCTGTGGTAGAAAAAGAAAAAATAAGAATCCCTGAAATATTCAGACATCTTCAGTCTAAGGGTGTACCTGAAGATGAGATGTACGGGACTTTCAACATGGGAGTAGGATTTGTAATTGTAGTAGCCTCTGGGGATAAAGATGCTGTAATATCCGAGCTAAAAACTCTTGGTGAAGAAGCTTATGAAATAGGATATATTAAAAAGGGAGATAAAGAGCTATGCTTAATATAGCGGTATTGGTATCAGGAGGGGGAAGTAATTTTCAGGCTATCATTGATAGAATCAACGACGGAAAACTCCCTTGCAAAATAGACTGTCTCATTGCTGACAGAAAATGCTATGGTTTAGAAAGAGCAAGCAATAATGGTATAAAAACGTACCTTTTAGATAGAAAAGAACTGAAAAAAAATCTTTCGAAAGAGATAGACACCATTTTAGAAGGCAAGGTGGACCTCATAGTACTTGCAGGTTTCCTATCTATACTTGATTCTGAATTCACTAAAAAATGGAGTAAGAAAATAATAAACATCCATCCGTCACTTCTCCCAAAATTTGGAGGGCCTGGAATGTATGGTATAAAAATCCATCAGGCTGTAATAGCCGCCGGGGAAAAAGAAAGCGGATGCACGGTACACTATGTAGATGCAGGTGTGGACACTGGAGAGATAATATATCAGGAAAAAGTATCCGTACTAGAAAATGATACCCCTGAAACTCTTCAGAAAAAAGTCCTTGAAATAGAGCACAGACTTTTGCCTCAGGCCATTATGGATATCGCTGAGGGTAACTAACTTTTGTCGGAGGGCTGCAGACTCACATATCAACTATTTAAACTCCTAAAACCTAAATAAAAGATAATAAAAACTTAAAATTCCTAAAACCTAATTTTAAGATTTATATTGTGGGTCTGCGGCTTTCTATATAGATTATATCTTTGTAGAATAGCTGAATTAATTTGGGAGAAACATAAGTAATCAAGAAAGTATTAAAAGGAGAATCATATTTATGAAGAGAGCACTGATTTCAGTTTATGATAAAACAGGAATACTGGATTTTGCAAAATTTTTAGTAGAGATAGGTGTAGAGGTAGTATCTACAGGGGGGACTTATAAGTACCTGAGAGAAAATTCTATCCCGGTTACTGAGGTGTCGGAAGTTACAGGAGCCGCTGAAATGCTAGACGGAAGAGTAAAAACTCTTCACCCTAATATCCACGGTGGAATCCTCGCTATAAGAAGCAACAAAGAACATATGGAGACTCTAGAAAAAAGAGAGATCACTCCTATCGATATGGTTATTGTAAATCTCTATCCATTTTTTGACGAGGTACAAAATGATATCTCTTTTGAAGAAAAAGTGGAATTTATCGATATAGGCGGACCGACTATGCTTAGGTCTGCTGCAAAATCATTTGAAGATGTAATCGTAATAACAGATGTAGAAGATTACTCTAAGATACAAAAAGAACTTGAGAGCACAGGAAATCTTTCTTTTGAAAGCAGAAAAAAACTGGCAGGAAAGGTATTTAACCTGACATCGGCCTATGATGCAGCAATCTCAAACTTCCTATTAGAGGGAGAGATGCCTAAATATCTAAGTGTTTCTTATGAGAAAATGATGGACCTGAGATACGGAGAAAATCCTCACCAAAATGCCGCTTACTATGTATCTACTACAGAAAAGGGTGCAATGAAGGACTTTGAGCAGCTAAATGGTAAAGAACTTTCTTTCAACAATATAAGAGATATGGATGTAGCATGGAAGGTCGTAAGTGAGTTTGAAGAAACTGCATGCTGTGGACTAAAGCATTCTACACCTTGTGGCGTAGCTGTGGCTGATACTGTAGCAGAAGCCTACAAAAAATCCTATGACTGCGATCCTATATCCATCTTTGGAGGAATCGTGGCAGTAAATAAGACAGTAGACGGAGAAACCGCTGCTGAGATGAGCAAAACATTCCTTGAGATCGTGATAGCGCCTGATTTCACTGATGAGGCCCTAGAAATACTGAAGAAAAAGAAAAATCTCAGAATAATAAAAGCTAAATATGCTCCGTGTGACAAGATCGAGTATGTAAAAGTAGATGGAGGAATTCTGGTACAGGATTCTGACAAGGCTTTTTCAAAGGCTTTTAAAGTTGTAACTGAAAAAGAACCTTCTAAAAAAGAGATGGATGACATGGTCTTCGGAATGAAGGTAGTAAAACACGTAAAATCAAATGCAATTGTAGTGGTAAAAGATGGCATGGCTAAAGGTGTCGGAACTGGAGAGACAAACAGAATCTGGGCTACAAAGCAAGCCATAGAAAGAGCTGGAGACGGTGCGGTTCTTGCCTCTGACGCTTTTTTTCCTTTCAGAGATGTAGTAGATGAGTGTGCTAAGGCGGGAATAACTGCAATAGTACAGCCTGGGGGATCTATGAGAGATCAGGAATCTATTGATGCATGCAATGAGCATAAAATATCAATGGTATTTACCGGACTAAGACATTTTAAACATTAAGTCTGTTATTAACAGTGTGAACAGGTCTGCTGAATGAAACTATTTGGCAGGCCTGTAATAAAATAAGTAAAAAACTTTAATTTTGACTGGACAGGTAAAAACTATAAAATTCTTGAATCTGAAGGGAGATGAAGTATGAAAATATTGGTTGTAGGCAGCGGTGGAAGAGAGCATGCTATATGCTGGAAAATACAGGAAAATAAAAATGTTGAGAAAATATATTGTGCACCTGGAAATGCCGGTATCGAGCTTTTGGAAAAAGTTGAAAATATAGATCTAAAAGGTATGGAGGATATAGTGGCTTTTGCCGAAAAAGAGAAAATAGACCTTACCATGGTAGGAAGTGAAGAACTTTTAGTTGCAGGTATCGTAGACAAGTTCAAAGAGAAGGGACTGAAGATATTTGGACCTGACAGTAAGGCGGCCCTTCTAGAGGGATCTAAGGCTTACGCTAAGGATTTCATGAAAAAATACGGTGTTAAAACTGCAGCCTATGAGATATTCACCGATGCTGACAAGGCAAAGGCTTACCTTGAGACTATCAATTTCCCAGTTGTAATAAAGGCAAGTGGTCTAGCTGCTGGTAAAGGAGTCCTTATCTGTGCCGATATCAACGAGGGTATAGAGGCTGTAAATGACATCATGGTAGACAAAAAATTTAATGATGCTGGAAACGAAGTAGTTATAGAGGAGTTTTTAAAGGGTGTAGAAGCCTCTATACTCTCTATAACAGACTCCACGCAGATAGTTTCTTTTATATCTGCAAAGGACCATAAGAAGATTGGAGAAGGGGATACCGGCCTTAACACAGGAGGTATGGGTGTAATTGCACCAAATCCCTATGTCACTCCTGAGGTATATGACCAATACATCAAAGATATTGTGGAGCCTACTCTAAATGGTATAAAAAATGAAGGCCTAGACTTCTGTGGTGTTATATTCTTCGGTCTGATGATAAACAGCAGAGGGGTTTATCTCCTTGAATACAATATGAGAATGGGAGATCCTGAAACTCAGGTGGTACTTCCACTTTTAGACAGTGACTTTTTGGACATACTTAACGATACTCTCAAAGGAACTCTTGACGGGGATAAAATCAAATGGAAAGACCAATCTGCATGCTGTGTCGTGGCAGCTTCTGGAGGATATCCTGAGTCTTACAACAAGGGATATGAGATAACTGGTTGCGAAACCGTAAAGGATCTTGTTTTTATGGCAGGAGTAAAAAAAGAAGATGAAAAATTCGTCACTGCCGGAGGAAGAGTTTTAAATGTAGTAGCCCTTGGAAAAGATCTTGATGATGCCAAGAAAAATGCATATAATTCTATTGAAAAAATCAAATTTGACAAAATGTACTACAGAAAAGATATAGGAAAGATGAATTAAGCTGTTTCATAAAAAACAGCTTTACAAGGCCCATCAAATATGATATCATACTTCCTGTGATCTAAGGTGCATGCGTGGGTGGCGGAATGGTAGACGCGCAAGGTTGAGGGCCTTGTCGGGAGTTTCCTGGTGGGGGTTCAAGTCCCCCTTCACGCACCAGTTACAGGCGCAGGTGGCGGAATGGTAGACGCGCAAGGTTGAGGGCCTTGTCGGGGTTTCCCGGTGGGGGTTCAAGTCCCCCTCTGCGCACCAGTTGAAAAGCACACCGCTTTAAAGTGGTCTTTATTTAAGAGAGGATTTCCCTCTCTTTTTTATATATATATATAAGTGTTTATAGGTCGTATATGTACTTTTAGAGGGTTGTTGACTAAATAGTAGTATATTGATAATATTACAATATCAAAAAAATTAAAAGTAAAAACACCGAATCAAAGAAACTCTCTTATATCTGTAATTCAGGATTCTTGGATAAGACATCTTTTACAAATATTAGAAATATCCCAAAACCTATTATTGAAAAACTTAGGCTAAATGGATAGAAAAAACTTAGGCCTACTACTAGTGCAAGTGATAAAAAGTAGTTGTAACGTTTTGATATAGCAAGTACCAAAAATGATTTTGACAAAATAACAATGAATATGTAGCCTAGCATTATTCCAAAGCTGTATACTCCGAAAATAGGCATAGTTATTATCACAAAGATTGGAAGTGTAACCAAGAAAAAAAGTCCAATAAAAAAAGCTATTAAGCCTTTATTGAAAAGATTCTTCGACAATTTGTCTTCCATATCAGGTGCTAATTTCTTTAGTAGGAAAGTTATAACAAAAATTCCTAAAAATGAGTGCACAAGGGAAACTATTTGAATAAATCCATAACCTTTTTTAACAATTTCTCTTCTGTCCATTTTAGGAGCTTCTTTTTGGTGGTATATTTCGCCCAAAACTTTACCCTTTCCTATTAGTTCAACTCTATTTGTTGTAGAATAAACATTTCCCTTGACTGTACCACTTATATAAATTTTATCAGCAGCAACAAAAAGGTTCTCTAATTCACCGTTTACGTCAACCTCCCTTGCAGCTACAACCACATCTCCTGTATTCCCATTAAGTAATAATGTTTCGCAAGCGACAACGATTGATCCTCCTATATCCCCATTAACCGTTAGCTTTCTTGAGGCAGATACTAGGATGTTATCAATATCTCCTACTACATTTATTTCACTCGCAGCAGCTACAATATTTTTTGCACTTTTATTTACATCCAGAAATTTTGAAGCAGATATTATAGATTTTTCTACCCTTGCATTTACAGTGAGCCTTTCTGAAACTGAAATCAAATTTCCGTCAATTGGATTTCTTATATCGACCCTGTCACCTTTTATAGGCATTGTATAAATGGTTGAAAATAAAATTATAAAAAGTAATGTTATTCTTTTCATATAATCTTCGCCTCCTTTACATTAATTTATACAAATTTTATAAAAATCCTTTTGGATAATTTCATTACATGTCTCTATTGAAACATTTATATCTTGTTGTGATTTACCTGGATAAAAAATGAGATAGAAGATTCAATCGATATTTGGTTAATTGGCAATTAAATATAAAAACAGACTCTCAGAATATTTATTCTAGAGAGCCTGCTGGCTTATTCAGTAATTAAGTTTTGGAGAATACACAAAGGATGTTTCATTACATTACGAAAATTATTATTAAAAAAAGAGTCAAAAAATTTTCCCCTTTCTAAAGATACTCTATTAAAATTTAAGAATTTACTTCTAGTTCTTTCAATAATGCTGATTTTAAAAGTGCTGAAAAGTTAACATGTTTCTCAATCCCTAAATCATTTAACCATTTTGGAATTGTAAGTGTCTTTTTTACACTTTGATTATTATACTTTTTTCTAAAAGCTATAAGATCAGCTTCCACCATAACTATAGTATCATTTTTTCCCAATTTTATATTCTCCAAATCTCCGACCTTTGGAATATCTTTCATATCTTCTAAGTAGATTTCCAAGCATTCCTTTGCCATATAGAGAGCTTCCTCAAAATCTTCACCGCATGTAAAAGCTCCTGAAAGATCTGGGAAAGAAACATTGTATCCATCCTCTTCTTTATTAAAAATAGCCGGGAAAATATAATTATTTTTCATAAGTTCCAACCTCCTTGATAATGCTAAGTGGAGGCAGTCAGGATTACTCCCAACCAGCCTGTCTAAAGATTGATTTCAGGGTTCCTTTTGAAATATCCTTCCTAGGATGAGGGACAATTACTATCCCCCCATTAGGATGTTTCCATTTGGTATGAGAGCCTGCTTGTGAAACAAGTTCCCACCCTTCACTCTTTAAACGCTTGATGATCTCCTTTGACGTCAA
This sequence comes from uncultured Ilyobacter sp., assembly GCF_963668515.1. NCBI lineage: Bacteria > Fusobacteriati > Fusobacteriota > Fusobacteriia > Fusobacteriales > Fusobacteriaceae > Ilyobacter > uncultured Ilyobacter sp. The sequence continues at coordinate 12,361 of NZ_OY764866.1, read as the reverse complement.
AGAATCACCTCCACAATCTAATTTTACCACGTGTCTTTATACGTGTCAATAAAGATGTTAAAAACATACATGTACTGTTTTATATATTTATGATTACTATGCTTTTATTGAAATTTTAATCAAGAAGTTATATAATCATATTAAGAAAACTTTAATATTTTTGTGTGGGTGGGTTCTTACACACTCCCCCCTCTGCGCACCAGTTGAAAAGCACAACATTTAAAGCGGTTATTTTAAGAGAGGTTAATCCTCTATTTTTTTATTCTTTAAGAAATTATAAATTTTTATTTGAAGGGTTTAGGAGATTTACTCTCTTTAGATAGGGGGAAATTTTTTTAGAAAAGGTATGATTCTTAAAATCAGAGTAGCAGCGTAAAAACGCGCAAAATAAGGAAATAAGTCCAATAATTAGGGAGTCAAACCGTTTATCCTGAAAAGATGGATAAATATTTAATTTAAATGGGGCCCCAGTTGGGGCCCCAGTTGGGACCCCATAAATAGCTAGGAATATAATTTACACGTAATTTGGGAAAGACCCCGTAATACCATAACTCCAACATAGATATTCTTCCTACTTCTTGTAACCAACAATTTAGTTTTGAGGGATCTTAATCTTTTGACCAATATAAATATGATCTGGATTTTCAATGCCATTTTCTTCAACTAACTTTGTCCAAGGCACATTATATCTTAATCCTATCCTAGATAAACTATCTCCTTCTTTAACAATATAAGTTGTTGAAGATTCTCCCATTGCATCAGCTTCAACAATTTCCTTCATATCCATCTCTGAAGCCTCTTCTGTAACATTTTCTTTCATCTCTGAGGCCTCTTCTGTAACATTTTCTTTCATCTCTGAGGCCTCTTCTGTAACATTTTCTTTCATCTCTGAAGCCTCTTCTGTAACATTTTCTTTCATCTCTGAGGCCTTTTCTGTAACATTTTCTTTCATCTCTGAAGCCTCTTCTGTAACATTTTCTTTCATCTCTGAGGCCTTTTCTGTAACATTTTCTTTCATCTCTGAAGCCTCTTCTGTAACATTTTCTTTCATCTCTGAGGCCTTTTCTGTAACATTTTCTTTCATCTCTGAGGCCTCTTCTGTAACATTTTCTTTCATCTCTGAGGCCTTTTCTGTAACATTTTCTTTCATCTCTGAAGCCTCTTCTGTAACATTTTCTTTCATCTCTGAGGCCTTTTCTGTAACATTTTCTTTCATCTCTGAGGCCTCTTCTTTGACAGCTTCTTCTAGAACTACAGGCGCAGTTTCTGTTGTAGTTTCTTCTTTAGATTTCTTATCGCCACACGCTACCAATGAAAGGGCAACTAATAATAATAATAATTTTTTTTTCATAAAGAGTCCTCCTTGATTATTATAAAATTTTGACTAAAGTTGAGATAGTGACTTTACTTTCTTTATCTACACAATTACTAACTGATGTTTCTCGGTCTTAAAGGTTAAGAAAAACAAGGAACATAAAAATAAATATTCATATTTCAACTAAATTTATGATGGAAATTAGCTTAAAACTTATATTTCAGAGGAATCAACTCTTAGTTTAGAGTTAGTTAATTTGAAGAACCGAGTATTCTCAGTAATTCTAGTTGCGCGAAACATCAATTAGTAATCAAGAGAGATTAAAAAACACAAAATTATTTACACTACCTTCTTCCACTTATTATCCTTATCAAAACTACAATTATCGCAATTATTAGAAGAGTATGTATAAAACCACCCATAGTATACGAACTAACTACACCTAAAAGCCATAATATTATTAGAAGATTATCACAATCATTTCTAACATGCTACCACCCGTCTTTAAAATTTAATATTAAACATTTAGACTTCTTTTTTGATATATTTACCTTTATTTTAAAAATTAGTCCCTGTTTATCTTCTCTATCCTGATATCATATTCCTCTTTGGTGATTTTACCATCTTCATAATATTTTTTCATCCCCTATCCATTTCCTTGTTCGGATGATGTTCATATCCTCCTGCACTTGCAGCAGCACCTAAACCGAAACAGCCCGTCAGTGATAATAAAAATAAAAATGACATTATAAGAATATTTTTTAATTTCCCTCTATAAATTTCTTTGGAAATCTCTTCCCTGTCTCTTTTAACGCTTTAAACTGATAGAACAGCTTCTGTTACAAAACTATACAAAATAAAGTGAAAAAATCCTTCAATCAAAAAAAATAGGCCTGAATTATCCATAAACAGTTGGATAGGCTATCCAAAAGGATAACAAAGCTAATGAAAGTCAATAATATTAGGGTAAATTCAAAGAAAATATTTTGAAACAATACTTTAAATCGGAATCAAAGAATAAAATATGGGTGACTGATATCACCCATATCTGGACGCGAGAAGGATGGCACGATCTGGGCTGCATCCTAGATTTATGGTCCCAAAAAATAGTTGTCTATGAAATCCAGGATAGCATGACTACTAAGCTAGTATCAGATATTCTGAGAAAAGCGTACTTGAAAGAAAGTCCTTAGCCGGGCTTGACAATACACAGTGATCAGGGATCACAATATACAAGTAATGAATATGCTGGACTAGTTAATAAGCTGGGGCTAACTTACGCGATGAGCAGGCGTGGGAACTGTTATGATAATGCAGTAATAGAATCTGGTGTTAAGTGGACACTTTTCCTTCGGAATTATATAATATATTTTTAAGGAAGGTGTTAATAATGGTAAAATATGATAATAGTTTTAAAAAGAATATCGCTGAAGTGGTTCATAACAAAATTAAAACGAAGACTGAGATCCAAAGAGAATATGGAATTGCTCCCAGTACTGTTGTAGGATGGGAGAAAAAGTATTTTGGAGAGCTAAAAAATAAAGAAAATTTGACTGATCAAGATCTTGAAATTATTAGATTAAAGAAACTTCTCCAAGAGAAAGAAGAAGAGGTCGAAATCTTGAAAAAGGCTGCTGCCATATTCTCAAAAGGAATAAAGTAAAACCTGTAAAAATACTTAAGTTTATCAAAAATATTAAAGAAGTACACTCTATTTCCAAAATTTGTAAAGCTTTAATTGTTTCAAAGAGTGGATACTACAAAAAGCAAAGCGCGAAGCCAAGCAGCTATGTAGAAAATGATAAAAAAGTAGTTAAGTTAATAAAAAAGGTTAGAGAAAACAGGCACAAAAAGACTTAGGGAGCTCCTAGAATGAAAGATGAGCTTCACGATGAATATGGCATTGAAATTAGTATTAAGAGAATTACAAGGTTAATGAAAGAGAATAATTTAGACGCAAAAGGAATTAAAAAGTTTAAAGTACCAAAGGGTCTAAGCCATCAGATAAAGCTAAAGATAACATAGTGAATCAAGAATTTAAAACGGATAGAAAAAACCAGATATGGGTTACAGATATTACCTATATTTATACTAAGCAAGGCTGGATGTATCTAAGTAGCATCCTTGACTTGTGGAATAAAAAAATAGTTGCTTATGAGTTTAGAGATACTATGAATTTTGAGTTAGTTACTGATACCCTTGAAAAAGCTTATTTAAAACAAGCACCTGAAAAAGGAATAATTTTACATAGTGATCAAGGAAGTCAGTATACAAGCAACTCTTACCTAGAGCTATGGTAAAATTAGGAATCACTGTTTCTATGAGTAGAAGAGGAAATTTCTATGATAACGCAGTTATCGAGTCTTTTTATTATTCATTCTACAAAACAGTTGAGGTGATCTGTTTGGGGTTTAGACTATTTACAGTTTAATTTAGAAAAAAAGTTGGAAAGATCGTGATTGAGGGATAATATATTGCTTATGGTAAGCAACTCCTAAGGTGTTTTATGTCATTACCGTAATATTACCTTATGAATTGCTTATTTTTAATTTTTTGCACAATTAGAGCTATTTAGGGTAAACCATATTTTCATCTTTCACATCAAGCAAAACTTCTTCTAAAAACTTTTTTGCTTCAAATTTTGCCATGGGAAGATTCATATCCAGGTAATTTCCGCAATCCCTGGCAGTGGCTCCGGGAATATCGCCCTCAAAATCAGCTATAAACTGGAACATCTCAGTAATAATAGGAAGTACGTCTACAGGGGTAAGATCTCCCTTAAAAATAAGGTATACACCGGTTCTGCAGCCCATAGGTCCGAAATAAACAGTTCTTTCATCCCAGATCTTATGATTTCTGAGGAATGTGGCACCTAAGTGTTCTATTGTATGGAGTTCTCCGTTGTTGATAACAGGCTCTAGATTAGGTCTTTTCATTCTTATATCAAAAGTTGTAAGTATATGTTCATTTCCAACGACATCTTTTCTAGAAACATAGACTCCTCTTAAGAGATCAATATGGTTTACTGTGAAACTTGCAATTTTTTTCATCGGCTACCTCCTTGAAAATATATAATGATATTATATCACAGAAGTGAGCATAAAGTAATCTTAAAAGAATAGGTGAAGACACTCTTGACAAAATATTATAAAAGTAATATATAATGGGTATATCAGAGCGACGGTGGCGGAATTGGTAGACGCGCTAGACTCAGAATTTAGTGCCCGTTAAGGGCTTGGGGGTTCAATTCCCCCTCGTCGCACCAGCCTATCATAGAAAAAATTTATAGAAAATCAAGAATATTAAGGTAGGCTTTATACTGAAACTTTTGAATTAGAGACTCTTGTCAGGTAATCTATTTTACCCTCAAGGGTTTATTTATTTTATAGAGTTATTTTATTAACAAGATATTTGTCATGGTATTATTGCTACTTGCTATAGGTTAAGTTTTACTGGTATACTTATTTTTTAAAGGGTGTAATTCAGGCATTGTAAGACTAAGATATTAAAGATTAAAAAATTAATATGGAGATAATATAGTGAAATCTAAATGGAGGTAGAAATGGCTAAAGTTCATCTGAAAAAACTGGAAAAAACCTATCCAAATGGATTTAAGGCTGTTCATGGGATAGAACTTGATATAAAACATGGTGAGTTTATGGTCTTTGTAGGGCCCTCTGGATGTGCCAAGTCGACTATACTTAGAATGGTAGCGGGATTAGAAGAGATCAGTGGGGGTGAGGTGTGGATAGGGGAGAGGATAGTAAATAATATTGCCCCTAAAAACAGGGGTATTGCAATGGTTTTTCAAAACTATGCCCTGTATCCCCACATGACGGCATATGAAAATATGGCCTTTGGATTAAAATTGAAAAGAACCCCTAAAAAAGAAATAGATAAAAGGGTGAGGAAGGCAGCTGAAAAATTAGAGATAACCTCACTGTTAGAAAGGAAACCCAAGGAGATGTCAGGGGGTCAGAGGCAGAGGGTAGCTGTGGGAAGAGCCATAGTCAGAAAACCCGAGGTGTTTCTTTTTGATGAGCCACTATCAAATCTTGATGCAAAGCTAAGAGTTTCCATGAGGTTAAAAATTACTCAGCTTCATAAGCAGCTTAAAGAAGAGGGGCAGGCAGCAACGATGATCTATGTAACTCACGACCAGGTCGAGGCAATGACCATGGGAGACAGGATCTGTGTGCTTAATTATGGAAAGATAATGCAGGTGGACACTCCTATCAATCTTTACAGCAAGCCGGCAAATAAATTTGTTGCAGGGTTTATAGGATCCCCTGCAATGAATATAAAGGAAGCTACACTAGAGGAGGAAAATGGTGATGTTATGATTAAAATTTCACGGGATTTTAGCCTCAGACTTCCTGACGATAAAACCGAGAAAGTCAGAAAATATATAGGAGAAAAGGTCTGGTTTGGTATAAGACCTGAAAATATTAGTATAAAAAATATTGGAGTTTCAGGAGAGGTAAGTGTAGTAGAACAGATGGGTAACGAGCAATACGTACATATATCAATATCCGGGGAGGAATATACTGCCAGAAGCTCTTCAGAAAAAGCACTACTTGCCCAGCATGGGGAAAAATATAATTTTGTTTTTGATATGAAAAAGTGCCATATATTTGATTTTGAAAGTGAAGAAAATATATCTTTGTAAAAAAGCTTATATAAAAAGTTTAAAGTAGAAGAGTAGTGCGAACATAAATTTTCTGAAATAATACAACTTTTCCCTTGAAATTATTGAATAAATTTTATTAAAAACGAACAAAAGATTTTTTTTATTGTTGGCTAGAAAAAAACTTTATAAAAATGATATAATTTGTTGTCAGATAGAGTTTGTTCAATTTAACTTGGTAAAGATAAATTTTTTAAGTGCAAAAAAACTAGTAATAGTGTATAATGGGAGTGGACAAACTTCTGAAAGCCCTAAAAAATTAGTTAGGATAGCCATATTTACTTTGGTGAATAAATGTTTATCAGACCCCTGTAAGGTTTGAAAGTATTTTAGATAATTCTTAACAAAAGGGTAACGACAGATTTGATACAGGCTCTGAACATTTGAAATGAATAAAAGATTGTTGAGATTAAAAAAAAGGGTTTATGATTTAAAGGGTCGGGGGGCTTTTTATAAAGTATTTTATTTCAAAGTTCGGAGTTTTGTTGATATATATTTTGGGGTAGATACCTGGGATTTAAATTTCAGGTATCAAAAATATTCTCCTAGAGTGATATTTATAAAAAAAGTTTGACAAAAGAAATTTTCTATAGTAATCTCTTGTAAGAGTTGTACTAGAGTTGATTATAAAAAAAGGGGATGGCAGAGATGACGGCTAAATTTACTTGGTGGTGGCAAAACAAAATTGACCAATACAATAAAAGTCAAGTGAACCAGGTTTTGTCAAAGTCTGCATAAAAAAATTATCTTAAAAATTGATTTTTATGACCTGTTCTCAAAGGACAGGTCTTTTTATTAGAATTTTTAATCTCAAAGGACCTGTGAACAGGTCCTTTTTTTATACCTATATCAAGAAGCAGATAAACACTCATACAACTTAATATAAAGTTGATTAAAGAAAATATTTTAATAAAACTCGAGGGGGAAAGAATCATGAAAAAATTATTGATTATGTGTTTCGTAATACTAGCAGTAATGGGATGTGGAAAGAAAGAGGAAATCAAGCCTATAAAAATTGGGATCACACAGATCGTAGAACACCCTTCACTGGATGAAGTCAGAAAAGGTGTAGAGGGTGCCATTTCAAAGAGTGAATTTAAGGACAGAGTGGAGTTCAACTATCAAAATGCCCAAGGGGATTTTAATACTGCCCAGATGATAGCGACTTCATTTAAAGAGAGTGAAGATATAGTCGTAGCAATAACAACTCCTAGTGCCCAGGCTGCACAGAATCAAATTTCAGACAAGCCAGTGTTCTTTGCTGCAGTAACAAATCCTGATGTGGCTGGACTCACTGCTTCAAATGTAACAGGGGTAAGTGATCAGTCGCCTGTGGAAAAACAGATAAAGCTTATAATGGAGCTTCTGCCAGAGGCTAAGAAAGTGGGAATAGTATATAACACAAGTGAACAGAATTCAGTTTACCTTACAGAACTTTTTACAGAGAAAGCTGAAGAAGCGGGACTAAAAGTAATTGTAAGGGGAATCACAAATGTAAATGAGGTTTCTTCTGCCTTAGACACTATAATTCCAGAGATAGATGTACTCTACACCTCTATAGACAACACAATAGCATCTGCTTATCCACTGGTTATACAAAAGGCTGATAAAGGAAAGGTCCCTGTAATTGGAGCAACTAAGCCTTATGTTTACCAGGGTGCTGTGGCTACAGAAGGTATAGAGGACTATCAGGTGGGTTATCAGACAGGAGAGATGATTGTAAGATATCTTCAAGGGGAAAAAATAGAGGCTATGCCCTATGAAACTGTAAAGAACTCTTCACTGTATATAAATGGAAAAAAAGCCGAAGAATATAATATAACAATCTCAAATGCTTTAAAAGAAAGAGCAGAAATGGTGGACTAATACGAACAAATTTTTTAGGATTATCTTTAGATACTCCTTGTTTTATTTTGTTTTTAACAATAAAAATCGAACAAAATGCTTTTTTTATTGTTGGATAGAAGCCTTTTAACTAAAATGATATCATTTTATATAATAGATTAAATTTTAGAGGGGTGAGGGGTTTATGAAAAAAGGTTTGTTTTTAGCTATCCTGGCTTTAGTTATTTTAATGACAGGGTGCGGGAAAAAAGAAGAGAAAAAAATTAAGATAGGAATTACTCAGATAATAGAACATCCAGCCTTAGATGCCTCTAAAGATGGATTTTTACAGGCCTTAAAAGATGCCGGATACGATGAAACAAAAGTAGAGATAGAATTCCAAAGTGCACAGGGTGACTTTGGAACAGCCCAAACAATAGCAAACTCTTATGTGCAGGACAAAAAAGATCTAATACTTGCTATAGCGACACCTAGTGCACAGGCTGCTTATAATATGACTAAGGAGATACCTATTTTGATAACTGCAGTTACAGATCCTGAATCAGCTGGACTTACTGGGGACAATATAAGCGGAACAAGTGATATGTCGCCTGTGAAGCAGCAGATGGAACTTATAACAAAACTTCTTCCTAATGCTAAGAAAGTGGGGATAGTTTATAATACAAGTGAGCAGAATTCAGAATTTTTGGTAAAGAAAGCAACTGAGGAATGTGAGAAGCTATCTCTAGAGGTAATTACTTCAGGAGTGACAAATGTCAATGAAGTGTCTTCTGCATTAGATGTGATCTTAGGAAAAGTAGATGTACTCTATGTCCCTACCGACAATCTTATGACAGCTGCCATACCCCTTGTACTTCAAAAGACAAATGAAGCCAAAGTTCCAGTAATAGGTTCTATCAAGGACATGGTAGAGCAGGGAGCAGTAGCTACTGAGACGATAGACTATTATAAATTAGGATATCAGACAGGAGAGATGGCAGTAGAGATATTAAAGGGTGCAGACATTAAAGATATGCCTGTAGAGACATTAAAAGATACTCAACTTATTATAAACAAGAGAGCGGCTGAAGAGATGGGAATCTCACTTGATAATATCGATGGTTTGGATAAAGCTGAAATATTTTAAGATAAAGTGCTGACTCTCTGCGGAAGGAGGAAGATACATCGTGATATTACTAGGAACACTGGAGCAGGGATTAATATTTTCAATAATGGTTTTGGGGGTCTATATCTCTTATAAGATACTGGACTTCCCTGACCTTTCAGTAGATGGAAGCTTTCCTTTAGGAGCTGCAGTTGCCGCGGTGTGTGTTAGCAGGGGAATGAGCCCAGTTTTGGCGCTTTTACTAGCTGTGGTAGCAGGAGGAATGGCAGGGTTTGTGACGGGTTATATACATGTAAAATGGAATATAACAAACCTTTTGGCAGGGATAATAGTGATGACCGGTCTATATAGTGTCAATCTGAGAGTCATGGGGAAATCCAATATACCTTTGTTTGGGGTGGATCATCTATTTAACACAGGAGTTCCGTCTATAGTTGTTATTCTTATCCTATTAGCAGTTGTAAAAGGATCCCTTGACTATTTGTTAAAGACAAAGTTTGGTTTTGCCCTTAAGGCTTTAGGAGACAATGAAACTCTTGTGGTATCTCTAGGTATAAATGAAAAGCACCTAAAGATATACGGTCTGGCCATATCCAATGCACTAGTTGCACTATCTGGAGGGATTCTTGCCCAGTATCAAGGATTTGCAGATGTGGGAATGGGAACAGGAACGATAGTGACAGGTCTTGCGGCGATAATAATAGGTGAAACTGTATTTAAGACAGGTAAGTTTATGAAAGCAACAACAGTAGCCCTACTAGGAACACTTATATTTAAATATGTAGTGGCGGCTGCACTGAAAATGGGTATGAGAGCCAGTGACCTAAAGCTTGTAACCGCTGTCATAGTGGTAGGAATAATGGCCCTTAAGGAGAAGAAAAAAGGCCTGAAAAGAGGTGTTGCAGCAAATGGTTAAATTGGAGAATATAAAGAAAACCTTCATTTCAGAACTTGGAACTAAAAAAGAGGTATTTAAAAATCTTAACTTTCATGTGAAAGAGGGAGATTTTATAACTATAATAGGAAGTAACGGAGCGGGTAAATCTACCCTTTTAAATGTAATTTTAGGAAACATCATATCTGACTCGGGAAGGGTATTTGTAGGAAACAGAGATGTGACTTACATGGAAAAGCATAAGAGAAACAGCTTTATATCTAAGGTATATCAGAATCCATCTCTAGGAACGGCACCTTCTATGACTGTGTATGAAAATCTTTCTATGGCAGATAACAAGGGTAAAAAATTTGGACTTACCATGGGGTTGAATAAAAATAGGAGAGGCTATTATATAGAAGCACTTTCTCAGTTAGGACTGGGTATAGAAAACCAGATGGACACAGAAGTAGGGCTTTTATCAGGAGGGCAGCGACAATGCCTGGCACTAATAATGGCAACTCTTAATAAACCAGAAGTTCTAATGCTCGATGAGCATACTGCTGCCTTAGATCCTAAGACCTCTAAGATCATAATGAATAAAACAAAAGAGGTAGTAGAAGGAAATAAAATATCTACTCTTATGATAACTCACAACCTGCAAGACGCAATAGATTATGGGAACAGAATGATCATGCTTCATGAAGGTGAAATAATAATAGATGTTAGCGGGAAAGAGAAGCAGGAACTAACTGTAGAATCTCTTCTTGAAACATTTCACAAGAAAGAAGCCGGATTTAGAGGGGAAGAACTCTTTTCAGTGTAGAATTCTCAAAGTCTTTATGATATAATCATATAAAGATTTTTTTGGGAGGGCTTTATGAAGAAGATACGGGTGACAGTCCCAGAAGATATTTGGCGTATGATGAGAAATGACGTAGAAGAGTTTGGTATAAACAATAATAAACTCTGCAATTATATACTGGATAAACTGAAATATAAAAAAGATATTAATGTGGAAAAGCTCCTGGAAACTCAAGGAAGACCTCTAAAGAAGATAATACAGTTTGACCTCAATGTGGCAAATAGAGAGATCTATTACGATGTATTGAAGGAAAATCATGTAGATATAGAGGCTGAGTTTTTCAGGGAGCTTTTTGAAGTGTACACCTCTAAATTTAAATACCAGAGGGAGCTTTTTATATACGAAGAAAGACTTAAAAGTATATTAGAAGCTATAAAGATGAAAAGAAAATTAAAATTGAAATATATAGATAAGATTTACACCGTCGAACCTTTTTTTGTAAAAAGAGAGGAACAGGGAGATGAAAACTTTTTATTTTGTTTCTGTGAAGAAGCTAAGGGATATAAAAACTATAAGCTAAAAGAGTTAGAGATAATATCCATATTAGATGACAAGATAAAAGGTAAGGATAAAAAATACATAGAAAGTGTCAGAAAAAACTTTGATCCATTTTTGGGTAACGGGAACTTTGTGAAGGTAAGGCTTACCGGAGAAGGGGTAAGTCTCATGAAAAGTTTGACAAACTACAGGCCTAAATTTCTAAAAAGATCAGGGGATGTCTATACCTTTGAGACTTCCAATGAAAATGCCAAGCTTTACTTCAGACAGTTTCTCAAAGAAGCAGTTATTCTAGAACCTAAAGAACTTAGGGAAGAGATGAAAAATGAGTTTTTGGAGGCTTTTGAGAGTTATAACTCATAAGAATTAAAATTTTTATTGAAATCCAGAGACAAAAGTGATATTATTTTTTTCTTTAATGAATAATCTGGAGTGTGAATCGTGGAAAGTATAGTTGTTAATCTTAGTAAGATTGGGTGGACAGTGGGGATATTATCGACATTTTTTTTGATTGGAAATCTTTTTAACAGAGGTGTGGAAAAGTTTGGCATAAAAAATAACTTCTCTACAGACAGAATAGTAAGAGCTAAAAGGCTTATTGATAGTTTTTTGGCAATATGCTCCTTTACTCTGATGACACTAATATGGGGCTTTCATTTGAAAGAGTTTTTTGTAGTGGCGGCAACGATATTCACTATTTTAGGAACGGCTCTTTTTGCCTCATGGTCAAATCTCAGCAATATATCCTCTGGTCTGATTCTTTTTTTCAGCTATAGGATGAAGGTAGGGGACAGGGTTTTGATCAATATAGGGGATCACAAACTTGAAGGGACAATAAAAGAGATGAGGCTTTTTTATGTAGAGGTGGAAAATGACAATGGCAATCTTGTTATGTATCCCAATAATCTTATGATACACCAGATAGTGGTTGTGATGAAAAAATAAAACCAGTGGTCTAAGCACCACTGGTTTTTAAATATACAGATATATCTTTTTCTAATGAGTAAGACTGGTATCTCACCTTTTCCATATTTTTGGACAAGTTGTAATGACCGAGAACCTTCAGAATCTCCTCTATACACCTCACAGCTTCCTGTATCCTTTTGAAATTTGATATTAAGAGCTGGTTTACACTCTCCTTAGAATCATTTTTGATTTTCTGGCTCACAGTG